>NZ_CP162130.1:0-747500 GCF_040833975.1 Leptospira sp. WS92.C1
TTGGACCTAGTTTGGAACAAAATTTTAGAAGAGGTATCCAAAAAAATATCTCCTCAATACTACGAAAGGTTCATTGATACCCTAAAATTAGAGACTCTTAACTCAGAAAAATGTACAATCATCGCGCCATCCGCCACAATTAAGACTCACGTAGAAAGAAAATATCAAACGCTGATTGAAAATGCGATTTTAGAAACCTGCGGAGATAAGATTCCAGTCGAAATTTTGATCGAATCCAAAGCAGTCTCCCCTCTTCATACGATTTTAGAAAAGAATTTTGATCAAAAAGATTTTCGTTTTAATCCGGATTATACCTTCGAGACCTTTATTGTAGGCGATTGCAACCGCTTGGCATACACGGCTGCAAAAGAATGTGTGAGAAAACCCGCCGAGATCAATCCGCTTTATTTATTTGGAAGCGTCGGAGTTGGAAAGACCCACTTGCTGCACGCAATCGGATCCGAATTGATTCAAAAAGATCCGTGGAAAACCGTTTGTTACGTAGATATCTCTTCTTTTATGAACGAATTTCGTTTCGCTCTCCAATCCAGAGAATTGATTGAAAGTTTCAAAATGAAATATCAATCTTATAATTGTCTTCTTGTGGATGATATCCAACTGCTTTCCACAAACGCCGAAAAAACCCAAGATGAATTTTTTGCTCTTTTCAATTTTCTTTTTGAAAGAAGAAGACAGATCGTAATCGCTTCCGATCGTCCGAGTTCCGAATTGCCGATACACGAACGATTGAAATCCAGATTTGTTACCGGGGTTCAAGCGGACATTCAATATCCGGATCGCGAAATCCGAAGAGGAATCGTTACTCATCATTCTAAAATTATGGATTTAGGATTGAGTGATGATATTCTTGATTTTCTTGCGGATCAAATCGAAGAAGATACAAGACTTCTTCTTGGTGCACTCAATGATATTTATTTATACAAAAAATCGTATTCGCTTCTATTTTTAAATTTGGAAAAAGTAAAAGAGATCGTAAAAAATCGTCTTTATCGTAAACGAAACGTCGAATTTTCTTACGATCGAATTATCGAATCCGTTGCCAAAGAATTTGATTTGGATCCTTCTGAAATTATGGGAAAAAGCCGTAAAAAAGAACTAATCATTCCTCGACATATTTGTTTTTATTTGTTACACAATATTTTTAAAGTAAACAAATCGCAAGTTGGCAGACTTTTCCAAACTCAACATACGACAGTGATCCACGGAGTTCGAAAAGTGGAAGAGTTACTGATCAAAAATAAAGAAATCAGTTATCTAATCGAAAGGATTAGTTCCAAATACAAGCTCCAATAAAGAGGAAGCCTCAAAGTCCAAGAAAGAAGGATTGGAAATTGGTTCTCGTTTTTTACGACAAAACTCGAACATAAACTTTCCGGATCTTAAAATTGTATAAAATATCCCTGCTGGAGCAATTTGCTTTTATACACATTGTAAATAAACTGTATATAAAGAGTGATTCAAGCGCTTAATTATAGGTATAAAACTGTAAATAAGACATAATGCAAAATTACTGTCACTTATCCCTCAGAAATTGACGAAGAATTCTATCTAAAATGAAAATTCACTTTTCAAAAAGAATGAGACATATTTCAGTATTCCATAGAGAATCCAATTTTATGTACATATTTACAGGTACTACTCTTACTGCTGTACAATAATAAGAATCTATTTAATTAAATAATATACTTGGAGAAACAAATTGAAAATCAAAGTAAACACATCGGAATTTTTAAAAGCAATTCATTCCGTCGAAGGTGTCATCTCCGCGAGAGAGATAAAATCTGTATTATCAAATCTTAAAATAGAAGCGGAAGGAAAGGAAGTTTTTCTTTCTGCAACTGATCTTGAAATTTCGATTAAAACGTCAGTACCCGCGGAAGTGATTCAAGCAGGGAGCATATCCTTGCCTGCGAAACAACTCTCTAGTTTTTTCAAAACGATTCACTTTGAAGAAACAACACTTTCATTAGAAGAATCGGACGGAGAATCTTCGATCGCATATATTACGGACGCATCGGGTAAGAATGATTATAAATCCAAAATCAGCGGAATGGATGCAGAGGAAATTAAAACGATTTCCAAAGTCAATTCATCCCAGATATCTTCCTTTCCAAGTACGTTGATCAACGATATGATTCGTAAAACTTCTTATGCGATCGCACATGAAGATCAAAGATTTATTTTTAACGGTCTTTATATGATTCCCGATGGGAATAAATTGATCTTTGTGGGAACCGATGGGAGAAGACTTTGCAAAATTGAAAGGACTCTTCCTTCTCCTCTTCAGTTTAAGGAATCGATCATCGTTCCCGCAAAAGCGATTCGTGAAATTTCGAAGATGATCGCGACTTCGGAAACCGGAAATATCGGTTTGATAGACAGTCAAATTTATGCGTCCGCAAATAACATAGAACTCTTATGTAAATTGATCGAGGGCAACTTTCCAAATTACGAACAAGTGATTCCTAAAAGTACGAAGTTTGCTACGAGTATTTCCAAAGACGAATTTCAAGTTTCTCTCAGACAAGTTATGACCGCCGCCGAAGAACCTTCAAGACAAGTCAGACTTACGTTTACCAAAAACAATCTTAACCTTTTTGCTCAGACTTTTGGTGCTTCGGAAGCGAGCATCAACAAACCGATCGAATATACCGGCGACGAAGTAACAATCGCGTTTAAAGGCGAGTATCTGATGGATATTTTTAGATCCATAGACGATAACGAAGTGAAGATCGAATTTTCAGATTCCAGTTCTCCGGTCATTTTTAAGGATCCTTCCGATCCTGAATTTATTTCCGTGATTATGCCGATGAAGTTGTAAGAAGTTCCGTCCTGTTCAAAAAACTTACAGCTCATATTCGTTAGAGTTAGAGTAAGAATAAACTTAAGATACTAAGATCCGTTGTAATGTTTTTAAAACACTTAACTCTTCAGAATTTTCGAAGTCATGAAGAATTGAGCCTGGATTTTCATTCCAGGCTTATTTTTTTTGTGGGTGATAACGGAGAAGGAAAAACCAATCTTTTGGAAGCCATTTGTATGCTTTCTTGGTTAAAAAGTTTTCGAGAATCGGAGGATTCCAATTTAATTCGTTGGGGGGCCCAGAATTATTTTCTTCGAGGCAAAATCAGTGAAAATCAAAAAGAATCCGTTTTAGAAATCGGCTATACAGCGAAACCCACTGTTAAACGAAAATTAAAATTCAATCAGGAGGAAATCAAAAAACGAACCGAACTAATCGGTAAATTTATTACCGTTTTATTAACTCCTATGGATCTAAAAATCATAGAAGGCGGTCCTGTCGAAAGAAGAAAATTTATTGATGCATTTATATCCTCTTTTGATCCGTTTTATTTGGAATCTTTGTTGGAATATAATAAAATTTTAAAACATAGAAACGCGCTTTTAAAAACCGGAGGTTCAGATTCTTCTCATATAGCCGTCTGGGATAAAAAACTCGTTGAAAAAGGAAGTTTGATTCTCAACAAAAGAAAAGAGATCGTCCTTGAGTTGAATGCATTCTACCAAACAAACCTGGCCAAATTGAGCGGTGGAAAAGATAAATTGGATTTGATCTACAGTCCTGATGTTGAAAACGAGCAGGAATTTTCGGATAAACTCAGCCGAAATCTAGGAAGGGATTTAAGACTAGGCTATACTTCCGCCGGAATTCACAGAGACGATCTTTTTATTGGAAACGCCACCAAGGACATCACAGAATTCGGATCTCAGGGTCAAAAAAGAAGCACCGTCATTGCCTTAAAAGCCGCCACCTTTAATTATTATAAGAATATTCTGGGAACAACCCCTGTCTTATTGATAGACGATGTGATCCGTGAATTGGATGTAAAACGAAGGGAATATTTTGTGGATCTTGTCGTGAGCGCGGGACAGGCTTTTTTTACAACCACCGATTTGGAAGGCATCCAGGATTATGTCGGAAAGCTCGAGGATCAAAAGCAGATTTATATGATCAAAGACGGAACGGTTCACTCTTTAGAATGAAAGACGATTTGATCTCATCCAAAAAAATCGAAACTTCCGAGTTTAAAAACCTTCTAAATCAACTGGGGATTACAGAAGAAAATTTGCAGGAAAAAATTTCCCTCAATACTCTTCGAAATCGCTGGAAAGAAATCGTAGGACCTGTCTTTGCTTCCCATTCAGAGGTTTACTCGATTCAATTCGGAAAATTGAGAATCATCGTTTCCCACAATGCTTACAAACAAGAATTGCTTTTTTTACAAAACCGCATCCTCCGTCAGTCGGGACAGTTTCTGGGCAGAGGCGTTGTGCGTTCCCTTGAAATTTCCATCGGTAAATTAGCCCCTTCTTTTGCCTCTTCTCAGCTTGAAGTTAAAGAAAAAAGAGGTTTAGAAGGCAAAGAGGACCTGATTGCGATTCTTGAAAAAGAAACCGATCCGGATATAAAAAAACGTTATCTTGAGATTCTTCAATATCTGTAATTATTAACTGAATTTCCTTGCCTCCCTATCGTTTTCAGGAAAACTATTCCTGAGGTCTTGAAAAAATGAGCCAAGAAGAAGCAAGCTACAGCGCCGGTCAGATTAAGATTTTAGAAGGTCTGGAAGCTGTTAGAAAACGTCCCGGGATGTATATCGGAACCCAGGATGACACGGGGCTTCATAAGATGGTTTACGAAGTTGTCGATAACTCCGTAGACGAGGCTATGGCCGGTCATTGTACCGAAATCAGAATCAGTATTTTACCCGATAATATCATCGAAGTTAAGGATAACGGGCGTGGAATTCCAGTCGGTATCCACCCCGATAAAAAAATATCCACGATCGAAGTCGTTATGACCATTCTCCACGCGGGTGGAAAGTTTGAAAACGACGCTTACAAAGTATCCGGAGGTCTTCACGGGGTTGGGGTTTCCGTAGTCAACGCACTTTCCGAATGGTTGATCGTAGAAGTTCATCAAAAGGGTACGATCTATACTCAAAAGTATGAAAAAGGAATTCCTGTTTCTCCCGTCGAAACGGCGGGTGAAACCTCGGAAAGAGGAACGATTGTACGATTCAAACCCGACGCTGGCATTTTCACAACGGTCGATTTTCAGTTCGATGTACTCTCGGCCCGTTTTCGAGAATTAGCTTTTTTGAATAAAGGTTTGATCTTAATCGTGGAAGATCGGAGAAAAGGCTCCGAAGGCGAGAGTCTAATCCGAAATGAATTTCAATTTTCCGGCGGTATCGTTTCTTTTGTGGAACATATCAATGAGAACAAACATCCTATGCACAAAGTGATTCACTTTGAGCGAAATAAGGACGATGTGATCGCGGAAATATCGATTCAATATTCCGAAACGTATACCGAGAATATTTTTTGTTTTACAAATAATATCAACAACAACTTGGGAGGAACCCACCTCGAAGGTTTTCGCGCGGCTCTGACAAGAACTCTAAACGATTTTCTAAAAAAAGATACCGTAATGGCAAAGAAACATCCTACGGGTTTATCCGGAGAGGATGTGAAGG
Source organism: Leptospira sp. WS92.C1 (assembly GCF_040833975.1). NCBI lineage: Bacteria > Pseudomonadati > Spirochaetota > Leptospiria > Leptospirales > Leptospiraceae > Leptospira > Leptospira gorisiae. Next base: position 5,523 of record NZ_CP162130.1, read on the forward strand.
AAGGATTGACCGCAGTTATCTCGGTTAAAATTCCTCAGCCGCAGTTTAACTCTCAGACAAAAGAAAAATTGGTAAACGCGGAAATCAAAGGAATTATGCAGACTTTGACTTCGGAAGGTTTGGTTTTATTCTTTGAAGAGAATCCGAACATAACAAAGAAGATATTAGAAAAATGTATTCTTTCGGCGAAAGCGAGAGAGGCTGCAAGAAAGGCCAGAGACTTAACTCGTAGAAAAACGGTTCTCGAAGGCGGTGGATTGCCCGGTAAACTTGCAGACTGTTCCGAAAAAGATCCGGCTCTCTCCGAAATTTATCTCGTCGAGGGTGATTCCGCTGGCGGTTCCGCGAAACAGGGAAGAGATCGAAACACTCAGGCAATTCTTCCTTTGAAAGGAAAAATTCTAAACGTAGAAAAAGCAAGATTGGATAAGATTTTATCCAGCGAAGAGATTCGAATTCTTGTCTCCGCTTTAGGCACAGGTATCGGAGAAGACGAGTTCAATATCGATAAGATTCGTTATCATAAGATCATGATTATGACGGATGCGGATATCGACGGTTCGCATATTAGAACTCTGTTGCTTACATTCTTTTTTCGTTATATGAGACCTGTGATCGAAAGGGGATATCTCTATGTTGCTCAACCTCCGCTTTATCTGATCAAACACGGAAAAAATTCAACTTACGTCTATTCGGATAAGGAAAAGGAAGACCTTTTAAAAACCGTCGGTACCGATAAGGTTGTGATCCAAAGGTATAAAGGTCTTGGAGAGATGAACCCGGAACAACTCTGGGAAACCACAATGGATCCGTCCAATCGTGTCGTTCTAAAAGTTAAGCTGGATGATTATGTCGAAGCCGAAGAGACGTTTAACGTTCTCATGGGCGATGAAGTGCAACCGAGAAAAGTCTTTATCGAAGTCAATGCCGCAAAGGTGGCAAACCTGGATCTTTGATCCAAAGGGAATTTTGAAATGAGTCAAGAGATGGAAAACGAAACAAAAGTCCTCAGCTACAATATCGCTGGAAAACCGGATATAGGCGATGCGATTAAAAACGGCATTCGAGTCATACCCGTAGAAATCGAAGATCAGATGAAAGAGGCGTATCTTGGATACGCGATGTCGGTTATCGTAGGCCGGGCTTTACCGGACGTCAGAGACGGACTAAAACCGGTTCATAGAAGAATTCTTCACGCGATGAACGAACGCGCGTGGCGAAGCGATCGCCCGTATGTCAAGTGCGCTAAGATCGTGGGGGAGGTGATCGGTAACTATCATCCTCACGGTGACGCCTCCGTTTACGAAGCTCTTGTAAGAATGGTTCAAGATTTTTCTCTGCGAGTCCCTCTGATCGACGGACAAGGAAATTTCGGATCGATCGACGGTGATAACCCGGCCGCATACCGATATACGGAAGCAAGACTGGAAAAAGTCGCCGAAGAATTATTGCGCGATATCGAAAAGGAAACCGTAAGTTTTTCGCCAAACTACGATGATACGAAACAACAACCCGACGTTCTTCCGGCAAACTTTCCAAACCTTCTTGTCAACGGTTCCTCGGGAATTGCGGTCGGAATGGCGACGAACATTCCACCTCACAATCTCAAGGAAACGATCGATGCCGTAATCGCGGTCATGCGCAATCCAGAGATTACGATTCCTGAAATTCTAAAAATCATTCCTGGACCGGACTTTCCAACCTCGGGAATCATCATCGGCGGGGAAGGTTTAATTTCGGCATACACAACCGGTAAGGGATCGATTCGAATTCGTTCCAAAGTCGAGATCGAAGAAAAGAAAAACGGAAGGGAAGTCATCGTTGTAACCGAAATTCCCTATCAAGTAAATAAGAAGGTTCTTCTTGAAAAGATCGGAGATCTTGTCAACGACAAACACATCGAAGGAATTTCGGAGATCATGGATCTTTCGGATCGAAAAGGAATCCGAGTCGAAATTCATATTAAAAAAGATGCAAATGCCCAGGTCATTCTAAATCAACTTTATAAAATGACTCAACTTCAGGTGAGTTACGGAATCACGATGTTAGCGATTCTGGATAACAAACCGAAAATTTTCAATATCAAGGAAATTCTTACCGCGTATTCGGCTCATAGAAGGGTCGTGATTACAAGAAGAACTCAGTTTGATTTGGATAAGGCGGAAAAAAGAGCCCATATCTTAGAAGGTTTAAAAATCGCTTTAGAGAATATCGAAGATGTCATCAAAGTGATCCGAGCTTCTAAAAATCCTGCGGAAGCAAAAGAACAACTAAAAACGCGTTTTAGTTTATCGGATGTTCAAGCCGATGCGATTTTGGAAATGAGGCTGCAAAGACTCACTTCTCTCGAAGTTCAGAAAATCATTGATGAATTGGCGGAAGTAAGGGCATTGATTGTGGATCTAAATGACATTCTCGCAAAACCGTCCCGAGTCAACGATATCGTCTGCACCGAACTCCAGGAAGTAGGGGATAAATACGGCAACAAACGTAAGACGGAAATCTCCATCGAAAGTATCGAAAGTTCATCCTTTAATGCGGAAGACTTGATTGCGGATGAAGAGATCGTCATTCAAATCACTTACGATCAATTTGTAAAACGCCTTCCGATCGACACTTTCAAAAGACAAAAACGCGGCGGTAAGGGAATTCAGGGTCTTTCTCAAAAACGAGACGACGTGATCAAAATCATGAAAGCAGCAATGACGCATGATAGTATCATGTTTTTCTCAAATATCGGAAAGGTTTATGTAATGAAAGCGTATGAACTTCCGATTGCTTCCAAGGAAGCTCGCGGTAAATCTTTAAAAGCGATCATCAATTTAAGAGAAGACGAATATATTTCCTCTGTCTTTGCATTTAGAGAGGAGGATATGGAAAAGGATCTTCTATTAGTGACTCGTAAAGGTTTTATCAAACGAATTCATCTCAAAGAATTCAGCAATGTTAAAAAATCGGGAATCATCGCGATCGGTCTTAGGGACGGGGATGATCTGATCAAAGTCGAGGCAATTAGCGATAAAGACGAGGTGATTATCTTTTCAAGAAAAGGTTTGGCTCTTCGTATCGAAGGAAACATCATCAGACCTCAAGGACGCACTGCGAGCGGCGTTACCGGAATGAGACTCGCTCAAGACGATGCCATTGTCGGCTTGAGCAAATTCAAAGAAGGTGAGGACATTTTCGTTGTTTCCGAAGAAGGATACGGAAAACGTCTCGGCTTTGACGAGTTTGGCGCGAAGGGACGGGGTGGCAAAGGAATGGCCTATCTCAAGGTAACCGATAAAAACGGATTCTCCGTGGGAACGGGTTCCGTCGGAAGCGAAGACGAAATCATTCTGATCACGCAACAAGGGATGACGATTCGAATTAATGCGTTTGATATTTCTAAATTGGGAAGAACCGCAGTCGGAGTCCGTATCGTAGATTTGAAAGATAACGATAAGGTTCAGGACTTTACCGTGCTCGGAGAAAGTTGAGAAAATGATCCAAATCGGAAATGTCACCATCCCGGGGAGAATTTCTCTTTCCCCCATGGCAGGCATTTCCGATTCTCCAACGCGTAGAATTTGTAAAAAATTCGGAGCCGCGTTTTCCTATACCGAATTTGTAAATACGGATGAGATCGTTCATCGAGCACCAAAGGCACTTAAGTTATTTCAGTTTGATCCGGAAGAACGACCGATCACGTTTCAGATTTTCGGTAACCGACTCGAAATCATAGCGGAAGCGGCGGAGATCATTCAAGAATTAAAACCGGATATCATCGATTTGAATATGGGCTGTTCCACTCGCAAGGTTTCGTTGCGGGGTGCGGGTGCCGGCTTGTTGCGTCGTCCTGCCCAAGCAGGTAAGATCATTGAGGCGATTAAAAAACGAGTGAACGTTCCGGTCACCGCAAAGATTAGAATCGGATGGGATTCGCAAACTAGAAATTATCTGGAAGTGGCGAAACAACTGGAGGAATCAGGGGTGGATGCTCTTACCGTGCACGGTCGCACAAAGGAAATGGCATATACCGGTCTCGCCGATTGGGATGCGATCGGAGAAGTCAAGGCAAATGCAAGAATCCCTATCTTTGGAAACGGAGACATCAAAAGTTTTCAAGAAGCCAATGCAAAGATTCGCGAATACAAAGTAGACGGAGTTCTCATCGGAAGAAATGCGATCGGTAATCCTTGGATTTTCTCGGAAAACAAAAAAGAAGAATTATCTTGGGAAAAGATCTATACTGTGATTCTAGAACATCTTTGCTGGATGATTGAAAGTTTCGGTGAAGAATTCGGTTTGGTTTTATTTAGAAAACATCTCGTCAAATATCTTTCCGGTTTGGAATTCGATTCTCTTTGGAAGGCGGAGTTGCTGGAAATTCGAGAATTCAAACGATTTGAAGAATGTTTGATCAGTCACCGAACTGCCAAATCTTTAGTGTCACATTCTTAAAATTTCCTATCTATAAATATCAATTTGTAAAACCCCGTTTTCATAATGGATTTTAATTGAATAAGAATTTGATAATTCTCTAACTTGTCCTCAATCTCTTTGTATAAAAATCTATTCTGAAATTGAAATCGATTTTTTTGTTTAGTCTTTTTGATAAGGGAAATCTAAATTTTGGGACGGGTAATAAACGTTTTTCTTGACGATTTTACATCCTTCCATGATAACTTTGCGAAACGGAGAAATTACTTTATGAAGTATGTAAAAATATTCTTAATACTCTCTTTTGCTTTGTTAATGATTAACGCCTGCAAAAAGGAAGAAAAGAAGGAAATTACGCAAATTTTAGGAACAAGATTTGCAAATTATGATCAGTGGATTTATAAAAATCCAGGAACTGATAAAAAGGAAGATCAGGTTACTCTTGTTTACGGAATGGAAGAAGTTACCGGGCTTGAAACCGTCGATGTTCAAGTTCCTACTAAAGATAAAAAAGGGACTATTTCTGTTACCTTTCTTAAAGTTAGGACTGTGGAAAATAAAGAGGGTTTTGCGCCCGTAAAAAACTTTTCTGAAAACGTATATTTTGTTCTGACTGAAAGTGAGGACGCCTTTGTAAAACCGACGATCACCGCAAATACAAAGGGTAAATTGAAAAGAGGAATGTATTGTTTAGAACAAGAAATCATCGGAGAATTTTCCAAAGTAACTTGTTATGATTCCATTCTTGTAGATGATAAACTTACCAATTACTATGACGTGTGGATCAAAACAGCCTCTCCTCATTTGAGCAAAGACGCGCTTTTAGGTGAAACGATTAAACTTTTAAAGAAAGCAAGTCAGGATTTGGTGAAGTATAACTCGGCCGCGGAAGAAGAGAAAACTAAAATTCTAACCTCTGCAACGGAGGCGCTTAAAAAGGCTGCTTCAAAACAGGATGAATTTTTGGTGGATATCAATAATCTTGCAAGTAAGTATAGTCTTTCTTTGGAGTAAAATGCAAATTCAATTTTTAATTTTGATATAAGAGCATTTGATTCCAAAATACTCATATTCAGTTTAGTTAAAGAAAATAAAAAACCCCGCTTTTTAAGGCGGGGTTTAAAACAAATTGATCTGAAAAAATCAGATTCTTATTTGCTGGAAACTTCTTGAGCTTTCGCTACGAGAGCATCCTTTCCACCAGGAAATTTTGCGTAAATTACGCACTGACATTCTTCCCAGTTGTCTTTGGAAATATCTTTTGGATCAGAACCGGATCCGGTTGCCTTACACTCGTAAACCCCAACTCCCTTTACAACACCTTGGGATTGAGATACGATTACGGACGCGGTTGCTTCACCATCGGAAACTCCGGATGCCGCTTCTACGGTTTCACCAACCATCTTTTTCACAACATCGGATGCACCTTGCAGTCTGGAAGCTTCGCGACAAGTGGATTGCATCATCGCCTGGCTTTTCTTAGCAACCGCTTTTGCAGAAGCTCTGGAAGCAAACTTGATAAAATACCAATCTTTTGGATTTGTATCTCTAGGTGTTTTTCCGTCGTTTCTTTGCTCTGGAGGTCCGCCCCATCCTTCAAAAGTCCAGCCACCATCACCAACGCTTGTTGCGTCTTTTTGTCCGGAGTCTGGGCTGGAGCAAGCTGCAAAAATCATTGTTGCTACAGATAGAGCGATAAGTCTATTGATCATTATTTTCTCCTTGATCTACTAAATGAAAAAATCTAATACTTTACCAAGTTTGTGCAACTCATTTTTTAATCGATAGTATTGATTCGATTATTTCCGTTCGTTTACTTTCAAAATCAATTTGCATCGCACTAAATTTTGTGAATTCGAAATTTTATTGGTTCGGACTCTTTTCTTTGAGACCGTAACTTTTTTTTGGGAAATTTGGAACCAATTTGCCAGTTACTTTGGAAAGAATTCTCAACCGTTTGCAAGAAATTTCCAAATTTGACGCTTTTTATATAAGCTGGATTCTAAGAAAAGGGCGAAAGAAATAATTTTCTTCCTTGTTTACATTGGATCGCTTTTCTCTATTTTTTTTTAGGCATATCTTTTTTACTAAAAACTTTTAAGTAAAGAATACACCGGAATTTTTCCCAATTTTTTTTAAAAACATGCTTTGAATCAAAGGTTCCCGTTTACACAAAATTAAACGGGAATCTATGGTAAAATTTGTGTCACAAAAAATGGCTTAAAAATTTCATTTCCGGAATTATCGTCTTTGTAATTTCTCCATTCTTTTCAGGATTCCGAAAAACATTTTGTTAATTTGGCCGTTTCGATGGGCAATTGCACCGTCTTCGGATGTTTGATAGCGATTCTTTTTGTATGGTTCTGGTCGCAAGGGGAATGTAGTTGCATCCCTTTCTTTCGAATCTATGTTTTTTGACGATCGATCGCAGTTTGCGAGTTCCGGCGGTTTTTTATCTTTTAAAACCCCTTCTCTTTATGGATTGATTTGAGTTTTTTGTCCGGAATTGGCGATACTGAAATTAAAAATAAGAATTGTTATGAAAAGCGGGATATGTCTGGGAATCGTCATTTTCTCCTTGATCTACCAAATGAATAAAACTATTACTAAATCAGTTTTATACGAAATCCTATGTTAAGAATCCTGTTATTTTTCTTTATTTTATCGCTTCAACCCGTCTTTGCAACGACCATTACTTTTCTTCCTGGAAAGGCGGAAGGGAATTTGCCCGCCACTTTGGAAAAAATCAATGATCGATCACAAGAAATTTCCAGATTCGGAGCCTTTTATGCAAATCTACTTCTAAGAGCAAGAGTAGATACGACCGAAAAGATTCGTGATAAAGAAATTTTTGAAAAATTTCGAGGTCCTCATTTTGGAAAGGAAGATTTTAACAAAGTCTGTTCAGAATTAAATACGCATTATCTGGTGCGTGACGAACTCCAATTTCAAAATTCAATTTCTTTGGACCGTTCCATTTATAACTGTACGTTAAAAAAGATCGATGAACTTCATCTCAGCGAAAAATCGGATCTATTTTTTTTGATGAGATCGGCAACCGAAAAGTCTTTTCCGTTTGTTCCTTCTAAAAAAAGACAAATGGTTGTTTCTTCTTCCCAAAACAGAATCAAGGAATTGATTTTTGTAGTGGATTTATCTCCATCGTTTCAAAGAGAAAGGGAAGAATGGGTTCAATTTGTTAAAAATTCCTCTTGGGGCACTATGACAAGTATTCGGCTTGTAACCTTCGCCGAGGGAAAACAATCCATTTTCCCAAAAGCAAAATCTTCCGCCGAACTGAGGGTGCAGCTTGAAACACTCAAGTCGTTTGGTAAATCCAGTTTAGAAGACGTATCCGATGCACTCGTAAATGTAAAACGAAGTCTTCTGCAATCGGGGGCGCGATCCACACCATATCAAGACATAATTCTCCTAACCAATGCTAAGGGAAAAATTCCGAACCCTACTTTATCCTCCGTTTTGCAGGATTTGAGTTCTTTAGGTTATGGAATCCGATTGTTTACGGCGCCCTATTTTTCCACTTCGCAAATCCAATTTTATAAAGGAATTTTTTCAAAGGGAAATTTTCATGAAATTACTTATTTCCGAAAAATCAGCACGGATAAGGATTCAAGGACGATCGTATTTCGAGGCAGACAGATCTATTTTACACATTCCTCCGTTTCTTCTAGCCAAATTTTATCTGAAAATTCTCTGAATCGGGTTTCTTACTCGGGTAAATATTCAGAATCGGAGTCGATCAATCCTCTTAATTTTACCGAAATTTATTCGGAATTGACAGGAGATAAAATTTTAGCTGCCGAACCGTTACAGGACAATCTGACATTTCTACTTTCTCAAAACTTGCTCCAAGAAGAACTAAAATCGGATGGAATATCTGTTTTGATAAAATCAGGGGATCGTGCCTTTTGGTTAGGACTTCCTAAAAATATTCAAACTCCTCAAACGGACGAACTTGTAACCTATCAAACTACTTATGTTCCATCCGGCAGTTCCGTAGACGGCGTTTTAAACGTTCCGGATCTTACGGAGTCGTATAAAGGCTCCGCTTCTCAAATCTTGGATTGTACACCGATTCAGGTAAGAAATTATTTTCAGAATACAAACAAAAGTTCTTTTGATTGTATCGTCCGCGGTCAAGTTCTCCAGGTCAAAGGATTGTAATCTTTTTTAAATAGGGATCCCCATTGAATTCCGGCGAACATATTTTTATCAGCAATTCTTCCAGCTCGGACAAAATATTAAACCGACTCAAGTCGCTATCGGAAAACAAACTTCCGCTGTTTGTGACCGGGGGACCAGGGGTTGGAAAAACATTCATAGCTCACGTCCTTGCTAAACTCTCGGGAGAAAATCTGTCCGTAAAAATCATCGATCCCGATAGTTTTGAAACAGAAAACTCTCTGGATGCGGAACTTACATCGGGTAGAGATGCGTATTTCGTATTTAGAAATTTTACGGTTTTTCCAAAAGAGATTCAAGCGTCTCTTCTAAAACAAATTCGCGAGAATCGATCAAATTCCCGTTTTATATTTTTATCCGGTAAAGAATGGAAACAAAAATTGGAAGCGGGACAGATTTTGGAATCTTTGTATTTTGAGATTTCCAATTTTCGATTGGATCTTCCCGATTTAAGAGAAAGAAAGGAAGACATTCCTCTCTTGATAAAACATTTTTTGGAGACACTTTCCGAAAAATACAAACGAAAAGAAGTCCGATTGAGCGAAAAATTATACCACCTTCTTCTCAATTACGATTTTCCCGGAAACGTGAGACAACTCAAGAATCTATTGGAAAGTATGGTTTCCTTATTTCCCGTTCGTGTATTGGATACAAAACATCTACCGCCTCAAATGTTTGAGACCTCTTATGTATATACGGAATTTATAGAGGTAAAGACGGGAATTCCCCTCAGGGACTACGAGAAGGAAATCATTAAGAAAAATTTGATCCTTGTAAACGGAAACCGGGAAAAGGCGGCCAGAATTTTGGGAATTTCAGAAAGAACGATCTACAGAAAGATTATAGAATTCGGTCTTTCCGGCGAAGTTGAAGGAAAAAATTCTCCATCCGCCGACTGAAATAAAATTCCGATTCCTCTTTTTCGGAGCCGGTTTTGATCCGTATGTTGATTTCTATTAGAAAATCATAAAGTTCTGATACAATTTTGTCCGAAAAAAAGGAAGCTTCTTTTTTTAGACGATTTCTAACAAAATTCTTTCTTGCGGGGCTGTAGGATTGAATATCCAGATATTCGTAAATTTCATCATCGGAAAGCGAAGCTTCGTATTTTCTCGAAATGATTTTGTATTTTCGGAGCTGATCGATTCTTTCTTTTAAAATTGTAAGAAACAAAAGCAGAGAATCCTTCCCTTTTTGAAACTTGCTTAATTCCTTAAAAAAACGAATCCGATCGGATTCCATAAAAAAATCGACCAAGCCGGAGGAATTGAGTTCTCCGCTAAAGAGAAGGACATCCTCGATGTCCTGTTTTGTGAACGTTTTTTTACCGAGATACAATTTGAGTTTGGAAAGGGATTGTAGATACGCCCCCATCGATGGAGGAATTTTGTGAAGAAATTGATCCATCGCATCTTCTTCCAGTTGAACTCCGATTTCTTTACAGGCTTGTAAAAGCCCGCCTCTGGTTTCATTGGGATAAAAGTTTTTGGTTTTTACCAGATTCACTTTTCCGCCAAAGATCTGTAAAACCTTGGCAGGAACTTCCCAGTGATTGTAATGAACTAAGAGTTGGATGGAATCCGGGAAGTTGGAAAACTGTTTTTGTAAAGATTCGTTGTTCTTTCCTTTTCCGCCGGAGATGGGTTTGAAAAATTCCAAACCGGATTTGATGATGAATAATTTTCGGGCTGAAAACATATCCAGATTGAACGCTTCGGATTGAAAGCGCTCAAAGTCTCCGGGTTCCGAAACAAAAATTACGATTTCAAACGCTTCTCCGGACTTCTTGATCGCTTCCTTATATTTTTCAGCTAAGATTTCAAACTCATAGGATTCTTTAGAGGCCACAAAAACGATTTGAGGCAAATCTTTTCCGAAGTCGGAAAGAAATTCGATGGAATTTTTATATTCTTTCGTTTTGGCGCCGGTTACTTTCATATCAAATCGAAAATCGCGTTTGGTTTTTAAAAAAAGGGAAGAATCACTTAAGCTAAAGAATTCATTCTCCGAAGATGAATATATGAACATCAGTTCGGGAGTCCAGAGGATTTCTTTTCCAGCGGAAGGTTTGGCTTATGTAAGCCCTGCTCGTCTTGGTGGAAAAGTGCAGCCTATAGAAGCGGTAAAACGGGAGGATTTTATTCCCGACCGAGGTTTTCCGGGAAAGAATTTTGCTTCTTTGCCAAAGGAAAATCTGCCGGAAACCCGCGGAAGTCTGATCGACTTTTACGCGTGATTTCCTTTTAACTCATTTTTCCATAAATCGTGATATCGAAAAAACATTCGGATCGGAAACCCGAGAATGTTCGTATACGAACCTTCATAGTTTCGAACCGGGCCATCCGCGTCCTGGATTCCGTAACTTCCGGCTTTATCAAACGGCGCATATCGTTCTATGTAGTTTAGGATCTGACCTTGATTCCAAGAATGAAAATAAACACGAGAAGAATCAAAGGCAAACTGTTCCATACCTTCGTGATAAATTCCCAAACCGGAGTAAACCAGATGATTTTTTCCGGAAAGTTTTTCCAACATTTGCAGAGCTTCTTTTCCGTTTGTAGGCTTTTGAAGTATGAAATTATTCTGAACCACGATCGTATCACAGGAAACGAGCAGATCGTTTCTTGTTCGAGTTCCCAATTTGGAAAGTGTGATTCTTTTTAGATATTCTAAAGGGCTTTCTCCCGGAAATGAACTTTCGTCGATGTCCTCCGGTTCGATTCTAAAATCCAAATCGAGAGATTCTAAGACCTGTTTTCTCCTGGGAGATCTGGATCTGAGGATGATCATAAATCCACAGTTTGAGAAAAGCGTTGCTTTGCACCTGTTTTCCTGTCGATACTGGTATTGATGAAAAAGAATCTGCGTATCCGAGGCATTGGTTTAAACCTTATTTTGTGTTTCTTTTTTTTTACTTTGGGTTCTTCTCTTTTTTCCCAAACAAAACCCGTTGAAAGTAAGGATTCGAATCAGAAGGAAACAAAAAAAATAGAATCCAGTCGAGAGTTGATCGAAACCGGAAAATTAGAATCCACTCGAAAAAAAGCGTATCTCGCATTGAAAGGAATTCGAATCTCCCTGCTTAACTTTGGAAAAAAACATGACCTTGATAAACTCACATCCGATTATGGGCGAGCTGAAACCCAATACTTGAGGGCGGAATATTCAGCTGCAGCGGATCTGTTCGAAGAAATTTATAAAACGATCGGTCCTTTAGCAGAAACGATTCGAAAAGATTACGAAACAAAAACGCTTCAACTCGGACAGGAATTGGCTCCCTTGATCGTTAATACACGCTTGGATCAAAAAAGTAAAAATCGTAATCTTCTTTCGGTATTCGAAAAATACTATGTTCGTTCGGGAGAAACGGCAAAGGCTTCCGTAAACGAATTGGAAAAAGGAAATCAAACCGGCGCGCTTTATTACCAAAAACAGGCTCTGATTTCCTTATATCAGATTAAAATTCTTCTTGGAAAAAACGAGGATTTGTCCGTTTCTCTTTCTGATAAAATTTCGAAAAATAGAATTCTTGAAACCGATTATCTTAAACAGGAAGAATTAATTTATTGGGACGATTCTCTGGATCGTCTGAATGTGGAACAAGACGAGGAAAGAAAAAAAGAAAGGGTTAAAACTTTGAAATCATACGAATGGAAACTCGGACTTTCTTCCGGAAAACTGCAAAAAGAATCCGAGTCAAAAACTCAGACTCCTTCTTCAGGTTCTGAAAATTCCGCGAAGCCGAAATAAAAATCAAACCGATTGAATTCATATATGTTTTTTTCTTTTATTAAAAAGTTTTGTTTTTCTTTTTTAATTCTAACGATTTTACCTTCCTGTAAGCGGGGAAGCTTTGATCGAATTAAGGAATCAAGTTATCAATATCTTTGCAAAGAACATCTACTTTTCTGCGATAAAATCGTGACTAAGATCGATTTGTTCGATTGTGATCCCTTGCACAATACCTATGACAACGACGGAAGTCATTATATCAATCGAGAAGTTCTTGTTGACGACCTGACGATAGAAAGGGAAGAAAAAGAGCCGGAAATTTTCGATCCATACTCAAATCAAAAACCTAAAAGGGAAAAGACCAGGGATACAAGTTCTGACTTTGGAAAAAATATCAGAATCGATTCTCGAAAACTAATTCGTACTTTTGATACGGAGCGAGGAAAAAGACCGGGGGGTTTGGTCGCGGAAGAATCGATAGAAAACATTCGACCGTGTTATCCAGTTAAACCGAATTATAATAAGGAGTAATGGAATTGAGCGATTTATTTAGTGTAAAAAACAGGACGGTTCTTGTAACGGGATCCACCCGCGGAATTGGAAAAGACTTTGCAAACGGTTTTTTAAAAGCGGGGGCTATCGTTTATGGTACGGGTTCCTCGGAAGAGTCCGTAAAAAAATTCGCAGGAACCGGAATCAAAGGATTTGCCGCCGATATCCGGCAACCGGATGCAATGACTTCGATCATCGAGTCGATTGTAAAAGAACACGGAAAGTTAGACGTCCTTGTCAATAATGCGGGGATCGCTTCCAACAAACCGGCCGCATTTTTAAAAGAAGATGAAATTGAATCGATCATACAAACAAACTTTGCGGGGGTTTTCCGCACATGCGCGTCGTATTATAAAATTCATAAAAAAAAAGGCGGGAATATAATCAATGTGGCCTCCATTCTCGGAATGAGAGGGACTAAGTTTGCTTCTGTGTATTCCGGAACCAAAGGAGCCGTGATCAACATGACAAGAGCTTTGGCGGTGGAATGGATCGGCTCCGGTTATCGAGTCAACGCCATTTGTCCCGGTTTTATCGATACGGACATGACTGAGATGATCAAGGAAAAACCAGATGTGATGGAACAGATGTTGAAAGGCATTCCCATGGGAAGATTGGGAAAACCGGAAGATTTGATCGGGGCCGCGATCTTTCTTGCAAGCGAAGCTTCCGCCTATGTCACAGGTCAGACGGTCGTAGTCGACGGGGGAATTACTGCGGGGATTTAAAAAAAGTCTAATAAGAGATGATTCTTTCGCTACATCCAATCAATCCCGAAAAACGAAAACTTCAGCAGATATCCGATAAACTGCTGGAGGGAAACGTGTATATCTTTCCTACGGATACCGTTTACGCATTGGTTGCGGATTCACAATCCAAACTTGGTGTTGAAAGATTATACGAACTCAAAAACATATCGAAAAATCAACCGCTCTCTCTCGTTTGTCCGAACATTTCGGTCGCTTCAAATTATATTGAAAATCTTCCGAACGAAGCATTTCGGTTGATGAAAAAACTAACGCCGGGACCGTTTACGTTTATCATTCGGGCCAACAAACATCTTCCTCGTGTTTCGTTTTCCAATCAGAAAGAAAAACAAATCGGAATTCGAATTCCGGATGCGATTTATTTACAAGAGCTGATGAAAATGCATCCAAATCCTCTTACTTCGACTTCCGTTTTTACCAACGATGAATTTATCATTAAAGTGGAATCCTTGGAAGAAATTTACGGATCACGCGTTGAGGGTATCATCGACGGGGGAATCGTGGACATTGAACTTTCCACAATTCTGGACGTTACCGGGGATAAAATGATCGTCTTGAGAGAAGGAAAGGGCTCGGATCTTTTGTAAGAATTTTTTATCATTCTATCTTTTAAATAGTTCTTACAAAACCTTTCCGGATCTATTTTTAAAAATCGATCTTCTTCAAAGTATAAAAAATTATTTCTAAATGATTTCTGGATTTTCTTTTAAAAAATAAAAAATCCGTTTTGCGATAGCCAAAAATCGTATGGAAATTCGTCTATTCGTTAGGATTTCGGGTTCATTTTTTTTAAATATTTTATATTCAATCATATCTATGATAAGTCGTTTTACCGTCGTTTTTTTGATTCTATTTTTTTCATACTCTTGCAGCATGAAATCGATCGAGAATCTCTGCGATAGAAACAGTTCTCTTTTTTATAAAAATCTCGTTCTTAGTAATCTATTCAATCCCGGCGGTATTTCCGTATGCGGAACGGGACCGATTCTTCCTCAACCAAGAATTTTGAACACGGGGGACGGAAGGCTTTTAAACTCAGGCTTTCTCGTCGGTGATTTCGATTCTTCCGTATCCGGTGTCGAAGTTTCATTGGACAACGGGCCTTTTGTTCCGGCGGTTATAACCGGAAGTCAGTGGAAACTTCAACTTCCCGCGGCCGGAGTTCCGTCCACGATCCCTTCGACCGGTGTTTGGAAAGAATGGAGTTTTCATTCGGTTGCAGTTCGATCGGTGGCTGCTTCCGGCGTTTCGTTTCCGACCATCCTATCAATTCAAAAGGGACTCAATAAGGATATTAACGGCGACGGTTATCCGGATGCGCTGATCGGTTCTCAAGTCTCGAATCGTGTTCGAGCCTATCTCTCACTTGGAAAAGTAAGAGGACTCGGTTCTACACCCGTAACCGTGCTGACCGGAGCGGCGGGTTTTGGTTATTCCGTTACGTTAGGAGATATCGATGGAGACGGATATGCGGATGCAGTGGTTGCAAACACAAATGCTATCTTTAGTGTATACCTTTCTCAAGGAGCTTCGGGCGGATTGTCTACAACCGCGATCTATTCTACCGGTATTGGCACGGGTCTTCTCAATCTTACTTTAGGGGATATTAGCGGAGACGGTTTTACGGACATTCTCGTAGGCTCGCCTTACGACCTCGGAAATGTCGGACAGGTTTATGTTTATCTATCGAGCGCATCGGTAGGACTCGGTGCCGCATTCAGTCAATCGATCGCAAATCCGGGAAATATAGGAAGCACGCAGTTTTTCGGTTATGCAGTCACGTTAGGCGATGTTGACGGAGACGGCAGGTCGGATGCTATGATCGGAGCGGTTGGCTCAGGACAATTGGGCGCTTCATTCGTTTATCTTTCTCAAGGAGCCGGAACCTACGGCGCCGTCGCACAAATTTTTCAAGGTGCTGTAGTCAACGAATGGTATGCAAACTCAATTGTTTCGACGGATGCGAATCGTGATGGGTTCGCGGATATGATTGTAGGTGCGTATCAAGAAGCCGGCGGATTGGGTAGAACTTATCTATATACTTCCAATATAGGAGTTCTTGCAAATGCATCGAACAGTCCTGTTGCAGGATCCGCTGGGTCTTTATCCGGAACTTCGGTAGCAAGCGGCGACGTCAATGGGGACGGTTTTTTCGATATTTTAAACGGCGGTTATGGTTATACCGGCGCTCAAGCAAATCAAGGATGTGCGATGTCTTTTTTATACGGCGGGAGCTTCTTTGGATTGAATCCGATTGTACTTAATTTTCTTACAAAACCGGTAAATCTAGGCCAAATGGGAATCTCTGTCAGCTCGGGAGACATTGATGGAGACGGATTTAGCGATCTTTTAGTCGGGGGTCCTAGTTCGGTTGGCGGAACCAATGCGGGAAATGTTTATCTCTATCTTTCCGATGGCGCTACTGGATATGCATCAGCGCCGCAAACAATCGGCGATCCGGATGCAACCGGCGCGTTTGGAAGTTCAGTCGATTTGTAATTATCGAATCCGCTTTTTCCATTCCTCTTCTTTAAAACCAACAAAGCCGAATCCTTCTCCGAGAACAAAAGGTCGTTTGACGAGATTTCCGTTTTTGGAAAGAAGTTCTAACTGTTCTTCGATCGACATGTTTCCCAATTTGTCCTTGAGCCCTAATTCTTTATAATCTCCGCCCGAAGTGTTGAAAAGTTTTTTAGAATCGTTCTCTAGATACTTCAGCATCATTTTGAGCTCCGTTTTTTGGGGAGGAATTTCACGGATCGGCACTACTTCCAATTCTACTTTTTTTGCGGAAAGAAATTTGAGTGCGTTTCTACAAGTGCCGCAATTTTTGTATTCGTAAACTTTGAGTTTCAAGTTGTTTCTCCGATTCCGATTCTTTAGAAAAGTCCTTCAGGGTCAAGTTTTCTGGAATTCTCGGTTTCTCGAACGGTAGAATCAAATTTTTTAGAAGAAGAGAAAATTCTCACTTTGAACCAAAAATCTTTTCGTTGAAAAGGGATCTTTTAACCGATAGGATTCATACAGGTAGACTCGGACGTGCTCAATAAAAAGACGAACCTAACCGGAAGACAAAAGGCGGCGATTTTTCTAATTGCGGTCGGTAGCGAAGTGTCTTCGGAGATTTTTAAGCACCTTCGGGAAGATGAAATCGAACAGATCACGTTCGAGATCGCCCGTCTTGATAAAATTACTCCGGAAGATAAAGAAAAGGTCTTAGTCGAGTTCAACGAACTCATGATGGCTCAGGAATTTATTTCCAACGGGGGAATCGATTTTGCCCGCGGTCTTTTGGAAAAGGCTCTTGGAAATCAAAAGGCGATCGATATCATCAATCGTCTTACTTCTTCTTTGCAAGTAAGGCCGTTCGACTTTATTCGTAGAACGGATCCTCAGCACTTATTAAACTTTATCCAGAATGAACACCCGCAGACAATCGCACTCATTCTTTCGTATCTGGATCCTCAAAAAGCATCCAACATTCTTTCCAACTTGCCGCATACGATTCAGGCGGAAGTCGCAAAACGAATCGCGACTATGGACCGGGTTAGTCCGGACGTACTTCGGGAAGTAGAGCGAGTTCTGGAAAGAAAACTTTCTACATTGGCCTCGGAGGATTATACTTCCGCGGGTGGTATCGATTCCGTAGTTGAAATTTTGAACCTTGTAGACCGGGGAACCGAGAAAACGATCATTGAAGCGCTGGAAGAGGAAGATCCGGAACTCGCGGAAGAAATTAAAAAACGGATGTTTGTATTCGAAGACATCGTTCTTTTGGATGACCGAGCGATTCAGAAAGTAATGCGCGAAGTGGATAACTCGGATCTTGCAAAGGCTTTGAAATCGGTGGATACGGAAGTTCAGGAGAAAATTTTCAAGAACATGTCAAAACGCGCCGCAAACCTGCTTCGAGAGGACATGGATTTTATGGGTCCGATCCGGATCAAAGACGTGGAAGACGCTCAGCAAAAAATCGTAAACATCATTCGTAAATTGGAAGACGCTGGTGAGATCGTCGTTGCCCGTGCCGGTGAAGACGAACTCGTCATGTGACCTAAACTCCACTTTGGAAAGAAATTTCCTTCGCAGGGAATCCTTACTGATGAATTTTGGCTGCATGATCCGAATCCGTCTTTTACTTTTTATCGTTTCGATCGGCCTTCTCTCGCTTTACTGCGGATACAAATCGGACTCGGACTTTCTGGATCTTACTAGCGCGGATTGGAAGATAATCGAAGGAAATTCTATTTCAACCGAATTAGAAAAACAGAATCCTTTATCTCGTAGTAATAAGAGTTTTTCCTTTAAAAAAAAAGAACAAAAATTATCCGTTTCAGAAGAATGGAAATCCATTTCAAAATTTCCAGTAGGTTTTAATTCTTTTTTCTCGATACCGGAACAATCCGGTTTTCACGAAGTAACCGCAAAAGTAGAATTTTTTATAAATTCGAATTCACCTTATCTAAATTTACCGACCGCAATTTACTTTCCAGATATCGGTGAAAACTGGGAACTCTATCTCAATGGAATTTTGATTCGTAGAGAGTTATTTCCGGAAGCGATCGATAAAGGCAATTTCACTCCTGTAATCCGTCGATCCTTAAAATCGGTTACAATGCCGATTCCATACGGCTCTTTGAAAGAAGGAAAAAATACGATTCTTTTTTATATCGTGGGAGAATCAAATATCACGTCTTATATTCAAAACGATCATTTCGGATTTTATCACGCGGGCGGTTATAGAATCGCCTTTTTTGAACAGATTTACGAATCGACTTCCGAATATTTTGAAGTTTTTTTATACGGAATTTACTTTATATTCGGTATTTATCATATACTTTTTTATATAACCCGCAGACAGGATCTTTACTATCTTTATTTCGGATTTTTTTCATTTGTATCTTCGATCTACTTTTTTTCCTCTTCGAATTTGATTTACCAAAAGTTCGTAAATACTCATTCAGACATCGACAGTTCTTTATTTTTTAGAGCCGAATATTCCTCTTTGATGCTGATTTTGCCTACCTTTTATTATTTTATCAAAGACTATTTTTATCAAAAGCAAAAGACAGGGGTTGTTCCGAGTATTTTTGTATATTTGTTGATACTTTTGTTTATTGCGGTTTGGATTACTCCATTCTCCTGGACTCATGTCGCCTTGAAAATATGTCAAGTCCTGATGATATTCTTTTTGTTTTATATTCTTTTCTTTTCGATTCAAACTGTACAAAGAAAAAAACAAGACGCTCGTAAGATATTGGCGGGAATATCGGCCTGTATTCTTTTTGCAGTTTGGGATTTGTTGGATTCTATTTTTAAAATTGTAGGTTTGCATTATCCTTTTTTTAAGATTGTGTATTCTCTTTTTATTATTACGATCATCAGTATTTTAGTTTCCCGTTATATTCAACTATACAAAGACGCTCAGTCGCTTAATAAGGAGCTTTCCAATCAAAAGGATGCGTTTTATAGATTTGTGCCCGCGGATTTTATTCGAATTTTAGATAAAGAATCTCCTGTTTCTATAGCCATCGGCGATAATAAAGAAAAATCGATGACCGTTTTGTTCTCGGATATCAGAGATTTTACGAGCATATCGGAAGCGATCAAACCGAGCCATACGATCGCATTTTTAAATTCCTATCTTTCCGAAATGGAGGATTTGGTTTATCAAACCGCCGGTTTTGTGGATAAATACGTTGGTGACGCGATACTCGCGCTTTTTGCGGATTATAACGATCGAGCGGACAAGGAGAATTTTAATTCCGCCGATAATGCGGTCGAGGCCGCGATTAAAATGATTCGTGTCGTTCAATCGGGAAGACTACAACGAGAGTTTTCAATTCCGCCGGGATGGAACTTAGACGTAGGAATCGGGATCAATACGGGATCCTTAATTTTAGGAACCGTTGGAAGCAAAAGGAGAATTGATACCACCGTGATCGGAGACGCTGTCAATTTGGCTTCAAGACTGCAGTCTTTGAGTTCTCTTTATCAAAGTAGAATTTTAATCTCTCATCATACGTTTTTGCAACTGAACCGATTGAGCGAAGTCGGGATTCGAATGATCGATACCGCATTTGTAAAGGGAAGAAATCAAGCGGTCGATATCTACGAGGTGTTTGAGGCGGATCCGGCGGAAATCAAGGACTTTAAATATAAAACGATCGATCAGTTTGCAGAAGGAATCGCAGAATACAAGGCTGGAAAATTTTACGATGCTACCAATATTTTTAAACAACTGTATCGAGATGAGCCAAGGGACAATCTTTCTAAAATTTATTTGAAACGATGCAAACTCTATTCCTCCAAACCTCCCGAAGAAAACTGGGATGGAATTTTTCGATTTCAAACGAAGTAGAATATTCTATCAGAGTTTACTGCGTGTTTCAAAACCGCAATTTTACATTCTATAAAAAATATGGCAGTGATCACGATGTTTTGTTTTTATCGGCGTTCGACAGGTTCTTGTGTTTTTCTTTTGCTTCTTCTTTTGGTTTCATTCGAGGTTTACGCAACCGATTTTCCCGAGTTTCAACTTAGAGATCAAAGAGGCAAAATTCTCAATTCCAAAAAATTGAAAGGTAAGACCGTTTTTCTATTGGGTTGCGGTTATCAAGACGTAGTTCTCTGCCGCAAACACGGAAGAAAGATCTATTGGAGAATGCAGAACCTTTTGGGGGAATCCGAGGAGAGTGTCGAGTTTGTAGCCTTCCTAAATCTATTGAATGCACCGGAAGCGGTCCATGCTTACGTTCGAGAAAATCAATCCAAAAATTATGAGTCCATCTATCTGGACGAAAAAGGGATTTTATCCTCCGGAATCCGGCCGAATTTTTCTTGGTTACGAATTTTTTCTGGGAACAAGAAATTAATTTTTGAATCTTATTACCAAGAAGTCGATGATCGAACGGTTGATAAACTTTATGGGATTCTTCAAAAACATAAAAAATAAAACGATTCTCATTGGTTCTTTAGCGTTTTTGCTTTTTTGCAACTGCGTTCAGAAGAAACCGGATCAGTCGGTCTATTGGCAGGAATATCTTTTTTATCAAAAGGCGATTTTAAAAGAGTATCCGGTTGGCGGAATTCGAAACGCGTTGTTCGGAAATTTAACCTCGTCGGATCAATCTGTTCTTCAAGAAAAAAACGGTTTGTTTTCGATCGATTTTTATCTTCAAAAAACAAACAAGGGTTTTCAACCCGTTCTCACTTCCGAAAAAATTCCGGAAAATGTTCCGTATCAAATTCACGCGGAATATTTGCCGACTTCTTTTAAGGATCAAAATACGTTTCGAGTGAAACGCAAAACGATTTCGATTCTTTCCAATTACAGTTATCTCGATTTTTTTTCACATGTCGATCGGTTGCAGAGTTTTCTTCGCTCCGAATCTAAGATTGTGTCGAAACTTTCTTCGATTTCCGTAGCGCATAAGTATCTTTGTTCGGTTTCGAACTGTGAATTGGGAAGAGATAAAAATTCTTCCTGGTTGATGTATCAACTTAACGATTCGACGAAATCTAAATTTCCAGCGTTTTATAAAAGATTTTTCAAAATTCTGAATCAAATTTCTTATAAGATCACCGTTTTTAAATCCGGAGATTTTTTAAATGGAATCGAACTTTATAATGAAAAGGAAAAAACCTTTTTAAAAATTCCTGATACTTACGCAGGTTATTGGTCAAAACCCGAAACACTCCATATTCGAATTTCCTTATTCATCCAAGTTTACGGTCTTAAAATTGATATTAGAAGTTTAGGATATAGACTTCGATTTCATTCTTCTAAAAATTACGAAAAAATTTCCGGAGAATTTTCAAAGTTTCCTGAAAAAAAAATCAGTGGTCGGTTCCTGCAAATTTTTCCCCCAGGCATAGTGAACTGGTTTATCCCGGGAAACATGGAAGAATACTTTGATAACTATTTTCTTCTTTTGATTCAGGGGTCTGATGGGAACGGAGGAAGTCGTTTTGAATCGGAGTTTTTTCACAACGCGAATAAAATGAAAGTTGTTCTCAAATCCGAAGCCGAAATTTTCAGAGATCGGTTTGCACCGTTTCGTTCATCGAGCGATGAGGATGACGATCCTTCCTTTTTCGAAGTCTTGCAGAAAATTCTGATCGATGATCTTCAAAAATCTTCGCAGGAATCCATATCCTTTTAGAAACGGATTTTATTTCTTCTTTAAAATTAGAATCTTTCTAAAGTGCTTGACTGAGAGTCTAAATTCCAGGATTTATTTTTAGTTCGGGCGCTGTTTATCTATGCGTCGACAAATCAAATTCTATCGATGAATTGGAGGTATTATGGAAGGGATCGCTCTCTTTACAAGTCAGGGTTTGTATTTTATCTTTAAATGGATACATTTCCTCGCAGGCGTTGCCTGGATCGGACTACTTTGGTACATCAACTTCGTACAAGGATCTTTCTTTGCGGAGACGGATGGAGATACTAAGAAAAAAGCAACTCAACAATTGGTTCCACGCGTTCTTTGGTGGTTCCGTTGGGGTGCGATGTTTACTTTCTTGAGCGGTTTGTTTATGATCGGACACGCTCTTTATAGCGGCGCTACCCTTTCTTCAGGTCAATGGCTTGCGATTATTCTCGGTGGAGGACTTTTAGGAACTCTCATGTGGTTTAACGTGTGGTTCGTGATCTGGCCAGCTCAAAAGGTGATCATCGCCGCCGCTAAGGGCGAGACCGCGGAAAATCCTGCTCCGAGAGCGGCAAGAGGTCTTCTCGCTTCCAGAACGAACACTCTTCTTTCCATTCCTATGTTGTTTTTGATGGGAGCTGCGAGAAATCTTCCGATTTCATTTGATGTTACGGGAGCCGAAGCGCACACTTTCTTAGGGGTGATTCTTGTGATTCTCGCTCTTGTAGAAACGAACGCGTTAACCGCAACACCGGAAAGCGCAACTTTTAAACCGATTAAAACGGTCAAAGGTGTGATTACTTCGGGATTTGTTCTTACTTTGATTATCTACATCTTACTTGAGGTTCTCCTTTAATCGATGAGAATGACTAAAAATCGAGGCGGAATGTTCCGCCTCATTCTTTTGTGTTTAACAATAATTCTCATCCTTGCAAACTGTAAGGAAGAAGAGAATCTTACTCCGGCGCAGAAATTGGCTTCTCGTGGAAAGGGGCTCTACGTCACGAATTGTTCCGCTTGTCACAACCAAAATCCTGCGGTGGATGGAGCGGTTGGACCTGCTGTCAAAGGTTCTAATTTCGAATTGTTAAAGGCGAGAATCGTGGAAGGAACCTACCCGGCGGGATATACTCCAAAACGCACAAGTCAGATAATGACACGGTTACCGTTAAACGACGATCAAATTCGAGGTATCGAGGCGTTCTTAAACGCTCCCTGATGAGTAAAGTATTAGGGATATTGAATGTATGTCTCTAATACTCTATTGATTTGATTTTTTCCGCGGCGGATCTGAAATTCTAAACTTCCGAATTTTACTTTTTATCCGACTTCCAGTCTCGGATCCAGTGTGTTTTCAGCGAATCATTTGTCTTAAAAATTCAATCTCGATTTTACGTTCTTTTGAATTTAAAATCAAAACTTCATTTCGATTTTTTGTTAATTTCGTCCAATTGAATCCCTAACGTTTCGCATAATATCCACGATTTGAGAATGCACTTTTCCGTTGGATACTACCACTTCCGAGTTTCCGGAAAGAAATCGTTTTCCGCCAAAATCGGTAAGTTTCCCGCCAGCTTCTGTAAGAATTACGGAGCTCGCCGCGGTGTCCCAGAGTTTGACTCCTTTTTCCCAGATCCCGTCGAGTAAACCTTCCGCTACCCAACAAGCATCCAATACAAAGGACCCCGTTCTTCTCATAGATCTTCCGCAACTGATAAATGCGGTGATGTCGGAAATGACTTCGTTTAATATTTCTTTGCGGTTTGTGGGAAAGCTTGGAACCAACATCGCACGAGCGAGAGATTCCGTATTGGATACGTCGATTCTCAGACCATTCTTAAATGCGCCTTGAGAAAGAATCGCGGAATATTTTGTATTTAAACCGGGAACGAATACGACTCCTGCAACGGGAGATTCTCTGTGTTCGAGTCCGATCGATACGCAGTAAAGTGGAATTCCTCGAACGAAGTTCATGGAACCGTCGATCGGGTCTAGGACCCAACGAAAGGAGTTGTTTCCTTCGTGTTTATAATTGTCTTCTGATAAAATCGAATCGGAAGGAAAGTTCTGTCTGAGATATTCAACGATGAATTTTCCCATCAGCTCGTCCGCTTTGTGGATCTGGTCTTTCTCTTCGGCTTCCGTTGAAAACGCAAAAGATTTTAAATCCTTCTGAAGTTTCAGCGCGGACTCTATAAAAATTCCGGATACGGATTGAACGGATTTGATCCTGCGTTTGACTTCCTCTAATGGAAAATCAATGGGAGGGGCAAGTGGTTTGTCCATGGGCTTCTCTTCAAAAAGGATTACTTTCTATTTAGGATTTTCCAAAGCATATTGCCGGACGGGGTTACGTCTCTTTCCGCTCCAAAGGAACGGAGCCAATTATGCAATGGTTCCTGTTTAACTGAATCTATAGTCATGCTTTCCGGTGACAATAAAAGATCAATCAAATGCCGAAAGGTCTGAAATTGATTTAAAATCCTTTCTTGAGAACTGTCCAGAAATCGGGAACTGATCGTATGAAGTTCAACATCGATCGGTTCGAATACTTTTCCCGGTTTCCAAATTTCTTTATCCATATTAAGAATGGAGTGAATCAACGAGATCTGTTTTGAATAATCGACATCATCAAAAAGCTCAGAATATGTATGTTGGATTTTGTTAAACGCAGGCACCGTATCCACGTCGACCATGAATTCTGTCTCTTTGTACTTTCTCGTTGAAAAGTCGATCAGTTGTCCATTTTTCGTTTCTATCGATTCTAAAGGAAGAATTCTCGCGAGATAATAAATCCGCCGCGTTCGTACGGAGGTTGTTTTTCCTTGAGCGGGACCTTTAATGATCATCTCGGCAGGTGATCCACCCAAATAGGAAAGAATAAAGCTCACCACAAAAATGAATTTTTTTTCCTCATCCGCTTCGGATGTCGTAAGCGGCTTTACCAAAAACAGATGATTGGAATTTTTTTTAGGCTTTGCTTCGGGAAGGACGTAACAACCGGCGATCAGTTCGGGAACAAGCTGTTCCACTTGCAAAAGAAATTCCTTTGCGGCCGAAAACTCGACTCCGTGGACGGAGGTTGGAGCCAAAATATAGCTGTCTTCCAATTGAATGAACGGAGTATGTAAGTTGTCTACGTAGATTTCATGAGGACGATTGATACCGGAAACGGATGACAGAATCCTATTTAGTTCTTCGATTTCATTGAATTGCAAAAAGTTATCCCCTTTGTTTTCATATTAAGAGCCGCCTGTAAAAAAATTTAGAATCATTTTCTAATAAACGTAAGAGCATTCTAAATTCCCGCCTTTTTCCCATTTGTATAAGGGAATATTCAATATGGAAAAAGGTTCGGATTCATTTTCAATTTACTTTTGTTTAGCAAAAATTCTAACTTCATACGGATTTAAAATTTTTAGACCGGCGAACCTTTTTTTACCGGAATGATTGATAAAAATTTCATAGTTCTGATTTCTTCCCGTCCGGTTTATTTTTTCCACGGTAGGCCCGTAAAATATAAACGGAATTTTCGCCTCTTTTAAAATACGACGATAGAGAAGAACAAAACTCAAGGGTTCGAGAGAAGCCCCCACATAAATTACTTTTCCTTTATAATACGAATTTGCTGTGATCACAGGAGCTCCTTTGTAGAACTTTCTTTTATCTGTGTACCTCGCCCAAACCTTTGCGGTCGTCGGCTCTAAAATCTCGCAAATCTTGGAACAGGTTCCGGGAAAAAATCGAAATCTAAATTTCACTTTTTGATTTCCAACCGCTTCGAATTTGCGAACCTTTACCCCGGCCATCTCCGCGAAAGGCCCGGGAATCTGAGAATCATACATCCAGCCGTTGACGTCTTTGGCTCCGGTTCTAAATCCTAAAACGAGAGTTCCACCTTCTTTTACAAATTCTTCCAGCTTTTGAAAGACTGAGTTCGTAACCATCGTGTACATCGGAAGAACGATCACCTTATATTCTTTAAAATCGATCTTGGAAGCGGGACGAAAGTGAGTGTTTACGTTGAGGATGTTCATCCCCGCAAACCAAGTTGCCATTTCGATATCGTATCCGAGTTGGGACCAGGGTACGGGAGAAAATTTCAATCCGGTTGAGATCGGCTGGTGTTTCCAATTTCTTGCGTTCTCGATATCGTGGACGACCGCGACTTCGGCGGGAAACAATTCTTCCGTAAAGTCTTCCGCATACTCGTTGATTTCTTGAATTCCTTTCTGCAGTTCATAGTAACGTTCCGTTTTCTCCTTATCGTGATCTAAGATTCCGTAACAAAGTTGTTCTTGTCCGAAACGAGCCGTTCTATATCTAAAAAAATAAATCGAATTCGAGCCGTGAACGATCGAATGTTTCATCCAAAGTTTTGTCTGTCCCGGAGCCGGTAAATAACCAAGCAAGTCGTGTCCTTGAAATCCGGAGATTTGTTCCATTACTGTGAACGGAAGATTTTTTAAACCGCGGTTGTATTGTTGCATCGCAGAGATAAACGGATGTGGAAATGGTTCTTCTTGTTCTCCCCAAGTCGGATAGTTGTCCCAAGATATGTAATCCAGATACGAAGCGAGTTCGGCCATATCGATGATCGGTAAGAATGGAGAAGGATACAAGTTTGTGGTCAACGGCCTGCCCACCGAAAACTTTCTGAGTATCTGCGTTTGCAGTTTTACAAAGTCGACGATCGTATCCGAATGAAAACGATAGAAGTCCTGAATCATGGAAGGGTTGAAATTGCTCGCGATGTGCGAACCCGGAATCGGAATTTCTTCGAAAGAATTGTAAAGAACTCCCCAAAAAACATTTCCCCAAGTCTCGTTGAGTTTTCGGATCGTTTTGTATTTGTTTTTTAACCAAACTCGAAACGCTTTTAAGGAAGTTTGAGAATGATCGATATCGGATCCTTCATGACCGATTTCATTGTCGATCTGCCAACCGATCACTGCGGGATGATTTCCGAAATGTTTCGCCATAGCAGTCACGATCTTTACGACCGCCTTTCTGTAATTGGGAGAAGAAAAACAAGCTTGTCTTCTTGTCCCGATGGTTCTTCGGATTCCGTCTCTTTCTTGAATTATGTCAGGAAATTTTTTGACAAGCCAGGGAGGAAATGTCGCGGTCGGAGTTCCCAGAATCGCGTTCATTCCATTCTTCTGAATGAGTTTGAGAATATGATCAAAGAACGAAAAATCGAATCTTCCTTCCTTGGGTTCCATCAGAGCCCAAGCAAACTCGGCCAAACGAACCGAAGTCAAACCCATCTCTTTCATGATGGAAATGTCTTCTTCCCAATCTTTTTTGGTCCATTGTTCCGGGTAGTAATCGGCTCCGAATATCATTCCAAACTCCTTTTTGTTCCGGAAAGAGATTTGATCGGGAGGGTTCGAATCTGAAAAGAAAGAAAACCGGAATTCTCATAAGTCTAATAGAAAAAATACTGTCTTTTCCCGGGAAAGTCTGAGAGGATACAAATTACGTAGAAATTACGATTCTTCTGCGCGTAACCGAATTCTCAGTTACTCCACCGCAAAAGGGATTCCATGCACAATCAAGATTCACTGATATACGGAATTTTACCGGACGTACACTTCCGATATTCCGCTACGGAAATCTCATATTCCGTCACAGCAGCTTCCAATTTACACAACCTCGACGATCCTAATACCGAACTTCTTGCAAGAGCGATGATAGGCGCTTTTTTTTTAGCGGATCAAATCAAAGAAGACACAAAGGTAAGTTTACAAATTCAGTTTAACGAAGATTCTCCCATCCATTCCGTTCTTGCTTATAGCGACAGACAGGGAAAGATGAAAGCGGTTCTCCGCGCGAGACCGGAGGAAGACGTCGAGTCCGGCAAGATCTCGGAAGATTATTCAGGCATATTAAAAGTATTTCGATGGAAGGATGGAGCTTGTATTTATCAATCTGTGGTTCCGTATCAGAATCGAAGTTTTGAGGAGAATTTTCAGGACTTTCTGAACAGCTCGGAACAGATCACGTGTTTTGTCACGATCCTGATCGAAAAACACGGCTTTCATTGGGATGTTCGTGGAATTCTTCTTCAATCTCTTCCGGAAGCAAAGGAAGAACACATTCAAAAAATTGCAAGTCTTTCAAAACAGATCCGTGAAACTCCGGAAGAATTTTTAGGAAAAAATATCTACAACTGTTTGAACAAGATCGGAGAAGCGACCCGTTCCGCGGTTCAAATTTTAGAAGAGGGTCAACCGGAGTTCCGTTGTGATTGTTCCGAAAATAAAATCCGCGAATTGATCCAAACCCTCGGTAAAGACGAAGCGATGCAGATCGTGGAGGAAGTGGGAATGATCGAAGTCACCTGCGAATTTTGTACGTCGGTGTATCGTTTTGAAAAAGAAAGAGTGAGTGAATTATTTTGAGGAAGAATTGGAACTCGTATTTAAGAATCTGAAGCTGGAAGAATTGGATAAACCCGCAAACGTCCTCGCCTCGCTGATCGTGTCCGCACTCGACGACAATCAACATCCCGTTTTTTTATTTACAGGCTCTATGGGAGCGGGTAAAACAACGTTTACATCCAAACTGGTCAAAAAAATTTCTCCTATCGCAAACGTAAATTCTCCCACCTACACGTTGATCAACGAATATTCGATTCCCGGAAGAGAAGATAAATTCCATCATTTCGATTTACACAGACTCAAATCCTCCCAGGATTTGGAAGACCTCGGTTTTGAGGAGATCTGGGGAAAGTCCGGAGTTTCCATCATAGAATGGTGGCAGATCGCTCGCGAGAATTTGGAGATTCTTTCTTTAAAAATCGAAGTGGAATTAAAAATGATTTCGGAAGAAGAACGAAATATTACATTCAAAAGCTCTGATATAGAATCGTTTCCAAAACTAAAAGCACTATGGAAACAATCCGAGCAGGCGCTTGCATGAAAAAGATTCTATTTTTTGACGCTACCAATCAGTGGATTCTCGCGGAAGCGTATCATTTTAATTCCAACGAGGAATTGCAGCTGATCGCTTCATATTCAGGAATTCATCCGAGAGAATCCTCTCAACGATTGATCCAGGAGCTGCA
Source organism: Leptospira sp. WS92.C1 (assembly GCF_040833975.1). Taxonomy (NCBI): domain Bacteria; kingdom Pseudomonadati; phylum Spirochaetota; class Leptospiria; order Leptospirales; family Leptospiraceae; genus Leptospira; species Leptospira gorisiae. Next base: position 34,427 of record NZ_CP162130.1, read on the forward strand.
AAATCTGCTCAAGGAAGCAAATTGGAAGACTCCGGATCTGATAGCAAGCGCACTCGGTCCGGGATCGTTCACAGGACTTAGAATCGCCGTTGCGACGGCTCGGAACTTAGCGCAGTTGTGGAGAATTCCTGCATTGGGTTTCGATAGTCTGAACGTTTATACCTCTCATTATTTTCAAGAAGTCGGAGATCCCGTAGTCGTAGCGATCGAAGCAAAACAAAAAAAGATTTATTTCGGAATGGAAGATAGAAGAGGTTTTTTCGGTTCGATCGACGTGAAACCCGATGATATCTTAGAAAGAATCCCGGAGGACCGTTTACAGGCGTATCTAACGTCTCAAAAATATTCGGATAACCCCGAATTTTTTTCGGGGAATCCGATTTTCGAAGAGCTTCCTTCGAGTTCGGCGATCTTGAATCAAAATTTATCTCAAGTTAAGGAAGCACTTGAATTTCCAGATCGATTTCCTTATTGGAAACTAGTTCCCAACTATGTTCGAGGAACATACGTCGATGAAAAATCGACGGTTTAGCAATTATGAATATAAAGAAAAAACAAACCAATCAAAAGCGACAGCCAAAACCTCAACCGTCAAAAAAAACCTTCTCAAAATCCGACAGACAAAAGAAAGATAGAACTTCCAACAGAAACGAAGGTTTTAGAGAAAATGAAATCGGAAGAAGAATTCTCAAATACCTTCAATCCAGAGCAGGGTCCATAGTTCCGTTTAAGGATTTATCCGCAAAGATACTCAGAGAAGAAAATCAAAACTCTTACGGAGTCAAAAGGGAAAAATGGCAGTTTCAAGAGAAGGAAAGGGAAATATCCGACGTTCTAAAACTTCTGGAAACGGAAGGACTCATCGAATTAGAAAAAAAGAATATTATTGTTAACTCGAATCAAAAATTGCAAGGAACGATTTCCATCAGCAAAAGGGGAGACGGTTTTGTCAAACTCGCTTCGGGAATGGAGATTTTTGTTCCGGGACAATTTGCTCAGTCCGCGATCCAAGGCGATCTAGTTGAGGTTCATCCTTACGGAGTCGGAAAAAAAGGACGACTCGAAGGCGAAGTTACCGAAATCCTCAGAAGAGGTCGCGATCTCTATCGAATGATCATAACCGAAAAAGATTCTAAGTTTATTTTCGGGAAACTTCTGGATATCGATGGAGAAGAAAAGGAAGGGTATCTTCTTCGTAAAACGATTCTTACGGATCTACAGGACGAAATCAAATCAGGCGACGTTCTGATCGTAAAACTGAAGGAAGAAACGGAGCAGGAAAGAAATCTTTACGAAGTTCAATTCCTTCGTTTTGAATCCGATACAAAAGAAGATTTGGATCTGATGAGAATGCTGATGAAATTCAATTACAGCATTGTTTATCCTGAAAATATCACGCTTGATCTTCCGGACGAAGTGGAAGCCAATACAGTGGATGACTGGAAGTCCAGAGTGGATCTCAGGGATTTAAAATGTATCACAATCGACGGAGAATATTCGAAAGACTTTGACGATGCGATCAGTTTTATCGAAGAGAAGAATAAGATTCGTTTTTACGTTCATATCGCGGATGTTTCGCATTACGTGAGATTGGGGACACCATTGGACGAAGAAGCATACAATCGAGCTACTTCGGTGTATCTTGGAAGCCGAGTCGTTCCGATGCTTCCTCCCGAACTTTCGGAAAATCTTTGCTCGCTGGTCGCAGGTAAGAATCGTTTAGCCTTTACTGTGGAAATGGAAGCCGACTGGAAAGGCAAGATCACTCACGCCAAGTTTTACAAAAGTATCATTAAGGTCGCAGAACGATATACATACACTCGTGCAGAATCCGAAATTCTATCCGGGGATACCAAGAACTGGATCTATAGGATGAATGAATTCGCGAAGGTTCTGAGAGCCAAGAGGGTTCAGGACGGACGAGTGGATTTGAATTTAAAGGAAAACAAAGTAGTCACCGATTCGGAACACAATGTGGTGGAAATTTCGGTTCAAGACAGACTGCAGGCTCATATTCTGATCGAAGAGCTGATGCTTTCCGCAAACATCAAGGTTGCTGAATTTATCCGAAAGAAAAAACAACCGACTCTTTATCGAGTTCACGAACCGATGGATGAGGAAAAACTGGAATCGCTCAACGCATTCTTAAAGTTGAATGGAATCAAAACCCTTCTCAAAGACTCCAGTTACGAATCGATTCAAGCAGTGTTGAAAAATTTGGAAGGAAAACCCGCAGAGCGTTTGTTCAACATGTTTTTGTTGAGAACCTTTATGCAGGCTTATTATTCCGGAGAACATCTGGGACATTGGGGCCTCGGTTTTGAGGATTATTGTCATTTCACTTCACCGATCCGAAGATATCCGGATTTGATTTGTCATCGGGTTTTACAAAACATTCTTCTTGGAAAGAAACCGATGTATACTCCTGAAGATATGGTAACTGCAGGTTTGCACACTTCCCATCAGGAACGAAAGGCGACTGACTCTGAGAGAGATTACTATAAACTCAAAGCATGTCGTTATCTGGAAAAAACGGGCATCAAAGAATTCTCGGCTACGATTACGGGTTGCAAACCTTTCCTCATCTTTGTGGATTTAGAAAATCCGATGGTGGATGCTTGTCTGCTTGCGACTGAATTTACGGATGAAGGCGAAATCCGGATGGATACGGACTTCTCATTTTACTCTAAGAAGTTCACAAAAATTTATACACTCGGAGACAAGATCGAGGTCGAACTCGATCGAATCGATTACGAAGAGATTAAGATCTTTGTGAAAATGAAAAAATTCCAGAAGAAAGTATAGACAAACAAATTCATCTCCTATATTACTGCTGGACGGTTGTCATATAAAAATCCGTTTACGCTATCAGGCGAACGGGAGGTGAACTTGGAGCTGTTATTACAGAAACCGATTCCTAGAAGTCGGTTTTTAAAACTAAGTTTGAAATTTTTGGCGATCACCGCATTTGTGCTGCCCGGCATGACCGCGTGTTCGAGCGGTTCGATTCCTCGGCTGAGAGGATTGAAAGAAGGACACTATCTTTCTTTTAAAGCGCTTGGGGAAGTTTTTCTTCAAGGAAACCCGATTCCCGATTTTGATTTAGGAGTTGCAGTGGACGATTATATCTACGGGCACCCCACCCCGATCGATACCGAAGACGCCTTTCTATTATTAGGAATGATTCCTTCTTCCACGTTAGCGGCTATCGCACTCGATTTTTCCTTCACACCAATGACAAGTCTGAGCGTGGAAGAAAGAGAAAAACGTCTTTTGTCATGGAAGAATTCTTCTCTCAATTTGAAACGAGGCGCCTACTCGATTATGAGACAGATCGCATTCTTCGTGGTTTCAAAAGACAAACGAATTCAAAAATTAGCAGGATACGAGGCTTAAGATGGGCGGTATTCCAGCGGCGAACGGAAAGATTATTATTCCAAGAAATCATAAAGAAATCATTGAAAAAGAAAAGATCGAAGACGGAGTCTGGGAATTAAAAACCGATGCAGTCGTAATCGGATCGGGAGCGGGGGGAGCGGTCGCGGCTGCAACTCTTGCAAAGAGCGGATGGAAGGTCATTCTCATCGAAGAGGGCTCCTATTTTACACCGGCACAGTTTACCGGAGAAGAGTTTATGGCTTCCGCAAGACTTTATCGGGACGCTGGTTTTATCGTTACCGAAGAGCAAACTCTCAATATTCTGCAAGGAAGAACCGTAGGCGGTTCGACTACCGTGAACTGGCAGACGTCTTTATACCCGCCCGATTACGTAACTGCGGAATGGGACAAGAGATTCGGTTTGAAAGGTTATTCGAGAAAGGACATGGATCCGTATGTTTCTGCGGTTCATGAAAGATTGGGGGTTCATCCGGTTCCTCAAAACTTGATCAACGCAAACAACGATACTCTTATGAAAGGCGGAAAGGCTTTGGGACTGCACCCCGAAGTTTTAAATAATAACAACAGAGGATGCATCGGCCTTGGAAGATGCGGATTGGGTTGTCCGATCAATGCAAAACAATCCATGTTTCTTACGTATATTCCCGATGCGATCGAAGCGGGTGCAACCGTAATTGCAAACATGAAGGCTCAGGTAATTCATGACGGTCCAACCAAGATCGTGATTGCGGAGTTTACTCCCGATCCGTATGAAAAAGCTCCGGATACTGTCATTCGCAAAATCAAAATTTCAGCACCGGTCGTGGTTGTGAGCGCGGGTGCGATCGAAGGTCCTGCTCTTTTACAAAGATCAGGTCTTGGCAACGATTGGGTTGGTAAGAATTTAAAAGTCCATCCAACTTGTTCGATTTTTGCGATTTTTGACGAGACCATCAACATGTTCTCCGGTCCTCCTCAATCCGCGGTAATTAAGGACGGTCATAATCAAGATAATACCGGTTATGGTTTTTGGCTGGAAGTCGCTCCGTTTCGACCTACGTTAGCCGCTTCTTTGATTCCGTTTTATGGCCACCAACAGTTCGAGATGATTCAAAAATATCCGAATATGAGCGCCGGGATCGTTCTTGTAAGAGACGGAGCGGACGGAGAAGCGAATGCTTCCGTAAAATGGTCCTTTGGCTCCAGAAAGGTTTATTTCGAACTCACTCCGGGCGATGGAAAGAATATGCTTCGAGGTTTAAAACAATTGGCGGAAGTTCAAACCGCTGCCGGAGCGAAGGAACTGATTTTTCCGTTTTCAGATATGGAAAAACCTGTCAAAGTAGATAACAATTCTAAATTTGATTGGGTTTTGGATAAAAAATTCAATCCGGGAAGTTTGATCGTAGGTTCGGCGCACCCACACGGCTCTATCCAAGCGGCAGATTCTCCCGAAAAAGGGGCCGTGGATCCGAATTTGGAGTTGTACGGACATAAAAACATTTATGTAATCGACGCGTCCGTTTATCCAACCGGTCTTTCCGTAAATCCTCAGATTACGACCATGAGCCTTGCTTTACGAGCGACGGAATCTCTTGTGTCCAAAAAGAAGGAAATTTAGGAAATTTATTGTAAACCGAACCGGAGAGAGGGGTTGTAAATTCACTTTTAAAAAAGGCTTCCCTTCGAATACTGGTATTATGGCCTTCAGGATTTTGCTTTTTTTGGTTCTTTTGTCTGTCTTTACTCTGCAACTTTTCGCGGATTTGAAGGAAGGAAAGAAGGCTTATGCGAGAAAGGACTTTTCCAAAGCAATGGATGAGTTCCAGAGGTTCAATAATGCCAATCCTTCTTCAGGCGAAGCTTGGATGTATATGGGTTACATCTATGAATACAGAAGAGATTATCCGAAATCCATACAAAGCTTTAAAAAAGCGGTCGGGTTACGCCTACCTAGAAAGGATCTGATAAATTGTTATCAGAAAATCATTCTTTATTTTAATTACCAAAGAGATTATCATGAGGTAATCACTTATTCCACTCGTGTTTTAAGAATCGATCCGGATCTGACCCACATTCAAAAAATCCGCACTGCTGCGGAGGAACGACTTGCGGGACATCATGTCGTGCACAAACCAAAACGTCATACAGAGGGAGTGGAAACTATCGGACCGAATTCCGAAGCCGACTATCTGAAAATTTTAAAAAAAGAACCCGAAAACGAATCCGCACGTTGGAATCTTTCCCTTATCTATGCAAATCAAAAAGAATTTCAAAAAGCCGAAACGATGCTTGAAATGCTTGTAAAAGATTTTCCAGAAAAAGAGGACTATCTTTACAAATACGGGGTTATTTTAATTCGAAATGAAAAATATTCGGATGCTCTGCAGATTTTGGACAAACTAGAAAGTAAAATCGGAAACGGCAGTCCAAAGATGTTGTATTATGCGAATTTGAATCAAGCCGTGGCTTATCACAAAATGAAAAAGTATGAGGAAGCGGCTAAATATTATCGTAAGTCCCATTCTTTAAACGCAACGGTTCAACCTTTGATCGGTTTGACTAAACTAAAATACGAGGTCAAAGATTGTGACAATGCCATTAAAATGGCTGAAAGAGCGTTGGAATACGGCGAAAGAACACGCGAAATCAGAATGTATCTTGCGCTTTGTAAAATTCAAAATAAAGAAGAAACGGAAGGATATACGATTTTAAAGGAGATTGCATCCGCTCTTGAAAAGGAAAATCCCGAATTTAAAAATCTTCCCGAGGTTTACAATGATGGCATTCTCAAATTAGCCAGATATTATACAAATCACGGAGAATACGGAAAAGCTCTTCGTTATTTTCATTCCGTTCAGTCGTCCGAGGAAGAAGAAAGAGAATATAGATTTTATCTCGGTAAAGTTTATTATTACACCGGAAAAATCGATCAGGCGATTCTGCTTTTGGAAAAAATCGGAAGTTCCTCCGGAGCTTATTATTTATTAGCAAAATGTTATGCGAATAAGGACGATCTGGAAAAAACGATGGAGTATATCCGAAAGGCAGCGGATATGAAACCGTCGATTTGGGCCGCGGCTGCCGAAGAAAAGGAATTTGAACGATTTAAAGAAAAATCGTCTTTTAAAAATTTCCTGGAATCAAAAGGATCCGAAAAAGAAAAAAGTTCGGATTCTCAAGCTCTGGATAAAACCTGAATTTTTAATCTCTATCTTTTAACCTGATCAAAGAATAGAGATCGATTTGCCCGGGCGCTTTCGGCTCTTTCAGACAACAATACGTAAAGAAAGATCCAAAAGCTTCCGGAAATACTCTGGAAATAACTCCCATCGGACCCATACAAATTCCCGTAAGCAGAATCTTTAAATTTCGATATTCTTTCGCGATCTTTCGGATCGAAGTCAAAAACCGAGTCAATTCATCGGTCGAGGTCGGAAAAACGGCAAATTTATAAACCAAAGGAAGAGCCGAATCATATTTTTTTCTTCCGTCGAGATAGGGATCTTTTCGAATCCAATCTCTGATTTCCTCTTCCGATAAAATTCCATTAAATTTATGAACCGATCGGATCAATCCAAAACCTTGGGTCGCATGAGTTTCCAATAGATCGTTCGAACGGTTTAGTTCAAGATCCAAATAGTGTTTTTTAGGCTTGATCAAATTTACAAATTTATGAAAATCTAATTCGCTTTCTTTGAAAGAGGCCGTCTGATCGGTATCTCCGGCTTGTCTATAGGTAAAAATACACTTTGTATTTAGAAATTCGATTTGATTTGATAATTTTTCTTTTAAGGAATCCGGGGAAAATAAATCCAAACGAATCTCGATCCAATCGCAGGGCGGGTGTTCCTTCAAAGAAAAAAATTCATTTTCACTGAGAGTCAGAACGATTTGAAAATCAGAGCGACTCACGATTTTCAAAGCCCTTTTTGTAAAAGATCGTGAATGGAAACGATTCCGATCAAACGTTTCGAAGCGTCTACGATCGGAGCTACGGAAATCGGGTTTGGTCGTGATTCCATTTGTTTTAAAATTTCATAGGCATTGGAGCCGGATGTAAAGGTGATCGGATTTGAATTCATGAGCTCCTGAGCCGTAACGGAAGAATTCAATTTACCTTCTCTTAGTTTTTTACGAATATCAAAATCGGTGATGATTCCTAAAAGTTTTCCCGATGAATCTGTGACTCCGGTAGCACCTTGTCTTTTGACTGTGATCTCTGTTAGGATTTCCGCCAAATCGGAATCTGGATTTATCTTTGCTAATTCTTTATCCTTGCGCATCACGTCGTCAATCTTTAAACTCAAACGTTTTCCCAATCGTCCGGCCGGATGATAAAGAGCGAAATCCTCTTTTTTAAAGTTTTTCAATTCCATAAGACACATTGCAATCGCGTCTCCTAAGATCAGTGCGATCGTAGTGCTGGATGTAGGCGCTAGTTCAAGAGGACAGGCTTCCTTTAATACCGGGGTCAAAAGTAGGATATCGGATTCTTTTGCAAGTTTCGATTCTGCGTTAGCCGTCATTGCTACAAGTTTTGCACCAATATTCTTAATCGTCGGAATTAAATTTAGCAGCTCCTCGCTTTCTCCGGATTTTCCGATCGCGATCACTACGTCTCCATCTCCAATGATTCCTGCATCGCCGTGAGCGGCGTCCGAAGGATGTAGAAATACGGAAGGAGTGCCGGTGGAGCATAACGTAGAAGAAATTTTTTTACCGATGTCTCCCGATTTTCCAACTCCGGTGACGATCAATTTTCCTTTGGATCTTAAAATTAACTCGATCACATCCTTTATGGACGGATCCAAATTTTTTCTAAAATGCAGAATGGATTCTATTTCGATATCGATCGCTTTTTCTATTTTTTCAAAAATCGGATCCAAGGTTATCCTCCAGTTGTAACTTTTTTATATCCAGAGTGACTGAAGTCATTAAATTCAACCCCGGAAATTTGACTATAATTTGCTCTTCATTTTTTTTACGTATAATTTCTGCGTGATAGCCTGTAAAGGGTCCTTCCTTGATAAGAATTTTTTCTCCGGGTGTCAATTTTTCTTCGATTTTAGTTTGGATCTTATCCGGAAAGGTTTCCAAAAAAGTTTGTACTAAACTGATATCCTCGTCGGGAATTACATACGGTTTTCCTGCGTAAAAAACGAAGTGATGTGCTCCGGGCAATTGAAGAATTTTTACACGATCTTGAAAGAATAAAATTTTAACAAAAATATAAGATGGATACATTGGTTCTTCAATGATTTTCCATCGATCCGACCATTTTTTCTTTTTTGAAATCAGAGGAAGAAAACATTCGATCTTTCTTTCTTGAAACAATCGTTTGAGTTTTTTTTCCGCTCTCGGATTTGTATAGAGAGCGAACCATTCGTAATCTTCAGAATTCTTTATCATCTATCTTAAATGAGACCGGAATAATCAGACTTGTTCCTTCGTTGAGATCGAATTTCCAAGTTTTCAAAGCCCTCCGAAATTCTGTTTCGAAAATCGAATATCTACAAGGCTGTAAAGTTTTTAGTATCTCACCGTTTCCGTCAGATTTTATCCTTACTTCCCAGGAACAATCTGATTCCAATCTTTGCTCAAGAGCGTCGGGTGGAAAGTGGATTTCGTTTTTAAACTTTTCGATTTCTTTTTGCTCGGTTCCTTGTGCTCCTGCGTTTTCTGCTGGAGAGGTGTGGAGATTTTCATCGGATCGATTTTTCGGAAGGTTTATGGAAACGTTAGGAACCGTTCCCTTTTTTAAAAGAATTCTAAAATTGATCTCTTGTAAGGAATCAAAAGAATAGAAATAAAAACAAAGGATTGTTAGAATATGAAATAGACCGGAAATTAGAAAGGAAAGCCGGGTGCTCACAAGTCCATTTTTTCCGATTCACCCGAAAGAGCAATCTATACCTGATCCTAAATTGAAACGGCGACATTGATTTAAAAATTATTTTTACTCCGAGATATAATCGAACAAGCGGAATAAAAAATACGTTTTCGATCGGTTTTGATTCCAATGAGATTCTGAACGAGTCTTCAAAATAAGATTCAATAAAAATCAGCAAACTCAAAACAAAGATCGCCAAAATTGGTTCGGGATCGTCGCTCAAGACGCACTAATAATTCAAGGATCCTCTGCAAATGGACAAATACGATCTTTGAGAGATTGTATGTTTTGTTTGTGAATGGGTTTGATTCCTTATTTGATTCCGTATTTAAAGAATATGAAATAACTCTTAACATATTCGATGTTTTTTTAGAATAGAGCACACGTTTGATTCCTGCTTATCTTTTTTACGAATCATTGGATTCTTTTATTGCGGTAATTGCAACTCAAGAGAGAATGTTCTGGTTGTTATTTTTCATAAAACAAAACCATTTTTAATTTTTGTGAAATATATTATAATTTCATTGAATATCTATTATGATTTCCTTTTAATCCTTTTTAAGAATTGTTTAGTGATTTTTTTGTTCTTTTTAAAAATTTTTCTTTAAACGACCACTGTTTTTTATGCGATGTAAATGTTAGGGTAAAAACGAATGAGAAAAAATCTTCCTATTACGAACAAAGAAATTCAAATTCCAGTAAATGCAGTTTTGATTTCCCGTACCGATATAAAAGGTAAAATTTCCTACGTCAGTCAGGATTTCGCCGATATCAGCGGTTTTTCTGAAAAAGAAATGTTGGGCGAACCGCATAATCTCATTCGTCACCCCGATGTACCATCTTTTATCTATAAAGAGATGTGGGAAACGATCGAAAGCGGGAATCCATGGAACGGAGTCGTAAAAAATCGCGCCAAATCGGGCGACCATTACTGGGTGGATGCCACCATTACTCCAGTGATGAACGAAGGAATCGTCTCGGGGTATATGTCCGTTCGTAAGAAAGCGACTTCAAAACAGATTGAAAGAACACAAATTCTTTTCAAGGAATTGGAAAATACGGGTTCTATTTTTTGGAAGTTTAAACTTTCTTTTAGAATGCTTTTACAAAAGCTCGGACTTTCCGGAAAAATTCTAATCTACAGCTTGCTTGTTTTTGTTCCTTTGCTTATTGCAAATTTTCAATGGATCCATAAAGGTTTGATATTCCTGCCGCTGTTCGGAGTTTTTTGCGGCACTTTTGGAATTTTGTGTTTAATAATCACGATTCTCAATTACAAAAAAAAAATCCGCGAAATCATTTCGATCCAAAAGGATATAGTCAGCGGAAATTTTCTCAGAGAAATTCCCGCTAGAAACGAATATTCGGAAGTCGCCGAAATCTATTCCAGCTTAAGAGTTCTTGTCATTAGTATCTGGGGTTTGCTTGTCCAGATCAAAGAGAGCTTTGAAAAGAACAATCAGCTTTATACATATCTTTCCCAGTCAGCGGATCAATTTCAAAACAATACTCATTCTCAGGTGACCTCCGTTGAAAAGACAGCTTTTGCCTCTCAAGAACTTTCTTCAACGTTGGAAGAAATCGTTAAATCGATTCATCTTCAATCTACCGGGCTCGCTTCGATCAACGAAGGAATCGGTAAAGTAAACGAGTCGATTTATAACGTCTCGAAGTCGATGGGAAATCTTTCCACTCAAACGGCTTCCGTAAAACAAAAAGCGTCTCAAAGCGAGGAAACATTTGGAAGAGCCATTCTTGCGATGGATGAAATCAAAGAATATTCAAACGGGATCTCGAAGATCATAGGGATTATCACTTCTATTTCTGAAAAAACCAATCTATTGGCGTTGAACGCTTCCATAGAATCTGCGAGAGCGGGCGAGGCTGGAAAAGGTTTTAGCGTTGTAGCCGAGGAGATTTCAAAACTAGCGGATCAAACTCGAAATTCTATCAAGGAAATCGTAAGTCTTATCAATAATACGACAAAGGCGGTGGACTTTGGCGCTGAAAAATTTCAGGAATCTCTTTCTATCGTCAAAGAACTTACTGATTATATCGGAGAAGTAAATTCTTCCGTAACGATCGTAACCGCATCTCTTGCGGCTCAATCGGAAAAACTGAGTGAAATTCGGAAGAATACGGATCAGGTGAATCGTCTCGGTGAAGCCGTAAACGAATCCTCAGGATTTCAAAAAACCGCATCGAATGAAATCTCTTTATCCATGCACAATATAGCCAACAATTCGGAATCGATCGCAAAAACTTCGAAAGAGATAAAACACACCGTAGACGAATCCGTGTTGAAAGCGGGAAAAATACAGGAAATTCTAAAACATTTTAGAACATCGTAATCACTTTGAAAAATAAAAAATCAGGGATCATCTGAACTTGCATTTTGCTGCTCCTCTGAAAAAAATCTGCCGATATGTAAAGAGATGGAGAATCGATTTCTCAGACTGACGATTTTTATATCCATAGCGATCACCCTTTTTTCTTTTTGGGATCATCATCTCGTTCGTTATCTCAAGGATTTTATCGTATTTATTCATGAACTGGGACATGCGATCGCCGCACTTCTCACGGGCGGTTCTGTACATGCGATCGAACTTCACGGAAACGAATCCGGAGAAACGATTGCAATTCCAAACTCCGGAACAGGATCTTTTATCTTTGTTGTTTCGTCCGGTTATTTGGGATCCTGTTTGATCGGAGGATTTTTATTGAATCGAGGATTTTCCGGAAGGATGGTTCGTCCAACGTTGATTTCCTTTGGAGCAGTGTTGTTGTTGATGACGATCTCTTATTCCAAGCCGGGAAATCTTGCTCAGTATACCGGTATCCTTTGGGGTCTGGGTTTTGTATTACTCGGATTTTTTGATTTAAAACTGAATCATTTTGTACTCGTATTTATCGGAACGAGTATCACTCTTTATAGTCTTTATGATCTTTTGGATTTTACCGGAAACATTGTTTATACCGATGCAGGAATCATGGCTATGTGGATCACAGGGTCCAACCCTTCTCAAGCGATCCCAAAATCGGTAATTGTCCTGGGATATTTGATTGCTCTTCTCTGGTCTTTTTTTAGCCTATCCATCATATTCGTATCGGTCAAAAAGGTCTTCCAATCGAAAACTCAAGATCAGGAATTTCCGCAAGAAGAGGATGTTTTCCTTTTTCAAGAGCAAGGAAATGTTGAAACCCCTTTTCCAGGAGATATTACTCCGGAAGTTATGGAATGGTTTTTAAGCAGAGGTTTGGATTTAAACGGACGACCCTTACCCTCAGAATTTTTGGAAAAAGAAGAACAATGAATCAGCAAAGAATTTTAGTCACCGGCGGTGCCGGATTTATCGGCTCCCATCTATGCTCTAGACTTTTAAAGGAAGGAAACGAAGTTATCTGTCTAGATAACTTGCATACCGGCAGAAAAAAGAATATAGAAGAACTTTTGCAAAATTCTAAATTTGAATTCATCCGCCATGATATCACCGAGCCGATCAAACTTGAGGTCGATCAAATTTACAACATGGCTTGTCCTGCGAGTCCGATTCATTATCAATCCAACGCGATCAAAACGATCAAGACCAACGTACTCGGAATGATGAATATGCTCGGTCTGGCAAAAAGGGTAAACGCAAGAATCCTACAAGCTTCGACAAGCGAGGTTTATGGAAACCCTTTGGAACATCCTCAGAAGGAATCGTATTGGGGAAACGTAAATCCGATCGGAATTCGGAGTTGTTATGACGAAGGAAAGCGGGTAGCGGAAACTCTTTGTTTTGATTACGAGAGAAATCATAAAGTCGATATTCGAGTGATCCGTATCTTTAATACATACGGTCCAAAAATGCTTCCTGATGACGGTCGTGTTGTGAGTAACTTCATCGTCCAAGCTTTAAAAAAAGAAGACATAACATTGTATGGAGACGGAGAACAAACTCGTTCCTTTTGTTATGTGGAAGACCTTGTGGACGGAATCGTTCGTATGATGAATGTGAATGATTTTTCAGGTCCGGTCAATCTCGGAAACGACGGAGAATTTACGGTTCGAGAATTAGCCGAGCTTGTTTTAAAAGAGACCGGCTCTTCTTCTAAGATAATCAATAAGCCCCTGCCTCAGGACGACCCTACCCGCAGAAAGCCTGACTTAACCATCGCAAGAAAACGTTTAGGGTTTGAACCAAAGGTGGCTCTTGCAGAAGGAATTCGGAAAACCATCGAATACTTTAAAAATAACTTGGATTAAATTTATGCGAAGAAAATCTGGACGTACTTTACCGAAACGTGTCCGGAAACACGCTATTGAATCAATCACCGGGAATAAATTATGAATATTGGAATTCTAAAAGAAGCTAAAGAAGAAACAAGAGTATCCGTAACTCCTGATATCATCGATGCGTTGAAAAAAATCGGAGCTACCGTTCTTGTCGAAAAAGGCGCAGGCGAACAGTCTTTCTATCACGATGAGGATTATAAAAAAGCCGGAGCAAGTATTGTATCCCGTCAAGACATCGTAAGTAAGTCTAATATCATCGTAAGTCTTCATCTTGCGGATCCTGCAACGCTGGTAAAAATCAAACCGGGAACGATTTATCTCGGTATGTTTCAGCCAGCAATGAACGCTTCCGTCATTCAAAAACTTGCGGCAAAAAAGGTGGATGTTTTGAGTTTGGATGCGATTGCAAGAATTACAAGAGCTCAGTCTATGGACGTTCTTTCTTCTCAAGCAACCGTTTCCGGTTATAAAGCGGTTCTTCTGGCCGCCGCCAATTTATCAAGATTTTTCCCGATGCTTACAACCGCGGCGGGAACGATCACGCCTGCTTCCGTGTTGATCATCGGTGCCGGCGTGGCCGGTCTTCAAGCGATTGCTTCTTCCAGAAGGTTAGGAGCGGTTGTGGATGTATTTGATACAAGACCCGAAGTGAAAGAACAGGTTCAATCTCTCGGTGCAAAATTTGTGGAAGTCGAAGGAGCTCAACATTCCGCGGCAGCAGGCGGTTACGCGATTGAACAGACCGAAGAATATAAAAAACGTCAACAGGAAGCCATCGATAAATTCGCTCAAAGAGCGGATGTGATCATCACGACTGCATTGATTCCCGGCCGAAAAGCTCCTCTTCTGATCACCAAGAAAATCGTCGATAAGATGAAGTCCGGATCCGTAGTTGTGGATCTTGCTTCTTCTATGGGTGGAAACTGTGAATACACAAAACACGGACAGAATGTGGTTACCGCAAATGGAGTTACCGTGATCGGTCACAAAAATCTTGCAGGCTCGATTCCAAATGACGCTTCTAAGATGTTTAGTAAAAACGTTTTAAATTTTTTGAAACTGTTGATTCAAGAAAAGAAGATCAAACTAGATTTGAACGACGAGATTCTTTCTTCCACAACGATCACTCACGGCGGTGAAATTCGTCATAAACTAACTTTGGATGCTTTAGGACCGAAATCAGGAACAGCAAAAGCTAAGAAGAGCTCTTCCAAGAAAAAATCCTAAGAAACCGAAAATAGATCCGATCACCCAACCGCCGATCACATCGCTCACAAAGTGATGTAGAGAAAGCAGCCTTCCCACTCCGGCTAAGAAACTAACCAGAATCAAGGCCGGAGAGAATTGAAACAAAAATACAAGAATCAAAACCGCAGTCATTGAGTTTGCGGCGTGCGCGGATGGAAACGAATGTTTCATATCCGGGTTTGAATCGACTTTTCCCGCGACCGTAATCAAAGGTCTTTTTCTTGCGATCAGCTTTTTTAAGAATAAAACAAAACGATCGTTTGCATAGGTAATCAATCCGGTATAAAGCAGAACAAAATACCAAGAGATCGGTAGATTCGATTTTAAATAAAGAAACGGAAGAAGAAATAATAAGAACATTTCTCCGCGATTGATCTTGGATAAGACGTGATTCAACTTCGGATTGTGCAGATTGGCACGGATCCAGGTTGAAAGTGAAAAATCGATCTGATCTACGATTTGTATCAAAGTTGAAAGTCTTTCTTAAGAATTTCCGCAATACCTTTTCTGGAAAGGCTCTTTTGTTCTCCGGAAACCAAGTCTTTGAGTTGAACCGTTTCCGAACGAATTTCCGATTCTCCGAGAAACAATACAAAACGATAACCTTTTTTTTCCGCGGTTTGAATTTGTTTTCCGATTTTTGCGGAATCTAACATCGTTTCGGTGAGAATCCCATTCTCGCGAAGCTCTCCAGAAAGTTTGAAAGTTTCTAGGAAAAGAGATTCGTCCATAATCGGAAGAAAGACTGTTTTTTCTCGGCTCAGATTTGGAATGAGATTGTAACCTTCCAAGAAATTTTTGAGAGTCACGTCTCCTAAACCGAAGCCGATTCCGGAAAGTTGTTCTTTCGAAAATAAACCGATTAAATTATCGTATCTTCCTCCGCCGTATAATGATCTACGGTTTTCCGGATTTGTATCAAACACTTCGAAGATACATCCGGTGTAATAATCAAATCCACGAATGATAGACGGATCAAAGGAAAGTTGATTTCCAACCCCCAATTCTCCCAGCTCGCGAAAAAGATTCTGAATAAAAGAAACGGATTCAACGTCGATTCCCGGAATCGTAGAAACGCTTTCCAAATTGGAAGAAAGATATTTTTCGATCAAAGGAATTTGTTCGTTCGGCTCGTTGAGCAGGGGTTTGATTTCCGCTTCAAAAGCTTCCTTAGAAATTTTGGATTTTTTATCCAGAAGTTTGGATACGCCGTGGACTTGATTTGGGTTTAGCTTTAGCGAATTCTTTAAAAAACTATCCAGAAGTTTTCGATGAGAAACCTTAATTTGATAACTTCCCGCAGGTGCTCCGAATCTTTTTAAAATCGAATCCGCGATCAGCAAAACTTCGAGTTCGGCGCGATAGGTATCGACCCCGAAAAGATCGACGTTCAATTGCCAGTGTTCTCTCAATCTTCCTTTTCCGGGTTGTTCGTAACGCCATAAGTTCGGAATAGAAAACCAACGCACCGGTCTCGGAAGATTTCTCAGGTCTCCTGCTACCATTCTTGCGAGTGTAGGTGTCATTTCAGGGCGGATCGCTACTCTTCGTTCGCCTTTATCTATAAAATCGTATAATTGCCGTTCGACGATTTCTTCGCCGCTCTTGGCTTTGTAGAGATCGAAAGATTCTAAAATCGGACCGTCGTATTCTTCGTATCCAAAAGATAACACGGTATCCCGCATCACTGAAAACATCCAGTTGCGGAGCCGCATTTCCTCCGGATAAAAGTCTCTGGTGCCCTTATAAGGCGCTGTTGTTAAAAAGTTCTTCTGATTTTCCAAGGCAAATTACTGAGTCTTAATGAAGTTCATATTTTTCTTCAATAGAGTCATATTTGCCTTAGCATCGTTGGAGCCAACTATTTCTGCACCTACGTGATAGATTTCTCCGACCTGGGAAATATGTCGGATATGAAATGCAAATCGTAAAGGGGCCTGCATTTTAAACGTGATATCGGCCGTAAAATTCGGTTTATGCAAAAAGGATTCGATCAGTTCCGATTCCGTTACTTCGAGAAGAATTCCGCCTTCCGAAATGTTCAGCACATTTTGGCGAATATCGACTGCTTTTGTATTGGAATCCCCCATTCTCGAATTGAAAATTTCCTCCATTTCCTTATACAATGAAATGATACCTTCGGATATGGAATCTTCGTTGGATTCTAAAACTCCCATCGCAAAGATTTGAGAATCCGCTCCGTTATTAAAGTGAATCGGGTAGATCAAAAGAGAACGGACTTTGCCGCTTTTGAAAAATCGAAGTCTTTCTTCAAAAATCAATTCGTCATGCAGAATGTCTTGAATCGGAAGTAAATCTAAGTCTGAAAATTTTCCTTCCGGATCCGGATTGAACGTAGCAGTATCACGAACATAAATCGGCTTTTTATATTTTTTAACCAACTCCTCTTCCGGGGTCAGTTCTTTTGAGGAACTAAACACAAGTCTTGAATTGGGATAAGTTTGTTTTATCTTTCTATTTAGATCGTTGAGTATGATTTGACCTGAGGTTCCCAAAACCTTGCTGACCTCGAGTTCCTTCCGCGGGATGAGGAACTTGTGGGACACAACTTTTCCGATTAAACCTTCGATACGCGGAGAAGTTCGTTGTGTTTTTGCAATTTTAGCGAAGACAGGTTTACAGAAAATTTGGGTTTTGTTTTTATTAGTGACATGAAATCCGATTTCGATGTGTTTCGAAAGAGTTCTATAAAGAATCAACTCTTCTTCCACGTCCGTTAAAGTTGTATCAATCGGAAATACGAACGTCCCGTCTTCTCTGATTTCGATCGGTTTTAGTTCCTGATGAAAAGGAGATTCCTTAACCAACAATCCTTGGAAATGAATGTATTCCTTAAGAATATATTTTATCTTATTCAAATCCTGAATGGTCTCCCAAGATCTAGGAGCCTGAAGATATTTTTGATACATTACATCCATGAAAACTCCTCAGAGTTTTCTAAAACTGACTCTTCTATTTTTTGCTCTTCCAGTTTCTGTTTCATTTTCTGAATCCGGTTGTGAATACCAATAAGCCCTGACCTTCATCCTTTTTTCCGAAATCCCTTTTGTAAGAAGATATTCATAGATGTTTCTGGCTCTTTTGGCACTCAATCTCGTATTGTATTCCTTAGAGGCTACGTTATCCGTGTGTCCCCCAATCTCAATTTTATCGGACGCATTTTTCAACAGATAGTCTACAACCGGAGTTAATAACTTTTTGTGATCCTCTGTGATTTTTGTTTTATTAAATTCGAAATAAATGCGTAGATTATAGATCGGATCTACGTCCTTCTCTGCTTTAAGAAAAATCGTTATCGTCCCATTTTTGGAAATATCTTTTTGACTAATGTTAACACTTTCGGAAATATATTTTGGTGCGATCGCAAATAATTCAAAATCAGTTTTAGGCAATTGATTGATTATAAAGAATTTTTTATCGGAATCAAACGAAATCGGTTCTCCTTTACGGTTTGTCGGGGTAAAGAGCGTCACTTTTGCGTCCGGGATGATTTCTTTTGTTGCAGCATTGGCTACGACCACTCTTAAACCCGATGTTTCGGGTGTCGTTGTCTGCTGATTGTTATTTCCGGGCTCTTCTATTTTGATTTGTTCCGTTTTTCCTTCCCCGGTTTTGATCGGTAGTAAGACATAAGTTCTGTATAGCTTTCGATTTTTACCGATGTTTCCGCGTAGATCCAAAATATCTTCCTGAGGATGAAAACCGGGCGAACTGATTTCAACTTTGTAAACTCTGCCCGTTTGAAGAGTGGATGTAAAATTGGAAGGTTTGCCTTTGCTGAGATCACCTCCGATCCTTTTTGAAGTAATCACGGTTGCCGGTTTGGTTCCGTCGTAGATTTTCAATGTGGAATCGAGACCAATCATCGTTTTTTCGGATCCGTCCAATACAAGACCTTTGAAGTTCAGACTGTAAGAATTACGAAGAGCTTCCGGAACTTGAAAACGATAGATATCAAATTGACCTTCTCCTCCGGATCGATTGGAGGATATGTATGCCCAAATTCCATCTTTATCAAAACTGATTCCTTCGTTATCAAACCCTTCCCATTTCTCGCTGTTAAACGGTTTTGGTAAAAGGTAAAGTGAGGATTGGTCCACCTTTGGAATTACCGAATCGTTTGTTTGTATTTGGGAAGACACCTCCGATTCTTCTTCGTCCTCAAGCATGGTGTCTAACGCGGATTTGTATTTGAGGAAGATTCTAAAAATTTTAAACTTCTTTCTTTCGTCTTCGCGGTTGGAACTGTAATAGAGCTGTTCTCCGTCCTGATGGATAAAGGGAAGAATTTCACTGTCAGAAGAGTTAAGAGGGGAGCCTAAGTTTTTTGGTTGAGACCAGGTTTCATTTTTTGTATCACGTATTGAAATCCAAAGATCAAAATCTCCGTATCCGCCGGGACGATCCGATGAAAAAATCAGAAATTTTCCATCCGGAGAGATCGCCGGCATCTTATCGTTGAAGTTGGAATTGATTTCGTTAAGATGTTCCGGATCGGTCCATCTTCCCGTTTTTTTATCTTTGATCGTTCGATAGATATTTAAACCTTCAAAACCGGATCTTGCGTTTCCAGGATTGAGAGTAGATGTGAAATAAATTTCAGAAGGAGAGTTGTTCGAATCGAATAGTATGGAGACTCCGCCTTCGAACGCATTCGTATTAAACAGATTCGGTTTTTTTACTCCTTGAACGGATGCACGTTTCAATTCTTCCCGAATGTTTTGATTCATGTTTACCGGTTTGGTCCATTCCGCCGGAATTTCCTTATCAAGATACCGGACGTTTTCTGAAATCCAAATATCCATTCCTCCTTCGCCTCCGGGGCGATTGGATTGAAAGACGATATATCTTCCATCCGGACTGATTAAAGGATTGTATTCGTCGTTTTGAGTATTGAGAGGTTGCCCGAATTGTTTTTCGGGAAGATCCGGAAGCGGCTGCGAAAAAACCGGCACAAGAATACAAAGAAAAAGCGAGAAGAATAGTTTTGAAAAAAGACGCATGAATCACTCCAAAAAGAAAGTCGAAGAGGTGCCGTTTTTAGTTTTAATTCCAGGATCTCTACTAAAGTATCGGTCTTGAGCGAGAGTTTTTAAAGATGGAAACTGCAAAGGAACTGAATTCTTCGGGCTATTCTCCCGTTATCTTTGGGGTTCTCAATATTACCGAAGACTCCTTTTCTGATGGGGGCAAGTTTCTCTCTCCGCAAGCCTCTCATAACAAAATAGAATCTCTTCTGAGTCACGGTGCAAACGTCGTCGATATCGGAGCTCAGTCTTCCAATATTCAATCCGGATTGGTCGGTCCGCTAATCGAGTGGGATCGAATGAAGAATCTAATTCCTGAGTTAATCCAAAAAAGAATCCGAATTTCGGTCGATACGTTTCAGCCCGATGTGATCGCCAAGGCTTTGGATTTCGGAGCCGAATTTATCAATCATATCCGCGGTTTTGTGGATGTGGAATCGATCCGTGCAATTTCGAAATACGCGGAATCGGATCGGAAATTTATTTTGATGTATTCGCACAATCATTCCAATCGCGCAGAAACAAAATCTCATCTTACAAAAGACAATGTACTCTTAGAAATATCGAACTTTTTTAGAGCGAGAAAAAAGGAGCTTTTGAACGCGGGAATTTTACGGGAACAATTGATCTTTGATCCGGGAATGGGTTTTTTTTTAAGTCCTGATTTTCAGGTGAGTTTCGAAGTTCTCAGAAAGATCAAAATTCTTCAGGAAGAATTTTCTCCGATGATGGTTTCCGTGACAAAAAAATCCTTTTTAGGAAACGCGTTAGGCGGTCTTGAAGTTGGCGAAAGAGAAATTGCAACCGTAATTTCCGAGCTTTATCTTTCTCTCAATCGGATCGAATATATTCGAACTCATGAACCGAAAAATATTCGACAGGCATTGCATATTTGGAATTTACTTCAGTCGAATTGAAACTTAACGGCCCACTTTGATGTCTTCGACCGCTTTTTTTCCGGACGGATAGAGAGTGGGTAAAATATCCTCCTCTCGAATTTGTAAACCTTTTACCTGCATTTTTTTGATATAAGGAACGAGCGGATGTAGATCCGCGTTGGGGTTTACGGATAATAAAATCCGTTTCCAGAGTTCAACAAAAGTCAAACTTTCTCTTTCCAATTCCGGGGCTTTGCGGATCCATTCCAAAGCTTCCAGGTAGTTTCGTTTTTCGTAATATGCCTTTGCGATATAGTAATTTTGATCGGGAATTTTATCATCCGTGGAATGTAAATTCATCGCGAACATCAGCAAATCGTCCCACTTTTCCAGATCGTGAGCAAGCAATACCATCGACGCCCGGGCGTTTTTATGATAAGGATTGATTTGAAGAATTTTTTCCAAATAAAAATACGCTTTTTCAAAGTCCTGTTTTTCCAAAAAATACGTACTCAATTCTTCCCAAGAAACAACTTCCATACCGGGAATCCTGGATTGGACGTCCAGAAGAAGGATCGTTTCTTCTTTTCTATTTTGTGTGTTGAGTGTTTTTCGAAGTTCCTGAATCTGATTCTTTTTTGCGGATTTTAGATAGACAGAAATTTCTTCTTTCGCTGAGTCGTATTCGTCTATAAGATAGTGCATCCGGATCAAGTTTGAAAAGCAGATCGGATTCGATTCAGAAAGTCTGAGACATTCTTTCCAAGCGGATTCTGCGTCGTCTAAAAGCGAATTTTTCGCGAATAGAATTCCGAGATTATTTTTTTCCTCCGCAGTTTTACCCTTTCCTCTGAGATCCCTTACTTTCCAAAGCGAAGAGATCGTTTCCAGTTCCGTTTGGGAAAATTCTGAGGAATTTAGATATAAAAAGGCAGAATCAGCCTCCAGGGTTTCTGCATCCCGAATCGGATAAATACAACCGTTTAATTGGAAGACCACAACAAAGACTATCAATAAGAAT
The DNA here is from genome assembly GCF_040833975.1 of Leptospira sp. WS92.C1. Lineage (NCBI taxonomy): Bacteria > Pseudomonadati > Spirochaetota > Leptospiria > Leptospirales > Leptospiraceae > Leptospira > Leptospira gorisiae. Next base: position 56,172 of record NZ_CP162130.1, read on the forward strand.
CGATTCCAAAACACTTTCGTCGGCTGCCCGTTCTGGATCGTTTGAATTTTCAAACTTTGTTTAGAGTCAGTGCTTTGCTGTTTTTGGCAATTCAGCTCTTTCAATTCAATATAACACTTTTTATGAATCGTGTTATAGATCGCTCGTTTCCTGCGCACTTGATTCTTCCAATTGTTTCTGAGCATAGAGCATATACTTTAGAGCCCGTTCTTTATCACCATGGAACAAATACATAAGTGAAAGATCAAGTGCATCCTGAGGATTGGGAGGCGCGAAGTCTTCCGGATTTTCCTTACTCATTTCAAATTTGGAACGGAACTCATCTAATTTATTCTTCGTAAGTTTTTCCAAAGAATCGAAAAACGCGGATTCTTCCGGATTTTTTTTTGCTTCTTCGATTGTATCCGAAAAACGAGTGAATCCCTTGGATTGAGAGGTCGCTTGTTTGAGAATTTCAAAAGATTGTTTGAAATTTCCCAAACGAGTATGAACTTCCGAAAGTAACACCTGCATTCTGGAATCTCCAGGATAGAGTTTGCTTACTTTGTTTGTGGTTTCGAGACATTCCTGCCAACGCTCTTTTTCGAAATATAAGGTCGCGAGTGCGGTCCATGCCATTCGATTTTTCGGATCCAGACGAATTGCGTTTTTGAGATAGAGTTCTGTTTTTTCATCCTTTTCGAGCAGGCGATAGCAATATGCGAGCAGGATATGAGATTTCAAAAATTTCTTTTCGATTTCGAGTGATTTTTTTAAAGAACGAATTGCGGTCTCGATCTCCTCGATTCGGTAGAGTTCGACGCCGATATTATAGTAAAGCTCCGGGGTTTTACCTATCGTTAACGCTTTTTGATAAATCTCGATCGCTCTTTTTGAGTTTCCTTGTTTGGAGTAGAGAGCTCCCAGGTTTAGATATGATTTTTGATACTTGGGTTGTTCGCGAATTAAGGTTTCGTATAATTGAATCGCTTCCGGGTGTTTGCCTTCTTTTTCCAGTGCTAAGGCCTGATTGAATATTTTACTGATATCGGTCCCGGTCATATACAAACTATCGGATTCAATTCCCCTCCGGACAACTGAAAAAGTTGTAATGAAATTTTTCAATTCTACCGATTGGATAAAGGAATCACTAGGACCCGAGGGAACAAATGAAACAAATAGCAATTTTAGTTGCCCTAATTATCTTTACGTCTTGCGCTTCTGTGGAATCCAAACGCAGCATCAGTGCATCCGGAGATCCATCCGAAATTTTCTTTGAAAAAGAAATCGTGCCGATGGATAGAGAATCCGGTTCCAATTCCGCTTCTCAGAAACCTGCAAAAAGATCTTTTGAGGAAGAACTCAACGTTGAAAAATATGCAAAGGCTCAACCTCCCGAAAAAACAAACAATTCTTCCGGAGATTTTGACGAGATCGGTATGTCTTCCTGGTATGGGTCCAAGTTTCATGGAAAGCCGACCGCGAGCGGAGAAAAGTTTGATAAAACAAAACTGACCGCAGCGCATCCGACTTTACCGTTAGGTTCGATCATTAAGGTGCAGAATCTTGAAAATCAAAAAGAAGTTTTAGTCCGCATCAACGATAGAGGACCTTTTGTAAAAGATAGAATTATCGATCTTTCCGAAAAGGCGGCGGATACTCTTGAATTTAAGGATTCGGGTATCGCAAAAGTGGGAATTAAGGTCGTTAAACGCGGCGGGTCATCCGGAGAAGAATCGGAAGATCTTGAAAATTCGGATGATGAAGAGGCTCTTTTAGGTGATGAATCCGGAAAACCAGAAAAGCTGAATCCTCAAAAAACGGATTATCCGAATAAACCGGTTGCGGCAGGTAAGTATATCAAAGGCTCTCCGAAAGGTTATACGGTTCAAGTCGGTGTTTTTCGCGATCAAGGAAGAGCGGAAACGTATAAGTCCAATTTAGGACAAGAATACGGAGAGAAGACATTTATGTTTACGAGAGACGGTCTGTTTGTAATCCAATTGGGAGATTATACAAGTAAAAACGGTGCGGATTCACTAAAGTCAAAATTAAAAACGGACGGAATCGACTGCTTCATTCCAAAAAAGTAATTTAGTAAGAATTGTTCCTTGGTATAAAACCCTGTGTTTCCAATCACAGGGTTTTTGTTTTTAGCGATGAGCTCTGCAACTTTCCTGTTTCATTCTGCCTCTGCAGATTTCTTTAGCAAGTTCGATCATCGCAAATCCGCAAGTGGTTAAACTCGGGTTTGTGCAACCCGGATCCGTAAGAAGAAGAAATGTATAACATTTATCGAATTCCTCGATATCTTTGGAACAGATTTGTTCGCTGGATGCAAGGGCGTTACAGTTTACAATTCCAAGTAGAAGAGATAACGAGAGCAATAAGGGAAAAATCTTTTTATTCATGCGGCTTATCCTATCGATTTAGAAAGAAAAAATCAATTCCGAAAAGTATGTAATTTTATTTGTTTTTAGGTCAAAATTTTTTGTTTCCGAAGTTTTTAAAATTCACAAAGAAAAATTTAAATTCCACCACCGTGGATGAATTCATCCAAAATTTCTTCCAGATTGTCTCTGCTTTTTTCTCTGCGGGGAAGAGTTCCGTCCTTGTTTAAGGCACGGATTTCTTTTTCGAGACCCTCCATCCGTTCTAGTAGAATGGAGAATATCTTTGCGACGGGATCCGGGATTTCATTGTGATCCAGCATATGTTCGCCTTCTTCGCCGATCGGCATCTTTGACCGAACCACTTTGGCCGGAATTCCGACCACGGTAGTATCATGAGGAACGTCCCTCATAACGACGGATCCCGCTCCTACACGGACATTTCTACCGATCGTGATATTGCCCAAAATTTTTGCCCCGGCTCCGACGACTACGTTTTCGAGCAAGGACGGATGACGTTTCCCGGATTCTTTTCCGGTTCCTCCGAGCGTTACACCCTGATAGATGAGACAGCCCTTGGCGATGATCGCGGTTTCTCCGATCACAACCCCATGACCGTGGTCAATCATAATTCCGTTTGCAATTTGAGCGCCGGGATGAATGTCAATTCCAGTAATGAATCTGGAAAAAGTATTGATCATCCTTGGTAATAAAGAGAGTCTCATCCGATACAGAAGATGGGAAACTTTGTGAAACCAAAGAGCATGAAGACCCGGATAACAGAGTATAATTTCCAGATACGATTTGGCGGCTGGATCATACTTTTTAATAAATTTAATATTCTCGAACAAATGTTTGTCTCCGGGATCTATTAAGTAAAAGGCTAAAAATTCGCGATACGATGTAAAGAGGATTCTTTCCAGTAAGAATAGAATATACGATTGAAACAGTCCCGATTTTCAACTCACCTAATTTTGTTTGTCCTTACGTTTTTGACTCTCACGTTTCAGAATGAATTTTTTAAGATTCCTTTTTTATCCGTTTCATACTTAAAAGAATTGTTTCTGATTAGACTGCCGTATTCTCTTTCGCTGATTGTAATTCTGCTTTCTCACGAGATGGGTCACTATTTTGCGGCGCGATACTACGGTGTCAAAGCGACATTACCGTATTTTATTCCGATTCCGTTTGCACCGATCGGAACGATGGGAGCGGTGATTCGAATTTTAGAACCCATTCGGAACAAAAAACAATTATTTGATATAGGAATCTGGGGACCGTTGATGAGTCTGCTTCTTTCCGTGCCTTGTTACATTCTCGGGATTTATTGGTCGTCTCTGGTTCCGATAGAAGATTTAAAAGGAAATCCTGCCGTCATTTCTTTCGGAGAATCCCTATTTACGATTTTTGTAAATCAATGGGTGTTCGGACCGTTTGATCCTTCCGTTCAAGACGTTTGGATTCATCCTTTGGCAAAAGCTGGTTGGGTGGGATTGCTCGTAACGGCAATTAATTTATTGCCTTTCGGACAGTTGGATGGTGGACACGTTATTTATTCTATTTTCGGTGAAAAATATAGGAATTGGATTTATTATCTTTTTATAGGTTTTTTGCTTTTATGTTTGTGGAATTTCTCATGGTTGTTGTGGGGTTTTTTAATTTATTTCATCATAAAAGTAGAACACCCTTTTGTCCCTGACCCGATGGTTCCCTTGGATCAAACACGAAAGATCGGCGGCCTTTTGATTTTGCTTACGCTGATTTTTATTTTTGTGCCTTCGCCGATCCAACTTGGAACTGATATAAATAAACCCGGTTTTGCAGAGGAGCTATGGATTTTATTCAAGTCTGTTTTTTCAGGATTTTAGTAGTTTTGAGTTTTGTTGTTTCGATACCGGCCTTTCCACAAGATCCGGATATCAAACTTACCGAAAGCGTGCACGGATTTGCGTATGACGGAACTAATTTTTGGTATATAGATTCTTCTCATCGATCTTTGTATCGTGTAGATTCATCCGGCAAACAGGAATCGTTTCCGTTGAACATTCCGTTTCTTACCGGAATCCATTTTGATTCACGCGAAGGTAGAATCTACGTTGCAGCAAGAAAGCTTGTGCTTAAGATAGAGCCGAATACCGGCGGTGTCACCGAACGAATTTCCGTTCCGATCGAAAAGATCGGAGGAATCGCGAGTCAAGATTCCCTTTTATACATTCTCGATCAGGAGAATGGAAAAATTTCCATCTTGGATAAAGCAACCGGAAAGATCGTCGGAGGATTTTTAACGGATAGGGCTCAACCACGGGATCTTGCTTTTGCAAGAGATTCTCTTTGGGTCTCGGATTCTTCCGATGGAAATATTTATCGATACAATCCGAATAACGGCGCGATTACCGGTTCGATAAAAACTCCTGCTAAGGACATTCGAGGAATGGCTTTTCTCGGCAGCAAGATCTATGTTGTGGATCGAACGGGCAAGGAAGTACGAAAGATTTCCTTTGTGGAAACGGATCGTTTTATCGCCTCGGGAGAAACAACTCGTCGGATTAAAGTGCGTCTAACGTTCTCACTCGATGAATTGTCCATTGCGGGCGGTTTTTTGGGTTTATCTCAGCCACCGACTACGGAACATCAAAGAATTCGGAATTTAAAAATGACCGAATCCGGTTTTAAGCAGGATTTTATAGGAAACGCAAGGGCCTTTGTAAAAACTCTCGGAGTGGATGACAAAAAAGGAAAACAAATTTTAGAATATTCTTTTGAAATACGTACTCAAAATATCCGTTATTACGTAACGGATGATTTTTTGGAAAAAACGGAAACGATCGGCGACGATCTCAAACCGTTTTTAAAAAACGAATCTCTTGAAAAACAGAAAAATTCTTATTACGTGGATAAGGTTTTTGATACGAGGTTATTTAGAAATAATATCTCTTCTTTAAAAAAAACATTACTGGACTCTAATATTCCGGTTCGTTCTCAATATACTGCAACGATCAACGGTCCGAATTCGATTTCGTTTAAAGATACTTTGGAAGTTTATATTCCCGGTTTTGGTTGGGCTCCGATACAAAACGTTAAACCGGCTTCGGATGAATCTTCCCGCGTTTTTAAAAAGGGAGAGGAAAGTATCGATCTATTTCGCGCCGAAAATTGGGAGGATATTTCTTCTCCGATATTTTACAAACCTCGCGATTCGGAAGAATGGAAAAAGATTCCCGCGGAGATTCAGATTAGTTTGGAATGATTATCATAGGTTGAATCAAGAATCTTTTTTTTAAATTCGAAATCGAGTCAGAGCTGTAATCGGGCTTTAAGATTTGGCTGAGCGAAATCTAAAAGAAATCATCATTTTTTGAGTTTAAAAAAATTCTCCCTTGTAGAAACGTATTTTATCTTGCACAAACCTTCTTTACTTTTTTTAATTCGCATTTTGAATCATAGAGGGTAAGCCGGCTGTTTTAAAAAATTTCTTTGCCTGAATCGAAAGAGTGATGGCTCTTCCCGTCATCAACATTGCAATAGACAACCAGAGCAAATGATTGTTTTCAAATATTTTTCCGAAATACGCGACCGGTAAAAAAAAGAATACGACGCTGATCAACATTGAGTTTCTCAAAATTTTGCCCCGAGTAAGTCCGATAAAAAAACCGTCTAACACAAAAGCAACGGCCCCGATTTCCAAAACGGGCAACAACCAGTATTGATAATCCACGAGAAGAGAAATAACTTCACTGCTTTTTGTAATCGTTCCGAACGTAAAATTCGGAAACACGAATATAAATGCAACGAAGAACGATGTAAAAAGAAAACTCGTATACAAAGCCAAATACAACAGTCCCTTGAGAGCCTTTCCATTTTTTTCTCCGTAGAGATTGCCGGCCAAACTTTCCGTGGCAAGCGCCGCCCCGTCCACCAAATAAGCGCTTACAAGAATTAGCTGTAAAAGAATCGAATTTGCGGCTAAGATCGTGGTTCCCGCCTCGGAACTGAAATTTCGAAATAGGCTGAAAGTCAATAGGAGAAGCAAGGTCCGCAGAAAGATATCCCTGTTTAAATGTAAAAGAGAAACAAAACCTCGCAGCGAATAAACGGTTTTTTCTTTGAGAACCGAAAGTTTTAGAGAAGGATTTGTTTTGAGCTCTCTGAAAAAAAGAAAAATAAAAACAACGAGCATTCCAAACTGACTGATACTAGTTGCAAGTCCCGCTCCGAACGCTTCCCATCCTAGAAATAGGATAAACCAAACATCTAAAGTTATATTGATCGCGTTTGCGAACACAGTCGCGATCAAAACGCTTGCACTTCTTTCCCGTCCTAAAAACCAACCTGTAAAAACGTAATTGCAAAGAACCGCGATCGAGCCCGGAATTCTCGCATCATAATAAGAAATTCCCGCAGATTTTACGGCCGGATCTCCTTTTAAAATTTGGAATCCGATTTCTTTGAGATACGGGGATAAAACCAAAATACAGGATCCGAAACAGCAGGCCAGAATAACGGATCTGACTAAGATTAAAAGGGATTCTTTATCATTTTTTTCCCCTGTTGCTTGTGCGGTCAATCCGGTGGTTCCCATTCTTAAAAAACCGAACATCCAAAAGATAAAATCAAACAGAATACCCGAAAGGGCCGCTCCGGCCATAAAGATATGAGTATCTAAGTTTCCTAATATAGCAGTGTCAATTAAACCAGTCAGAGGAACCGTGATGTTTGCGAGAACGTTGTATGCGGTAAGTTTATAAAATTTAGATCTCAATCAACTCATCCTGTCCATCACGCAGGATGCGGTAAGGTCTCCCGTGACGTTGATCGCGGTTCTGCACATGTCTAAAAATCGATCCACACCCAGGATAATTCCGATTCCTTCTGTCGGAATTCCCAATCCGGCAAGAATGGTAGCCAAGATCACGATTCCGATCCCGGGTGTACTCGGAGTTCCTATGGATGCGCCAACGGTTGAGAATAAAAGAAAGACCAACTGTGCGGGACCCAAATCGATTCCATAATACTGAGCTAAAAAGATCGTTGCGACTGCCTGATACAAAGCGGTGCCGTCCATGTTTACAGTGGCTCCGACCGGAATGATAAATTCTGCAATATTCTTTTTTACACCCAAATCTTCGGTAGCGGTTTGAATCGAAACGGGCATGACTGCGGCGGAACTAGAAGTTGAAAATGCAAGAAGTTGCAAACTTGCAATTTTTGCAAAAAATTGAATCGGATTTCTTCGGGCCATCAGAATCAGAATGAGAGAATACATCCCAAGCACTGAAATCAATCCGAGCAACACCGTACTCATATAAACTCCGAGGGTAATCAATAGTTCAGCGCCGATCGAGGAGATGGCCTTCGCCATCAGACCGAAAACCGCGAAAGGAGTCAGTGCCATCGCCCAATTTACGATTTTCATACTGATTTGAAAAACGGAATTTAGAATTTCGAGAATCGGTTTGGAAAGATCTTTCGAAACCGATAGAATCGCAATTCCGATCAACACTGAGAAAACAATGACGTTTAACATCTCTCCTTGAGTGATGGATAAGAACGGATTTTTCGGAAAGAATGACATGAATAATTCGGGATATTGTCCCAATGTGGGAATACTGGCAGGGTTCGGAATTTTAGAATTTTGTAAGCCGTTCAGAGGAATGATGGATTTTCCCGGTTTTAACCAAAGAGCTAAAACAATCCCGATCGTAACCGCTGCGAATGTTGTTAAAACAAAATAAATTACGGTTCTGATTCCGAGTTTTTTAACATTCTCTAGATTTTCCGCGGAACAAATTCCGAGAATAATAGAAGAAAAGATCAATGGTATCATGATCATTTGCAAAAGACCGATAAAAAGAAATCCGGGGATGGCAAGCCAAGAAATGGTAAGTTGGGTGACATCGGGATTTACCAAAGACAAATCGGATCCGAGTAAGATACCGGCTAAAATTCCCGCGGCCATCCCAATTAGAATTTTGAGCCAAAGTTTTTCCTTTAAATGTCTGAAAATCTTGGCGCTGAGGAGAGTTCGCTTTTCAAAAACGGGCATATTGGAAAACTCTTTTGAATCGTTATTTTTTCTATTGATTTTTGGTTTTGATATGAATTATTGAAATCGTTTTTGAAATTTTTTGAATAAACCCGTGCTTTTTTGAACAAAATAAAGAATTAGAAAGACGGACTGGAGATTATGGGATTAGATTTTCTGAGATCAGACTTGGTTCTCTTCAACTATTATTCTTTTGGAAGTCTTCTAGTAACTTTTACGACTTTTTTTCTGGCAGTATTCTTTATCGGTTTGAGAAGAAAGACGGTAGCAACCTACCATCTCGGGATTGCGTTTTTTATCTTCGGATTTTTTGAGATCGGCTACTTTTTAGCTGCGTTTTACTATCATCCGCTTGCAGCGTATCATCGTTGGTTAACGGCCTGTTTAATCCTACCCGCGATCGCTCATTTTACTCAATTCTTTATCCGTTATCCCAGTAATTATAACAAGAAATTGGCATCAGGTTTCTTGATCGCTCAGCATGCTCTCGGATTTATAGTGGCCTGTCTTTTTATTTATTTCACATCAATTTCCGAAAAAATCTATCACTTCACCGCACATCACTGGGATTTCAACGCATTGATGGCAAGTAGATATCTTTCCTTTATCATCGCTTCTTACTGTATCATCGCATTCATTTTCGTGCCTCTTTGGAGAATCATTACCGATAAGGAAAAGAAACGATTTGCAATCTTTTTGTTTGCGATTGGATTTATGATCGCCGCATTTTATCCGAACATTGCGAACGTATTGAGTCGAGACGGCGTGATGGAAAGATCCACGTATATGACTTCGAACGTGATTTTCTTTATCGCGTCCTTCTCCGTCATAGTAATCGTATTTATCAACAACAGCACGGAACGCACTACGTTCATGGTTAAGATTGTGGGTATCACCTTATTTACGATTTGTTTGATCATGCAAGCTCTGGTTTTTATTTCCAATCAAGATAAGGAATCGGAATACGATAGCTTACACCTAGTCAACAGCGAAAGGGTTTTGGAAAATGGTCAGAAAAATAACGAAGTCGAATACATTCTCAGATACGATGAAAAATCGGGTGAATTGATCACCACCGACTATGATTCAAAATATGATTTGGATCTTTCTTTGGCCAAGGTGGATTTACAGAATACTTTGATTTACGAGGAAATTGCAGCGCTCAGAGAAGATAATTTTAGAGAGAACTTAAAAAATATTTTAGATTCTTCTCCGGAATATTTTGCGGGTTATAGGGAAGCAATTTACAAGTTTGTGAAAGGAAATTCTTCTTTAAATTCTAAAATTCTAAAAACAAATCTTTTGACTCATATCGAAAGATTAAATAAAGACGCGTTTATAAATACAAACAAACTTCAAGGGATCAGACCTGAATCTTTTTGCGAAGAGGGAAAATCCTACTTGGAAAAAAGCAAGGATTTGGAATCTTTTAAAAACGGAATTTATAAAAATTTGCAGGGATGTTCTTGGAAAGAAAAAGAAATTTCCGGAAAAGAATTAAAAGCGGAATTCTTAAAATATTTTAGTTATTTTAAAGCAGCAGAAACAAGACACTATAGAAGAAGTAAAAACGGAACCGGACATCACGTCGCTTTTATGAAATACATTCCTGCAAAAAAGCAGGTTGTAGAATTAGGATTCTCTTATAAACGATATAGAGAATTTATGCATCCTACGTCGGTAAAACAGACGATTATTCTTTTGATCGTAATCTTTGTCGTTTTAGCGTTGTTTCCTTTGTTTTTTAAGAGTAGTCTCGTGAATCCTCTCAATAACTTACTTTCCGGTGTGGAAAAAGTAAACAAGGGGGATCTGGATGTTCAAGTTCCCGTAAAGGTGAGGGATGAGATCGGATTTTTAGCTGACTCATTCAACTCGATGGTTTCTTCGATCAAACAGGCGAGAAGAGAGTTGCAGGATTACGCCGAGAATTTGGAAGAGAAGGTAAAAGAAAGAACCCAGGAAGTTCAGGAAAAAATGGAAGAAGTCCAAAGGCTGAAAGTTCAGCAGGACGGGGACTATTTCCTTACTTCGCTTCTTGCAAAACCTCTTTTTTACAACGCAAATAAATCGAAACTTGTTCAGACCGAATTTATTCTCAAACAAAAAAAACAGTTCGAATTCCGAGGAAAACATTCCGATTTGGGCGGGGATATCTGTGTCACAGGAAATTTACGTTTAGGAATTCCAGATAGTTATAAACGGTATACGATGGTCATGAACGGAGATGCCATGGGTAAATCCATGCAGGGTGCGGGCGGGGCCTTGGTTATGGGAGTCGTGATGAATTCGATCATGGCTCGATCCGCTGCAAATAACCGGATCTTAAATAAAACTCCGTCCGAATGGTTGTCGGAAGTATATCAAGAAATCCATTCTGTTTTTAAATCTTTCAACGGAAGTATGGTGATTTCGGCTACGATTTTTTTGATCGAGGAAGAAACCGGAAAATGTTTTTATTTTAACGCGGAACATCCGTTTACGGTATTGTATCGGGATGGGAAAGCCAGCTTTTTGGAAGAAGGTCTTCAATTGAGAAAACTAGGATTGGATTCCGAATTTGATTTTCAAATTCGAACCTTTGATTTGAAAAAAGGGGACGTTTTGATTCTCGGATCGGATGGTCGCGATGATATCGATTTAACTCCGGAAGAAACCGTGAGAACGATCAACGAAGACGAAAATCTATTCCTTCGAAACGTAGAAAAAGGAAGAGGTAATTTAGAAGATATCGAAACCGAAGTTCGTAAATACGGAGAACTCACGGACGACCTATCCTTGCTTAAGGTGGAATTCCAAATTGAAAAGAAAAAAGACGAACTGGATGAAATGTTCACAGGCGGAGATAGAATCGAAGTCGCTCTGAATCCGGATATTATTTATGAAGACGCGAAACAGCTTTATAAAAACGGCAAAGTAGACCAAGCTTTGGATCTGCTCAAAACCGGTTATACACACGATACCGCGAATCAAAAAATCAACAAGCTTTTGGGTCTTCTCAGTTTCAAAGGAAAGGATTATTCCACCGCGATCGAGGTTTTGAATAATTATCTTAAGACAGATCCCGCTCTTCACGAATATTGGTTCTATCTTTCCATCGCAAATAAAAAGGTCGGAAAGTATGAGCAGGCCCTTCAGGCTAGTTTAAAACTCAGAGATATTCAGCCGGGTAATCTTTCCAATCTGATCAATCTTTCGGATATCTATCGTTTGATGGATCAATTTGATTTAGCGGAAGAAGTGGCTCATAAACTGATGCATTTGGATCCGGGTAATCAGAATGGCGAAAGACTTTTAAAACTAATTGAACGAGATCGTGCGTAAAATTTTATTTGGAATTTTATTTTTAATCTCTGTCAGCCTTTATTCGGATAAAAGTGCGTGGATCAGAAGAATTCCTTTGAGTCGTGGGGAGTTGATTCTTGAAATTAAAAATTCTTCCCAAGAAAAAGAATGGAATGAGTTTGCGTATCGCAAGACGACAGATTTATTCAAAGCTCTAGAATCTTATTCCGGAATTTCTTTTCACGAAGCGAGCGCTTCCGTATTTGAAGGTCAAAGAGCTACTGAAAAGTTTAAAGTTCTTTTGGTCGTTCAAGATCAAATCCTTTTAAACGGAACCAGGGTTGGCGGTTATAATAATATTTCGGGGGATCTTGGACCGGCCCGAGGAATTTTTATGGAGCCGGATTTATCTCCTCCCGGATTTCCCGCCCTTCTCTTTCACGAACTCGGGCATTTTTATTTTTCAGATATAGCCTGGTTGAGCGAAGGATTGGTTTCCTTTTTGCCGTTTGTACTCTATAAAGAAAATAAAATCAAACTTAGCAAAGAAGAACTGATTTCGATGGCGGAAGAATGGAATTCCGAAGAAGGTCTTCAAGGGAGAAAGGACCTTCCTTTGGACCCGGATTTTAGAGAAAAACTTCCGTTGTCTACCCCGGTGTTTTATAATAAGGCGTTTAAGATCCAGTATATACTCTATAAAGAACTGGGCTCGGAAGGATACAGAGACTTTGTCAAAAAATTGGTCTTCGAAAACTCCCCAAAAACAACCGGACAGGTGATTCTTATCTTAAAATCGATTCGAAATAAGAATTGGACAAGCATTTTAAAGGGTTGGGTAACATCCGGTCCTTACGAGGTCTATAGTTGGAAAACTTTTCAAAAAGAATCGATCTTTAAAACTTTTGTAAATCTACCTTAAAATGAACACCCGTTTCATAAAAACTTCCCTTTTGCTTCAAAAACGCTTTCGATTTTTTATTTTTTAAAAAATGAAAACTTATAGAAAGTCATAAAACATTTCGATTCCGATTTTATCATTGAAAAGAACCTTCCTATCGATAGAGTAACGTCTGTTCGGAAAAATATGAGAGCCGAATTTTCGAATCACTTAAAGATTTTTTAAAAGATAGGTTTAGTAATATTATGGGTGAAACAGGATCCATCTGGAACGATATACTCCTCAATTATTATTCATTTGGAAGTTTACTTTCCTTCCTTACCGTTATGCTGACCTCCGGAGTTTTTCTTTTTATAGATAAAAAAGTATCGAGCACGAAACATCTTGCGTTAGGCGCTTTTCTACTAGGAATTTTTCAATTCGGTTATGTTTTTGCCGCGGTACTCTATCATCCGTTTGCAGTGTATCATCGTTGGCTTACTGTCGGTTTGATTTTACCAGCTATTTTGCACATCGGTCAATTTGTCGCCCGGTATCCGGAAGATGACGCGCCAAGATTCAATTTGGTTACTACGATCGTATTATGGGGAGTCGCGATTCTTTCGGTCGGATATTTCTGTCTTTCGACCTACAGCGCACCGATCAAATATCACTTCACCGCGCATCATTGGGATTTCAACGCCGAGAACGTGAGTAGAACGATTGCGATCATTATTTTTTCTTACGTTTTTATAAACTTTGTGGCGATACCGATCTGGAGAATGAGTGTTCTTAAGGGAAAACTCCGTTGGATCGTTTTCGGATTTATGACGTCTTTTTTAGTAGGAGGAACGGTTCCGGTTATCGCTAACTTACTTAGTAGAGACGGATACATAGAGCGTTCAATTTATCTTACTTCGATCGTGCTTTTATTCGTGGCCGCATTTTTTATTATTCTCATTCTTTATTTGAACTTCTCCGTCGAAAAAACTTCGTTTATGCTTAAGATAGTAGGAATCACGTTTGTTACCGTTCTGATTATCATGCAAGCATTGGTCTATATTTCCAACCAGGATAAAGAATCGGAATACGATACACTTAGCAAGATTCATATGGAAAGAGCCTTGGAAAGCGGCAAAGTCAAAGACGGAATTTCTTATGTGATCAAATGGGATCAGAACAAAGACGTTTTTGACAAAGAAAAATACGATCCCAAGATTCATCCCGAAGAGGAACAGTTAGAGATCGATTTTAAAAACACTTTACTTTATGAAAGAATTTTCAATCTTCCCGAAGAAGGTTTTAGAAATTCGGTATTGAATCTTGTAGAACATTCTCATGAGAATTTCGGAGGATATAGATATTCGATCGTAAATTTTTTAAAAGATCGTTCGGATTTGGATGGAGCAGATCTAAAACTCGCTCTTAATAAAGAATTATCCCGATTAGGCCTGTATGTTTTTGTTGCTTCCAACAAGTTGGATAATATCTTTCCAGAAGAATTTTGTGCCAAGGGAAGAAGTTATCTGGACGGGGCTAAAGAAGTAAAGATGTTCAGAATCGCTTTGGAATATCGATGGAATTTTTGTAAGTGGGACGGAAAGACAGTTTCGTCCGTGAAACTTAAAGAAGAAGTTCTCAACTATTTTCGTCCGTTTGTACCCTCTCTTACTAGATACTACCGAAAGAAGGATGTGGATGATCACAGCAATCATTTTATCGGATTTATCAAATACGATCTTCAAAAAGACATGGTGAGCGAAGTTGGTTTTTCGTATCGCGCCTATCGTGAATTTATGCATCCTACCGCTTTGAAACAGATCATAGTACTTGGAATCGTGATTTTTGTGATCATCCTTTTATTCCCTCTTTTCTTTAGAGGAAGTCTTGTGTCACCTCTCAACGATCTATTGAGCGGAGTTGAGAAAGTAAACGACGGAAGTCTGGAAGTTCAGGTCCCAATCCGTGTTAAGGACGAAATCGGGTTTTTAGCGGATTCCTTTAATAACATGGTTACTTCGATTCGAGAAGCAAGAAGAGATCTTCAAGATTACGCGGAACACCTTGCTTCTAAAGTAAAACAGAGAACGGAAGAGCTATCCGAAAAAATCGAAGAATTTCAGAGACTGAAAACTCAACAAGACGGGGATTATTTTCTGACATCTTTGCTTGCAAAACCTCTAAACTACAATGCGAGTAAATCGACACGCGTCTCCACTCAGTTTTTACTCAGACAGAAAAAGCAATTCGAATTTAGAGGAAAACGCGCTGACCTAGGTGGAGATATCTGCGTGACGGGAAATCTGCGTTTGGGGACCGTCGATCATTTTAAAAAATATATCTTTGCGATGAACGGCGATGCGATGGGCAAATCGATGCAAGGTGCTGGAGGTTCCCTCGTGATGGGAGTTGTGATCAATTCGATCCTAGCCCGTTCGGCTGCGGATAATCGAATTTTGGATACGACTCCCGAACAATGGCTGACCGAAACATATCAAGAAGTCAACGCTGTGTTCAAATCGTTCAACGGAAGTATGGTGATTTCCGCTACTACGTTTCTTATCGAAGAGGAAAGCGGGAAGGCTTATTATTTTAATGCGGAACATCCGTTTACAGTTCTTTATCGGGATGGCAAGGCTAGCTTTTTAGATCCGTCTCTTTCGCTTCGTAAGATAGGATTGGAATCGGAATATCCGTTCCAAGTATTTTCAACAACCCTGAGAGAAGGGGATGTTCTCATACTCGGTTCGGATGGAAAAGACGATTTAGATCTGACTCCGGATTTGGAAACAAGATCGATCAACGAAGATGAAACGTTATTCTTAAAAACGGTTGAAGCTGGAAAAGGAAATATAGAAGTTATCGAGCAATTGATTTATAAACACGGGGAAATCACTGATGATCTGTCCTTACTCAGAATTGAGTTTGGAATCTTAAAAACGGATCAGGAATCCGCATCTTCACAGAAAAATCAAACCGCAATTTCTTCCCCAAACAAGGAACTTTCAGATTGGAGTCTTTCTTATTCTCATGCTCGAGAATTATATAAAGATGGAAATATCAAAGAGGCAATTGACGAACTCAAGGATCTATATTCTAAAACACCGAATGATTCGAAAGTCATAAAGCTTTTAGCCCTGTTGAGTTTTAAAGATAAGGATTATATCAAGGCTGTGGAAATTTTAGGAAAATATTTGGACCTGGACCCGGAGCTAAGCGAATATTGGTATTATCTTTCCGTAGCAAATAAAAAAATAGGAAGACTACCGGAAGCGATATCCGCTTCGGAGATGGTCGTTTCCAAACAACCGGACAACGCAAACAATCTTGTCAATCTTTCGGATCTATATAGACTTCAGGAAGAATATAGTAGGGCAAAGGAATTTGCAATCAGGGCATTGGATCTCGATCCTCAAAACGAGAATGCAAAAAGGATTTTAAAGAAAATAGAAAATAAGATTTAATAAAAGAAAATCTCTCCGATGGTTATCGGAGAGATTTATTTCTAAAATTTACAACAAGGGATCTCGATCAGAGGTTTTTAAATTTGAACCGAGATATTTTGAATTTTATTTTACTCGAGTCCAAGTTGATTCTTTTCCGATCATCATGAAACCGACTTTGTAGCCGCCCTTTAGATCCAAAGTATCAGCATTTCTTAATGTAAGTCTTCCGTCGTAGGTTTTTCCCCCTTTCGGATCGTAAACTCTTCCTCCGGACCAAACTTGTTCACCTTCGTAGCCAAAACCGGTGAGAAAAACAAGACCGAGTGTTGGGCGGGTACGAAGGCTTTCGTCTTTATTGTGGATATCCACTTTTGGAGTACCAGGAGTTCCTTCAGTGCTTCCCGCAGGATAAAGCGGCTCTTTTAGCCAAATGATTTTTCCGCAAATTTTTGCTCCGCATTTATGCACATCAACTTGAGCGTCTTTTTCCTTGTTCCACCATTTTCCTAGAATTGCATCTTCTTCACCGGCAAATGCAGGCGCAGAAACAAATGCAAGAGCGAGAAAAATTGCGATCGTTCTAAATTTGGTCATTCCATTCTCCACAAAATGTTTTGAGGTCAAAAGTTAGAAGTGAACCGAAAGAAAGTCAACAAAAAAGAAGAGAAATTACTTCTCGAAGTCTTTATACAACATTGAAGGTTGAATCCCTTGATTTGCTTGGTATTTTCCGGAAGAATATTCCGTTATTTGTC
The DNA here is from genome assembly GCF_040833975.1 of Leptospira sp. WS92.C1. Classification (NCBI taxonomy): domain Bacteria; kingdom Pseudomonadati; phylum Spirochaetota; class Leptospiria; order Leptospirales; family Leptospiraceae; genus Leptospira; species Leptospira gorisiae. The sequence continues at coordinate 72,950 of NZ_CP162130.1, forward strand.
CTTCTACCGTATGATAGAATATTTGGCAAACCTCTACGCCAGGATAGATAATCAAAGGTTGAATTACGGATATTTCAAGTGTCCAAAATCCTTTAAAACCCACGTCTCCGAATCCGGCGGTTACGTGAACCAACATTCCCAATCTTCCGATCGAGGAACGACCTTCGAGCATCGGAACTAAATTATACGTTTCAGTAGATTCTAAAGTTCTTCCTAAGTATAAAACACCCGGTTTTAAAAGAAGACCAGTTTCAGGGATGATCAATCGTTCAGCAGGATTCGGTTTTTTCATATCCAGCGGAAGTTCGGTATAAACTAAAAGTTCTTCGTGAAGTCTCAGATTGTAAGAATTTGGATTGAGTTGTTTTTCTGAATAAGGAGCGATAATAATATCTTTGCCGATTCGTTTTTGAATTTCTTTTCCTGTAAGAATCATTTATTTTCCTTTAAAAATCGGTTTTCGTTTTTCTTGAAATGCTTGTAGCGCTTCTAACCGATCTTCCGTATTTAAAGTTTCGTTGTAGTATTTACTTTCAGTCTTAAGCGCTGTTTGTATATCCTGACCATAACCTTCCGTAATTGCTTTCTTTGCAAGCTGAAGAGCGATGGGGGCAGAGTGAGCCGCAATTTCCTCCGCGAGCATTTTTGCAGCAGGAAGAGAGGAGTCGTGCCAGATTGAATTTGCAAGTCCGAAGTTCAACGCCGTTGAAGCATCGATCGTCTTTCCGGTGAAAATCATTTCCTTTGCTTTTGCAATTCCGATTCTGCGAGAAAGCCTTTGTGTTCCACCTCCACCGGGAATAATCCCGAGGCGGGTTTCGGTTAAACCGATCCGGATGTCATTTTTTAAAAAAATAAAGTCGCAACAAAGAGCCAGTTCCAGTCCGCCACCGAATGCATCTCCGTCCAACGCCGCAATTGTCGGGTATGGAAAGTTTTCCAATTCTAAAAAACACTTCTTTAAATTCTCCAGAAATTGTGTGACTTCTTTTTTAGACATAGTCGTTCGTTCTTTGAGATCCGCGCCCGCACAAAACGAAGGCCCAATTCCACCCAAAACGAGAGACCGAATTTTATTGTCTTTTTTGGCTTTTAGAATGGAATCGTGAAGCGACGAGAGTAATTCTCGACTGATCGCATTTCTTTTTTCAGGTCGATTGAGCAGTAAGACTGCAATGTCCTGTTCCGTTGAGTAGAGTATTGTCGAAGATTCGCTCATTTTCATGCACCATTTTTCGGGCAGAATAATTCTTGCCGAAACCTTTTTGTTCCGATAAACTAGACGCCCATCGTAAATTTTACCGTTCCCAAGTTAGGTTATGCTACATAAATCGACAAGATTGATTCTTCTAACTCTATTCATTTTTCTCGTTCAATGTACTGAAAAAAAATCGGCAGATTTATTTTCAGATCTTGGACTGGGAAATCCAGTAGTCACCGTCATCGATCCCCCGGCCGGATCACCCCCGCAATCGAACGGGGTTTCTTATACGGGGACACAAATCACGATTACAGGGAGAAATTTTGTTCCCAATTTAACGGACAATATCGTGAAATTCAACGATCTAACCGCCACTTTATTTTCCGCAACCACTACAGAGATTATCACCACGATTCCGGCGGGTGCAACGGGAGGTTTTTTGACGGTGGCAAAAGCAGACGGAGCTTGTGATACGGTCTATGGGACTGACGGATTCAATTGTTCTGCACGACGATTTTATGTGGATTGTTATAAGGCTTACGATTCGCTGCATGGGGAAGAAACTGCGGTGAATTATCCGGATTCGCAAACGATCCAATTTACCGAGGATTTTTCCACAAAAGCATTCCGTTCCAATCTGAGGGAAACCGGTGGCACGATCCTCACCTTTGAATGTGATAATCTGATTTCCGTAAAATACTTTTCGACGAGTTGTGTCGCCTCCGAAGTCGGCACTTCCGCGGCTCCGGTTTACAATCCGACTATCAATTTTGAGAACAATTACGCGGTTCAATACTTTGTAACCTCGGCTAAAGGAGCCTGTAAAATCGGGTTTCAATAAAAAATGTTTGGTTTTTTTGATTAGATCTGTTACAGTTCTTTTAGGAGTTGTATCATGAAGGTAGTTTCCTCAGTTCAGCTTGGGCTTCCAGAAAAAGGAAGTAAAGATACAAGGAAAATCCCGAAAGAAGAAGGGATGATCCACGCAGAGCCGTATGAAAATAAGCAGGCTAACGTTAGCGATAAAAAGGCTTTCTCGGTTGAAGCCGGTCAAAACGGGGATTTCTACAAGGTAAAGGGTACTTTCATCGATAAGGTAGGCTGAATCAGGAGGAAATGATTCTGAACCTTAGAGAATAAAAAAGCCTCTCAAAGAGAGGCTTTTTTGTATTTAAACGCATTCGAATTGATTTTAGTCTTTATAACTGATTTCTAAAACATTTCCAGCCGGATCTAAAAAGTGAAGGAACTCCCCCGCACTGTTGGTTTCCGGTCCGCGAACGATGGAAATTTTATTTTCCTCTAACTCGGCGATTGCTTCCGTGAAATCATCCACGTCGAGAACAAAGCTGAGAACAGGAATTTTGCTTTCTCCGAGAGAATTTTTAAATCCGGAAATTTTCTGGAGTTTGATATTGATCGAATCCAGTCCCATTACGATGTATTCACCGGATTTTTCATCCACAGATTCAAAATCGAATATATCAGAATAAAACTTCGCAGAGGTTTCTGGATTCTCCGCAGGTATTAAGAAATAGTCGATTCCTTCAACGATAATCATGGATCATTCCTGTTTAACTTTTTCGTCATTATGGAAGCAAAACCTGGATTGTCTATTTAAAAACGAAAACCAAATCCGAATACGATCGAATTTCAATGGAAAGAACCCTTCTTTTCGTTTTGTGGAATTTTAAAGAAAGCGAAGAGTCTCGGATTCGGATTTCCGATTTTCCATAGATAGGCATCCAGTATGTAATGGGTAAACTGCGGTAGAAAGAGAAGAGGCACAAGTAGTCCTGTTATGATTTCAGGAAGTTCTACGGAATAGAAATTTGAGTTTCTGAATATGGAGGAATGATCTTTCCAGATAAAACTATCCCAAAACCATTCTTCCATAAACGCAAATCCAAAAAGAACGCCGAGAAAACAGATTAAAACGATTCCCCATGTTTTGTTTTTAAAAATGCTTCCTCTGATTTCGGAAGGATTTTGCATCGTATAATAAAATAACAAAAAAATATAGGGAATCCCGTGGTTGATTACGTTTGTAATCGTAAACGAAAAATCGGAATTGAAATAAACGATTCCAAAAAACCACACTGCCCAGGTATTGATCAGGAGCAGAATTTTTCCAAGTGGAAACGATTTATATCTCAGAAAATAATAAAAGTGAATCCAAATATAAATACAAAGCCAAATGTGCTCAAACCAAAGCAGAGATGTCGCTAAACTTGGAATCGGATAGATCCAAAAATCTCCGTTCATAAACCAGGAAAAATCCCGTTTCTGATTTGTAAAATGCCAGTATAGAATCGGAATTCCACCCATCAGATAAATCGTGATCTTATCCAATACAAAAGGGATTTGAATCGAAGTTATCTTTTTTCGATAAAGCGCTAAAAATCCGAACTGCTGCCGAATAAAATGAAACACGGCAAGATAAGCCATGATTCTCCAAAACCAAATCGATCCGAATGAATAAAGTAAAACGGAGGATAAAAAACAAACGATCGGTACTGTAATTAAAAGAGTTTTTTTTCCCCCCCATTCTTTTTTGTTAAAGTAAGAACGAAACAAAGTAGAATAAACGTGAGCCACGTCGATTAACAAAACGATACAAAACCAAGTCAGAGGATTGATCTCAGACGGAAGAATATTCAATTCTTTTAAAATAAATAAGAATAAAACACAAAAAATTCCCGGAAGAATGATAAACGACAAATCCAGGCTCGGTTTAAAAATCCACGTTTTGCCGATCATAATTTTTGCTCTCCGAGGATTTTGTTGGCGGCCGCATGACCTCGAACCAGCGCTTCTTCAAAGATGGAAATCCCGCTCAAATCGGAATGCGCAAAGTGAAGATTCGGATATGAAAGTGCGAGACGATCTCGTTTTCCTCCCCAGATCATTCCGGGAACAGGGCGGATCATCGCGTGCGCATAAAGCATGATATCGATTTGTTTTACTCGTTTTTCGATATCCGGATGCGGCTTTTTCAAATCGGATAAAATCGATTCTTTCCAATCCGACCAGCTTGTTCTCGTCATCCGTTTTCGAGTCGAGACCGTATCCTGATTACCAAAGGCTTGGTAATACGTTAGGACGGATTCTTGTCTTCCCGCTCGCAGATCCTGGTGTGTGGATACGATATAACCGAGAGATTGGCTTTGATAGATGACGTTATCCCAGCAGGGTGGGATTCCCTTTCCGGTCGGCACCCGATCTACGGTCAAATTTGCAACCAACCAAGGAGAATACGTCAGTCCTTCCGCAACTCCGGACTTTTCTCCGAGAATGTATTTTCTCGTAAAGGAAGGAAGCGCATATACAATCGAATCGCAATGAATTGTTTTTTGTTCTTTGGTTTCTGCCGAATAAACTTGAACTGAAAATCGAGATTCTTTCGAATCGGATGCCGCCACTTTTTCCACAAGGGTTCCGGTCTGGATCTTTGAGGAAATCGGAGTTCGAAGTTTATTTACTAAAAATCCGTTTCCTTCCGGCCAAGTGAGCAGGGTTAAATCCTCTCCGTTTGCATCCGTAGGACGAGAACAAAAATAATGAAGCCCAACCCAGGCCGAAACGGTATCAATGGAACCTCCGAAATCGTCTCGCACCGAATAATCCAAATACCAGAGCAGTTCCTTTGTGCTAAAACCTTGCTCCTTAATATATTCAAAAAAATTAATTTTATCTAAACGTAAAATTTCCGGATCTCTTGAAGAAAGATCGATTGGAATCGTGAACGCTTTTTTTCCGTCTTTTCCGATCTTTGTTCTCCAGAACTGAGCGAGTTTTTTAAATTTTTGTTCCTCGTTGAAAGCGGCTGAACCGGGGTGGCCTCCCGGATACAAACCTTCGTTCCATCTTCCTTGATAAAAAATTCTTTCTTCGGGATCAAAACAAAGGTATCTTTCGTCGTAGATCGGTTTTCCGTGTTTGTCTTTGCCGGTTATAACTTTGTTTTCTTCTAAAAATTTTCGAACAAGAACCGCTTCTTCTCCAGGTTGAGGCAAGTAATGAGCGCCCCAAGGATACGAACCGACTGCATTTTTATCGGATCTGGAATTTCCTCCCGAATCGGATTCGAGTTCGAGAATTCTAAAATCCTGAAATCCGGATTTATCAAGATAATAACCCGCGCTCAATCCTGAAATTCCGCTTCCTAAAATCAGAACCTTAACCTTCTCCGAAGAGAGAACATTTAGGTTGGAGGTTAAATTGGCTTCTACATTTCCGCGAATTCGGTGACCCAGTTCTCGATCGGGTCCGATGATTTTTCCGGAAATAAAATTTCGAAATTGAACGAACCAAATTCCACTTGCGATGGCGGAGATACACAGACTTAAAATTGTAAGAAAGGATTTTCTGGAAATAGGTTCTGGATTGTCGTTCATGCTCGTTTGGAAGAATAGAGAGAATTCAAAATCACGCAAGGAAAAATGAAGGAAAAGAATTGCGTTTGGAAAAAGAAAGATTCTTTTGCAAGGAATGGCAATTTTTCTGGATTTTGATAATACTTTTTTGGATTCGATTGCAATTTACGAAGCTGCGATAAAAAAGCTCGGCGCTCAAGCAAAGGAATACGGATTTTCGTCTTCCAAAGAATTTTATCATCTTTACGATGCCGCACGCAAGGAAACAAAAGAAGAACTGAAGGATTCCCCTTCCAATCGTCTTCGATTGATCTACTTCAAAAAGATGAGTCTTCTGAAATTCGGCATTTTGGATCCTCAGCGGATTTTAAAATTGGAAACCGACTATTTTTCCTTTTTTCAAACCGAAATCAAAATTTCCAAAAAGAAATATGAGAAAGAATACCAAGAAGTTTTTTCCTTATTAAAAAGAATTTCCGGAAAACATAAAATTCTATTTTGCACCAATGAGAATTTACGAACTCAGCTGATTAAGTTCAAGGAGCTGTTTCCAAAATCGATTTCGTATTCCATTTTGAGTTCGGAGGAAGTAGGAAAAGAAAAACCTTCGGAGAAATTTTTTTCAAAAGCAAAGGAGCTCGTAAATGGGGAAAACGTTGTCGTTATGATCGGAGATTCTTTCAAAGACGATGTGGAAGGCGCGTTGCGATACGGAATTCCGGCGATTCATCTAAAGTCCATCTTTTCGAAACGACCGACCCGTCCCGAAGAAAAACGGATCGGTTTGGAAAATTCTTCCGAGAATTCGAAATTGGATTATCTCGAGGCGAACGATTTGCGAGAAGCCCTGAAACTATTTCTTTAAAACGGCGAATAGAGTATTATTCAAATTGAATGTTTTAAAAGTCAAAAGCCAAAAGATCTTAGTCGCATAATAATACGTTTTTTTAAAAAGGGTTCCCAGATTTCCGCCATGACTTCCCGAAACCGATGCGATCGGTTTTAAAATCGTAAATCTGCAGTCCTTAAATCCCGTTTGTTTGGCGAGCATCGTCATCGTCTTTTCGGTATAATCGTTGATGTGGTCTTTTGCTTCCAAGTAGTGTCCGTTCGGTTTCATTCCCTTTAACAAAACCTTCAAACGGGCTTTAAAAAGCTGGATCGGAAAATTCGGGGTTTGTAAAAAAAGAATCCCTTCCGGTTTCAAAAGAGAATGCAAATATTCTAATAAACTATGAGGTTTTGGGATGTGTTCTATCACGTCCCAGAGAGTGATGATGTCCAGAGATCCTTTTGCGATTCCGGAGTTTTGAACGATTCCCGGAAAAACGTTTTTTAATCCGTTCTTTTCTCTGGCGAATTTTACGGCCTTTTCGGAAATTTCATAACCGGTCGCTTCCCAGTCTTTTTTCTGGTCTCCGATTCGTTTTACAAAAAATCCGAGTCCGCAGCCTACGTCCAAAATCTTACCGGAAGGCGCGGTTAGAAATTCATCGATAAAATCCTGATAAATTTCTCTATGAGCGTTATCCCACCATCCTAAATCGTAAGAAGAATCGTCGTCCCAGTAACCTTCATAGTGTTCTTCCTGTTCGTATGTGGAATATACGTGCCCGCAATTGGAGCAACGTACGATATCGATTCCATTCTCTATAAAAACCGTGGAATGTTGAGTGCTTGAGCAAAGATAACAGGTTTGGTTCAAAAAAGCCCCCAGGCAAGTCGCCGGATTTTCAATGTCTCCCGATAAAGCCGTAAAAGCCAGAAAAAACTAAAAAGCTTTTTCTTGTTTTTGAATTTCCCCAAGGGAGTCTAAAAAAAAAATAGAATTCAGATCATCTTCAGGAGTTTCCGTGACTGCTCTTAAATTTACAAAAATGGAAGGAATCGGCAACGATTATGTTTATATCGATGCTACCAAGACGGATGTCCGTTTGACGCCCGAGCAAATTCAGAAACTATCCGATCGCAATTTTGGGATCGGCAGCGACGGAGTCATTTTTATCCGTAATTCCAATCAAGGCGATTTCATGATGGACATGTACAACTCGGACGGAAGTTCTTCTGAGATGTGTGGAAACGGAATTCGCTGTGTTGCGAAATATATTTACGATCACGGTCTTACCAATTCTAAAAATCCGAAAATCGAAACCGGAGCCGGAATTCTGGAAGTGGATCTAAAGATCGGTTCCGGAAACAAAGTCGATCTCGTAAGCGTGGATATGGGAAGGCCGATCTTGGTTCCTTCTAAAATTCCGGTGCTTTGGAAGGACGAAAATACGATCATCGACCAAGCTTTTGAAATCGCAGCGAAGAATTTAAAATTTACCGCAGTCAGTATGGGCAACCCGCACTGTGTGATTTTTGTGGATGATAGCGATCAGTTTCCCGTGAGAGAAATCGGTCCTTTGATTGAAACACATTCTATGTTTCCGAGAAGAATCAACGTGGAATTTGTAACGGTTCGAGGAAAGGATCATCTCTATCAAAGAACCTGGGAAAGAGGGGCGGGTGAAACTCTTGCCTGCGGAACCGGAGCCTGTGCGGTGATGGTCGCCGGAAATTTGACCGGAAGATCCGGAAAGGACGTTCAGGTCGATTTGAGAGGCGGAACTTTGAGAATTCAGTGGCAGGAATCGGGAAACGTTTTAATGACGGGACCTGCGCGTGAAATTTTTTCGGGTGAGGTGGAAGTTTAGAATTTTCTAAACTTCCAAAGTTGCGCCTAACGTTAAGCGACGTCCGCTTTTTGTAAGGCTTCCATCCGTAAGCGGACTTCGTTCGAAAGTTTTTTGAGATTGTCTTCCAGTTTTCCTTCCAAATACGGAGTGTGATCGATTTTCGGACCGTAGAGAACTTTTACTTTTTTGTAAATCGATCTTCTTTTGATATCGCAGACTTCTTTTGGCATTCCCATAAAAGAACGAACCAAAGAAGGGATCGGAATATCGGAATAACTTTCCTCGATCGGAACGATTACGGACGGAAGAATGTCGACTTTGTTTCGAATTGAAAACGCCGCGAACCCATCATGAAATTTTACCATCGGTCCGGAGAAATCGTTTTTAACCATATAGTCATGGCCTTCCGGAAAAATTCCGAGAACTCCTTGTCTTTTAAAAACCTGTTGAACCATTTTGATGCTTGCCATCGAAATCTTACCGTCGATGGCCATCGGGATTCCTCCGGCTAATTTTGCGAGGTCTTTGAAGATGGGAATTCGAAACGTGTAATCCGCGGCGATCCATGAGATATAACGTGGAAACGTATAAGAAAGAATGAAAGGATCCATATCCGATCTGTGATTGCTAACAAGAATGATCTTGCCGTCATGAACAATGTTTTCCGTTCCATAGGCGTTGATGTTAACAGCAAAACCCAAGAAAGGGGCCACAAACTGTTTTAATCTAAGATATGTCTGCGCTTCCTTTTCCATGTTTTTTCTCCCTTGGTGCCTGCAATGAGGGGAGTTATTTTACTCCCCTGTAAAAATAGACCACCATTTCTTTTTTTCTTCCGGAGAATTTGCATCTCTAGGCGCCGAGGGTGAATTTTGAGAATACGATCGATCCCTTCCCGAATCTTGAGAATGAGGAGAATCTCTTCTTCTTCTTGCATTTTGAGGCACTGCGCGTTTTAATTCTTCCAATTCTCTTTGAGCGGAAGCGCTGGACTTGATATAATTTCTTATATCCGCCCATTCGGGATCTTGTTCGTTCCCATAGACTGCATAATTCATAAGATCAATCGAATCAAACTCGGGCATAGAGCTTCTTTCCAGGCGTTTTTATATAAATGGGGAAAATTCCCGCAATCTCATATAGTCTTCTCAGGGGAACGAATGTGGCAACAGTTTTCATAAGAGAACTTCCAAAAAATGCAGAGACGGTTCGTTTTTATTCCCCATTTCGGTTTTTAAAGAAGATTTCGGTCTGCTATTGAAACAGATGAGACAACATCGTGCAAAAAATTAGAGAGGAATTTAAACTACGGCTTTATTTTTTTAAGGAGAGTTCTGAAGATCGCTTTCTCTAAATCCGAAAGTATTATCAATGGGGAAAACAGAGAGTCATTCTAATAAACGACATAATTTGAAAATAGGGGAAGTCAAAGAAAGTGCAAATACCGATCTGATCGAAAAAGGAAGGATTATTCAATTTCCCGGTACTATATTTTGGAATCGAGAGAAGATTCGTAAACTTTGTGAAAAGTTATTTTTTTCATAGAATTCAAAAAGTAAAAGTTTTTGATTTATTTTTAGAAAAATAAGAAATGCCTTCCGATTTTTCAAATCACTAGGTATCATCTCTTAAAAATGGCAATGTTCTTTAGGTACAGTTAGAATGGAAATTTCAAAAGAAGATTATTCCGTGGAAGCGGAAAAAAATCGAGGAAGAATTCGAATCTCGGGAACACTGCGCTTGCACAATGTGGAAGAATATGAACCCATCATAATACTGATTGAAACCGCGCTTCAAGAATCCGGACGGGGTAAGACAATCATCGATATCAAAAATCTGGATTATTTAAACAGCGCCGGAATCGCGAGTCTCTCACGTTTTGTAGCGGGTTACGATAAAAAGAACATAAAACATGTTGAATTCAAAGGGAATAAGGATCGATATTGGCAGATCAAATTTTTGGAAAATTTGAAAAAATTGAGAACTGGGATTAAAACTAGTCTGGAATAGATTTATGAGTTCAAAAATGCGAGTTTTGTCCTTTCGGCTTCATTCAAATCTAAATAGGCTCTTACCGTGATTTCATAAGTTCCAGACGAAACATCGTTGATCAAAAATCCGAGTCTGACCGGAAAATCTCTCGATAAAAGCAGAAGTCCGATTCCCGAATTCGGTTCCTTACCGTCAAAGTCTTTCAGTTTGTTGATATAAATCTCGTCCGAATTACGATTGATAATCGACGAAATTGAGTTTTCTAATTTTATTTTGGAAACTTCATCCGTAGAATTTTTAATTTCGATTTTTAAAATTTCGGAATAATATTTAAGATCTAAAAGTATTTCCCCTTTTCTATCCTTGGAAAATTTTGTGGCATTTTCGATCAGTTCGTTTAACACGATTGAGATTGTGTTAGAGAAATCCGGATCCGATTTTTTCTGAAAAGAACAGAAGTTGGAAATATAATCCGCAGTCAGAGAGCATCGTTCCCAGTGAACCCTTAGATCCATGGGCCTTAGTTTAATCGTAAATTCGCTTTCCGAAGGAAGAGAATCCGGGATTAGATTATAATGGCCGTATTTTGCAGGATAAATCATAGAGATCTGTATGTAGATTCTTGACGGGAATTCGTCGAGATTTCCAAGAGTGAAATTCTAATTGTTGGATAGGGAAGTAAAAAAAAGAATTTAAATAAAAAACCAAATTTGCTTAAAAAAGTTTTTTTAACTTCTTTAGAAATTCTTTCCGATCCGAATCGGTCTCCGAAGGCGCCCAAGGCGCAAAGTCCTTATCCGTCAAAGGATCATAAGGACCGGATTTTCCTTCAAAACAAACCGCAGTTTTGGAAAGACAAACGAGGGTGTGGTATACCCCCGGTGCGATATCGATTCCATAGATTGGGCCTTCCGCTTTTAGGTGATGTGTTTCTAAAATCGATCCATCCTCGTTAAACAGAATGAATCCAAGGCTTCCCTTTAATACGAGAAACGTCTCCGGTTTTGGCGGAAACTTATGTCTATGTGCTTGAATGTAGGCTTCTTTTGTAAGAACGTTTAAAAATCTTTGGTATACTTCGGAAAGTTCGTGGAAGTTGTGATTGGCTCGGCCTCGAGGGGAGGCATCGGCTTTTTCCAGAATTTCGGTAAAAAGCGAATCTGTAAGGAGTTGTTTAAGTGGTTTGGAGCTCGAGTTTGGATTCACAGTATTCAATTAAGTAGGATTTACAGGCAGTGCAAGTATTTCCTGCGTTTACCCGTTCCATAATTTCTCTGTAATCGATTCCTTCCGACTTTGCGGTCTCTACAATCGTCTCAAAGGCAATCTGTGCGCAATGACATTTATCCATTTTCCAATCCCAACGCTTCTATTTGAATTCCTTTACAATGTAAATGAGACTCAGTCTTAGTGTCAATTCGTACAGGTTTTTTTTCTATTTTTTGGGTCGGATTTTGACGGAGAATCCGGAAAATTTCAGAAATCACAGGATGCTTTTCGTCTTTTTTGGTGGAATCGACTTCTTCTGTAAAATTTGAACTTCCGGATTGGGTTCGAATCGATCCTTTTTGTGCGAATTTTATACCGGAGGGTTTTTTGAAATTTATGTAACGTGAGTTCGATATAACAAATGCGAAAGCGATTGCAGCAGAAATTCCGAAGGAATTTTCGCGAAAAGCGCGGTCGTGAGCTATTTTAAACTATGAAATTCGCGAGCGATTCGCCCAAATTTTCCTAGGTCGAACTCACGTTATGTAGGAACTCCTTCTTCTTTAAAAAAGCTGAGGCTGGAGAAGGAGAAATCATTTCGGAATTCGGGAATTTGTAAAATCGGCTTTGGTATAAAGAAAAGTAGGGGTTCCTACATTTTCCGATGTTCCGAATGACTTCTAAGAATTTAGAAAATTTTAAACCCGAGAACTTATAAAGCGAGCTGCAAGAATTCTAAGATTCCTCACGGACATTATGTAGGATTTTGTAGATTGATTCTGAAAAAATTAGGAAAGAAAAATGGTGCGCCCAGAAGGAGTCGAACCTCCGACCTTCTGATCCGTAGTCAGACGCTCTATCCAGCTGAGCTATGGGCGCATATCGGTTAATGGATATAAGATTCCAAACGAGAAAGGTGTTCCTCAGGAATCCTAAGTGCAATCTTTTTTCCGCTTGTGTAATTGTATAGCAGTAATCCGGAGATACCAAGATAAATCAGAATGCCGGAAAGATGAACGAGATGTCCCAACCAAGGACCGACAAACGGAATCCAAGACACGACAACACTTCCTAAAAGAAATCCGAGAAAATAGAGAAAGTTCATGAAGGAAAGTCCCGAATACTTTCTTACGGTTTGATTTTCCCAATAGAAAGTGAAGCCTACTAACCAAGTTCCGAAAAACGGCAAAGAGACGAAATAGACAAGAAATCTCTCTGATCTCAGAAAGCGATTGATCGTCTCGGGAAGGTTACGGAGAACCGGTTCGTACTTTTTTAAATAATCTTTGAATTTCATTTTCCATCTCCGGGAAAAAAGGCAGAGTATATTCTTTTTCCTGATATGCTTTTAAGGCTCCCAAAATGCTGTATCCTAAGAATGCAATCCAGGAAATATAACTGATAAAATCGGTAACGATCGGGTTTACTCGGATCAGAGATAAGATCCAACTCACAACCGGAAATTCCCTTAAAAACCAAACGACCGAATACATCGCAACAAATCCGATATTGAGTTTCAAAGCTTGGACGGAATGAAAGGAAGCGAACTTTTGAGTCTTGCGAAAAACCCAGACTAGAACCCATCCAAAAAAAGGGAAATAGGATAGAGCTGCAATGGGGCCTGGAAATTCTTCGCTCTTTAAAATTCTCAGAGTTTCCTGAATAAATTCCTGGGTTTTAAACCGCTCAGAGGACATAGAGTCGAGAATCCCGGTTCATACGTAAAATGAAAACAAAAATACCGGAGACGCAGGGATTCGAACCCTGGGTACAGTTACCCGTACGACAGTTTAGCAAACTGCTCCTTTCGGCCACTCAGGCACGTCTCCAAAGGAACGTCATCGGAGAAGGTAGGATTCGAACCCACGGTGGGATTACCACGACGGTTTTCAAGACCGCTGCTTTAGACCACTCAGCCACTTCTCCTGACGAGAATTTACTTTACCGTGAGAAAACCCCCCTGTGTCAAGGTGAATTGTTCTTTGCCTTCGCGCTTCTTCCGATTTCCTGGAAGAAGGTGACCGAGAGTGACTCAGACCGATTCGACGGGATATAAAGATCAGCCCGAAAAACAAATCCATGAAAAAAAAATCGGAAACAATTTTACTCAAACCAAGAGCTTGGGTCAATCTCGGTTATTCGATTGCAAACGAGAATGATAAAACTTTCTTTTTAAAGAACGCGATTCCCGGCGAAGAAGTCGAAACAATTCTTTTCAAAAAATCAGGCGCTCTTTTGTGGGGAGTTGGATCAAAAATTCTAAAATCATCTCCGGAAAGAATCGACTCCGATTGCTCTGCGTTTCCAAGTTGCGGCGGTTGTTCGTATCGGCATATCGGTTATGAGAAAGAACTCGAAATTAAAAAATCTCTTCTCCAAGAAACGTTGGAACGTTCCCTTTCCAAAAATCATATTCAAATTCCTGAAATTGAAATTCTAAGCGGAGATCCGATCGGATATAGAAACACCGCACAGATTCAGATGGGTTTTACAGGTTCCAAAAGACTTGCGGGTTTTTATGAGGAATTTTCACATTCCATCGTAAACATTCCGGATGACGGATGTAAAAATCTTCCGGAAGAAATGAATGTCGCATTTTTAGAATTCTTACAAAAGGAAAACCGGGGATCCGCGCAGATTTCAAAGACAAAAGTTTTATCCTTTCGTCTGGAGGGAAACAGAGTCGTTCCCTATAAAAAAGAATCGGTTACGTTTCGAGAAACGGTTTCCATTCCGCAACCGAAAGAAATTGTCTGGGAAATTCCCGCAGGCGGGTTTTCTCAGGTAAATCGGTTTTTGATTCCGCGCTGGTTGGAAAAAATTTATGACTTGGTTCCCGAAAATCAAAATAGAATATTAGAATTATATTGTGGATCTGGGGTAATTGCAATAGCGCTCAATACTAAGAGTAAAACTTGGGTTGGTTACGAACTTTCCGCCGATTCCGTAAAACAGGCAAAGAGGAATGTCTTGAAAAACGGTATTTCTTCCTGTGAATTTCGGTCTCTCAACTTGGAAACGAAATCGATTGAAATCAAAGAGGATCTAAATTCTTCTTTTTGGGTTATGAATCCGCCCAGAGCAGGTTTATCCAAAAAAGTGATTGGATCGATTTTAGAGAATCAACCGGAAGGATTTTTATATTCGAGCTGCAATCACAGTACTCTTGCAAGAGATCTCAATTTAATATCGGAACTGGATTACAAACTTTCAAACGTTGTCCTCGTCGATTTTTTTCCAAGAACAAAGCACTTCGAGGTAATTGTCAAAGTAGTAAAGTCAACTTTATCAAATCATTCTAAAAAACAAAAGACTACATGAAAATTTATTGATAAACCCCGAGTCTCGATAACTATCTCTTTTGAATTCATTAAAACAAAAATTTTCAGGAGATATTATGCGTTCGAATCGAATCTTCCACCGAGTTTTGGCGATCGTCATCGCCGTAACATTCAGCTTTTTAGGTACTCCATTTTCCGTTTCTGCGGACAGTGCTTGTCAGGGACTTTCCTCTTCTTCCTGCAATTCAAACGATGATTGCACTTGGGTAAGCGGTTATACGAGACAAGACGGAGTTTCGGTCGACGCGTATTGCAGGGCTAAGCCTGGAAAAGCAAACGGAGACGGGGATCGTAAGCCCACTAAAAAAAGTAAGGATAAAGACGACGAGGACGATGATTCCGACGTAAAAGAGAAAAAATCCAAAAAGAAAAAGGATAAAGACGAAGACGAGTCTGACAAAGACGATGATTCCAAAAAATCCAAGAAGAAAAAAAAGGACAAGGATGACGACGGAGACGAAGTAAAAAAGGAGAAGAAGTCCAAAAAGAAAGATAAGGACGATGACGAGAAAGAAGACAAGAAAAAGTCTAAGAAGAAAAAAGACAAGGACGACGATAAGTCCGATAAAAAATCTAAAAAGAAGAAGAAAAAGGATAAAGACTGATCTTCATTCGATTTCTGTTTTTGATTTTAAAAGCCGGGGGAATTCGCTCCGGCTTTTTTATACGCAAACCATTTTTTTTGGAGTTGTTCCGGTTTTCTTTTTGAACTCACGAATGAAATGGCCTCATTCTAATAACCCGAAGCATGGGCTAAATCCGTCAAATTTTTGCTTTTATTTTTCTACAAATTCTTTCATTCAACTCATAGAGATTGAGAAACAAATTAAAACGAATCGTATAAATAATTTCGTTTTTATAAATCCTTTGAGATTCAGTGGAATGAAACATTCGCTTCTCAAAAACTTTCACGACGACTGCTTTTTATACCAAATGTTATGCGAAGTTGTAAAAAAATGATCTGTGTTAAAAAATATTTCCTAATTCCTGTTGACTGACTGTTCGCTACATACTTACGATTGGTTTGGGTAATAAAATGCCCGGGCCGGCAGAAGAACGAGAGATGGGCTTCCTTAACCGGATGCTTCGTTCCCCATGGCCATAAATGAAAAATGGAGAATAGTGAAAGATGAAAAAAGCTAATTTGATAATAACTCTTCTGTTTGTGCTCGGACTTGCTGGCGGATCCTTATCCGCGCAGACGACTCAGGCTCAGCTTTTTGCAAAGCCTGGTGTGATTGGTGATTCTTTGAGTCACGGTTTTTTCGGTGCTACAGTGGAGAAAAAAACTCAGGATTGGGCTTACCCGGTTCTGGTCAGTAAACAAGCCGGAGCTTCCGTTTCGTATAACGTTCTAACTGGACCTTATGTGAATTTGGAAGCGGTTCTAAAGGGCGATTGTGGTGTTTTTTGTATCGCGGAATCCATCATCGGTGGAAACGGTTCGACAGTGAGCCTTCCTACACATGCTGGGATTACCGGGGCGGAATACACTACCGTATTGAGAACTTCCGGAAAATGCAAAGACGTTACCGCAACGAAGATGGCTAAAGAATGGTATTGGGCGAAATGGTATTGGTATACCTATCGTTGGGTTGAGGTTCAAGATTGCCAAGAGCCTGATAAGTTCCATCAATTTGGTCTCCGGGGAGCCGGAACTCAAATTGAAATCATGGAAAAGGTTAAACCTTCTTTTCTTTTTGGAACCGCAGCGGCAAACCATGTTCTTTGTACTGCACTTTCGACGACCACTGCTTGTTTGGATGAAGCTCGTTATAAGAAAGACATTCGAGAAACAATGAGACGTTTGGCTGCGATTGGAAGTTTGAAAGGCGGAGTGCTTTTCACAATTCCGAACGTAACCGCCATCGCTTTCTTGGAACCTTATAAAGATCCTCAAGGAAGAGCGAATTACACCGGATTGAAAGCTTTTTTCCGGAATTCGGTATCTGATCCAAATCAGGTTTTGGATGCGGGCGAAGTCGCTACTATCACCAACTTCTTGGGCATGTTGAACAGTGAGGTCAAAGCTCAAGGCGCGGCGATGGGATTTGCAGTTGCTGATCTGAAAGTTGTCTTTGATGATATCAAAGAAAACGGACGTCTTGTGAAAAGCCCTTCCGGTTGGAGTCCCGGTTATGCCCGCGCAAGCTGGCCATTGCCGAATCAACCAGGAGTTTTCGGTCTGGACGGAGTACATCCGAACATGTTCGGACATTCGGTTTTTGCTAACGAGTTGATTAAAGTCATTAACGCAAAGTATGATTTAAATATTTCTCAAGTTAGTGAATACACCGCTTGGTACTACGACAGTTTAAACAGAGGTCCGATCGATTTGAAGAAATTCCTGACCGAAAATATTTTCGGACAGTTTATTTCTTGGGTGATCGGAATTTTCGTTTAATAGAATCAAATTCTTTCTCGAAGTTCGAGAAAGAACGAAGCCACATAAAAACGTCGCCTTTCAGGGCGGCGTTTTTTTATTTTTGAAGCGGGTCCTATGGAATTTAGAAAGAAAGTTTTTTTCGGCGTAGTTTTACTTACGATATTTTTAATCTTATTCTTACTCTTTTGGCCTGAAGATCGTAAAAGGGAATCACCTTCCGTGATTGAAGAAACCGAGGCCGTTTTAAAAACGAAATATTATTCGGAAATGGATCCTTATTTTCCGGACGCACCTCATCCTTTTAACGAAGATCCGGAGTTGGAAGATCAGGCAAAAAAACTCTGGCCGGAAGCGTTTAAACCGAGAAAAACACCGGAAGAAAAAGAACAGATCCGTAAAGAATGGAACGACTTTATAGCGAGATATCCAAATAATTTATACATTCCCTCCGAATTTCGCCCCGCTTTGAGCGAGTCCGAGGAAAAAACAGCCAGAGAAAGATTGGATAGCGTTACGAGCGTCGAATCTCAGAATGCAATTGCCAGATCCTTAGGAAAATACGCGGAACCGGGAAACGAACCAAAACCTCCTTCGGAATCGAGCGTTAATCCGAAAGACCAACTTACTTATATCAATTATAAAATCGATGAATTGGAGTCGCGAATTCAATTGATCGAATACACAATTCAACAGGGTAAATTGGATCCTTCTCAAATCGGCACTGCAAATCGAGATCTTACGATTTGGAAAAAAGAGCTGGATCAATTGAGACAAGTGCAAAGTCTGATCCCTCGTTCTTGATTTGTATCGGAATCCGTTTTATAAAGGAGATTGTATGCGTTTATTTTTAGTCGGGCTTATTTTTCTTTTAAGCTGCGGTGGTCCACCAAAACCGGATCTACTTCCGGTCGTTGATGAAAAAAAAGAAGTTCCTTTGGAACAGATTCTTACGGAACTCGATTCTCAAAATCCTCAGATCCGGGCACAAGCAATATTAGAATTATCTCATAGAAATCATAAACCTTCTCTCAATCGAATTCGGAATTTTTTGAAAAACGATTCCAATTCCGGGGTTCGAGGAACGGCCGCGATTGTCCTTGGAACCTGGAAAGATTCTGCATCTATACCTGATGTGATCGGTTTGTTTGCGCCTAACTCCGGCGTTACTCCCGATATCGTAATGGAAGCTTTGGCAAGAATGGAAAACCCTGTTTCTGCGCGGTCTATTTTACCTTTTCTGCAGTCACAAGATTCTACTTTGAGATTGATTGCGGTGGACACTTTGGTTCGAATCGGAGCTCAATCCGCGGGAAATTCGATTCTCAATCTCGCTCAAAAAAATCAAGATACCGAGTTTGCAAAAACGTACGCTATGGCTCTCGGAAAACTCAAGGTTCGTTCTGCAGAAAATTATTTGATCCAGCTTGCAAAAAAAACAGAGCCTTCCCCTACTTTGGCAGCTACGTATCTGGCGTTAGGCAGAATTTCAAGTAAGAAAGCGGTTCCTGTTTTGGTGAAAGGGCTTGCAGGTGATTTTGATAAGGGCAGCGAAAATTGTATGATGGCGCTTGTGGAAATCAAAGATGCTTCCGCGATCGTTTCCGTGATTCCGATCTTGAAACATCAAAATCGAGATATTCGATACCGAGCAGTGAACGTTCTTTCCGAAATTCCTTCCTTTCAAACCGGTCCGGGGGTTCTCAAAGTTCTTGAAGAAAATCTACCTGATTCCGCGGGGCCTGCCGCTCTTGTTCTTGGCAGAATTCATTTTAACAAGGCTCGAACTTTGATCGAACGGAAATTGTTGGATTCTAATCTTCCAGATCGGGAAATGATCGGCCAATCCCTTGGTTATTTGGGAGATTCGAAAAGTATTCCAGTTTTATTGAATGTTCTCAAGGAATCCTCCGGTGAAGGAAGATACGGAGCCGCTTGGGCTTTGGGTATATTGCAGGCGGAAGAAGCTTTGGACGATTTGATAACCGCATCGAAGTCAAGAGATCCAAAACTTTCTTTATTGGCGGTGGAATCTTTAGGCTTACTCAAATCTCCAAAAGCGCTTTCGACTTTGGTAAACATTGCCGAAACCAATCCGAACTCCGCCTCCGTGGTCATTCCGGCGATTGCATCCATTCCGGGTGAGGAATCTCGTAAAATTTTGGAAATGTTTGCCGAAAAGGAAAACGTTTCTCTGCAACAAGTCGCCGTTTCAGAATTGGGTAAAAGAAAAGAACAAGCAAGTATCCCGATTTTAATCCGGATTTTGGAAGAAGATCGAGCCGCCAGCTCTAAACTTTTAATTGCTTCTCTGTCTTCGATTACCGGAAAGAACTTTTACTCTCGGAACGAATGGTTGAACTGGTATAAACTCAATTCTAAGTAATTCAATCCTATGTTCTATTCAAAATTGTTCCCGATTCTGACGGCGGGACTTATCGTCCTTACATACTTTTGTAAAACAACGGTTCCTCCGAAAAATCCGTGGATGGTGGCTCCATTGGAACCAAGAGAGAGAATTTTTCTTGAACCTCTTAAAATCGACGACTTTGATTCTAAAGACCTGGGTGGTAGGCATTATCCGGCTTCGAACGAATTGAGAATCGATTTGTTTAAACCTTATATCGAAAATTTAGAAGGCGGTTATCTTGGCGCAGGTACGGATCAAAACTTCACGTTTATTGCTTGGGCGAAAAGTAAATACGCGTGGTTGATGGATTTTGATTATACTATTTGTATCATAAATCGAATTCATTTATTGTTTTTTAAATTGGCCGTCGATCCAGAATCTTATAGAGAGTTATGGTCCCGCAAGAATAAGCAGTCATCTTTTGAACTATTAAAGAAAGAATGGGGAACCGATCCCGAATGGAATCTGATCCGAGAAGCCTGGGAAGTTGCTCATCGCGGCAAATCCGATATTCCTCAAAGATGGAACGAGTTGGATCGGACTTTTCACAAATTCGGTCTTACGACATTTATTCACTCTAAAGAAGAATACAATTATGTTCGTAATATGGTTCTTCAAGGTAGAATTCAGATTCTAAAAGGTGATATCAACGGCGATAAAAGTATGAGATCCGTGAGCGAAAGAGCGGCTCGACTCAATACTTCCATTCGAGTCGTATATCTTTCCAATATCGAAGATTATTTTTCTTATACCCCGGGTTTTCGCGATAATCTTCTCAGCTTACCAATCGATGAAAAAGGCGTGGTATTGAGGACGATGCAGAACGGAACGAAAGAAGAATACGGTTCTCCGGATGGAGAAAAAATCCCGGTGGATTATCCTTTGCACTATAACGTCCAGTCTTTGAAAAATCTTCAGGAATGGATGCTGTTGTCGGGACATCTTCATAAGGGAATTTTAATGCAATTTAGGACTCCGTTGCAAAAAGGATTTTCGATCGTTAAAAATGGTCCCGAAGAATCTTTAAAATGAAAAAGACTTGGTTCGGGCTTTCATTTTTATTTTTTTTATTTTTTTGCAATGGATCACAAAAACAAAACGAAGACCTTAAAACAGAGAAAGGTTCCAAAAACTGTAAATCCGCCCTCGGGCTTTACGTATTTGCATATGGTACCGGCAATTACCCAAATCGTTTTTTAAACGTCAGTGAAGAAAGCGGGAATCGTACAATCGTTTATCTGTTTTATTTGATTCGGATTCCTGGAAAGAATATTTTAGTCGATTCAGGCTTTGTAAACGATTCTTACAAAAAACAATTCGGATTTTTTTCCTTTGAAAGTCCGGATGTCCTTTTAAAAAAATGCGGCATGGAGCCAAAAGAGATTACGGACGTGATCCTTACTCATTTTCATTTTGATCATTCCGGTGGAATTTTTCTCTTTCCTTCCGCAACAATTCATATTCAAAACCACGATTTCGATCTCCTTAAAAAACAATCGTATTTTCCGAATCAAAGAGAATTCTTGGTTCGTCTTAACAAGCAAAATAAACTTCATACCTTCAACGGAACTTATTCTGTCTTTCCGGAATTACAGATTTTATTTACCGGTGGACATACACCCGGGTCTCAAGCGGTGGAATGGATTGTATCTTCCGAGAGTCAATTCCTGATCACAGGAGACGAATGTTATCTAGTTCGAGAATGTAGGAATGGAATCGGTCTTCCAGTAGCGGCGGTTTTTTCATTAAAAAGAAACCGTGACTTTATCGAATATCTTCGAGTTTTGAACGGAAAAGGAACAAAAATTCTCACCTTGCATGATCCTTCCATTTTGGAAGATGGAAAGGAAATTCTTCCGGGTATCCGGCTTTTACATTCTTTATAAAAAGAATCATAAGATCTTCTTTGATTTAGACTTTTCTGAAAATGAACGATGACGAACACGTTAGATTCTTTCGTGAAATAGAGTTATCTGTTTGTCGGTTCTTTGAAATCGGATTTATTTGGTCCGACAAACCATTGCAGTCAAAATATGCTTGAAAGGGACTTGAAGTCCGTCTTGAAGTAAGCTCGGGAAGATTTGTATTTTCTATAAAAGATAATCTACTAGGCTTTCTTTCCAATTTGATGGTTGTGGTGTCATTCAGCGATCTGCTTTTAAATTCCAAAATTCAACGATAAGAACCAGGCATAAAAAAGCCCGAAGGAAAATCTCACTTCGGGCTTTTTGGATACAGAAAAGAAAAGGTTTTTTAAAATCAGTCTTTGTCGTAGACCTTTTTAATTTCTTTAATGTATTTTTCAGTAATCACGTGGCGTTTCATCTTGAGAAGATTGGTCAATTCGTCCCCCACTTCAAAAGGTTTTTTGGTAAGGATCACGTGTTGAACCTGCTCAAACGACTTAAATCCGGTTTTGGTGCTATTATAGTTTCGAACCTCTTTTTTATAGAAGTCGATCACTTTCGGATTCTTAATCAGCTCTTCCAATGTTGAAGATTCGATTCCGTTTTCTTTGCACCAAGCAATCAGATGTTCTTCGTCGGGAACGATGATCGCTCCGAGAACCTTTTGATCCTGGCCGATCACCATCGATTGTCTGATAAACGGAGATTCGTCCATCTTGTTTTCAATCGGAACCGGTTCTACGTTTTCACCACCCAATAAAACGACTGTGTCTTTAGCTCTACCGGTAAGAGTTAAGGTTTTCTTAAAATTGATAAACCCGATGTCCCCCGTATTCATCCAGCCGTCTATGAGTGTCTTGTTAGTCACTTCGGGATTTTTGTAATAGCCCTTCATTATCTGAGGTCCTTTTACAAAAATAACCCCTTTTTGACCGAGTTTGCCCGCAAGGACCTTACCTTTATCGTCAATATGGGTCAGGACGTTTCCATGATCGTCTTTGATGATTAGCTCCGTTTTAGGAACTAAAAACCCTACGGATCCGATAATCGGTTTTACGAACGGTCTTACTGAAAGTACGGGGCTGGTTTCGGTCATTCCATAACCTTCGAGAACCAACATTCCGATATCATTGAAGAAGTTATCTACGTGTGATTGTAGTGCACCCCCTCCGGACATAGAACCCTTCAATCTTCCACCGGTAGCGGCACGAATTTTAGAAAGAACGATCGCATCCAGTGTTTTTGCATTAAAAATCAGTCCCAATCCGGCAACCGTAAAAAATAACCAGCTTGGAAGGAGAACTCCGAAAGAGGGCAAAGACAAATACGCAAGTATTGCCAGAGCACTGATCGTAAACGGTCCCATTAATAAAAGAATCACTAAAGATTTGATTCCAATAGCGAAAGATTTAAAAATATTTCTATTTTCATAATCCACTTCGAGTCCGTTTAAAAACCTTCTCGCAGCGTTGTAGTGTTTTGAAAAGAAATACGCCAATTTAAACAATGCTCTTCTTACGGGAGGGGTTTGTTTCGGATCGTTTACTTTATTGTAAATTCCTGTATAAACGCTTTCCCAAACCCGAGGCGCGGAGGCCATAAAAGAAGGTCTTGCTTTCGCGAGGTCGTTTTTAAGATCGGACACCTTGGTATAGTAGGTCTGAATTCCACTCGAAATGGAGCCATATTCGTTCACGCGTTCGAATATATGCCAAATCGGTAATATGGATAACATACTATCAGTTGGTTTGATGTCTGTAAGAAGCAAAGGAACCACATAGATCATCTGATGAATCATATTCGAATGCATCAGCATAACACCTTTCGGCATCCCGGTCGTTCCGGAAGTGTAAATGAGAGTAAAAAGATCGTCAGGTTTGATTTCCTGAATTCTTTTTTCCGCTTTTTTACTTCCTTTGGCTCTAAGCGCTTTTCCTTCTTCGATCAAATCATAGATTTTATGGATATTTTTTCCCTTTGCAGTGGAAGCTTTATCCATAATCACGATCGTTTCTACTTTAGAAATTTTCGACTTAACCTTGTTGTATTTTTCCAGCATCTTATCGTTTTCGATAAAGACGATTTTTGCTTCTGAGTGATTTAGAATATACTCAAGTTCAGATTCCGTAACGTCTGTTCCTCTCGGTACGTTTGCGGCACCGGAAAACTGAACTGCATAATCCGCAATCATCCATTCGATTCTGTTGTCCGCTAATACGGCAACGTGCTCTTTTGCTTTTAATCCTAGATCAATGAGAGCCTCTGAAAGAGCGATTCCCATATCATATAGCTGTTTGTAAGAGGTAGGGTAAAATTCTTTATCTTCCCCCTTGCTCCAAAATACAGGTTGGTCTCCAAATTTCTCGGTGGACTGTATTAACATATCCGCGAGGTTTTTATACATTTCCAATTCCTCTTTAATGAGTTTTACCAAAATGACTTTCGGTAGGGTTAAGGCTGAATAAAGCTAAGGGGAAAAAATCAGGAGTCAATCAAATTTTGAAATTATGAAAAGGCCAGTGCAGTGCAAAAATGGAGAGAAAAACCGTCTATCCCGGATGAGATAGACGGAAGAAAGAGATATTATTGCTCTTCTCCTGCAGGAGTGGAAGAAGATCCGGAAGCCGGAGCAGGTTCTTCTTTTTTACTCTCTTGGACTTTTTCTTTCTTGGATTTTTTCTTAGATTTTTTTGCCTTTTTAGCTTTTTTGGATTTCTTAGATTTCTTTCCTTTCTTTTCGGACTTAGTTTCCTTCGGACTTTCTGTTTGCTCGGATGGAGTTTCTGTCGACGTCGGCTCTTGTGCAGTCAGTCCCGCAAACCCGGTTAAAGCGATCGCGGCGATTAAAAGTTGGGCAAGAATTTTCTTAAAAAGGGTCATTTGTAAAGTTTCCTATTGAAAAGATTGATTGATTCTGAGAAGTGCATCATCCTTAGAAAAAAAGTAAATACGTTTTTCTAAAATACGACTCTCGGTGGAGTCCATTTTTTTCCAGTGCCGACAGCGGATTCCAATCTCCTTAGATATTCTTTTTTTGAAATTTGATAAGCCCCGAGTCCCAAAGTAACAATGTTGAGCTGTTGTGTATCAAAAAGTGTAAATTGATCTTTTTTGAGAATTTCGAATAGGTGAAACAAACCGATTTTTCCGAAATCGGGAGTAAAGGAAAACATCGATTCTCCGGCAAAAAAATTCCCGATTGCGACTCCGTAAACTCCACCTCCAAGTTTTCCGTCTTCGTCCCAGACCTCGATGGAATGTGCGTAACCTAGTTTGTGAAATTCAGTATAACCTTTGATAAAAAGTTCGGTGATCCAAGTTTCTTCGTCCGGTCGGTGAGAGCAACAACGCATAACTTGTTCAAAAGCCCTATCGATAGTAATTGTATAACGTTTCTGATTGATTTTGCGTTTTACTCTTTTGGAAATATGCAATTTGCTTAGATCAAAAATTCCTCTCGGATCCAAACAATACCAAAGAATCGGTTGATCCGACCAAGGAAAGATTCCGTTTTTATAAGCGTATAAAAGTCGCTCCGAAGATAAGTCACCTCCAACCGCTACAATTTCGCGATCCCAAACATGCGGGTTTCTAAAAAAATCCGAAAAGTCTTTCAAGGTAAATCTTGCTCCATGAAATCCTTAAACATTAGGGGAATTCGATTCGATTTTTTATCGATGACTGTCATAAATCTAGTGATGCGGTAGAAGTGAAAAAGATTCTTGAATCGTATAAACGGGTCCGTCGGATCGGTTTCTGGAAAAATAAATATGAAATTCGGAAACTCTAAAATCCGAAGAGGAAAAATTTGAAAATTCCTCCAAATACATCAATATCCGAGATTCGTTCGAATTCTTAAATCTCCCTATCGTAAGATGCGGGTGATAATCTTGACGGTCCGGCGTAAAGCCGAGTCTTCGTAGACCCGAATCCAAAATTTTTTGAAGATGCGACAGTTCCGGCGAAGAGAGGATATCCGCAAATAAAATGGAGGGGGATTTTTGTTTTCCAAAGGTTCCCACCGAACTCAAACTCAAATGAAATTCAGGATGAGAAACTTTGGAACAAAACTCGGAAAGCGTTTCGATCTGTTCCGGAGATTGTTCCCCTAAAAAGACAAGAGTGATATGAAAGTTTTCCTCGGGCACCCACCTTACATCGGGTAGACCGTAGCAGATCGAGGTTAGTTGCCCTTTTACATCTTCGGGAATCGAAATTCCAAGAAAAGTCCTCATGCTTGAAAGTTTAGAACTCGCTTGGTTTTTCGCAACTAGATTCCGTTATTAAGCGATGGAAGAATGATAAATCTTTTTTACTCTCAAGATTCCTCTTAACGAATTGCAGAGAAATACGGATTCGGAATTGTTAAGATCATTTAAAGAAAGGATCTTCTCATAAAAACCCGTTTTCAAAAGGAGTCGATTTCTATAAACACCGGGAAGAAGTCCGGAAGAGATCGGGGGAGTATAATAATAATTTCCTAATTTCACAAAAATATTTGTGATACTTCCTTCGGTGATTTCGTCTTTTTCGTTCAAAAAAATACAGTCTAAAAAGCCGGCGTCTCTGGCTTTTTTTCCTTCTTGATCATACACGGTTCTGAGGTCGGTTTTGTGTTTTCTAAATTCAGAAGAAGAATCGATTTTTGTTTTGCTGATTAGCAGATTTCCTTTTTTTGTAAAGGGGGGAAGTTTCACGGATTCCCGGTGAAACCTTCCGGAAGAATCCAGCAGAATTTTCACTCGATAGCGATCGGATCGAGAGCTACTCGACACAATTTGATTCAGGGTGGAATTCCATTCCTCTATTGAAAACGGAATCTTGAGTTTGACTGCAGAGTTTTGGATTCGCTCTAGATGTTCTTTTAAAAAAAAGAATATTCCATTTTTATAAAGTATGGTTTCAAATAGGGAAAATTTTTGCGGCGATTCCGAAAAAAATTTTGCCTTTTCTAAAATTTCCAACCATTCTTTTTCGGGATCCGAGTCCCAGGTGATTCCGGATCCGATCCCAAGGACTCCTTTTCCGTCTTTTAGTTCTAAGGTTCGAATTGCGATCGAAAATACCGCGTCTTGGTTTGGCTGAATCAATCCGATCGCTCCCGTATAAATTCCCCTTGAGTTTTCCAATATACGAATCAACTCCATCGCTTTCGATTTAGGAGCCCCTGTGATGGAGCCGCCCGGAAATAATTTTTGAAAAATATCTCCCCATTTCACGTTTTCCGAAAGTTCGGATTGAATCGTGCTGGTCATTTGCAGGATTGTTTTGTATTTTTCTACGGAAAATAGCTCTCTGACCTGAACACTTCCTCTTTTACTGATTTGTCCGAGATCGTTTCGCATCAAATCCGTGATCATCAGATTTTCCGCTTTTTCCTTTTCCGAGTTTTTTAAGATTTGAATATTTTTTTCGTCTTCGACTTCGGATTTTCCCCGTGGATAAGTACCTTTCATCGGTTTTGTAACAAGGGTCTGTCCTTTTTTTTCAAAGAATAGTTCCGGAGAAAAAGAGAGAATATCGGTTTTTTTGACTCTAAGCCAGGATCCGTAGAAAACAGGTTGTCTATCCGATAATATTTTATGAAAAGATAATATATCTCCTTCTATATCAAAACAAATTTTATCAGTATAATTGATCTGATAAATCTCACCTTTAAAAAGATTTTCCCGAATCGTATTTAGATTTTTAAAATAGAGTTTTTTATTTGGTAGAGAAGAGATATAAAAGCCGTAATTTTGCAAAGGTGTTTTATGGATTTCAGCAATTTTTTCAAAATCCTCGAACACGCCAAAATACAAAAGCGGTAAAGTCGTTTTTGACTCTCTCCAATTCATTCCGGAAAAAATTTCACCGGCTTCGTAGGAAACGTATCCGCCCAAGTAATATCCTTTCTTAAGATAAGAATCTATTTTGTTAAGAGCAATCAGGAGTTCTTCGGGAGTATTGGCCTCGATTTCGGAGATCGGATTTTGAAAGAGAATTTTGCCGCAAGGATGGAATCCTTCGTCAAAAATCATAAAAGGCTGGTCAGAGAATAGGAGTTCTTCAATTCTCATTTTAGAACAAACTTAATTGGGATTGATGATTTTGTCTCTTCGTTTCAAAGAAATAATAAAGATATCGGGAATCATTTTTTTTTCCGGTTTTATCTATTATATTCTAGCTCAAATCGGAAGAAACACCGCCATTTATCCCGGATATGCTTCTGCGATTTGGCCGGCTTCCGGCGCCGCTTTAGGGCTTACCCTTTTATTCGGGAATTATACGATCATCGGTGTGTTTATCGCATCTTTTCTTTCCAATTTCGGAACCGATTTATCTTTAGAGGTTTGGGTAGATTCGGGAAGGAATTTTTATTTAAGCGCGCTTATCGGTTTGTTTTCAGCGTTACAGTGTTACGTAGGAAACGTGGTTCTCACTAAAAAAATTCCGGGATGTAAAATCTCGGACCGAACCCAATATGTTTTTCTTTTTATTTCTCTGGAAGCCGTTGTTTGTACGATCAGCGCAACCGGTTCGGTTGCATCGATGTATTTTCTGAAAAAAATCGAACTGATCGGCATGCGTCAGAGCTGGCTGACTTGGTGGGCGGGAGATACGCTCGGAGTTTATATCGGGGCTCCTTTCATTCTATTTTGGTTTAGGGGAAAATTTAAAACCCTCAAAATCGTCGAGTTGATGGAAGTTACGATTTTGTTGATTCTTATCGTATTTTTTTCATTAGCCTCCTTTGATTTGGTCACTTCCATTTTTTCTTTCAGCTATCCCTTGGGTTATATTCTCATTCCTTTAATTTTATGGTCCGCGTTTCGTTTGGGCGAAAGAGCGAGCAGTTTGGCGGTGGTTTTGTCTTCCGTAATCGCCATTTTAGGTACAATTTCCGGCTCTCCTCAATTTTATGCGGAATCGATGAACACGTCTTATATTCTTCTTCAGTCTTTTATCGCAGTTTTGTCGATTACGAGTCTCCTTGTAGCCAGCATGGTAAATGAAAGAAAGGAAGCCGAAAATCAACTCAGACTTTCTCATCAAAGTTTGGAAGAAAAAGTGGAAGAACGAACGAGCGAACTTCTTCGTTCTAACGAAATTCTCAGAGCGGAAATTCAGGAAAAGAACGAGGCAAGATCCGCTTTGGAAAAAAGTCAGATCCGTTATATGGGTTTGTTCGAACATCTTCCCGTGGCAATCATAGAAGCCGATTATTCCAAACTCAAAAAAATTTTGGATTCGTTACCGCAGGACATAGGTGAGGACATTTTTACGGATTACGTCGAGACAAATCCCGATTTTGTCCAGCTCTGTTTTGATTCGATCGAAATCACGGGAGTCAATCAGGAAACCGCAAGTTTGCTAAGAGTCGATTCTGTCGATACCATATTTCAAAATTGGAAACGGTTTTTCAGCCAAGATAACTTTAAGATTTTTAGGGGAGTTCTGCGGAAGATAAAGGAAGGATCTTATTTTTACGAAGTGGAAGTCGGATTTAGAGTTTGGGACGGAACGAGACTGGATATGAAAATTCGATGGTCCGTTCCTCCGGGTTTTGAATCCACACTTTCAAGCGTGATCGTAACTTTTCTAGATTTTACGGAAATCAAAAACGTCGAAAGAAAATTACAACTTTCTCTCGAAGAAAAGGAAGTGATGCTCAAAGAAATTCATCATCGTGTGAAAAACAATCTTCAGGTAATTTCCTCTCTTTTATCGATGCAATCCGATTATGTGCAAGATAAGGAAAGTCTTTCGGTTTTTATGGAAAGTCAAAATCGACTTAGAACGATGTCGATGATTCATGAAGAATTGTATCAATCCGAAAACTTGGGTAAAATTCAGTATTCGATCTATATTGAAAAATTATTAAATCAGCTTTTTCAAGTTTATGGAAAGTCGGACTCTGTACGATTGATCACCGATTTGGAATCTTTGGATATCAGCGTTAACAGAGCGATTCCGATCGGATTGATCCTAAATGAATTGGTTTCAAATTCTTTAAAATACGCTTTTCCTCAAAACGAAACGACGGAAAATCAAGAGTTAAAAATTTCACTCTCAAAACGAGACGATAGTTTGGAATTAAAAATCGAAGACAACGGGATCGGAATGCCTTCCGGATTTGATATCGACGAAATATCCTCTCTCGGATTGAAACTCGTAAACATTCTTGTGAGACAGCTCAAAGGAAAAATCAATTTTTCCTCGGATTCGAAAAAAGGTACTCAATTTAAAATTCATGTTCCTTTGAGTGTTGATTTGATTTGAGAATCTTCTGGTTTACAAAAAAATCTCCGATTCAAAACATTCTACCCGAAGTATGAAAAAGGAAGAAAAAATCCAAGCTCGAAAAGAGGAAATCTTGGACGCAGCATTGGATATCTTTTCCGTAAAAGGATATCACGCGGCCGGGATTGCGGATATCGCAGGAAAATTGGAGATCGGACACGGAACTTGTTATCGTTATTTTAAGAATAAGTTGGATATCCTACATGCGCTTTTGGATCAAGTCCAGGCCGGGCTTGCGGAAGTCATTTCTCGACAAAGTCCCGACAAATCCAATTCGTTGGAGGAATACCGATCTCAGATTGGCGAAATCGGCACGGGGCTTTTTGAACTTTTTGGAAAAGATTCCAGAGTTGGTCAGGTTTTCTTTTTTGAAACTCAAGGAATCGATGAAACCGTAACCGTAAAAATTCGTAAAACCCACGAACTTTCCGCCCGAGTCACTGAGCTTTATCTGGTCAACGGAGTGAAAAAAGGATTTTTACGAAAGAATTTAGATACGGATATCGCTTCTAAGGCGATCCATTCGATGATGTTTGAGGGCATTCTCCAATCTATTTTACATAAATCCAACGAGGAATATGCATCTCGTTGGATGAAAACCGTTCCGGACCTCATGCTCGACGGAATGCGATCGAGTTCTTGATCCCATTCCACTTTCTACATAAATTGCATCGGAGATTTCTGTTCGTTGCGAATCGTTTTATGTCCCGATGAAGAGGCGGATTCTTTTTTTAAATTGAATTTGTAGGAGTTCCTACTTTTTTACTTGAAAAAACTGAATGATATATCATTCTTTATTTTGATTTAAGAAGTAGGAGAATTGAAAATGGTTCAAGTGGATGTATTTTGGGCGTACGGATTGGGGGCCGGTTTTGCAATGGCGGCTTCTCGCCAGATTCAAAAAATTCAATCTTCATCGGATTCTGAGAATTCGGCCTTGTTGAACGATGCAAAAGAGCAAAAAACAAACCGGAAAATTCCGTTTTGGAAAACCACGTATTTTTTGATCAATGTGCTGTTTCTATCTCTGGTTTTCGGACCGTCGGGTTTGTATTTGGTCTGGCAATTTACGAGTTGGGAGACGATGCAGGCTCTCGATAAATCGATGCCCGGTTGGCTCGTGACTCTATTCGGTTTTACGAATGTTTCTCAAGGGATTCTCGCTTTCTGGATCGTTTGGAAGTTGATAGAAAGGTCAAAAGCGTTTTTCGGTTTTTTACAAGTGATGCTCGGTTATTTTGGAATGTTTTTTATCCTCGTTCACGGTTGGGACGGAAAGGGATACAAACGATTTTTTTCGACGAGCAGAGAAGAGTATCTGAATGGCTGGACTTGGAATACCGCTTTGTCATGGCTGACTTCGGATGTCGCGATCACGTTGTATGTCATGGGAATCATTATGATTCCAATCATGATCCGCATTCTATCTCAGTGGCTCGAAGAAGGTCTTGAAATCCAGAGAGTTTCGCTCGGTCAAGAAAGCAAAGAAGGAAAGGGAAGCGCAGTTCAGAGAATTTTATTTTTTTTCGGTTCCGTTTTTATTGGAGCTCTCGGACTCGCGATCGTTTCCAGTTTGATCATTCATGCGCTCGGATGGATTTTAGGAACGATCGTTGCTTTGGGTGTTCTTTATGTATTAGGAATTTCTAAATACGGAATTTTATTCGCATTTTATAAGGGAATTTTTCATCTCAAAGGAGATCCGATTTCTGCTAGAGCAGTTTCCGCGGAAGCCGGTACTTAAACTTCGAGAGCCTTTTTGTATTCCCGAATCAGTAGGTCCGGATCTTCCATACCAACGGAGATTCGGATCAGATTCGGATCTAGTCCGTTCTCTTTTAGGAATTTTTTTCCTTCTTCGTTGGTCACCAATTCGTAGTGCGCGAGATATACATAAAGCATATTGAGTGTGAACTCGGTTCCAAAACTCGGTCCTTTTAACAAAGTCAATCGATCATAAAAAGTTTCCAATGGAATGGAAAGTTCTATGGAAAGTACGCCGCATTGAATTTCAGGTATTCTTGCTATCTTTGAAAAATTTTCGAAAGACTCGGTAGATCCTGTCCAAAATACGTTTCTAATTCCGGGCTGTTCCGAGAAAAATACCGCAAGTTTTTTTACATTTGCGCTGATTTTAAGAACTCTTGTTTCGTAGTCTTTGATTTCAAAAGCGAGTCTTTCGCAATCCCTCCGATACGGCTCTTCCACCAATTCTTTGCAGATAGGCAGAATTTCCCGATACCAGTGCGAATTTTTATTTAGAGTTAAGGAACCCATCATCAGATCCCCGTTGCCACACGCGAATTTCGTAAGACTTTCCACGATGGCATCCGCATAAGGAAGAACATTGACGACCGCGGATCCTGCGACGGAGACATCGGCGATTAACGGAATCCGATATAAATCTACGATCGACTTCAGTTTTGTATAATCCGGAACGAGAAGTAATGGATTGGTAGGACATTCCGTTATAATTCCAGCGACCTTGTCCGCGTTTTGTTTTAGAAATTTTTCCAGATCTTCCAGATCCGTCGCGTTATGAATCACATAGGAATCTTCTGTGTATTTTTCTAGAATTCGAATATTGTCGACATACAACCAACCCAGACGAATCCAGATGGATTTTCCTTTTTTTCTTTGAATGCGATCAAAGGCTTCAAACGCCGTATAAACTCCGTTCATTCCCGAAACCGAAAGAAAAATTTCGGGATCCGAATCCGGGTAAAAGGAGGATAACGTGGAACGTATTTTCTCGATCGGATTTTCCTTTTCCACTTTTTCACGATAGATTTCCTGTAAGATTCCTTTTTTCAAAAGGAAATCTTCCGCTTTTCTAGAAGAAGCAAGACAACCCGTATGTTGTATGAATGATAAGATTTCTTTTTCCAGATCTTTACGATTCGGAATGACTAAGGTCACGATTCCTTCGTCTTCAATGATCTGACATTTTTGAATCGAAAATTTTTGTACGATTCTGTCCGCTGCTTTCCTGGATGAGACGATAAACTGTGGAGAATCGATTTTTCGGGTTTCTCTGTTATAGTCTAAAATTCTCGCGATATAAGAATGAGCGACGAATCTAGGATAACCGGATTTCAAACGGGAAAGTGTTTCCGTTCTTTTTTCTTCATATCCGATCACGTCGGATAGATGGGGAAGGCTGACCGAAACCGCATGAATATTCTCAAACGGAATTCTCTCTCCGCAGAGAGTTCTATGGGGTTCGTTGATTTCTTTTAACATCTTTATGATTCCTGTCGCAGATCCATCGTAGATATTTCAACCCGGAAAATTCTAAAATTAGAATTTTTTAATTCGCCTGTGTTTCCGAAATTTTCCGCGCTCGATCCTCTTCGATCAAAGCTCCGATCAATTCGTCCAGGTCCCCCTCCATAATCGCGGAAAGATTATGACTCGTAAAACCGATTCTATGGTCCGTACATCTTCCTTGTGGAAAGTTGTATGTTCTGACTCGTTCGGAGCGATCTCCACTTCCGATCATCTGTTTTTTGATCGCATCCGAAGCTTGTTTTTTATCATCGGCTTGTTTTTCAAGAATTCTCGCGCTTAAGATCCGCAAGGCTTTTGCTTTGTTTTTGTGTTGCGACTTTTCATCCTGACAAGCCACAACCACCCCCGTAGGGATGTGAGTAATACGAACCGCCGAGTCGGTCGTGTTTACGTGCTGGCCACCGGCTCCGGAAGAACGATAGACGTCGATTCGAAGATCGTTTTCGTTGATCTCGATTTCTTCTTCGTCCGCTTCGGGAAGCACGGCGACAGTGACCGCGCTTGTATGAATTCTTCCGCCCGATTCCGTGCTCGGAATTCTTTGAACTCTGTGGGTTCCGCCCTCGAACTTGAAAAGATCATACGCGCGATCGTCTTCCAGTGCAAATATGATTTCCTTTAATCCGCCGATTCCGGTTGGAGAGGAATCTATGACTTCCGTTCTGATTTTTTGTTTGTCGGCGTATTTGGAATACATTCGGAAAAGATCTGCCACAAAAAGTCCGGCTTCTTCGCCACCGGTTCCTGCACGAATTTCGATCAAAATATTCTTTCCCGAATTCGGATCCGGAGTTAAAAGAAGAATTTCGAGCTCCTTTTCCAATTCCTCCAATCGTTCGCCGGCTTGACGGATTTCTTCCTTGAGCATGGAATGCATCTCTTCGTCTTTTTCGGATTGGATCAATTCCTCCGCGTCCTTTCTGTCCTTGTAAAGTTTAAGATATTCCTCTACTTTTAGATACAAAGGGGTCAGCCTGGATCTTTCTTTATAAAGATTCTTGAGCGAGGAGGGATCCTTGGCCAGATTTAACTCTTCACTGATTCGAAGGTATTTTTCTTGTATTTTTTCAAGTCTATCTATCATTGAATGAACTCGACCTTTCCTTTGTAAATCAACCCACTCTATGGAAAACCATATTTCCGTCGCAGAAGCTTTTTCTGAAAAATTCCTAACCTTACTGACCGATCTCAGAGGGTATCGTAGTCCCTTTGGTAAAACGGTGGGAGATCCGAGCGATTTCATCCGAGAATGTGTTCAAAAAGCTTCGATTCGAGCCGGGGCGATCAGCGCCGGTCTTTCCATTCCGAAACGACATTTGGGCTATCTTACCTTACTTCCGGAAATGATCCTGTTTTATAGAATTCAAGGTCACCTTGTAAAGGATATCGCGGCGCTCTATGGAAAAGAGGCACAAGTATCACCCGAGATCATGAGCTATTGTATATTTCCTGATAAAAATCACGCCTTGATCCGATCGCTCGTTCGGGACGTGGGAAGCCGGGTTTTGGTAAGACCAGCGTCCTTGGAAATTTTACGTTCGATCGGGTTTCATCTGGGCTGGAAATTATTTCGTAGAAACGGAAATCTTTCCTCAAAGTACGCCTGGCTTCCGTATTTAGGAGCGGTTTTGAACGGAGGAATTTCTTTTTTGGATACAAAAACAACCGGAAAAAGGGCCGAAGAACTTTTTCAAAAAGAACTGGATTTTACGAGTTCCGTCAAAGAGTAGAATTTAAAGAGAATTTTAAAATATATTATGAATATTGAATCTATTTTGAAAAAAAAGATCGCATCGAATCATTTTCTTAAAAAGAATACGCTGTTGATTTTATTCGCGATTTCTTTTTTTAATCTTTGTAAAAGCAGTCATGAAACGTTTATCGAAGAGATTCAAGAACTCGTGGAACAAGAGAAATACGAAAAAGCTTCCGAGAAACTAAAGGAAAAACTGCAATCTCCGAAAGATAGGGACGAGCTTTTGTCTTCGGACGCTCCGGATTCCGCAAGAGTGATCGAATTCTCTCATGATCGATTGAAACTTGTATGGACCGAGGATCAAAAGATATTCTTTCAAGATCTTTCCGCGGGAGAAAACAACTCTCGAAGTTTGGATCAAATTCCTTCCAATCTTTCTCTTTCTCAAAACGCAAATTACGCTTTGGTGGAGTATCCGATGCAGTCTTCGGGAGGTTGCAGATACGTCGCGATCTCATTGAAAGATTCCAGTCTTTCGTATGAAGCGGGAGCCCAGGTTTCTTGTAAAAACCGCGGATCGATTTTACCGGACGGTTCTAAGATTTATTACTTTGTGGATGATAATCTTTATGAAGAAAAAACAGTGGAACCTCGTAAGCCGGTTCTTATTTTGAATAAAGAGAAAATTGTTTCTCCGTATCCAAATTTAAAAACCAGATCGCTCATGTATCCTTCCGGAAATTCTTTTTTAATCTTTTCCGGAAACGCCGGGGCTTATAATTTATATTGGTTTCAACCTTCCCAAAAATCCGCCGAAAAACTCGATAAAGATATTTTGAGTCCGATTCTTTATTACGGAAACGGAGAGAACGCGTATTACATCGGTGGTGAGATCGGTAAGCTCCATCTGCGAAGAATTAACTTTTCGACTAAGGGAAAACCAGTGATCACAAAACTTTTTACTGTGAGTAGAAAAGAAATCAACCCTTGGAAGCTTGCCAAGAAAAATGAATTTTTATCCGGATATTCGGGTAAGGTCCATCTTTGGGGACCTTTGAAAAAGAGTCAGAATCTTCCGATTTTATGTGAGCGGGCCTTTCTTTCCGGCGATGATAGAATTATTTGTGAAACGGAATCGGGTCAGTTGTTCTTAAGTAAACTCGATTTTTTGCCGGAAGATTGGAGTATCTGGAAACTCTATGAAGAAGTCCGTAGTAAATAATTTATCATAAAAATAAATTTAAGATCAACGGCTCTCTGCTGTTTACGCCGGGTGTAGGGGCGCCGTATCTGGTTTTCACGTAACTTCCTCCGCCGTAGTTTCGGTCCAATAAAACACCGGAGGGAATCACACGAATTGTCGATTCAAAATTGGATTTTACGGCCCAGTCTTTGAGTTGGGCTTCCGATGATTCCTCTCCGATTGCAATGATTCTGGAAACAAAGGTCTTTTTTACCTTCTCTTGAAACGCCGGGTCTTTAAAATCTTCCAAATAAAATATGCCGAATCTTGCAAATGGAAATTGAATTGTAATCAGAGAAGTTTCCGCGACGTTGCCGGAAACGTTTCCACCGGGATTCAATTGAGAAAGATTCTTTTTCCAAATTTCGGATGGTTTACGGGAAAGGGTTTCTTTGGATATCTTTCCGTCAGGTTGAAAGAGAAACGCAAATTCCTTCCAATCACCGTTTTGATTTGGAATAAAGTTTCCGTTTTCGAAAATTCCATCGGGTAAAAAAACAGAGCCGGGTAAAATGAATACTCCGTACGTTCTGGAAAGATTGGAAAAAATCCGTTGATAAGAAGAACTTACCTTTTGGTAAGGATCGGATTTTTTTCCGATGATCCAACCAATCGTATCTTTAAAAGAATTTTCTAATTTAAGAAAACTCCATGCTTCTTCGAGCGTCTTTTGTTTAAAAACTTCCTGACGAGCGTTCATAAAATAAAGAAAACTTCCCATATGAGGGGGAAATACTACGAGGGTATTTTTTTTTAAAAGTCCTTTTTGCTCGGCTTGTTTTAAAGGAGCTTCGATCGATTTTAAGTATCTTTCTTCGGAGGAAAAATCTTCCAGTTTCCATTCCGGTTGAATTACGAGGACGTTTCCCGCGTTCCTGTCGTATCCGGCTATAAGAATCGGATATTCTTTGTGATTGAGAACATTGTATTGTTCCGTGGAAACTTCCTTTCCTGAAAAAATGGAAGCGATGCCTAAAAAGATAGGAATCAATATCAAGGATGTGATTGCGTTTTTCCAAAATGGAGTCATATTCTTTTTTTCTAATAAGCTAAAGAAGCGTATTCCTTCAGATATAAATTGACCGCGTCGAGCATGTATTCCGAAAACAAAGCGCTCGGGTCATAGGAATTTATATTTTCCCAAGCAATATAATCGTGTTCGTCGGAAAGAACGATTTCTCCGTCTATAAAATCTGCGTGATACGCGATGATGATACAGGGAAAGTTCCCCTCGTTCACTCTGTGTTTGTGAACAAAAAGCGGCTTTGGTAAAACTTTGATTTGAACGTTCGGACCCAATTCCTCTTCGATTTCCCGTTCCATACTGAGGCTCCAGTCTTCAAAGAATTCGTTCTCGTTCATTCTTCCTCCGGGCAGATCTCCTAATCCGGATTTACGGTCTCTGAGAATGAGAAGTTCCTCCCCCTTTCTTAGGAAAAGCTTTTGAGTAATTTGAAAAAAGCCGTGTTTGCTCAAGAATGATTCGTTCTCCGAGTTTCCATACAAGACCTAATAATTTTTCGTTGCTGACAATCATTTTTATCCGCATTCGTCAATTTGCAAAATTTCGATCCTTTTTGGATTTCGGATCATAGAAAATAATTTTCGAAAACAAGTTGATCCGATTCTAAAAATCAGAATCGGATCAAAATCTTTTTGAAACAAGATCTAACGATTGGAATAAAAGAAAGCTAAAATCAAAGTGAGAACGATGAAAATCACGTTTAGAATAAATCCGGTATGAAGTTGTTTTCGTTCGTTCGGTTTTAAAAAATAGGCCGCAAAAATAACGGAGATAAAGCCGCCGAGGTGAGCCCAACGTGCGATTCCATCATCCGTAAACACATTTGTGATATCGGAATATACCATGATCCAAGCCACGAGAAAAACCGGGAAAGGAATATTCTTCCCGTTAAAACGAAGCGAAAAGGGCGAAAGTAAAGCGGCGACCGCTGCAATTCCCGAGATCGCACCTGACGCTCCGACTACCGGGGTGGAATCGTGTAAGATAATTCCGCGAATAAAGGAATCCAAAAGCGAAGAGATCAGAG
This sequence comes from Leptospira sp. WS92.C1, assembly GCF_040833975.1. Taxonomy (NCBI): domain Bacteria; kingdom Pseudomonadati; phylum Spirochaetota; class Leptospiria; order Leptospirales; family Leptospiraceae; genus Leptospira; species Leptospira gorisiae. Next base: position 111,014 of record NZ_CP162130.1, read on the forward strand.
CCGCCATAAAAAAGAATAAAAGCCATCTTCCTTTACCGGCCTTAAATTCCACCGCTCTTCCTAAGAAAAAAAGATAAAACATGTTTCCAAAAAGATGAATCAGACTTCCATGATAAAAGACGGCTCCGATCCAGGAAATAGGATGAATCTGTCCCGGATGATTTAAAAAATACTGACGAATCAGATGTTCCGGGAGAAAAATATTTACTCCGAAAAAAGTTACGATCATCAAAAAAATGAAAAACGTAGTCAGTGGAAATTCAAAAAGAAGAATCCGGATCAAAGCGTTTCTTTTCCTTCGATAAAATATCGTTTTAAATAGGATTTTAGAATAATCTTCAATTCGATAATCATTCGATTTGAAAATTCTTTATCCTTTTGTTCTCGGATCCATCGGTTGAGAATTGCATCCGTGACTTCTACTATGATTCTTGAAATGATTTTATTCTCGGCGGGGTTGATGTTGAATTGAGAAAGAATCAAAGAAACGCTTTCCGAAATTTTTAGATTATTTTCCCGATCGATTTCTAACAACTCGGGATCTTGTTTCATCGACGACCATAAAGGCGCAAAGCCGGGTTCGGTGAGATAAAAATTTGCAAAGGAATCGATTACACAATCGATCAAGTCTTCCCAGGATTGTCCAGCAAGTTCAGATTCAAAAATTTCGGAGAGCATCTGATTGACTCTCTCTAAATGTCTTTGACCTACCGCGTTTAGAACCGCATGTTTGTTTGGAAAATACTGGTATAAAGAGCCGATTGGAATTTCGGCTTCTTGTGCGATCATGTTTGTGGTAATCGCTTCGGCCCCATTTTTTTCTAAAAGAACAGTAACTACGTCTAGGATTTTTTGCACGCGATCAATGGACCGTTTTTGGGAAGGCTCCTTTCTTGGATTGAGAAGAGATGGATCTTTCCCGGATTCGCCGTTTCCAATTTTTTTAGGTTTGATTGTTTTTTTTGAAATCAACGCGAATCTCCGTCGTTTCGACGATTTGATTCCATTTGTGGATTTCATGGGATAAATTCAAGAAAAGTATTGAACGAAAATTGAAATTGCTGAAGCGCGATGGAACACAAAGTGCTCTCAAGCACTCGCGTTCGAGTCCAAGTTTGATTGTTAGAATTGCATTTTTGCCGAAGAAGGGACTCGCCCCTTCACAGTCTCGCAAGTAACTCAGCAGGTTCTTCCCTAAGGGTCAGAACCTATCTGCTCGACTGAGTTCCGGGGCGTCTCGAACTTTCCTCACCACATCCTGTGGTTCGGTCGCGTTTTTTCGCTTCTTACGGAAGCTCAAAACGCTTTCAAGTTCTCGCTTCGAGTCCATGTTTGATTTTTAGAATTGCATTTTTGCCGAAGAAGGGACTCGTCGTTACGCAAATCGCCGTCGTGGCGATTTAAGCTCCACGACGTCTTTCTCGCGCACTCATCCATCCTGGATTCGTGTCGCGTTTTTTCGCTTTTTACGAAAGCTCAAAACGCTTTCGCTCGAAAGCTTCGAGTCCAAGTTTGATTGTTAGAGTTTCATTTTTGCCGAAGAAGGGACTCGAACCCCCACGACCTTGCGATCGCTGGCACCTGAAGCCAGTGCGTCTACCAATTCCGCCACTTCGGCGATGTGGAATGCAGTGAGAAACTGCTCTTACAATCTCGGGAGGTTTGGGTTTTCCGTCATCCATTATTTTGGAATTCATTGACACGGAGGTCGATTGGATTCTATGATCCAGGTAGGATGAAAGCAGAACGAAAAACCTCTGAGACCGAGATCAAATTGGAGATGAATCTCCGCGGAACCGGGAAGTATAACTTTAATACCGAGATTCCTTTTTTCGAGCATATGCTTTCTCATATTTCCAAACACGGTTTGATCGATTTGGATCTTTGGTTGAGAGGCGATATTGAAATCGATTGTCACCATTCCGTGGAAGACACGGCGATTTTAATGGGAACCACCATTCATAAACAACTCGGTGATAAAGCCGGAATTTTTAGATACGGACATTTCACGTTAACGATGGATGAAGTGTTGACAACTGTCGCTGTCGATCTTGGTGGAAGGTATTTTTTTAAATATACCGGTCCGGAACTCAGTGGCAAGTTCGGAATTTATGACGCGGAATTGTCTCTGGAATTTCTACAAAAATTAGCTCTGAATGCAAAGATGAATCTTCACGTTGTCGTTCATTACGGTGACAACAGACATCATATTCACGAATCGATTTTTAAGGCGCTCGGTAAAGCTTTGAGAATGGCGATCGCACAAGATTCTTCCGCGGCGGGTATGATTCCTTCCACAAAAGGAGTGTTGGAGTGATTGCCATTTTGGATTACGGAATGGGAAACATTCATTCCTGTATCAAAGCGGTTTCTCTCTATACAAAGGATTTTGTATATACCAGCGACAGAGCTACAATCGAAAATTCGAAAGCTCTGATTCTTCCTGGTGACGGACATTTTGATAAGGCTATGGAGAATCTAAACGCCAGCGGTCTGAGAGATACGATCGATAAACACGTGAAATCGGGGAAACCTCTTTTCGGTATCTGCATCGGTTTTCAAATTTTATTTGAGTCTTCGGATGAAACCGCTCAGGGAACCAAAAAAGAACAGATCGAAGGTCTTGGATATATTAAAGGAAAAATCCGTAAATTTCACGGAAAGGATTTTAAGGTTCCTCATATCGGTTGGAATCGGCTTCAGTTTCGAAAAAAAGATAAAAGCATTCTTTTGAAAGGAATTTCCGATCAATCCTTTTTTTATTTCATTCATTCGTATCGACCCACGGATGCGGAAGGAAGCGCGATTACGGGTCTTTGCGATTACTATCAGGAAAAATTTCCTGCGGTTGTCGAAAAAAACAATATTTTCGGAACTCAATTTCATCCCGAAAAATCCCATACTCACGGACTTAAACTTTTGGAGAATTTCATTCATTTCGTATGATCATCATCCCTGCCATCGACCTACTGGATAACTGCGCCGTTCGTCTGTTCAAAGGACAATACGAAGAGAAAAAAATATATTCCTCCGAACCTTGGAAACTTGCGGAAGGATTTTCTAAAAACGGAGCTTCTCTTTTGCACCTTGTGGATTTAAACGGAGCAAGAAATCAAATCGGAATCAACGAAGATTCTATCTTAAAAATACGCGAGACAACTTCGATCAAAGTTCAATTGGGCGGCGGAATTCGAGACAAAGAAAAATTAGCATACTATGATAAGATCGGAATTCACCGTTTTATCATCGGGACGGCGGCGATTACAAATCCGGATCTTCTGAAACACGCTTTGGATACGTATGGAAAAGATAGAGTTGTCGTGGCCGTGGATGCAAGAGACGGAATCGTAAAGATCGCGGGTTGGGAAAAAGATTCCGGGATTCGTTATCCGGATCTTCTTGCAAACCTTGCGAAAGCGGGAATCAAACACGTGATTTTCACGGATATCGCTCAAGACGGAACTCTGGCAGGACCGAATATCGATGCCTATCGGGAAATTTTAGATTCTTTTCCGTTTCAGTTGATCGCTTCCGGCGGAATTTCTTCTCTGAAAGATTTGATGGATCTTTCTTCTCTCAATACAAAAATTCCTCTCTACGGAGTGATCACAGGAAAGGCTTTGTATGAGGGAAAATTGGATCTCGCACAGGCGATTTCTTCTCTCTGACGAAACACTCAAACAAATTAGATTTTTCTTTTCATTTGAGAAGGAACCATACATAAAGGTAAATCGATCTTACAAGATCGGGGAAATTCATGAACCAATTATCCAAAAATAAAATATCCATCATCCTCGCCGCTATAGGATTGATTCTTTCCTTTTTGCTGATTCAAAAATACTACGGGGCTCCGAGTTCGCTTGGAGAATCCCTTTGTAACGCGATCAGCGAACCCGGTTCCTGCGATAAGGTTTCGGAAAGTTCTTTTTCCGCGATTCGGAATTTTCCGGGTTTGGGCGATCTTCCGGTCGCGTTGTTCGGTTTTATATTTTACGGATTTGTGGGTTTTCTTTTTGTTTTGTCCGAAATTAAAAAAGAAACCGCAGAATCCAATCTTCGTTTGGCTTTTTATGTTTTAATTCTCGGTTTGATCGCCGACTTGGGCTTTTTTCTGATTTCTGTCGGAGTAATCAAAGCGTTATGCGGTCTTTGTGCTGCAACGTATCTGGTTACGATTTCTCTTTTAGCGGTTAACTTCGTGGATTTTAAAACCATCAAAGACAAATCGTTCGGCGCAGTATCTTCTTCTTTGAACGGAAACTATTTAAATCTTTTGATCGTTGCCCTTTCTCTTTTTGTTTTGGGATTTTATGGAGGAAGAGTTTCCACTGGCGGAGCTAGACTCATTTCGGGAGAGGCGGGTGAAAAAACGATCGCGCAGCAATTGAAAGAGTTTGAATCCGCACCTTTGGTTCGGATCGATCTGAAGGACACTCCTATCGTCGGAGATCCGAATGCGCCGATCACGATCGTAAAGTATGCGGATTTTAATTGTGGTCATTGTATGCGTATGAGCAAAATTCTAAAATCTTTTCTTATCGAATACGACGGAATTATCAAAGTCGCGTATAAGAATTTTCCTTTGGATAATAACTGCAATCGTTTGGTGGGAAGAAAGGCTCCCGAGGCTAGTTCTTGTGTGGCTGCGAGTGCAGCTCTTTGCGCGAACGATCAAAAGAAATTTAATCTGATCTATACCGGACTTTACGAAGACAATGAGAATGGCGTAATGCATACAACAGCCTCCGTCATTCGTCTTGCGGAAAAGAACGGTCTCAAAATGGATGCTTTCCGTTCCTGTATGAGTTCTCCAAAGGTGAGAGATCACATCAATCGCGAAGTAAACGAAGCCGAGGTCTTAAAAATCAACTCCACTCCTACTTTGTTTATCAATAATAAACCTCTTCCAAAAAGCGGAATTCCGGAATTGGATTTTTTACGTCAGTTGATCAACGAACTCATAAGCAAAAGTTGATTTTTGTAATTTAGAATGGAGACTGAGAAACGATTCTGTAGGAATTGCGGAACTCATATCTTACAAGAGTCCACACAATGCGTTTTTTGCGGATCGTTTCAGTTTTCCAACGGAATTCCTTTTTTCCGTTATCTTTCCGAAAGTAAATTTTTTAGAATCAAAATTCTGTATCCCGGGGTTCCTTTTTTAGGAACTTTGATTGCCGTTCTTCATTTTGTTTTTTGGAAAGACATTGTTCCTTTTACATTTTCGATTTTATTTTTGGTTTGGTCTTTTTTATTTTCGATTTCCGGTTGGATCGGGGAACTGATCTTAGACTTAAAATTCAGAGGCGACGTAAAAGATTTTAAGGAAGGTTTTATCGAATGGCAAAAACATCTCTATGATCGATCTCCTTATCTATCTTATTTGGGAATGATCCTATTTGTAGCCACACCACTGATCCAATGGCAGAATTCCCTATGGTTTTCTTTGGCTTCCGCCACGATTTGGACCACTTTGATTTCCTTTTTAGCGTTAGTCATCGTTCCTCTGATTTAGGGATTTATGAATTTTTTTCATCTCAAAAAAACCTTTAAACTTCCGGTAACTCTTAACTGGATTTTTGGAGGAGCATTTGTATCTCTCCTATTTTCCATTCTTAAATTTTATGATACGGAAGGACTGGAAAAGGTCTCCTATTTTGAACTGATTTTATTCTTAGCCGCGAATGCAGGCGCCGCGATACCTTTGAATTATCAGTTAGCGAACGGCCGATGGAATCTTCAAAAGTGGATGAAAATTTCGTTCTTTTGCTGGTATATTCCAATGTTGCTTTTCAACGCCTGGCTTACGGTGCAGGTTCCTGATTTTTTGGTAGTTATGTTAACCGCGCTTTATGCCAGTTATCTTGCGCCTTTCGGTATGATGGAAAGGCGCTATTTTATTTTTGGCGCGTTGATCTATTCATTTTGTTTGTTTTTATTTTATTTTACCGGAATTGCGGGAACATCTCCGATTCGTCTTAGAGATAGAACTCTGGTAATTTTCTTTTTTATTTTTGTTTTGACCGTGCTTTTGTATTTTTACTGGATGAGCATCACTTCCGGTTTCTTAAAATCGCAAAGTTCAAAGGTTCAAAAATTACTTCGAGCTTCTAGGAAAGATAAACGTAAACTTTCGGAAGAAAGAAAAACCATCGAAGAATTGATGGCTCAATTGAATAAGTCCTTACATATTATTAAAAAGGATTTATTAACCGCCAAAAGAATTCAAAAAAGCATACTTCCTTCCGGTTTTGAAGAATATTCCGATCTGGATATACGGGCGGAATATATCCCTAAAGACGAAGTGGGCGGTGATTTTTATGATATCACTCGGACAAACGGCGGAACCTATCGTTTGTTTCTCGCAGATGCGACGGGTCATGGGGTGCAAGGCGCTCTAATTACGATGGCGATCAAGGTAGGTTATGAATTTGTAAAACATTCCGGAAAACGTCCCGGTGAAATATTAGAAATTCTGAATTCTGATTTTGTATCTAAGTTTAAAACGCTGAATCTTTATTATACGTGTATTCTCGCGGATCTGGATCCGGAAAAAGGAATTTTAAGATATTCCTCCGCGGGGCATCCGGAACAGATTCTTTTGCACAACTCCGAATTTTATCCGCTTCAAAATACCGGTAGAATGATCGGACTTTCTCCGGCTTCAATCTATAAGGATAAGATTTTGAAAATTCTTCCCGGAGATAAGATTTTTCTTTTTTCGGACGGGTTGTTCGAAGAATTAAACTCGAATAAGGAATTTTATGGAAAAGAAAGACTTCATTCCCTATTAAAAACATTTAAGGAAAAATCTTCTCAGGAAATAGTAGACATCGTTTTAGGCGATCTCGAAAAATTTACGGAAGGTAGGAAATTTCAAGACGACCTTACCATTATCGTGGCTCAGATACCGACCGATTGAAAGACTCGGTTTTTTCAGGAGAATTTTTGATAGTTCTGAATCGTTTGTAAAAATAGAATTTTCAACTTTAAAACGTTTTTGTATTTTGTTCCACAATGTTTATGACGATCACTTTTAAACGTATCTTTTTTACGATTCTCTCAATTTGCATTCTTGCAATTTCTCTTTTTTTACATACGTCGTATTTTAAACCGCTCACCTTGGGGTTATTTTATGAAAGAATCTTTTGGGAATCTGTTTTGGACGATCCGGAATATCTTACCTCTCTCGGAATCTTAAACGGATTCGGAATAAACGGGTATCAAACAAGACTAACGGATATTTCGATCCAAAAACAAAAACAGGATTTTGAAAAGGCGAAAAAGAACCTAGAAATTTTGTTATCCTATGACAAAAAAAATTTGAAAGATCAGGATTTGCTTTCCTACGAAATTTTAGAATGGTCTTTGCGATTAAAAGTCGCGAACGAAAGATTTTTGTTTCATGACTATCCCGCCAATCAGCTCTTCGGCGTTCAGAGTCAGGTCCCCACTTTTTTAGCGACTCAACATCCGTTGAAATCGAGACAAGACGTCGAAAATTTCGTTATGAGATTGGACGCGATTCCTAAAAAGATAGATCAACTCATCGAAGGAATCGTGTTTCGCGAAAAAAATAAAATCCTTCCTCCCGATTTTATTCTGGATCGTTTGATTTCCGAGGTCCGGGGCTTTATCGAGGTCCCCCCGAAAGAAAATATTCTCTACGCCGCTTTTGAAAAAAAGCTGAGAAAGATCGAATCGATTCCTGCGCGAACTCAGGACGAGTTTTTGGTTCAAGTCGAAGATTCGGTTCGATCCAAAATTTATCCCGCATATTCAAAATTACTCAATCTCTTTTTAGAACAGAAAAAAAAGGCGGATTCGAAAGCGGGAGTTTGGAAGTTGCCTGACGGGGACTCTTATTATTCGCACGAATTGAAAAAACATACAACCACAGAACTGAGCCCAGAAGAAATTCATCGGATCGGATTGTCCGAAGTTTTCAGAATTCAAAACGAAATGAAAACGATTTTAAAAAGTTTGGGAAAAAACCAAACGATTCCGACCGCAATGTCCGAACTCAGGAAGGATCCTCGGTTTTTATTTCCGGATACGGTAACTGGAAAACAACAGGCTTTAGAAGAATACAAAACGATTCTCAAAGAATCGGAACAAAAAACGATTTCTCTCTTTTTAAGAATGCCCGAAAGCAAAGTCGAAGTGGAAAGGATTCCGGTCTTTAAAGAAAAAACCGCTCCAGGCGCTTATTACGACGAACCCGCGTTAGACGGCTCCAGACCGGGTATTTTTTATGCGAACCTGAGAGATACAAAAGAAATCCCGAAATTCGGAATGAAAACTCTTACATATCACGAGGCGATTCCGGGTCATCATCTTCAGATTGCGATTATGCAGGAACTCAAAGGTCTGCCTCGATTTAGAAATACGATTACCTTTACCGCGTATGTGGAAGGTTGGGCTTTGTATGCGGAACGTCTTGCAAAAGATTACGAATTCTTTCAGGATTCTTATTCCGATTTAGGACGGCTCCAGGCTGAACTTTTTAGGGCGGTTCGTTTGGTGGTGGATACCGGTCTGCATTACAAACGATGGAGTCGTGAACAGGCGATTTCGTATGTGATGGAAAATACGGGAATGGCTCCGAAGGATGTGACCGCCGAGATAGAAAGGTATATTGTTTATCCGGGACAAGCCTGTTCTTATAAACTCGGTATGCTCAAAATTCTTGAGTTGAGAGAAAAAGTTCGTAAGTATAAAAAGGAAAAATTCGATATTCGAGAATTTCACTCCGTTGTTTTGGAAAGCGGTTCCTTGCCTTTGACGATTCTTGAAAAGTTAGTAGAGGATCGATTGTTAAGCGAAAGCAAATAATTTTCCTTTATTTACGAAAGCGATTCGAAGTTTGATTCTTTTTTATCAAAGACTTAGTTGTTCGACGCTAACTCAATGATGCGTTTTTCCTGTCAGGTTTCTTTCGATTTTAAGACAGACTTTTATAGATTCGGAGTATGATTGAGAGTTCTATCCTTTCCGGCCGAATAAGCCTGTTCGATTGCTGCATGCAGATATCTTTTTGCCAGACCAGCGGCTTTGATCAAAGAATTTCCATGCGCAAGATACGAGGTAATCGCCGAGGAATAGGTGCATCCGGTTCCATGAGGATAAAATCCGGTTATATACGGTTTCTCCAATTTGGTAAATTCCTTACCATCGAAAAGAAGATCCAGAGCGATGGTTTCATTTTTCAGATGTCCTCCTTTTAAAAGAACGGGAACTCGGTATTTTTCAAAAATTTGCAGAGCGAGATCCGGCATTTCCGAACTTTTATCAATCCTCTTTCCCGAAAGAATTTCGGCTTCGTCCAAATTCGGTGTGATCAAATCGGAAATGGGGATCAACTTTTCGAGAAGAGCTTTGATGGCGGAATCTTGTAGCAGTTTTGCTCCGCTTGTTGCAACCATAACAGGATCGACCACGAGTGAAAAATTTGCTCCTTTGTTTTTATACTCGGACAAAACAGAACAGGTTTTTTCTATGATCGCTGTAGAAAATAACATTCCCGTTTTGATCGCCTTTACCGGAAAATAACCCAAAACGGCGCGAATTTGCTTTTCTAAAAAATCCGCATTCACTTCAAAAATACCTGTTACTTCGGAAGGATTTTGAGAGGTTAAACAAGTGATTGCGGAAGTTCCAAATGTATCTAACGCAGTAAAAGTTTTCAAATCCGCTTGAATTCCAGCTCCGCCGCCCGAATCGGATCCCGCAATCGTTAGGGTTACTGGTTTTATCCTGTCAGTCATTTTCTGGTTCCTGTTTTCTTTTTAGAAGTTATCTTTTTTTTTCGAGGTGTCGTTTTTTCAGAAAACATATTCGGCCATCCGAAAATTTTCCAATCAATCGTATCAGAATCATTGAAGACGATTCCCTCATACTCCAAAATTTTCCTTTGAAGAATGGATCGTCCGCTATCTCCTCGAAATGAAATTTGTCCCTGACCGTTGATCACTCTTTGCCAGGGAACTTTTTGTTCCTGATCTTTGGAAAGCGCATTGAGTGCGTATCCCACCGCTCGGGCGGCTCTTGGTTTTCCCAAAAGAGCCGCAATTCTTCCATACGAGGTTACTTTTCCTTTGGGGATTTTTTTGACCAAGGAATAGACCGCCGTAAAAAAAGAAGCATTTTGATTTTCTGATTTTTTCTTCACGTTATGAGTTCTTTAAAAGTATTACTAGTCCCTGCAGGTTCTAAGTTTCTTGTTCCTCCGATATATTACTTTCAGGATTGATAGGCAAGGTAACCTGAAAGATCGTTTTACCGGGAATCGAGGTCAATGTAATCTTGCCCTTGTGTTTTTCAACGATTCCCTTTACGATTCCAAGTCCGAGTCCTGTTCCTTCTCCTTGGTCTTTCGTCGTAAAAAAGGGATCCCAGACTCTATCTTGAATTTTTGGCGGAATCCCAGGACCATTGTCTTCGATTTGAACAATTACATTTTTCTGAGACGGATAAACCGAAATTTCGATTCTTCCATTGCCTTTGAGAGCCTGAATCGCGTTTTGAATCAAATTGGTCCAGACTTGATTCAACTCGTCCGGATTGCATACAACAAAAGGTATTTCCTGGAAGTTTCGCACCACTTCGATTCCGTATTTGATTTGGTTGTGAAGAATGACTAACGTGGTTTCGAGACCTTCTATGATATTTGCCGATGAAAGAGTTTTGGATTGATCCAAATGTGAATAGGATTTAAGAGCCTTGACGATTCTTACGACGTTTCGAATCGCATATCTTATATTTTTAATATTCCGATTGATATGCGTCGCATTTTTGAGCATAAGATATCCGCGGTCGTCCTCGTCTATGATCACATTGTAGATGTATTTTCTTTCCTCTCCCACCTGATTTTCTATGATAAAATTCGAAAGTTCTCCGGATAATGCGGGACTGAACTTCATCTGTTTCATTTCTTCCCGAAGCTGATTTTTTAATCGAAATTTTTCCCTTGAGTCCAGATCCGAACTTTTTTTATCTCGGAGTAAGTGAAGCAAGGCCAATTCGAAATTCTTTCTCAAATCCCGATGTCTTGCTAATAAAACGATATCGAAAATGTTTCGTACAAGATAATTCATATTCTGATCGAGATTGTCGGCGGCTCCGTTGATTACTCCGGCGGGTGTATTGATCTCATGCGCGATTCCAGCGACCATAATCCCCAGAGAAGCCATTTTTTCGGACATCACCAATTGAGATTGAGCGTTTTCCAATTCTCGGGTTCTGATTTTTACTTTTTCTTCCAAGGTTTCGGTAAGTTCGATCAGTCTTTCGTAAAAGATGGCGTTGGACAAAGACATCACGGAAACGGAACGGATTTCGTTTAACTTTTCGATTTCCTGGGATGAATAATTTTTTTTATTCTTTCTTTCGCCTAATACGATCATCCCCAATAAGCTTTTGTTTAAAATCAGAGGGACTATGAGTTCCGCCTCCGTTGTAATAAAAAAATTTTCCGCAGATTTTTTGATTTTTATGAGAGAAAGATCGTTTTCAAATTCCTTAAACGCGTAGATTTTATCGTGTTCCGTGATCCAAAGCAAAAACGGATCAAAAATAAAAAATTGAATTTCTCCGGAATCAGGAAACGGAGCAAATTTTCCCATTTCCTCTTTCCACAAAAAGATGTTCACCTTTTTAGCGGGCACTACCGCTTGAATGAATTTTAGAATTTTCTCACAAACCAATTCGGTCAGATTGGTCGCGATCAGATCATTCTTAAATTGATCCAAAACGGAAAGATACTTTACGATTTCGGTATTCGAAGTTTGTAGAAAGGGAAACATTCTCCCTAAGAATTTGCTCGAAATTTTTCTCAAAATTCGAATCGATAAAATATAAATTAGAAATCCTAAAAGCGCTCCCGGAATCAGAGAGGCGAAGATTCTATGAATTTCGAAAGAAAAGAAATGGAATGACTGCAAAATTAGGACGGAGATAAGCTGAAATCCAGCGATCAAAAGAATCAAATATGCGATGGGACCTATGGCGTTGAGTTTTCGATTGGGCATACAAAATGCGTAAGAATCATGTTAGAGCAGGATAAATCAGTCAAAGAGTTTTTTATCATTTCTCGAGTTTACGGAGCTTACTATGAAATTTATTCCGAATCTCGAGGAACGGTAAGGGCGTTTCTCAGAGGAAAGCTCCGCACAATTTCCGCGGAAGAAAGACATCCTTTTGTTGTGGGGGATAGAATTCAAGCGGAACCTTCCTCCGGTCTAGATTGGGTGATCTGCGAAAGGATGGAAAGAAAATCTTTTCTAACTCGAAAGAGCAGGGAAGGGGATACTCAGATACTCTGTGCCAATGCGGATCAAACCGCGGTTTTGGTTTCTCTGAAATCTCCCGAAACAAAAGACGGTTTTATCGATCGTTGTTTGGCGGCGGTTTTTACATCCGGTACAAAACCCTTGATTTTATTTACAAAATTGGATCTCGTTTCTAAAGAAGAAGCGGAAATTCGACTTTCAGTCTATCGAAATCTCGGGTATCGCGTTCTCGGTATTTCCTGCACAACGGGGGAAGGAATTTTAGAACTTCAGGAATATTTAAATCGAAAAACGACCTTTTTGGTCGGAAATTCCGGAGTCGGAAAGTCGACCTTACTCAATTTATTGACTCAAAAACAGATTCAAAAGACTTCAGGTGTCAGCTCATCTACCGATAAAGGAAAACATACCACAACGAATTCTTTATTGATCGTTTTGAGCGACGGAACGACTCTGATCGATTCTCCGGGAATTAAGGAATGGGGGATTTTGCATCTAAAAAAAGAGGAAATCTTGGAGAGTTTTCCGGAACTCTTGAGTCAAAAAAAACATTGTGAAGAATCGAATTGTTGCAGACTTTCTTCCAATTGTGCCATGATTCAAGCCTTAGAGGGCGGCGTTATCACTTTGGAAAGAAAAAAAAGTCTCGAATCAATGCTCGGTAGTCTCGATAATCCTCATAGAGTCACACGGAGAGATAGAATTTCAAAATGAAAGTGACCCATTCCAGTCTAGAATTTGATTCTATCGAAACTCTAATCGACTTTACGAAAGAATTTGAAACCGGATCTATGATTCGTTTTCTTTCCCCGATTGAAGACAATTCAGGCAATGTATTGGTAAAGGAGGAAGTTCAAGTTAAGGAATCCGCCTTGGCCCGACTGAAGGATATCAAAGGGCAATACAGTCCGAAATTTGAGGTTAAACTTAATAAAGAGTTATTAGGACAGATTCAGAATATTCTCTCCGTAAAAATCGTAAATCAGTTGAAAGTTTCCGACATGAAATTTCTGAAATTTATGTATGAGAACTCCGTTTACAATTATAAAGGAATCATTCGCAATGCCTTACATTCAAAAAAGATTGTACTGACTCTTTTGAAAGTTTATAATCAGAATTTGAATTTTTTTAAATATATCAGCGAGTTGGGTCTTTTGACTCTTGGGATCGTGATGATTCCGGATACGATGAAATTTCGGCTTCTCAGAAGATATGCGTTTACCGCAGGGCTTTTGATGGATATTCCCCGAATCAATACGGATAAATTTACGAAACTTCCGTTTGAAGACGCGGAAAAGATTCGAATTGCCAAAAAAAGTTCCGATATATTACAAAAATTAGATCTTCAAGAATTTATTTACAGTGCTATTTCGAATCATATGCCGCTTGGTATGACCGAAAATCCGGATAAGCCGATCGTAATTGATAAATCGGGTCAGACGGAAATTCCCAATGAAACTTTCTTGGACGATATTCTTTCTAATGATGGGGAGAGCGATAGCAATCAGGAAAACGCGGAAGAAGACGCGGTTGCCCAAAAATCTTTTGATTTTTTTCAAGCGCTTCTTACCGACGCTTTAAAACTTGCGCGTTATATAGCCAATCTGAGTCACAACGCGTCCGACAAAGATTATGTGATGGAAGAACTCGTGTATTATATCGCGTATAATACATCTCGAAAATATTTTGACGAGCTTCTTGCAAATCCTTTGGTCGCTATTTTTAAGGAATTTGAAGGAAACGTAAAAAGGCTCAGAAAAATCGCCGAAGTGGAGATGAAATGTGTTTATCCGCCTTCGGCTTGGGCGTATCCAAAGCCGAAATCCAGCCAGATTTTATGTAAAAATAAGGTTTGGGGTTGTCCGAATATCGTTATGGGTTGGGATATTCATGTAATTACAGCGCAAGAAGCGTTTGGTTGGGTCGGTACGAGTCTTCCGGTCGATAATTATCCGAAATGTAAATTAGAAGAAGAATTGGACGATATTTCGGTAACCCCGGAAAAACCAAAAAAAAAGTAATCCTATTGCAAAACTCGGGCTTTTTTTGAAAATCACTCATTTGAAATATAACTAAATCGGAATAGTAGCAAATTTTTCCTTGTAAGTTTGTTGGTTATAATACATTCTTTATTAAGTTCGGGGGTAGTATGAAACGTTTAATAATAATTGCGATTAGCTATACAGCTCTAACGTTGTTTTTGGCTTGTAGCACAAATAAATCGTCCGGCGGGGATCAGATCAAAAGTGGATCTGAAGTTGCCGCAGCTAGAATTGTATGGGTTTTGGGAGATGTGAAAATTCTTTCCGATTCCGGAGAGAAAAAAGCAGAATTGGGTGCTACGTTGTCTGCAACTGATCGGGTTGTAACCGGTGCAAGCGGTGGAGCCGAGATTATGGTTGCCGACAGCGGTATCATTAAGATGTCCAAAAATTCGGATATTGAAATTGCAAATCTTGTGAATCCAAACGGATCCGATACAAACGTACAAGTGAACTATGGAAAGATCGTAACGATGGTAAAAAAAGGTCAGAAAACTACCGAATTTACCGTTTCCACTCCGACTGCTCTTGCCGGTGTGAGGGGAACTTCTTTTCTAACTTCGGTGGAACATCCGGAAGGATCTAAGGTCAATTGTGCAAAAGAAAGTTGTACGATTCGATTTGCAGTCATCGAGGGTACGATTGCGGTATCTAAAAAGGGTGAATCCTCGGAAGTAATTCTGAATAAAAACCGTGAAATCAAAATCGAGAAAAATCAAAAACTTACAGATAAGTTGATTCGTTCTTTGCAAAAAGACTCTCTCACTGAAATGAAAGAACTAATCGTTCTTCATAAAAATGAAACTTTTGAATACGGTAAATTGGTGGAAGAGTTGAAATCTTCCAGTGAAGAATTGAAAATCCTGAGTCAATCCGGTTCTGTGGAAGAAGTAAAAGCAGAATTCCAAAAACGAGAAGCAACTCGAAATAACGCCGATGAAGTTACAAAAACAGCAAAGGCAGTTAACGAAACAAAATACGTCCAACAGGATGTGCAAAAGGAAAAACTGAAATTAAATCCGAAAGAAACCTTTTAGGATTTTAATGAAACCCTGAACCAGATTCAAACCGGGGAAACTTCCCCGGTTTTTTTATTTTTAATCGGATCATCGAAAATTACAGGTGATCGTAACCGGGAATCTTTTTATACTGGATTTCTCATTCAACCCGTTAGAAAATAATCGAACTCACCATGAAATTTATTTACAGCTTGTACAAATGCTTGAATCTCAAGTTACAGAGAAGTTGGAAATTGCAAGAATCTATTTCCTATAAACCTGTAAAAATATCGGCGACTCTTTTTTATTCATTTTTATCGATTTTCCTGAATTGTTCCTCGGTTCAAAAAATCGAAAATTCGAATTCTGTTTTACAAGAACCCGTGTATAAGGCTCTCAGCGAAGAGGAAATTGTTTTTGCAAACGGATCCGGTTCCGACTATAAAATTCGAAAAACAGGAAATATCCTACCGATCTTTGTTTTTGCTCCAATCCATATTCCTAATGGAATGGATCCCAAACTTTCTTCGTTTTTAACCGATGAAATTCGATTGATTTGGGCGAAGGTAAAGGGGAAACAAATTCGAATTGCGGACTCTGTTTGGAAAAATTCCTCCCAGCTTGCCGCCGAGCTTAAGAAACAAAACGTA
Organism: Leptospira sp. WS92.C1; assembly: GCF_040833975.1. NCBI lineage: Bacteria > Pseudomonadati > Spirochaetota > Leptospiria > Leptospirales > Leptospiraceae > Leptospira > Leptospira gorisiae. Next base: position 126,994 of record NZ_CP162130.1, read on the forward strand.
GATGCGGTGATCCGAACTGATATTCGAGAAGTAAGCGGTCATTGGACGGTAAATCAGAAAATCGAGGATCCGGTTAAGGAAATCCTTTACGGAACCGTAAACGGCTCGTTTCAACCTCCTCAAATTCAAAACGATGCACCTGCAAATCAAGTTTATTATCTGAAACATTCTTCCGGTGTTCTTGCATTGGATCCAAGGACCTCGTTGGTTCCAATCTGGGAAAAATCCCTGAGTTCGGGAGAAATCGATTCCATTCTGAAAAAAAGTCTCCAAGGATATTTGTCCTTTAGCGCGTCCTCTGCGGACACGGAAGTTTTGTTTCAAGGAGAGAGGATCGGAATTGCATCGTTTCGAAACTATCCTCTTCCGGAAGGCTTACAACAAATCCAGATCACTCGCCCAGGACATGAGGATATCAACCGCGCAATCCAGATTCGGGCAGGTCAAACATTCAATATTTATCAAGAATGGAAAGAAGATAGAACCCTCGGCGGTATTCGGATTTTGAGTTTTCCGGAGGCTCTGCAAGTTGCGTTAGACGGCTTTCGAAGCGGGGAAACCCCTTTTTATCGAAGTAATCTGTCCCCCGGAGCAATGCAGTTAGAAATGGTTCGTGATACCGAAAATGGCCCTCTTGTGTATTACGAAGGACAATTGATCGTCGATTCGGATAAGATCACCGAGATTGCGCTGCCTTATAAAACCAATAACTTAATCGACGAACCGGAGTTTTGGAAACTTTCCGGCGAAAAAGCATTTCAAGCTTTTGCCGGAAAAACATTAGATTTTCAGAATGTTTCTTCTGCTCCCCCGGGTTGGTACGGAGTTTTTTCAACACCCTTTATTTCGGAAAGTCTTGAAATCAACGGAATCATTCCGATTACTTCGGAGTTGGATCCGGGAGTTGTTGCGATTTCGTTCCACACTCCGAAAAAAACATTCAGCTTGGAATATGAAAAAGAGCGTTTGAGCGTTTATTCTTTTCCATCCGATGGAAACAACCTTGGCAGTTATAAATTCAATCAGGAAAACAAAGAAGATGGGCGTCCTTTTCGGATTGTGACTGATACCAAAGAAGGAACGGTTCGGCTTTATCTAGGATATTCAAAAGTTTTAGAAGATAAACTGGAAGCCGGCGGAGTTTGGAGAATTTCCATTCTCACAAGAGGTGAAAAATTTTTAAAACGATCTCCGTTAAAAGATCTGAAGATCGAATATAAGGGATATAAATGAAAGGTTTGAATTTCATGAAGATGAACGTTTTTACAATCATAATTTTAATTTTACTAAACGGACAGTTTTTGATCAACTGTGCGGGTAAAGAATTTAGAAAATCACAAACTCAGGATGGGGTTCTTGAAAAAGACGCTGCAACTCGTGAGAAGTTGAAAAAAGTCTCTAAAATTCTAAACGACGGAAATTCTTTTTTTCAAAAAGGAAATTTCGAAAAATCGTTAGAGAAAGCAAACCTCGCAATCAATACTTATCCTACTGCGCCGGGTTATTATTTGGCGGGAATCTCCGAATATAAATTGGGTAAAAATCAGGATGCTTTGATCTCTTTAAAAAAGGGAACAGACATCGATGCTGAAAACGAACAAATCCTGCTTACGTTAGGCATCATTTTTACCGCGGAAGGTAAAAGCGAGAATGCGGTAGAAATTTACGAAAAACTGGAATCGCTTCCTGTAAGAGAAAAATACAATTATTCATTTAAGAAAGCCGTCCTTTTAAAAAATCTCGGAAAGTTTGAACAATCGTATTCAACTCTTAAGAAAATTCCGGCAAGAGAATTTCCGTTTCCGGCTCAGTTGAATATGCAGTTGGGTGATGCTGCGGTTCAGTTGAAGAGATACGAAGAAGCAGAGACGTATTTCGAGGAGGCCAGAAAAAATAATCCGGAATTACTTTCCGCAAAAAAATCGGCTTCCGTGACTCGAGTCGCTTCCGCGCTTGAAAACGGAAATCAGGCAATGCGTAGAAAGAGTTATAAGGAAGCCGTTTCTCATTTTCAAACCGCGGTTCAAAATGATCCGAAAAACCCAGCACCATATATTTTTCTCGGTAATGCAAGAATTCTCAACGGGGAACACGAAGCAGCCTTGAAAGCTTTCGAAACTTCTTTATCTCTAAAGCCGGATTATCAAGAAGCGATTTCGGGCATTGCGGCGGTCCATTACAAATCAGGAAATTTTAGAAAGTCGGTAAGCGTTTTGGAAAAGGCGATTTCCGTATTTCCAAATAACGCGATCTATCAAAATCAAATGGGTTTGAATCTGAAAGGGTTGGGAGAATCCGCAAAGGCTTTGGTCTATTTTACACGAGCCCAGGAATTGGATCCGAATTTTACGGAACCGGTCACAAACTTGGTTTTTTTATTGATCACCGAAAATCGTTATAAAGCCGCGAGAAAGGAAGCGGAATCCTTAAGATCAGAATCCGAAAAAAAACAAATTTTGGCCTTTATCGATGTCTCCGAGCAAATTTTCGAAGGTGATAAACATTTAAGAAAAGGGGATTCCAAGAAAGCCAAGGTTTATTACGAAAAAGCAAAAAAGGTATCCTCGGAGGAGCCCGCCGTTTATAACGCGTTCGGAAGATTGTATTTTATTTCCGGAGAATCGAAAGCGTCCGAAGAGAATTTTAAAAAAGCTCTTTTGATTGATAAACAGAATATTCCCGCTCTTCAAGGATTGATTCGTCTTTATTCTTCACAAAAAAATCAAACTCTTGCGAATCAATACACTAAAGATTTGGAGAATTTGACCGGAAACGATCCGTCAGCGGCAATCATTTTGGGTAGAACCTACGAAGACAAAAAAGAATACGAAAAGGCCGAATCCGTATATAAAAATCTTCAGAAAAAATTTCCAAATAACGAAGCGGTTAACTTTCGTTTGGCGATGTTGTATTATAAAATTTCTTTGGAAGAAAACGAAAAGAGCAATCACGATTCCGCCCTGAATTGGATTTCCAAAGCTGAAAAGTTATCCAAAGATATTCCGGAAATCGCCGAAACCCGAAAAACGATTCAAGAAAACCAAAAGTTTGCTACCGTGATTCCGACGATTCAAAGAGCGAATAAGTTTTTCGATACGAATCATTATGAAAAAGCAATTCCTTTGTATCAGGAAGCGTTTCAAAAAACCGGAAAGCTGACCTTATATATTAAAATAGCCGAATGTTATCTTTCTCTCGGAAACGAGGAAAAAGGGATTTCGATGCTGGAAACGCCGCCTCAAGCATCGCGCAATTTGCAAGCAAGAGAGTCAATCTACGCGTTTTTACTGAGGAAGGGAGAGGTTGATAAAGCCGAAGAGGGATTTAAGGACGTTCTTTCTAAAAAGCCAGATTCGTATTACAGCCACTATCAAATGGGAATCATTTATCTTCAAAAAAAGAAATATGAGGCTTCGATCGATGCTTTTGACAGGGCTATTCTTCTCAACACCGAGTTTGTAGCCGCAAGGATCGGAAAGGGAATTTCAACATATCATTCCGGAAATAAAAAACTCGCAAAAGAGGAATTTGAAGCGGCGATGTCGCAGGATTCTTCGAACGAACTCGCTCCTTACAATATAGGAATTATTCTTTTTAACGATAATCTATACAACGAAGCGATCGCGATTTTTAAAGATATCATTCAAAAAAATCCCGACTTTCCGGACGCTCATTATCAACTTTCCTATATCTATTACAAACGCGGTGATTTAGAGGCCGCTGAAAAAGAAATCCGCAAAGCACTGGAATTGGACAGAAACGAAAGGGATCTTTTTGCTTTGATTCGGATTCTTTCGGAACAAAAAACCAAAATGGCAAATCCTGCGGTTAAAAAAGAAGTTTTAGAATTGGGAAGAGAGCTCGCTGAAAAATTCCCCGGTTCCCCGCACGCAACCCAAGCAGAACGATTGGTGATCGCCGACGACGATAATCCGGTGATTTTGCAATCGTATCAAAGTAGAGGCAAACTGATCGGGGTTCCTCTTTTGATCAATGACTCCTTACTTTTGAATTATGGAACCAGTGTGGAATCGATCGATAGGGATCGTGGAATTCGTCTTTGGAGAACTCAGACTACAACTCCGTATAAATTTTTATTAGCCGATAAACGATTGATCGGTGTTTCGGAAAAAAAATTGGAAATCATGGATCTCAAAACCGGGCTACTACTCAGAGAAACCAAACTTCCTTCGGGTGAAATTAAAAAAGCAGCTCTTTCCGGAGAGAATATTTTGGTCGAAGTAGTTACAGGCAAGAATTCCAAAATTTATAGCTATTCGGATCAACTTGAGTTAAACGGTTCGGTATCTTTTGAAGGTGCTTTTTGGTCCGGCATTAAATCCGGAACTTTGTTTGCGCTCACTTCTCAGAAGGATGAAATTCAAGCTCGGGTATATGACGCTTCTCTTAAAGATTTAAATCCAAAAAAAATCAATCAAAAAGGTTCCGGAGAATTGAGATATCTCGGATCCTATGAAACCGGAATTTTCCTTCTTTCCGGAAAGAAAATCATTTCGATCGATAACGAAAATGTTTCTTCGGCCGATCTTCCGACCGAATCCGCTTCTCAGTTTACCGTAAGATCTCCGTATCTCTGGTTTCAATCCGGAAAAACGATTTATAGAATGGAATCGGGTTCTTTAAAACTCAATTCTTTCACTGTAGAATCTTCGGATATCGAAGGAATTCTTCCCGGCAAAAAAGACGATACAATCGTCCTTTTTAAATCCGGAAAAGCGATTCGATACGGGTTGGATGGAAAACCTTTGTGGTCTTATGCTCTAAAAGATGAGGAAGGCAAAGTTTATTCTTTGGTGTATCGCTGAAAGAAAATCGACTGTTTATTTTTGAATCAAAATCTGATCTATGTAATAGATTCTTTTTCCTTCTTCCCGTTTCTTTCTTTCAAAGTGAGAAACGGGAAATTCCATCCTTTCCAGCCTCAATTCCTCCACTTCCGGTTTAAAAGATTTCGAGTCACGGAAAAGTCGCATCACTCTTCTCGCATACGGACCATAATCGGTGGCGAAGGAAAACTTTCCTCCTTCGGGCAAAAGAGTCTGCAAAGAATGAAGAAACTTCAAGTTCATCGTTCTTTTTTTACGATGCCTTTTTTTAGGCCATGGATCCGGAAAATTCAGTAAAATTTCCGAAAAAACCCTGTCTTCGAATACGTCCTCTAAGAACCAATTGAAATTAACACAGAGTATTTTTACGTTTTTGAGAGAATGCCTTTCGATTCCGCGTATCGTATGTCGAATTCGATCGAATTTCTTCTCCATTAAGACAAATCCGGTGTTTGGTCTTTGACGGGCCATCTCGATCGCGACCTCCCCCCAACCGGAACCTAACTCTAAAAAATATGTCTCGAATTCTTTTGAGAATAAATTATCTTTTTTCAGTTTCCTTACTGGGCTAGCTTGTAAAAAATATTCAGAAGCGAACGGAATTCCGCTTGCGATCGACCACAGTTTGTCTTCGAGATCTTGGATCATGGTTTATCGTCAGAGAATTTTATACATTTCGTTTGTCTAATATAATACAGTGAAAGTAAAATTATACGGCGTCCGGGGTTCCCTCCCCACCCCACTGAGCGATTCGGAATATAGGGAAAAAATTCTAAAAATCCTGAAAGCCGCCCATTCCGAAATTAAACAAAAAAACGGAAGTTTCTCCGAAGAAGAATTTTTAAACTCATTGGATCCTTCTCTTTCTCGAACAGTAGGGGGAAATACAACTTGCGTCTTCATCCAGGCTCAATCCGGAGAACGTTATATCATCGACTGCGGTTCCGGAATTCGCCAGTTGGGCAACGATCTTCTTGCGGAAGGACTTAAGCCCGGAGATAAAATCCACATTTTGATTACTCATACTCATTGGGATCACATTCAAGGCTGGATGTTTTTTAAACCCGCATACTTCCCGGGGGTTGAAATCCATTTCTATTCTACCATTCCTAACCTTCAAGAGCGATTGGAAAGACAACAGAATGAGGAAAATTTTCCTCTGCCACTTTCCGGTATGATGTCGAAAAAGACGTTTCATCTTTTAGAAAAAAATCAAAGCACCGACATCGGCTCGGTAAAGATTACACCATTTTTGCTCAGACATCCCGGAAACTGCACCGGCTTTCGTTTTGAGGAGCAAGGTAAAAGCTTTCTGTTTTGCACCGATGTGGAAGTGCAAGAGCCCGATTTAGAAGAATTCCAAGATTTGAAACGCTCTTTTGGAAAAACGGACATGCTTATCATCGACGCCCAATATAGTTCCGAAGAGGCCGTAAAGAAAATCGGCTGGGGACATACTTGTGGAAAGGTGGCCGTGAAATGCGGTGAAATTTTAGAAGTCGATCGATTGGTTTTAACACACCACGAACCGGATCATAAAGACGATGAAATTTTAAGAATTTTCCAAAAAGAATCCGAAGCTTCCGTAAAAATGGAGGTTCTGTTGGGACGAGAAAACGATTCGTTTTCACTCTAAGAATTGATTTCTTTTTTTAAATTCGATCCTTCTCTTCGAATATTTTGAAAAGAGAGTTCGCTCATATTCTCCTGATTTATAAAAATTTTCTTTTCTTTCAGTCAATTTGAGTTATCCTGTATGGCGCTATGCGTACAGAAATAGGACAACAAAAAAAAACTGCTAGCGATGATCTTGACGATAAACGTTTTTATAAACGCTTTCGTAAGAATAACCTAGTGAAGATGATTCTTGGAAAGAACGAGGTTTTAGGAAATCTGGAAGATATCAGTATGATCGGAGCTTCGATCAGCTCTCGAGAAGAGATTCTTTTAGGTGAACGCATAAAATTTATGTCTCCTTTATTTTCAATCGAAATCGAAGCTGATATCATCCGTCGAGATCTCATTCAGGAGAGATATAAATACGGTTTGGTGTTTCATGACTTGTCTGACGATGCGATTGTGGAGATTCTCAATAATATCGTCCGATGATGATTGAACAGATTTCCTCTTTTTTTTTTTATCTAAGAACTGAACCGATTTTATAATTTCGGAAATATTTTATATCCACCCCTTAACTTGAGATTCTCGCGGCCGACACTAGTATTAGAATGAAAATCGGCGGAGAACATAGAATTCAGCTTGGAGTTCCTCGAGACGAATCTTTGCACTACATTGGGCATGGACAGTTGGAAAGTTCTCCTGCCTCCACTTCGATTCTTCATGTGATTTCTCACGAACTCGGTCACGTTGCGGAATTTCGTTCCGAAGCAGCGCGTGACAGGGCCGAAATTCGTTCCTTGGATATGAAAATTCACTATGAGTTCCGAAATGGGAAACTGGTTGCGGTTTCCGGAGAAACTCAGGCGGTTACCACCAAAAAGTCCGAAGAATCTTCTAAAAAAAATGAAATCACCTCTCCAGAGGAATTCCCTAAAGAAAAGGAATCTCTTGAGAAAGAGAAAAAACAAGATTCTTTAGAAGTGCGTTTAGAAGATAAGGAGAAGCAGATTCTTTCCGAACTGCAAAGGATCGAGTCTGAACTACAAAGATTCGAATCCGAACCGAGTGCTGAAACCGATGATCATACCGGATCGACTCGCAAGGTCGAGTTGGAAGAGAAAAGGAGAAAGCTTGAAATGGCTCTCAGTCAGGAAAAACTCAAAGCGATTTTAGAGGATACTCTTGATACGTTTCAGAAATTGACTGATAAACAAACTCAAATGAGTTTAAGAATTTTGAATGCGATTTCTTCTGATAAAGTGGGCAATCTTTTAGATATTAAAGCGTGAAATTTAAGAAATCTCTTCGATTCTTTCCGTAAGATTTTCGAGGGGATTTCCGACCATACCGATCAAAGAATCCACTATCTTTCTTAGTTCCGGAAGTCCTTTTCCCGATTTGTTAGAAACAAGAACAGTCTCTAACATCGGATAAAGTTCGTGAATATTCTTCATTTTTTTTCTAAGTTTGGACAGATCGCTTTGATTGAGTTTATCGATCTTTGTTCGAACCAAAACTGGCTTTATATTTCTTTCAAAACAGGTCCCTATCAATTCGAGTTCTTCTTCCGGAAGATCTCTCTGAGAATCACAAACCAAAAACAGAGATTTTAGGTCCTTTGCGTGATTGAGATAGTCCATAAGAAGCCCCATCATCGCTTCGTGATCTTTGTGAGAATTTGCAGAATAACCAAAACCGGGCAGATCGACCAAATAGATCGAGCGGTTTACAAAAAAGAAATTGAGAAGTTTGGTTTTTCCGGGAGTGGAAGAAACTTTTGCCAAAGATTTCCGTTCTAGGATTGCGTTGAGAAGAGAGGATTTGCCGGCGTTGGATCTGCCTGCAAACGCGATTTGCGGAATCCCTTTTGTGGGGATTTTACTTGCTTCGCCATAGGACGCGTTAAATTCTACGTCCTTGAAGAATGGCTCATCCTTTTTTTGAGGATCCTCGTTCATCTTCCAGGCTCCTGAAAGTCAGGTAATATCTCAGTCTCTTTGTCGCCGACCATGTCTCCGATCTTCGGATCCCAAAGACTTAGACAAATCACATCAACTTTCCCTTCCCCGTAAAGAATGGGTAGCATTTTTCTGACCGGAACCGGAATCTCTTTTTGCCGGAAGATTTCGGAAATTTCCACGCTCATCCCGTTTTTGCGAATTTTGGCTCCGTCCGGACAAAAATCGGGAACGAGCCCCGGAGGAATTTTTTTCTGATTCCCGTTCCATTTTAAAATCATTTCTCGGGGTTCGAATCTAAATTCTTTTAAGGCAGGAGAATTTTTGGGAATCAGGTATAAATCCGAAGAAGTCGATTTCCAAAACCATACTTCTTTGTTTTCAATGCCGAAAGAATTCTTACGTTTCAAACATTCGGTAAGATCTTGAAAAAAATTTCGTGTGATCGGATGTAAACCGAGAGAGCGCAGATATCGGTCGATAAAATACTTTCTTTCCCTTTGCGATAAATCGTTTAAAACCCAGACATCGATTTTGATATAAGACGGTTTTTTAGAGATTGATTTTTGTTCCGTATGAATTTTAGGGGCGGGACTTTCCGCACGATGAAAGTTTTTATAAATTCGATCGGGATCCGCTCCCTCGTGTAGCAGCAAGGGAACGATATGTTTGCGAATTCTATTTCTTAGATATTCGTCGCTTTGATTGGATTCGTCTTCGAATACCGGCCAAAATTCGGATTGAAGAATGGTTTTGATTTCGTCTTTCTGAAACGCAAAAAGAGGTCTAAATCGATTTTTTTCAAACCAACCTAAGGTTCGTAATGAATTCCAGCCCCCTCCTCGAATCAAATTGAGAAGTATCGTCTCCAGATAATCTTCCGAGTGATGACCGGTTACGATATAACCGTCGTAACGATTTGAAATTCTTTCTAAATCCTTGTAACGAAACGCTCTTCCAGTTTCTTCAAGAGTCCTGCCTAATTTTCTGGATAAGACGGGAACGTTTTTTTTTTAAACATCCTCGGAAAGGGAAATGTACTTTCCGCATAATCAAGAATCGTTTTTTCCTGTTGCAGGTTGAAACGGATCGAATGATCCAAATGATAGATACAAGGTACCGGAATCTTTTTTTCCATCCAGAGCCAAAAGTAGAAATGCAAGAGTAAACAGGAGTCTTTTCCGCCGGAATAGGCTAGAACGGCCGGACGAGATAAAATCATCTCATGAAAGGGAGAAATTCTTTCCCAAACGACTTCGAAAATTTTGCGAGTGGACTCGGAGATCTTATCTCTCATAGACTATTGTAAATGCAGGTTTAACGGATCCTTCGGATTGCTGCAAGAGTTATATCATCCATCTGTTCTTGGTTTCCGGTAAATTTTTTAATTTCGGAAACGATACCGTCCAGCATCGTTTGCAACGGTTGATCTTGTAGTTGAAGAATCGATGTTTTTAACCTTTCAGCCTCGTATTGAATTCCGTCTTGATTGGAAGCCTCCAAAACCCCGTCTGTACACATGATCAGCAAATCTCCAGACAACATTCGGAACTGATTCAAATTCTCGAATTTTGTAATATCCGGGCCGATTCCTAAAATGATTCCTCCGGTTTGTACTTCTTCTATCGTTTTTGAAGAGGCTCTATAAAGATAAAGAATTCCTTGTCCGGCTCCGCTAAATCGAAACTCATTTCGATTCATTTCCCATTTGATAACAGTCATAGACATAAACCTAGGAGACGCAGCTTCGTTGTAATTTTGAAAGATATAGGTATTTACAGTGTTTACGATATCCCAAGGACTTACCTTTTTTCGAACCAAAGAATGGATGATCGTTCTTACGGTTGCCATGACGATTCCGGCGGGAACTCCCTTTCCGCTTACGTCTCCGATACAAATCACGGTTTCGGTATTGAACGGATCCGTGATAAAATCGTAATAATCCCCTCCGACTCCCCTCGCTGGGACCATTGTTCCCGCGAATTCGTATCCGCTGTGTTCAGGCATTTTTCTGGGAAGCAATGATTTTTGAAGTTCCTTTGCAATTTCTATCTCTTTATCGAGTCTTTCTTTTTGAGCTCTTTGATCAAAGAGATGATAATTCTGGATCGAAATTCCGGCTTGAATGGAAAAAGCATTCAAAACTTCTAATTCTTCGGAAGTAAACTGACGATCTTTTCTTTTTCCGAGTATGACTACGATATCGGATTTATCCGTGTGAACCACCGGTAGAATTGCGAGATTTAAACCCCACATTCCGAATTTTTCAAGCTCTGGAAAATCGGACGAAAAGGCCAACTTGGATTCCGTAAGTTCGAAAACTTCTTTGAGAAAATATTCATAACGATTTTTAGGAATCAACATCTCACCCGGAATCGGCTCCGGTTCCTTACGCGACGCCCGCTTTTTTGCTTCAGCGATCGTTTCCGATTCTTCTTGAGTGGTTTGAATTCTTACTTTGAACGTGGATTGTCTGGCCATATTCATATCGACATCCATTCTAATTTCAGGACTTGTAATGTTCCCCGTAAGAAAATGTCCGAACAATGTATGATTGTCTTTGTTCCATTCAAAAAGGGCATAAAGATCGTTTTCGGAAAATTCGGTTAGCGAAAGCAGAATGACTCTAAAAATTTCAACCTTGTATTTAAATCCCAAGGAGGAAAGTCGGAGCGCTGCGGAATGTAACGATCTGAAATTTCTAGACTGAGTTTGTGAAACTTCGAATAGAATTCGATTTTTTAAAGTGACCGCAAATTGTGCGGCAATCAATTCTAAAAAGTATCGATCATTTTCTGCTTTATCCGGATCGTCCCGATTGTAATCCACAGAAATGATTCCCAATACTTCTCCGTTGAGATGAATGGGAACCACAAGTGAAGCGATGGTTCGGTTGAGTCTTGCATATTGTTTGAAGTGTTTGTGTTTTTGATCGGCAAATTTGTAGTAAATGGACTTACACGTTTCGATACATTCGGTAAGAGGTCCATTATCCTCGCCTTTTTTGATTTCGAAATGCAGAGCCACTTTAGAAAGAGAAGGTTTTTGATTTTTGACGGACATGACCGTCATTCGATCCAAACGGGGTTCGTAGATCATTACGCTGATGCCCGGGATTCCCAACTTAAAAAATGCAAGAGAAGTAAAGCTTTCCAGCAAATGACCCAGGTTGGGGCTTGTATTGAAAAGCGATAGAAATTCGATCAGGACGTCGTTGCTAAAACTTGTGTCTGTTGGAGGTTGAAGCCGAGGATTCTTCCTTTTTTCCAGAATCCATTGTCTGCCACAGGATCTACAAAGGAAACGCCCGTTATGAAATACTCCCTCGGGCGTTTTAAATTCTGAGCAGAATGCGCAGGTCATAAACGTAGAATGATGCAGATGACAACTCGCTCTGATACAAATTATTTCCAATTTTCCCAAAAATAAGCCTTTTCCGGTCTGATCGAGATCGGTTTGGCCTGCGGTTTCTGTCTCAAAGCCGACGGGATTTTATCAATAGACACAAAAAATACGCTCCATTTTTAAGCGTCCTGAAAAAATTGGGTTGACCTCAAATGCGTCAAATCGCAAAAATTTTAAGCATGTCAGGATATGTGAAGCCAAGTCCCTTAAGATCTATACAAGAAGTTGCTACTGCAATGAACTCCACCTTGGATCCGGATAAACTTCTGGATTTGATTTTAGAGCGTTGTATCCAAATCTGCGAAGTCGGTTCTGGATCCTTGATGTTGATCAACGAAAAAGAGAATCTCTTGGATATTGTTACGTTCCGAGGGATGAATCCGTCGATCCGCACAAAAGTAAAATTGAAAGTGGGGGAAGGTATTACAGGAATCGTTGCCGCTTCCGGCGAGGGGATGATCGTAAGCGACGTTACCGCCAATCCGCATTATATTTCCATCAAAGACGATATCATGTCCGAACTTGCGGTTCCTATGATTGTAGAGGACGTGGTAATCGGAGTGATCTCTCTCGATTCCAGCCGTAAGGAAGCATTTAACGACGATCATCTGGAAATCATTTCTACACTTGCAAATCAAGCTGCGCAAATATTTAAGAATTTACAGATCTTCAGACAACTCGATCAAAAAAATAAAATTCAACAAGTGCTGATCGACATTTCAAGAACGGTTACGTCCACTTTGATTCTTCAGGAAATTTTTGAAGATATCATGGATCGTTTGGAAAAGTCGTTAAACCTCGAAAGAGGAAGTATCGTTTTGTTTGAACCTGAAAAATCCATTTTGAAACTCGAAGCGGCGTCGGGTTTAACCGCGGAAGAAATGGAAAAAGGGGTTTATCTTCCCGGAGAAGGTGTTACCGGAAAAGTTTTTGAAACCGGCGAGCCGATCATCGTAGAGTCCATCGCAAACGACGAAAACTTTTTAAATCGAGTCGGCAACGCGGCTCACTTTAAAAATAATCCTGAGAACGTTAGTTTTCTTGCAGCTCCGATCAAATCCGATACGGATGTCCTCGGCGTTGTGAGCGTTTATTTTGTTCACAAGAAATACATCGATCTCAAAACATATTTGGATTTTTTACAGGTTGTAGCTTCGATCATCTATCAAGCGATCCGAATCCAGAAATTGATCGACGAAGAAAAAAGAGAGATCTCGAGAGAAAACGTTCTTCTCAAACGAGAATTAAAGAATAAATATAAATTCGGATCTCTTATCGGTAAATCCAAACCGATGGAAAAACTTTTCGAGATGATTCATCTCGTATCCGATTCCAGAGCGTCTGTGTTGATCACGGGAGAATCCGGAACCGGTAAAGAAATGATTGCGTCCGCGATTCATTATAATTCTTCCAGATCGGATAAGCCGTTTATTAAAATCAACTGTGCGGCGATTCCCGAAAACTTATTGGAGAGCGAACTATTCGGTCATAAAAAGGGATCCTTTACCGGCGCAGTCGCGGACAAGAAAGGTAAGTTTGAAATGGCCGATACAGGAACGATTTTTTTGGATGAAATCGGAGAGATGGATTTGAATCTTCAGTCCAAACTTCTGCGTGTTCTGCAAGAAAAAGAAATCGAAGCGGTTGGGTCCGTTAAGCCTAAAAAAATCGACGTAAGAATCATCGCCGCTACGAACGCAAATTTAGAAGAGCTTATCTCCGAGAAACGATTTAGACCCGACCTTTTTTACAGATTGAACGTAGTCAATATGATCACTCCTCCTTTGAGAGAAAGAGCGGACGATATTCCTTTGCTCATCAATCACTTTATCGCAAAGTATGCGGAAGAGAATGGAAAGAAGATCAACGGTGTCACGAGAGAAGCTCATAAACTTTTGATGAATTACAACTGGCCTGGAAACGTTCGAGAGCTCGAAAACGTCATCGAACGCGCGGTTGTTTTATCTCAATTGGAAATGCTGGACATTCAAGATTTCTCAGAGATTAACGGACGTTTACTTTACGGAGACGAAGAATTCGATTCGGAAACGGGAGACGCGGACGCATCCGTAGAAATCGCAAATTCGAGATTCTCCTCCTCTCATTTGGATGCATTGGATGGAAGAGCCATTGAAGTTGTCGTCGGCGAAGTAGAAGCTCGTTTGATCAAGTATGCGATGAAGAAATTTAAATACACGAAAACGAGAGTCGCAAAATTTTTAGGAATCAATCGGAATACTTTGGATAAAAAAATCAAAGACCTAAAGATCGATTATTGATCTTTAGGTCTTGAATCGTTGTTAGGGGAATCAAAATTTTTTCTAACAACGTCGAGTTTCCTGTTTCTCAGTTTGACATAACTCCTAAAATTCGATTCTTTTGAGACTGAGCCCGCCTTTCACACAAAAAAATAGTATAAAATAATCGAAAACGTCTAAGATTAGGAACTTCGTTCAGCTTCGGAAAAACCGATTCTCGAAGTAAAATGAAATATTAGGAACGTCAATCTCTGAGTTTTTCCTCGCTCGATTTCTTTTAGGAATCTCCTCGAGAACAAAAAATAGAATTCTACTTAGGTAAACTGGCATGATACAAACTACGGATCAAAAACAAAGATTGAATACACAAAATTTTTATAAGTATTTACCTTCCCTTTCCTCATTTACGGATATTATCGAATCCTCCAATTACTATACTGTTCCGGATGATTGGAATTTGGTCATTACGGACGTGGTGAATTCTACGGATGCGATTCGAAACGGGAATTATAAGGACGTGAACATTGCGGGCGGAATTACCGCGATGGCGGTATCCAATCTGATGGGAGATATGGATTATCCGTTTTTATTCGGCGGTGACGGAATGACTTTGCTTCTTCCGGACAGCGCGCTTCCCGGTGTGAAAGATATTTTATTTTCCATTCGAGAACTCGTAAAAAAGAATTTCGGACTCAAACTCAGAGTAGGAATCGTCAACGTGGGAGAACTCAAAAGATCAGGTAAAGATCTGAAACTTTGTAAGCTCAAGATTTCCGATTTTTACAACCAAGCGATCTTAACCGGAAACGCATTGGATGCGGCGGAGGCTTTGGTTAAAAACGATGATTCTACAAATCCTTATATCGTTCCTTTGACCCATAAAATCACAATCGAACCGGATTTTACGGGATTTACTTGTCGCTGGCAAGACATTCCGAGTCATCGAGGGGAGACGGTTTCCTTTATCATAAAAGCGAATCATTCTACTGTAGCAGGAGATCAGCAACTTCTGAAATTGATTTTGGATCAGGTTGGAGTTTTTTTAGGAAATGATACTGAAATTCATCCTTTGAAAGAAGAGGGCATTCAGGTAGATATGTCCGGAAATTATTTCAATAAAGAAGCGACCGTTCATTCGGGAAGTAGAACGGGATTCCAGCATTTTTTACGAATGATCAAGATCAAAACAGAATCCATTGCGGTCAAACTTGCGATCAAAACACAATGGAGTTTTGGTCCCAAGGTCAACGGCGTCGAATTGAAAGAGCTCAGAAAATCTCAGATCGTTGCGTCCGATTTTAGAAAATACGACGGAACCTTAAAGATGGTGGTCGCTTGCGATTCGCGATCGAGAGAATCTTTTTTAAATTTTTTGAATGATCTGTATCTACAGGGAAAAATTTATTACGGTTATCATATTTCGGATCGGGCGTTGATGACTTGTGCGCTCCACGAAAATTCCGTTCGGGAAGTGCATTTTGTGGATTCTGCGGACGGAGGTTATGCCTTGGCTGCCGAAAAACTCAAAGAACAACTCAGATCAAGAAACTGATCCGAGTTTGATTCCCCAATTTTGATCAAAGAGTTTATAGTTACAGGTTAGTTCTTCTCCTTTTAGGATCAAACGGGTCGCGCTGTCTTGTCCCATAGGATTGGTATGTTCGCTCGTAAAGTCCTCTTTTGTATTCGGATCATCGCTGTGATTCATAAATTTAGAATTATCAGAACAATAAAACCATTTCCCATCCGTTTGGTAGGAATAGATGCGAAACATTTCCTGAACTCCGGAAGGAAGTGAATTGAGTTCCGCGTCAGTGAGAATCCAAACCGTCTTTGGATGATACTTCCAAATCAACTCTCCCTTTTGAATATCGCGGCCTGCAAAAAGACCGAAACCTCCGATTGGAGAATCGGCGATGTATGTGGGTACTAAAAGCATTTTGAAGAATGTAAATTAGGCGCTCTATAAAATGCAAGTAAGAAACGATATCGTTACAGAACCATCGCTTGTTGTTCCGGTTCCGGAAGCGCAAATCGTTCCAATTTTCCGTTTCTCATCTGGAACACTTGCTCGGCTTCTCGAATCGTGGAAAGCCTATGAGTCACCGAAATCACGGTTCTTCCCGCTCTGAGCAAGGAAAGAGTTTTCATGATTCTCGCTTCCGTGATCGGATCCAATGAGGAAGTCGCTTCGTCCAAAAGAAGAATTTGGGGATCTCTCAAAAATGCCCTTGCGATTGCGATCCTCTGTCTTTCTCCACCGGAAAGTTTGGTTCCTCGATCTCCCGCATTCGTTTCATAACCCATCGGTAAGGATAAAATCATCTCGTGGATTTCGGCTCGTTTTGCGGCTTCGATGACTTCCTCAAGAGTTGCGCTTGGTTTGCCGATTCGAATATTTTCAAAGATCGTTGTATTGAAAAGAAAGGTTTCCTGAAATACGACTCCCACCAAGGATCGGACCGAACTTCTGGATAGAGAATTCAGATCGATCCCATCAAAAAGAATTCTTCCTTCGTTGGGTTGAACCATTCCCAAAAGAAGTTTGATAAATGTACTCTTTCCGACTCCGGATCCGCCTACGATTGCGGTATAACTTCCTTTAGGAATCGTTAGGGAAATATCGCTTAGATTTTTGGACCTTCCCTTGTATCTGAAATGAACGTTCTCGAACAAGATCGCTTCTTTGAGTTCGGGAATAGAGGAATCTTCGCTATCCGATTCGAAAATAGGAGCTCTTAGTAATTCTAAAATTCGTTTTGCGGACCCGCTCGCATGGTTTAACGCGGGTAGATACTGAGAAAGATAGAGTAAAGAATAACTTAAGTTTAGGAATGGAGGTAGGAATGCGGCTAGGGTTCCGATACTAAGAGCATTATGATATGCGAATGTGGTTCCCACTAAAAGCAGAACTCCTTGTAACAAAAGAATTCCGGAACCCGCAGATCGTTCCAAATACGAATTCGTAAGTCCCAAACGTAGAGAGACTTGAAACAGCTTTTCACAATTATTTTTAAATCGGCTAAAAAAATACTCGCTCAGGTCGTAGGCGCGGATCAGGTTTTGGGCCGAGATCGATTCTTCCACCATACTCAGAACTTGAGCTTCCTCTAATTTTCTGGAGTAACTAATCTCGGTTGATTTTCTGGATAAAAATCCAGGACCTAAAAAGCTGATCGGCCAAATCAACAATGCGATCAATGCCAATTTCCAATCCAGTAAAAAAAGCAGGATGGTTCCGAAGAGCGCTTCCAAAATCGGACCCAAACCCCACGGAATAAAAGCAAGAAGCGCGTGTTCCAAAGATGCCAAGTCGTTGAAAAAACGAGATAGAATATCGCCAAGCTTATTGTTGGAAAAAAAATCCAAACTCAATCGATCCAAGTGTTCATACATTTGCAACCGAAGATCTTGGATGATTCTTGCCGAAGCCCAATTATAAAGATAATCTCTAACCGTACCTAAGATTGCGAATGTGATTGTTCCGACAGCGAGATAACCGCCGATCCAATAAAGGGCTCCTTGATTTCGATTGATCAACGCTTCGTCGATCAGATATTTAAAACTAAAAGGAATACTGGCATAAAATCCGATTTCAAAACAGAGAAGCCCGATGATGATAAAAATTCTTCCTTTGTATTTTTTAACGAATCGAAAAAGACCGAAAATCAACAGTCCGGGCGCGCCTTCTCCGTCGGAAGCAGGTTTCTCTTTTTTTGGGTTGGGAGCTTTCCATTTTTTCGAAAACCCTTTTTCCTTTTCTAAAGGTAAAGAATCCGTTTTTTGAATCAGCTCTGGATTGTATTCGAGGGGTCTTTTCATACAAATTCGGAAAAATATCGCCCTTTTATTTTCGGCAAAAATCTTTCATTTCCACTCCACTTTGACTGTTTTTCCCGGAAATCCAGAGGCAAGAATTTTTCAGAAGATAAGAGACAGAATGTGCCCGGAAAAGACTCGTTTTTTTAGAAACAGACTAGTATGTTAGTAACCAGGTCGATCGGAATGATTCAGTTTCACTATAAAGAGAAGGACGGGCTTTACACAGTAACTTTGAAAACGTCCGAAACCGCGCCCGGAACTCTCCATAAGATGGTGAAAGCGATGTTTTTTATGGGCTGGGAGATCGTTTCCGGGGACATTCAAACGATAGAAGAGAATGGTCAGTCTTTTAGTTACGATATTTTCACTCTTAAATCCGAGGAGACCGATTCTAAAATCAAAGCTTCCAAGTTGGGAATTTTAATGTCTTCCGTTTTTACGGAAGATTCGGCTTTAGAAGAAATCATTCATCATTCCAGCGAAATCGATCTCAGAAATACATATCATTTTAGCAATGATTCCAAACTCGATTTTGAAGATATCGAATCCGGCTCTCGAACGAGACTGTATTTAGAGGCTCCGGATAGAAAAGGTCTTTTGTATTTTGTAACAGGTGTTCTAAAAGAAAACGGAATTAACATTCATTCCGCTATGATTCGGACGGATCAAAGCGGAAATAGAGCCCAAGATACATTTGTTCTTTCCGATTCGAAAGGAGGCGGTTTTTCAGGATCTTCCTTGGAGGAAAGGGTCACCAGGAACATCCTTGAAATTAGTTTGAATTCCACTTGGAAATAAGTTCATAAAATAAATTTTTTTTATTTGTTCATTAAAATATCGGTGCAAACCCTTCCTCCTGCCGTTTATTGGATTAAAATGGAATTCTTGATCGGGTATTTTTTTTTACGTTAGGTAACCTTTACCGATCTTATCCCCAAATTCCAAATTTGCGATTATTTTCATGGATGCTCAGAAAGATTTACAGAAGTTCGATTTCACCGAAGAAATAATTCAGCATTTTAAGATCAATAACATCATACCTGTCGATTTCTATAATAGAAATGGACAAATCCTGATTCATAAAAAGGAAAATGCAAACGGTGATGATATCACCAAACTGCTCAAGTTTGAAAGTCAGGGAATTTATTTCTTAAGATCGGAATATGAAAAAATCTCCGGCAACAAACAAGGCCCGAACGGAAACGTAGTCAACGGCCGAGAAGTCACCGATACCAAGCTTATCAATTCCGAACTTACGGTGGATTTGGCCAGAAACGCCTCCTCCTTTTTATCGGAACTCAAAAAGTTTCCTCTAAACGGATCTCAAGTAAGACAACTCAACAAATCGATAGACGGAATTTTGGAAGATTTTCGTTCCACCCCGGATATGGAAACGGGATTGGTCAATATTATCGAAGTGATGAGCAGCGCCGGGGTTCCAATGGACTCCGAAATGCTGACCAAACGGACCGTTATCTCCATGGCTATGAAAGTAAGAGCGGGTAAGGCTTTTACAAAGGTAGACATGGAGCAGAAAAAAATGGATCAGATGAATCTGATGATGGCTTCTTATCTTGCCGATGTCGGTTATACGCAGATGAAAATTCCGATGCAGAAAGATTTGAAAACGGAAGAATTCGAGTATATTAAAAATCATCCGATCATCAGTTATCTAATGGTGGCCAATCTTCCAGATCTTGACGATAATATCAAAACCCTTGTTCTCAATCACCATCGTCCCCACAAAGGCGAAGGAATGAATAATAACTATCCTCAGCCAAAGGTTCTTGTTCAAAAACTCAATCTTTATAAAGACAAATATAAGGATGATTTTAAAAGAACGATTTTGGTCGCTGATATTCAAAAGCAGATCAGAAACATTCTTACAAATAATCTTCCTACGGAAGATATCGGAGTGATTTCAATAGCCGGAGAATTTGCCTCGTTGACGACTCGGCAGGAATGGAGAGAGGCGTATGACCCTCTTATTGCGATGAAGCTGATTTTGAATAACAGTTTTTTTGCATACAATGAAAAGACGTTACGCGATTTTTACGACCACATCGGTTTATCATTATGTAATAACCAGTCCTTTATTCGAGAAGGTGATTTTGTGATCGTTGCTACTCAGGATTCGAATCAGAAAGTATTTTTTGAAGTTTGTATCATTCGAGAGATGTATCGGACTCAAATTCGACCTATGTTGGAAAGAGTCGGGACGATTCGTCCGAATTTCAGTAATATGGGAAAACTTAGAATTTCCGGTTTTGATCTGACGTCTTTGAAATTGGATCGAAGAAAGGCGATTTTTAACTTAGAAAAAAATCAGGATCCGAGAAGAATTGTATATGTTCTGGATGCGGAGATGGATTCACCTCTTTACGAAGAATTGATCAAACAAACCCGAGAGATTCCCAAAGAAAGTGCATAGGGTGTTTTACCCTACGACGCGACCCATAGGGAGCGTCGTAATCAAACGATAGCGCAGCGTATGAGTTTGATTCTCAGCGTAGCTGAGCTAAAATATCTCCAAAGCAGGAAACGCGACCCATAGGGAGCGTTGGAATCAAGTTCTAACGCAGTTTTGTTTTTGTGTAGGACTTCTTTGACAAAAGTCGACATTCTTCGGACAAGTTTTAAACTAAATATTCTATTTTATAGAATGTTCAAAAAGAGTAACTTATTGAGTAATATTTTCTTAATAAGACGAAAATTGCATTGAAATATATGTTTCGGAAAGAATTTTTTTTCAGTCGTATTGTCTATAATCCGAAGAAAGGATTGCTAAAAGATTCTATGGTAAATGAATTTTTTCGGAAACGTAAATGAACGATATTTTATGATATGAACACAAACATGAGCAATCATTCCCATACAGTCAATCGAGAACTTTTGGAAAAATTCGAATTCAATTCCGACGTGATTAAAAGTTTTGTCAGTCAGAGTGAAATACCTGTGGATTTTTATAATAAAAACGGACAAATTCTGATTCATAAAAAATCGGATGCCTCGGAGGAGGATGTAAAGCGTCTTCAGAAATTCGAAAGCCAGGGTATTTATTTTCTTACTTCGGAAAAAGACAAATTTGCAAGACCGAAAAATCCGGATACGATCCACGGAAGAGAAGTTTCTTTTACTAAGCTTGTAAATTCGGATCTTACGATCGCCCTTGCGAGAGAGGCATCGGATCTTTTGGAAGAGCTCAAACATTATCCTTTAAGTAATCATAATATTCGTATGGTACAAAAGGGAATCGATGATATTCTCGCTGACTTTAAAGCAAGTTCGGATATGGAACTTGGTCTTGTAAACGTGATCGAAGTAATGAAACAAGCCGGGATTCGAGCCGATTCCGAAATCATGACTAAACGGACCGTAATTTCAATGGCGATGAAGCTAAGGGGAATGAAGGCTCTGAGTAAAACCGATAACGAAATCCAAAAGGCGAAACAGTTTAACGTTATGCTTGCGTCCTTTATGGTCGATATCGGTAAATCGAGAATGAAGCTGCCGAATCATTCGAATCTTCGTCCGGAAGAATTTGATTATATCAAAAATCATCCAATTATCAGTTATATGATGATTGGAAACTTAAGTGGAATCGATTCGGAGGTTAAGTCGGCCGTACTGAACAGTCATAGAACGTTTAGGGGAGAAGGTTTGAATAACAATTATCCTTCTACAAATATGATTCTTCGAAAGCTTACCGAATATCTTCAGAAATATAAGGATGATAGAACAAAACAGATCTTAATAGAAGATATTCAAAAACAAATTCATCATATTCTTAGTAACAGTTATACGGATGACGATCCGGGAATCATTTCGATTGCCGGAGAATTCGCTTCCCTAAGTTCGGATCAGGAATGGCGGCCCGCTTACGACGCGATGGCTTCCATGAAACTGATCTTGAATAACAGTTTTTTTTCTTATAACGAAAAAATCGTAAGAGATTTTTTTGATCTGATGGCGTTGAGTCTTTGCGAAAACCGCAGCGTGCTCAATCCGGGCGATTATATCATCGTGGTTTCTATGGATTCCCAGAGAAAGGTTCATTTTGAAACCTGCGTGATCAAGGAAATTTACAGACATCAAACCAGGCCGCTTTTGGAAAGAATCGGAACGATTCGACCTTTGATCACCAATAAAGGTAAGATCAAGATTGAAGGTTACGATCCTCATTCTTTCCGTCAGGATAAAAGAAAAGCGGTTTTTGATCTCAACAATAGTATGGATCCGAGAAGAGTGATCTATGTGATCGATCCCGAATTGGAACCGAATCTTTTTGAAAAGGTGGATCAAAGTTTTAGAGGCTCCGCTCCCCGTTCTGTCGCTTGACGACAAAACCACAGGATTCCTTCAGAAACTCGCTTTATCCCTGAGCTTTATCTTGTTTTCTTGGCATTATGCCTTCTAGTTGGGGAAAAATATTTAAGGTCAGTACATTTGGCGAATCTCACGGCGAATCGGTGGGAGTCGTTGTCGAAGGAGTTCCGGCAGGGATTCCGATTCGGATCGAAGAGATTCAAAAAGACTT
This sequence comes from Leptospira sp. WS92.C1, assembly GCF_040833975.1. Lineage (NCBI taxonomy): Bacteria > Pseudomonadati > Spirochaetota > Leptospiria > Leptospirales > Leptospiraceae > Leptospira > Leptospira gorisiae. Next base: position 149,441 of record NZ_CP162130.1, read on the forward strand.
AAATCGCAGAAGACCGGGTCAAAGCGATCTTACCACTCCGAGAGACGAAACCGATACCGTTCGAATTGTTTCCGGAGTATTTGAAGGAAAGACAATCGGATCTCCGATCGCTCTTATCGTCGATAATCAAAATACGATTTCCAAAGATTATGAAAATTTAAGAACCACCTTTCGACCTTCTCACGCGGATTATACGTATCAGGTCAAATACGGATTTAGAGCTCATGTCGGCGGTGGCCGATCTTCCGTAAGAGAAACGATCGGTCGAGTTGCCGCCGCAGCGATCGCAAGAATGATCCTTAAGGACGATCTTGGAATCGAGACCGTGGCTTGGGTGGATTCGATCGGAACCGTTTCCTCTAAGATCGGAGAAAATTATCCTAGATCCCGAGAGGAAGTGGATCAAAATGAAGTTCGTTGTCCGGATCCGGCAAGCGCGGATCTGATGCGCTCCTTGATTTTAAAAATGAAAGAAGCAGGGGATAGCGTGGGTGGCACGATCAAATGTGTGTCCTATAATCTTCCTCCCGGATTGGGAGATCCCGTTTATGATAAATTGGACGGGGATCTTGCGAAAGCGGTTTTATCCATTCCCGCTTGCAAAGGTTTCGAAGTCGGTTCCGGATTTTCGGGAACACTTCTTACGGGAAGCTCGCATAACGATGAATTTTATGTGGAAGAAGGGACCGGAAGAGTTAGAACCAAAACGAACAACTCGGGCGGACTTCAGGGAGGAATTTCCAACGGAGAAGAGCTTGTAATTCGCGCGGCTTTCAAACCCACATCCACGATTTTTAAAAAACAAAACACGGTAAACTTGAAAGGCGAAGAAACCACTTTAGAAGCAAAGGGTCGTCACGATCCTTGTGTTCTCCCCAGAGCCGTTCCTATCATCGAGGCAGTGGTCAATCTGGTTCTTGTCGACGCGTATTTGTATCAAAGAGCGATCAATCCGCTTTGGTTTCAAAAATGGGCGCGGGTCCCCGATTATTACAAAGACTTAGATCTTTAAGAATCAGTCTCAAAATCGACGGAGGAGTTTCAAAACCGCCCGTCGAATGAAAAAGCCAAAGAACAAAATCGATCCCCAACGAAGTTTTAGAAACGGGTTGCCAGAATGAGAACCGTACGTTTCTATAGAATTGTTTCCCATACCGGGTTTAATCAAAAGGATGATTCCATGGTAAAAATTAAAATCGACGGAATCGAGTATGAGGTAGATGAAAAGAAAAATCTCATATCCGCAGCAAAGGATATCGGAGTAGATATTCCGTTTTTTTGTTATCACCCGAAACTTTCCATTGTGGGCATGTGTAGAATGTGTCTCATCGAAATCGAAGGGGTTCCTCGTTTGCAGGCCGCGTGTAACACGAAAGTTACGGAAGGTCTTTCCATTTTTACAAAAAACGATCGGATCAAAGAAGCCAGAGAAGGTACGATGGAGTTCTTACTGGCAAATCATCCTTTGGACTGTCCCGTATGTGACAAGGCGGGAGAATGTCAACTTCAGGATAACGCATTTCAAGAAGGAAAAGGGAATTCCAGGTTTACCTTGGAAAAACGAAACGTTCCTCAGGAAGAAATCGGCTCTAATCTAATCATCAATCATAATCGTTGCATTGTTTGTTATCGTTGTGTCCGTTTTGAAGAAGAGATCGTTGGAGAATCCAATCTCGGACTTTTTGAAAGAGGATATCATTCGATCATCGGTCTCGCAAAGAATGAGCCGATTCATCATAACTTTCAAGGCGCACTCGCGGATCTCTGTCCGACCGGAGCCTTACTCAACAACAAGACCCTGTTCAAATCGAGAGTATGGTGGTATAAGACCGCGGAATCGATCTGTCATGGATGCAGCACCGGTTGCAATGTTACCACAAACGTGAGAGACAATAAGATGTATCGTTATATGCCTCGGATCGACGAGGAAAAGGATATGTATTTTCTCTGCGATCAGGGACGTTTTGATATCGATTGGTTAAATGAGAATCGTCTTTTCGCTTATTACAAACAAGGCAACGCTTCCGAAAGTTTGGTCGTATTGTCTGCGATTGCCGAGAAAATCATCTCTTCCAAACAAATTGCCGTTGTGGGCGGAGCCACCGAATCTTCCGAAAATTTGAAATCCATCGTTCAAGCTGCCGAGTCTTTTGGGAAATCGGTTCTTCTCGAAGTACGAGTTGATTCGGCTCAAAACAAAGAACCGGAACAAAAAGATTTTCTTATGACAACCGATTTACGACCAAACACAAAAGGGGCGGTAGAAGCCGGATTCCATTCTTCTCAAGGAATTGAGTCGATTCGCAAGTCGGTTGCATCCGGAGAAATCGATCTCGTATTTGTAATCAAAGAAAATCTGAAAGCCATCTTACCTTCCGTTCATTCAAATACAACGGTCGTGTTGCTCGAAACAAATTTGACTTCGGGAATTTCGGAAGCTGCTTATGGAGTACCGATTCAAACATTTGCCGAGCAATCCGGTTCGTTTACAAATAAGAATGGCCTGAATCAAAAATTTCAAAAAGCAATGGATCCGATCAAAGGGCTGTTAAGTTCCGGGTCCGTCTTTCAGAGGCTGGCGGAATTGGTGAAAGAATCTGCCTTTTCGGCAAAGGAGGTAAGCTCAGTTGGGAACCGTTAACGTAATTCGCGTCGCGAGTCGGAATAAACTTTCTTGGTATGAAAAGTTTTATTTTTATTCGATTGGAAAAGGCCTTTGGATCACTCTCAAACATTTTATCAAAGCCGCAATTTTAAGAGGTGCGGTGACGATCGAATTTCCCGAAAAAAAAAGAAAATACTCCACGCGTTTTCGCGGAATGCACACGATGAAACGGGATGAGCAGGGCCGAGAAAGATGTACCAGTTGTTTTTGTTGTATGTGGATCTGCCCCGCGGATGCGATTTATATCGAGGCTGGCGAAGTTTCTCCGGAAATTCAACATCTTCATCCGGAGGATAAGTTTGCCAAAAAATTTGAGATCGATCTGTTGCGCTGCATCTTTTGCGGAATGTGCGAGGAAGCTTGTCCTAAGGGAGCGATTTATTTGGATGGCCCCGGAGAAATGGCCACGGATAATAGAGAAGACTTAATTCTAACCAAAGAAAGAATGATGCAGAAGATTGGGGGGCCGATTATCGGAGAGAGAAACTAAAGAATCCCGATTTGCAGAATGAAATTCTTTAGTTTCTTTTTTTAAAAATATCTGCGAAATTTATTTTTTCAGTCAGCCGACCTTTTGCATTCCATATTGATTTTGCCTTGCGATATCCAGTTTTGCTTCCAGATAAGCAACAGTAGCATCAATATCCTCGTTTGAAATTGCAGGATATTCTCTTAAAATCCCTTTTCTAGACATACCGGACAAAAGTAAGTCCAATATTTCGGAAACCCGAACCCCGGTTCCTTTGATAAAGGGTTTTCCTCCCAGATAACCTGGGATCACTTCGATCGTAGTAAAATTAGATTTACTCATATAACCAGTTAACAATCGACCCTAAAAAATTTGTAATAGAAATGTTTTTTTCTATTACGAAATTTCTGTCGTTTATTCCTTCGTTTGAATTTCAAATCAAGAAGAGATCGAAATTTCATCTTTCCTATGTTAGGCGATATCGAATTTTTTTAAACCGAACGGTGTTTATTGGGAGCTTGACGAGTCCTCTGCAGAATCCGAACAAGTTGAGTGAGTGATGCTGCATCTCAAAAACAAATAAACGGGATTTTCTTTACAGGGGTTTCCAAGGGTTTGTCCGAGCTCATTTCGTTCCTGATACAATAGGGAAATACCTTGTTTATAACTGAGGTCTCAATTCTCTTGTTTGGCCGTGCAGGTTGCGCCTGAGTCGGTTGATGCAACTCTTATACAATGAAGTATAAAAAGATGAAAAAAGAAGTAAAACTCCGCAAAATGACTATTTTTGTAAGTTTTTCTTTGAGATATGTTTTATTCATTTGAATGCCAGTCGGAACGATCATTTTTGTTGAAATCTGGTCACTTTTTCCGACTTTGAGAACAAAGCCCTTTTTGTGCTTTTAGAATCGCAATTTAACTGTAAAACTGCAAAAAGCATAGGGTCCTACACATTTTTTTCAATGGTTCAATCGAATTCTACAGATTTTTCAATACTTTACGAAGAAAACTATAGGACTGTTTATCATTTCCTGTTAAAAATCTCAGGTGATCCGGAAATTGCTGAAGATTTGACTCAGGAAACCTTTTTAAAGGTTTTTACTTTTTATCTGAAGTTTGATCCGGAAAGAGGTTCCTTTCATACTTGGGCTTGCTCTATTGCAAAAAACCTTTATTTCAAACATTATAATAAACAGAAAAAAGAATTTGGAAGCCTTAGTATTGGGGATTTGATATCGGACATCGAAGTAAACCCGGAAATTCCGGAAAATCTAGAGAAAGCTTTTTTAGAAAAAGCGATAAAAGATTCAGTTGAGAGTCTCCCTGAACCCGAAAAAAGTATAATATTATTAAAGGAAATAAAACGGCAAACTTTGAAAGAAACGGCCCAGGCATTGGGGATTTCGGAAAGGACCGTGAGTAGAAGGCTAATTTCCGCAATCGCGTTGCTCAAAGAAAAAATGGAAAGCCAAGGGTTACAAATATAATTCTACATGGATATCGAAGTAGATAACATAGAACAGTTCGAGGATTTTTTAGCCAAATACTTGTTTGGTGAACTCAATTCCTCCGAAAAAAAGGCGCTACTTAATTTTGTAATTAAGAATGAGCAGGCGCGTTCTCTTTATTTGTCGACTACGAAGACCAATTCAATCTTATCTTATGCTCTTTCACAAACCGAAGAAAGTTCGGACCCGATTGTATCTAAAAAGAATGAAACGGCAAAGATTTTTAATTTTACGAATCGATGGTCCAGATCAAGTCAAATCGTTGCCGGCTTAACGGCGGCGATGATCTTTCTCGCATCCGGGATTAGTTTTTGGCTGGGTTACCGATCGGATTTGGAAACAAAACTCGATCAGGTTTTTATTCATTCCTACGGGGATTGTAAAATCGACGGAGTCACTTCCCAACCGGGTACAACTCTTCTCAATCGTAAGTTGATCTCCGGTAGCTTTTCGATTTGTGAATTTCAGCTGGTAGGAAATAAAAGTGTCGCCGCTCGTATGCTTCCAAAGTCGGAAGTTTTTGTTACGGGAGATAAAAAACATTCCGCTTTAAACGTAATTCATGGATCAGTAATCATCGATTCGAAAAAGAACGAATTTTCAGATCCGGAAAGTTTTTTCTCCATTCTATCCCCGGACGTAAAAGCTTTATTGGCGGGAACCAAGGTTTTCTATTCTCGAATCACGAAAGAATCCGATTCTGAATTGGATCTCGAGGTTTTAGAAGGAAAAGTAGAAATGGAAACGGGTCCGTTTGTTGTTTTTGAAAAGACGGCAAACTCTTTGAACGAAGAGGAAAGAGAATTTTTAAAAGCTAATTTTCCGATTTTATTTCAAAGTAAAAAGATAGAACTCAATTTTGGGCAATCCTTATCCTGGAAGGGAATTTCAGAATCGGGATTGGATAAAATTCGCGCTTTCGAAAGGAATATAGAAGACGCCAAATCAAAAGGAATCGGATTGAAGGAAAGTTTTGCTGCGAATCCGGATTTAAAAAAAATCAATCAGGAAAAAATCTTTCAAATCGACGAACGCCTCGATCAAAAAATTAAAAAATTGTCACCCAATGAAACGAACGATTTGGAAATGAAATTCAAATCTATGGTTCGTTTTCCACCTTCCGATTTAAAAGAGATCGAAAAGCTGAATCCTTAGTCTCTAAGATAGACAATACTCCTTTGATCCAGATTCTGAAGGATAAAAATCAACCTGACATTGAAAGAGTCATTTATTTCAAAGACGACACTCAGGTCAGGGGATTAGTTTATCAACATAAGAGTTTTTATATACTTTTAAAATCGGATGGGAATCTTTTATTCCCAGTTGACGCAGTCGATTCTATCGAATTTGAATAGGATTCAGATTTAGACAAATCAACTGTAAAAATTGAAATGGAATCGAAGACGCCGATCCAAGTTTCGATTAAATCGATTAAATCTCTTCCCCTAAAATGGGCGGACCAAAAGTCCGATCTGAATTCCGTTGAACCCGAAAAAACAACTGTGGAAAAAATTGATAGAAGCAACGATGGGAATCCAAAACCTCCCATCAATCTCAATTGAGAGGAAAGATATCGAGCGATTTCGGGATTGATGACGCTTTTAATCTCGATTTTTCGGTTATGCAGATCTTGACGTATTATAAGAAAAGAGATTTTCAGACCATAAATCGCGAGGCAGGATCTTTCGAGATTCGAGCTGGAGGTAAGCTGAGACAGGAAGGAGAGGCCGAATCTCGGATCTCTCTCCTGTATGATTTTTAATCAGTTCGTTTGGATGTAGGCGAACCTTTGAATTTAGTTTAGGCCGCTACGGAATTTTTTCCTAATTTACCTAAGAAATACAAAGCAATGCCGACTGCTACTAATCCTGCGCGAATGGCCCAACCGGTTGTAACACCCCAATTATCGATCCAAATCAGAATTTTCAAGTTGTAATTAAAAAAGCTCAATGCACTAGAAACGACTCCTGCAAAAGAAAGAAACGCTCCGAATGAGGATATTTTATCCTTGATTTGATCCATAAAAAAAACTCCTAAATTTACCTTATAATGGTTACAAAACTAACAGATGAGATTTTTCTTTTTTGCCCCTTTTACGAAAGAATTTGAATTTTCCCGAGAAAATCGCTTTTGATAAAAAAACTTGCGGTAAACTCATCCATTTTTATTTTTGATAGTCTAATTGAAGAACATCAGGGGACGAAATTGGTTTCGACTGTTGTTGTCAGGGATTATGTGGCGTGTAGAGGTTGTAGGCCCTCTCAAAACCTTCAAAACAATAACCGCTAATAACGAATTAGCCCTAGCAGCTTAATCTCTGCTACGGAACCTTAGCTTTTTCTCTTGAGTGCTAAACGTTCCGACATTTATCGAGAGGCGGCTCTTTTGGTTTTCGGTTCCTGAAAGAGACTGTATTTGAGCCGGATAGGGGAGAGAGTCCTGTCTGAGGGTTAAACTTTTTCCGAAATACCGATACACAGACTACACACGTAGAGGCTGATCTGGGACACAATAGGACGCGGGTTCGAACCCCGCCGTCTCCATGCTGATTCTTTTCTCAATTCTATCTGTTCCGTATCCGAATTTCCTCAAATTTTAGAATTCTTTTTTTTCGAAAGAGTCAGTCGTATATACTTTATACTGAAGCCATTATCCTTCTCAAGCAGTCAGATTTTATATAGCGACGAAGCTGAGGAGAATATTAGTGGAAACTAAAATCTCAATTTATTTCGATGTTGTTTGCCCTTGGTGTTATATCGGTAAAAAAAAATTGGAAGATGCCATCGGCATTCGCAAACAATCTCATCTTGAAGATTCCATTCAAGTAAAATGGAAGACTTTTCAACTCGACCCTGATCTTCCTATGGAAGGAGAAGACAGAGAACTTTATCTGACTCGTAAGTTCGGATCTATGGATCGGGTCAATACGATCATCAAAAAAGTAGAAAAAATTGCAAAGGGGGAAGGGCTTCCTTTTTCAAGCGAACAAAAAGGACGTCAGCCCAATACTTTTCTTTTACACGCTTTGGTTCGAAAGGCGGAAGAAATTGGCAAAGATTCCGATCTTGTTGAAATCTTTTTCAGAAACTTTTTTGCGGAAGGAAAAAATTTATCCGATTCTCAGGTGATTCTTGATAGTTTAAATCAAGTGGGTATGGGAAAAGAAGATCTAAATTTTGTAAAACAAAACGAGGGGTTTCGTCAAGAAATTCGAAAAGAGGAATTGGATGGTCGCCGATCGGGCGTCTCCGATGTTCCTTATTATTTATTCAATGAAAAATATGCGGTCTCAGGGACCCAAGAATCGAGTCTTTTTTTACAGTTATTCGATCACCTGGAAAAAAAAGCACAAATTCCCTGAGTCTATATTGATTTTTTTTAATAATTCATTTTGTTTCGTATACCAGTTTGTAGGCCGGATCTTCCTCTTCGGACCAGGGCAATCGAAATGAAACTTTTCTGACTTTCGTCCCCGTTTCTTTGAGATGATTCCGGACTTCGCTGTCTCTGAAAATGACTTCCGAAAACGCAATTTCTCCCGCGTCGGCGATCCCTTGTAGCTTGGATGCGTAATTTACGGTGTTGCCAAAATAATCGATATTGCTGTTTAAGTTTACCGCAAGACAGGAACCGGCATGAAGGCTGATTCGGATTTGAATTCTATTTTCGGGTGAAATCTGAAACACGTTTTGTAAATCAATAGATGCCAATAAAGAATTCAAAGGACTCGAAAACGCAGCCATTACCGCGTCTCCGATTGTTTTTACAACGGCCCCTTTGTGTTCTTTGACGATACGGAATACTTGAACGAAATGATCTCGAACTTCTTTGAAGGCACCGGTATCCCCTTCCGAGAAATAGAATCGAGTGGAGCCTACTATATCCGTAAAAAGTATCGTTTGGATTCCGATATCCAATTGAAGATCGGAGGCGATCGCCTCCTCGGTAAACAGATCCCGAAAGTCCTGAAAATTAAACAGCTCGGCGGGTCTTAAACTGTAGGAATCCTCTTTTTTCTCTTCGATGATAAAGGTTCTTGGGGAAGTTTCCGTATTGTAGATTCGAATCTCGGGAAGAGGTTTTGCAATGATTTCAGGTTCCGTTTCCCCGATCGCCCAGCGGATCGTCTCGCTTGAAGACGGTTGCAGTTCCAACATGTTATATTTTTTTTCACCGGCGATTCTCAGTCGAAAAATACCGTCGTTTAATAATAAATTTGTAATGTATTCCGTTTGGGGTGGAACGGTTTTTTGAAATCGAATATGAGCTTTTGTGGAAGGTTCCGCCGCGCAAAAATATCTTTTTTGCACCTCTCGAATGGAAGGATGAATATGAAACGTAATCTCGATCGTATTGAGTTTTGTGGATTCGAAATCGATTCCGCAAACATCGCAGGAATCCTGAGTTGGAATATCCCCTAAATTTGATAGTTCGGAACGAACTCCTCTACAATGGGGGCAAATCACATCCCAAGATAAAGTAAACAAACCTTGTCTACAACCATGCAAAAATAAAACTAAAAGATTCCCCAACGGAATTTTCCAATCCAATGCGAGTTTTTTAATGCGAATTCGATAGAGTTCGTTTTCGTCTTCGGATAAGATATAATGAATCACACGATCGATTAGAGTTACGTCGATTCCCTCTCGAATCAAATTTTCTCGAATCTGTTTTATTTTGAGACTTTCCGATATCGGCTCCTCCGCTTTGAAAACGTTTTTTAAATTGATGGCGTTGTCGTTTTTCTTTTTCGTTTCGATATCTTCGAGAATTCCGAGAAGTCCTTTTTGATAACTCTGAAAAAGTTGTTTCATTCCAAACGGAAGAATTAATTTTCCAAAAATCCCGCGGGGGATCCATCCAAAGTAAACCGTTAATTTTGTCCGATTCTCCGAAAGTTTTTCTACGATGTATCTGGTTCTTACGTATCTTGCCAAACCTTTGCTGTAAATTCTCGCATTGTTTATACCTTTGCAGTATTCCCATTCCCAGGGAACCTCCTCCCATTCCATTTGGATTCCGGCATTTTTGGACGTACCGAATAACTTGCCTTCTTTCTCGACATACTTCATTTCCGGAATACCGATTCGTTTATTAAACGAAGACGTATCGATAAGCCAGGGCCAGAGAGATTCTATATTTTCAGCCAATTCGAATTCCCAAAGAGTGTCGATCGGCTTTTCAAATTTAGCCCATTCGGCATCCCAAGGATATTGTTTTAAATAATCTGAGAGATTTTGGATTTCTACCGTTTCGATTTTATGATTTTTGATTTCCATCATGAATGCCTGCTTTCTTCGTTCCGAAATGATTTTTTATAAATTCGATCTTCAATTGAGAAGGTTCCTTTATCAAAAAGAACTGGATCTCTTTTTTTATAATGATCTTTTTTTGTAACAAAGGAATTGGAAGACAATCCGATCAATTTGAAAAAGAATCTACAAAATTTCTCTTTTTGTTTAGATTCTAGTTCCTGGTTTAGAGTTCGGAAGAAATTTGGTACGATATGCAATATTCCAATTTTGGGCAAAAATTTTTGAGACAAACCGGAATCGGACAGCTCATGGATGATTTGGGAAATCCCTCCCCCGGATCTTGTCTTTTGGGAGGAGGAAATCCTGCTCATATCCCGGAGGTTGCGGAAGTATGGAAGGAGATTCTTTCCAAACAAATCGAGTCGGGGGGTATAGAAAGAATTCTCGGCAGTTACGAATCTCCTTCCGGCGTTCTGGAATTGAGAGAAATTCTTGCCGAAATTTTATCCAAAGAATCGGGAACAAAAATTTCCTTTGACGAGATCGCGATTACCAACGGAAGTCAGAACGCTTTTTATTTTTTACTGAACTTCTTTTCAGGCAATTTTGGAAATCAAAAAGATAAGAAAATTTTATTTCCGATCCTTCCGGAATACATCGGTTATACGGATCAGACTTTGGAAGGAGATTCGTTTTTATCTTTTTTGCCGGAGATCAAAGAGATTGGAGATCGATCTTACAAGTATTTTATTGCAAAGGACAAATTCGATTCCGTCAAAAATTGGAAGCAAGAAGCGGGTTGCATTTGTATTTCTCGGCCGACAAATCCGACAGGAAACGTAATTACGGATGAAGAACTTGAGTTCTTAATTTCAAAAGCGACCGAAGCGGATATTCCTTTGTTAGTGGATAATGCATACGGTCTTCCTTTTCCGGGGCTTGTCTTTGGAAAAAGCCGTTTGATTCATAAACCGGGAATGATTCAAGGTTTTAGTCTTTCCAAATTGGGTCTTCCCGGAGTGCGCACCGGTATCGTTTTAGGAGATTCTCATACGATAGAAATGTTACAGAGAGCCAATAGTGTTATCAATTTAACGAGTGCAAATCCGGGACAATTCATCGCATTGGAATTTTTTCGTTCCAAAAAATGGAAAGATCTTTGTGAAAAAGTAATTCTACCGTTTTATAAGAGAAAATCGCTTTTTGCTCAAGACGTTATCCGGAATCGATGGAGTTATTCGATCGACTATAGAATTCATCAAAGTGAAGGAGCTTTTTTTCTTTGGATTTGGGTTAAGAATTTAACTCTTCCCGTTGGCGAGCTCTATCCGATCTTTAAAGAATCAGGAGTGATCATCGTTCCCGGAAAAACCTTTTTTCCCGGAGCGGATCCGAGTTGGAAACATAGGGAAGAATGTTTTCGATTGAGTTTTGTTCGAGAAGACAAAGAGATCGAAGAGGGAATCTTAAGAATCGGTCGTGTATTGGAAAAATTCTCGAAATAAATGGTTTCGCCCTGTCATTCAACCTGTAGACTGGACACATAGAAACACGCAATGAAACGAACATACGCTGTTATTTGATTAGGAAAAATGGAAAGTACGGAACAGGACATAAGCTTTGAGGAACTGGCGGCAAGCAAGCCTGTAGAAATCCAGTCCCTAACACCGGATTATCTTTTTTTAAACGAAGGTGCGGTCGGTTTGTCAGCCGCCGCGCGTTGTATTTTGGACGAGCTCCGAGACTGGCATAAAAAAACCGAAAAACACGGCTCCAGGGGAATTCACCCGTCCTACCTACTTACGTTAGACAAGCTTGCCGAGCTTCTTAATAAATATAGAAATCTCAGCGAACAGGCAAAATCTCCTCCGAGTATCGATCTCGCGTTGCGTCAATTGGTCGATTATGAAAAAAAAGGGAAGAATAAGTCCGCATATATCTATCCGTTTTTGGTTCGTAACGGGGCAAAGGTCCTCGCTCGAATCGCGATCGCAAGTCCTCAAAAAGAGGCTAAAACGGATGTAACTCCGTATCGAGTGGCCTGTTTTGAGTTTTCAGAAGAGATGATCGATCTGATTTTACAAAATCGCGCCAAAAAACCGAAACTTCCGGACGAGGACAATCCGGGAGCTTTTCTACTTCATAAAAACAAAGCAGGAAAGAATTGGCTGTTTCCTAAGTTAGCTTCCATTGAAGCGGAATTTTCCACATTGTTAAAGAGAGGATTTCTTCCTTATAGTTATATTCCGATGACGGACTTTCTTCGGGATTTTTTAAATTACTCTCTCAAAAAGAATTATATCATGAAGATTCTTCCGGATTATCACCTCATCCTGGACGATCTTCAGTTAAATCCGGACGGGTCTTATGTCAATCAACCCGAAGTCATCGCGCATTATCGTTGTCAGGTGGACGCGCTCGAAAAGTTTGCGATTCCCTATTTAAAAGAACTGAGCGAAAGAGCCGGTTATAGTTTGTTCAAAGGAAAAATCGCGGATTTTGAACAAACGCACATTCAAATGGTGGAACCCGGAAGAAAACAAAATAGCGAAAAAGTCAAAGCGTTGATCGATTTGATCAACGAATATCCGTTTGATCGAGAGACGGATGATTTGGGCAAAAGGGTATCCGAAACCTGCAGGTCGTCTATTCAGATCATTTCGAAATTGATCGAAGAAAAAGATAAGCTGATCCAAAGAAAGGAAGAAAACGTATTTAAATCCTTAAAGATAAGAATCCTGAATAAGATCACCGAAAATACGCTTCAAGATCAGACTCTTTATAAGTTTTCTCCGGAGCAAAAACTTAAATCTTCGGGATTACTCGACGAGACACGTTATCCGGCATTGGTTGAAGAGCTTAAAAAAGAAATCTCGGAACAATACGGAATGAAGGTAATCGAAAAACCAGATCAGACTTCCGAGATTTATGCGGTCGATCCAGGCTATATGGCGGCTGTATTACACAAGTTAAGCAGTATGGCTGTTAGCAACCCGTCTTATCAGAAAGATTTGGAAATCGCCAGAGAAATCAATGCAACTCTCAGCAATCCGAAACATCCCGGGCTCAATGCAAAATTAAAAGCAGAGAATATAATAAAACTCCAACAGGGAATCCAGGCTTTAGAGCAAATCGAATCGGAAAAACAAAAGTCCCAAGAGTTTGCAAAAAAGTTCAATCTTCCCATGGGGATGCTCGGCTTTGTCGCGAGTATGATTCTGTTCTTAATTGCTTCGGTTCATTTTAGAACCACCGGAATCCTTTTTGTGGGAATTCCGGTAAGCGTATTTCTTGGTCTGATGCTCGCATTCTACTTTAGAGATAAAGAAAAGAAGGACATTTTTTTCGCTGGCGGTGCCGGCTCGATTTCCTTAGGCTCCGGTTTTAAAGGAGAATATGGTTCAACCACCTCTTCTTCCGATAGTTTTTACTCAGGCGACGATTCCGAAGAAGAACATACATATACGAAGGGCGAAACTCCGAAAGAGAAAAAAGTAAGCTTGATTGCAAAAGGCGCGGAACGATTCGTTTTCCCAAATCGATTTACTAAAATCACAGATAAGATCCATGATTCCCGCTCCTTACGTAAAAAAATATACGAGAACGTGGACAATATTCGAAACAGCGTCGCTCATTTAAAAGGGGAGAAGGACGACGACAAGGTCGCCTCTACGATCGAATACGCGCTGCTGCAAAATTCGGCGACGATAACGATTCCTGATGATTTGGTTCCGCACGGAATGTCCGGTTCCATCATTCTCAGTCATACTGATTTGAAGGCACCTTTGATTCGGGATCAAATTTCAGAATTTCTCAGAAGCGAAGCCCAGAAAAAGAAGTTCGATAAAAAACTTGTGAAGTATTATACTTTTCTAATCAATACGATCGAAATCGAGTATTATAAATATCTTCCGAGTAGAAAGAAAAAATAGAAATTCATAAGGAAAACGTTATGAACGATACTCGTGTAGGACTTAATTCAAAACTTAAGTTGAAAAAAGTGTTCCTTTTTGTTCTATTGTCTCTCGTTCTATTTGGGGCGACGTTCGAAATTCTTTTACGCCTTTTATTTCCGCTTTCGCCGGATTCGAAAGCTGTGGATTTATCTCATGTTCCGGGGCCGTGGGAAAACACAACGATCGAACTTCCGAAACGAAACGGGTCGTCGTCGCTCCGAGTTCATTATCTAAGTGCGGGATCCGTAAAGGCTCCGGTTGTCATACTTTTGCACGGATTTCCGGATACATCGTACGGCTGGCGTTATGTAATTCCGTTACTTTCAAAGCAATATAGAGTTTTAGCTCCCGATTTACGAGGTTATGCGGGAACTGAAAAGCCGGAAGAAGGTTATGATCTTTATTCGCTCAGCGAAGATTTGTTTGCGTTTATCAAGGAAACGAATAAAAAAGAAGGTCGGAATTCCGAAGCTCCAGTGCACGTCATCGGACATGACTGGGGAGCTTCTATCACATGGATGGCGATTACCGAGAGGCCCGGGTTATTTAGAACCGCGACCGTTTTAGATATTCCGCATCCAAATGCATTTGCAGAACAGATGGCCGTCTCTTCGAAGCAAAGAGAGTATCGTCATTTTGTGTATCGATTGATTGCACCTCGATCGGCTCGTCTTCTTGCCGGATTTGATCCTGAAACTCGGGCGCGAATTTTTTATAGGAACGAACTACAGAATAATGCAGCCCTTCATGATTCCGATATACCGATTTATCACACCGCATTCAATACTCCCGAAGAGATGTTCGGGCCGTTGGAATACTACAGAGAACTTGCTTTTCACGGAGATTCAATCTTAGAATATTTTAAGACCGCTGGTTCGGTGAAAGTGAAAACTCTCGTTCTTTGGGGTGCGAAAGACAATTATATGATGAGCGAAATGGCCGCGATGTCTTGCAAGGCGGTACAATCACGTTGTGAATTCGAGATCTTTCCTAATTCGGGTCACTGGCTTCAATGGGAAGAGCCTGTAAAAGTTTTGAATCGATGGAAGAAATTTGTAGATCAATCATCCGAGTAAGCTCGAAGACAGATTCGAAAGAATCGAACAACAGAAAGTATTATTGTTTAAAATCGAGAATCTGTCGTTGGAATGGGGAATGAAAATCATTTCTTCGTGTCCTTGCGAACCTGAATCGTTACAAAAGTAGGAACTCCTACATTTTCTTAAACTTTACGAGTAGAATGTAAACTTTTTTATAAATTTTAGATTGACCGTACAAATCGGTACGCGAACCTGACCTCAAGATTCCTGGTGACTATAGAGAGAGGGCCACACCCGTTCCCATCCCGAACACGGAAGTTAAGCCTCTCATCGCTGATGGTACTGTGTGGTTCGCTGCATGGGAGAGTAGGACGTTGCCGGGTTTTTTACAGTTTTTTTATATCTTATACTTCGTTTACAATGAGATAAAACTACAAGACTTGCCTCTATGAGGCAGGTTCTTATTTTAGGACAGAGGATTGATTCTGACAATTCCTCCTCCGGTTGTTCGGGCCTTCCTCAGGGTGATTCCTGAAAATTCCACAAGAATAGAAATCCCGAGAAAGACAAATTCACCATAAGTGTGAAATAGGTTGACTTGGACCTTTTTCAGAAAGCTTCTGTTAGAAAGAGCATTGGATTCTTTTAAAAGAAGAAAAGACGCAATCATTAACGCCAATCAGGGATAATTATGAAAAGAAATTACCAGCCCAGCCGAGTAAAAAGAGCGAGAACCCACGGGTTTCGCGCGAGAATGGCTACTTCCGGAGGAAGAAAAGTTCTTTCTCGTAGAAGAAAGAAGGGCAGACACAAGCTGACCGTTTCTGACGAAAAACTCGGTAGAAAATACTAAGAATTAAGTCATCGAAGAGACATTAAAATCCAGGAAGGAGATCCAATCTCTTTTTAAGGCTGGAAAAAGAGTCTCCCGCTTTCCGATCGTTCTAGTATTCCTTCCTAATTCTTTATCGAAAAATCGCTTTCTTTACTGTCCCGAACGAACGGTAAAGACCGCGGTTCAAAGAAATCGGATCAAAAGGAAACTTAGGTCGGTCATACACGAGGAAGAGAAGAATTTTCTAAAGGGCTATGATATTGCAATATTAGCCAAAAAAGAAATTTTGGATCTAAACCACGGGGAGCTGGTTAAGATTCTGGTCTCTCTGATCAACAGAATCTGATGAACCAACTCGCAATCAAACTGATTCAGCTATACAAACGGCTAATCTCTCCTTTACTCCCACCCGCTTGCCGTTTTACACCCACCTGTTCCGAATATGCCGCTCAGGCCTTTCAAGAATACGGATTTTTCCGCGCATTGCAGTTGAGTATTTGGAGAATTTTGAGATGCAATCCCCTGTCTCGAGGGTTTGAAGATCCTCTACCACCTAACATCAAAAGGACGAACTAATGGAAGATAGACAAAGCAGATTATTTTTAGCGCTGATTCTCAGTATGGGAATCTGGATGGGGGTGAATTATTTTTTCTTTCCTCCCGCTCCTCCAAAACCTGTTGCCGAAACCAAGGAGTCAAATCCGGACAAACCTTCGGATGGTAAAAAACAGGAGAAGGTCCAAACCGAAAAAAAAGAATCTAAAATCGTCGCTCCTGTAAAAGAAACGAAAGTCGTTCCTTCCGACGCTAAAAAAACAAACGTAGTGACCGATTCTTATATCGTAGAATTGAGTTCGCTTGGCGGAAAAATTTCTAAATTCTATGTAAAAGATTACGTCGGCCCTGACGGTCAGTTGATGCAGGTCGCGCGTAAAAATCCGGAAACGGTTACCGTTGACGGTAAAACCTATCAAGCGGTCGAGTTATCCAGAGAGAATGGATTTGATTTTAACTTTTCGGATTCTTTAAACGAGATTACACAATCTCCTTGGAATCAAATTAACTTTTCCATTTCCGAAGACAAAACAAATCATGTAGTAACATTCTCCGCTTTATCTCCAGATAAAACGTATCAACTCAAGAAGGACTTCCGTTTTTTTCCCGGTGAGAATTATTTCAAACTTTCGATTGGAATTGTAAACCTGACCAAGGACAAATTGGCTTTTGCATCTCAAAAGAATACTCAGTATTTGAGAGCATTCGGAAGTTTAGGTCCTCTTCCAAAAGATAGAGAACTCAACGACAGGGACACCGCAAACTTTTTTCGATTTTATCACCTTGGCGGATCCTTTCAGGATACTCTGGACGGAAGTTCTTCGGTTGGATTTTGGTCTTCCGTTGGAAATTTCTTTACCGGAAATTCCGAAGCGGATGAAACGTTTACAGTTAAAACAAACAACGAATCCGGACTCGATTTTGCAGGAACCGGTTCCCGTTATTTTATCGCAGTTGCGGATCCTCTCGATCACAAACCACAAGGGATCGTTTTAGACAACAGACCTAAAAATGAAACCGGTGCAGTATTACTTTATGATAATATTATTTTGGCTCCGGGAGAAACCTACAACCTTAACTTTGCTTCTTATGTGGGAGTAAGAGAAAGGGACGGAATGATTTTTCGTAGTCCGGAATTGGATCCGACTCAAGCTAAAAACAGCCTACTTGCCGGACTTAGTGCCGATTTGAATAAATCTTTCAATCAGGGAATTACAACTCCCTTTCGAAACGGGATTATCTGGGTTCTTAAAAAAATCTATCAGTTCACGGTTCCGAACTACGGTTGGAGCATTATCATCTTTGCGATTCTTTTCAAACTCGTTTTCTATCCACTCAACCAAAAACAAGCGGATAGTATGAAGAAGATGCAGGAACTCAGCCCGCAACTTAAAACGATCAACGAAAAATTTGCGAACGATCCGAAACTGCGTCAACAAAAGACGATGGAACTTTATAAAAAGAATAACGTAAACCCCGTGGGCGGTTGTCTTCCTATGGTAATTCAGATTCCCATTTTTATCGCGCTTTATACGGCTTTTTCTGATACGATTGATCTTTGGAATTCGCCTTTTTTATGGGTGAAAGATCTCAGCGAGCCGGATGTTATCTGGACCTCTCCTGCGATTCCATACTTTACTCAAACCGGACTCGGTTTGAACTTATTAGCTCTTTTGATGGTTGGAACTCAGATTTTCCAAACAAGAATGACTTCCGTATCTATGGATCCGAATCAGAAAGTTCTTCTGTATGTAATGCCGGTCATGATGCTTTACATTTTTTGGAACATGCCTTCCGGTGTGACCCTCTACTGGACGTTTCAAAACGTACTGTCTATCGGTCAACAGTGGATTACAAATCACCTGAAAAAGACCGAAGAAAAAAAGAAGGCGAAAGCCTAATTTATCGAACTCATTATCGAGGATAAACACATGGAAAATTACATCTTTGAAGCAGAGGCGAAGTCGAAGTCCGAAGCTGAAGAGTACACTTTAAAAACTCTCCGATTGAATTCGGATGAGGTTCGTTTTGAAACAGTCGATTCCGGAAAAGGCGGCTTTTTTGGAATTTCTCAAAAAAAGCCGGCAGTAGTCCGGACTTACGTGACTTCTCGGGATCTTCCTGCGGAAAAAATCATTCACGGAGTCGTTCTCACCGTTCTTAAAAAAATGGGGATTGAGGCGGAAGTAGTCGGGATGGGCGACGTGGACGGAAAAATTTATGTCGAAATCGCGAGTAAAGAATCCGGATTGGTAATCGGAAAACGTGGAGCAACGTTAGACGCTCTTCAGTTTGTTTTCAATTTGATGGTGGATTCTAAGATCAGACACGGAAGAAAAATCGTTCTGGATATCGAATCCTACAGAGACAAAAGAGAATTATCCCTGGTTCGTCTTGGAAAATCGGTCGCTGCAACCGTAGCCAAAACCGGGAAATCAAAACTTTTGGAACCTATGAATCCGTTTGAAAGAAGAATCATCCATATGGCTCTTCAGGAGAACGAGAAGGTTTTTACAAGATCGGAAGGAAACGGTACTTATAAAAAAGTAAGAATCATTCCTATGAAAGACAAACACAAATACAAAGACGTAGCTGAAAAGGGTCCGAACAACGACCTTCTTGAAGAAGCGAACTTTGAATGATACGATAGCAGCCATATCAACCGCTTCCGGGTCCGGAGCAATCGGAATTATCCGAATGTCCGGGCCGGCGGCCCTTTCGATTTCCTCCTCCTTTCTTTTTTCTAAAAACAAATTTTTAACTCCAACCGAGATCCGGCCTCGAGTCGCGATTCAGTGCGTATTTCAGGTTGGCGCTAGAAAAGTGGATCAAATTTTATTTTTTTATTTTAAAGGTCCGAATTCTTATACGGGTGAGGACCTCTGTGAATTTCATTTTCACGGGAATCCGATTTTGTTAAGAGAAGCGTTAGACGCCATCTTTCGAGCGGGAGCGCGTCCGGCAAAACAGGGAGAATTTTCTCGCAGAGCATTCTTAAATGAAAAATTAGATCTTACCGAAGCGGAAGCGATCGGTAGATTGATATCCGCACGTTCCAGATTCGAATTGGAATTGGCTCAGAAGAATGTTTTTGGAGAAGTGTCCCGTTTTATTTCCAATCTGCGAAGCCAGCTCATCTCTTTAAAAGCGGAGTGCGAAGCCGAAATCGATTTTTCCACGGAGGATCTGACTTACGAATCCTTGGAAGAAAGAAAATCTCGGATTGAAACAGTAAAATCACTTTGTCAGAATGTGATTTCCAAATCGGATTCCGCCGAAAAGTTGATTCAACAACTTCGAATTGTTCTCTACGGAGAACCGAACACGGGCAAGTCCAGCTTGATGAACCTTCTTCTTGGAAAAGATCGTTCGATCATTTCCGAAATTCCGGGAACCACTCGGGATTATATCAGTGAGGAAATTTTACTCGAAGGAATCCCGGTCCGC
Source organism: Leptospira sp. WS92.C1 (assembly GCF_040833975.1). NCBI lineage: Bacteria > Pseudomonadati > Spirochaetota > Leptospiria > Leptospirales > Leptospiraceae > Leptospira > Leptospira gorisiae. The sequence continues at coordinate 169,171 of NZ_CP162130.1, forward strand.
CTCGTTGACACTGCCGGAGTCCGCGAAACGACCGATCAGATCGAAAAGCTGGGAATCGAAAGAAGCGAGAAAGAATTTCAGTCCGCAGACATCAGACTCGTCCTGATCGATACTTCTAAAAAAGAAGAATGGAAAGAATTTATCGATAAAAACCGCGAGCGACTTGAAGGATCCGTTCTTGTAGCAAACAAAATCGATATCCGTGATTCTTCTTGGGATCCGAATCTTTTTGCGGATTTAAAAGAATCCACTGTCTGCGAAATTTCCTGTAAGACTAAGGAGGGAATTTCCATTCTTCTTGGCGCGATCAAAAAGAAGGCCGGAACGATGGGGCAATCCGAAGATTATGTCTTATTGGAAGAAAGACAGAGATATCATTTTGAAACCATAGTTCGCTGTTTAAACAATACGTTACATCTCATCTCCGACGGCGCTCCGGCGGAAATTTATATCAAAGAAATCGACTATGCTTTGTCGGAAATCGGCGAAGTCAACGGTAGAGTCGATACGGAAGAAATTCTCGGAAGAATCTTTAGTAAGTTCTGCGTTGGCAAATGAATTGTTATCGTCTCATGGCCTGAATCCAAAAATATGGGAAATATCGTATGAGGGAAAAAGCATTACAGTATCACTCACTTCATCCTAAGGGAAAAATTGAAGTTGTTCCAACCAAACCGACTCTGGATTCAGATGATCTTTCCCTCGCGTATTCTCCCGGTGTGGCCTATCCGTGTTTGGAAATTAAAGATAACCCCGATCTAGTTTACGAATACACAAACAGGGGAAATCTTGTAGGTATCATCACCAACGGTACTGCAATTCTCGGACTCGGAGATATCGGGGCTCTTGCGGGCAAGCCGGTTATGGAAGGTAAGGCTGTCCTATTTAAAAAATTTGCGGGGATAGACGTGTTTGATATCGAGATCAACACAAAAGATCCGGATGAATTTATCAATGCAGTAAAATTATTAGAGCCCACTTTCGGCGGTATCAATCTTGAAGACATAAAGGCTCCCGAAAGTTTTTACATCGAAGAACAACTCATCGAAAAGATGAATATTCCGGTCTTTCATGACGATCAACACGGAACCGCGATCATTACCGTTGCTGGTTTACTAAACGCTTTCGAGTTGACCGGAAAAAATCCAAACAACGTGAAAGTTGTGATTTGCGGAGCGGGTGCTGCGGGAATTGCGATCGCGGAACTCATTCAAAATATCGGAATCAAAAAAGAACAAATCTTTTTAGTGGATACCAAAGGTGTGATTCATCACAATCGGACGGATCTGAACGAATCTAAAAAAAGATACATTCAAAAAACGGATTCCACGACCCTAAAAGAAGTGATGAAAGGTGCGGACATCTTTGTAGGCGTTTCCGTTCAAGACATGGTGGACGAGGATATGGTTCGTTCCATGGCAAAAGATCCGATTATCTTCGCTCTTGCTAATCCGGATCCGGAAATTCCGTATCAAGTCGCCAAGGCGGTTCGTTCCGATTTGATTATGGGAACCGGTAGAAGCGATAATCCGAATCAAGTGAATAACGTATTAGGATTTCCTTTTATCTTTAGAGGGGCCTTGGATGTAAGAGCTCGCCATATTACTCTCGAAATGAAACTAGCGGCGGCACGTGCGCTTGCGGAATTAGCTCGATTGGAAGTACCCGACATCGTAAGCAAAGCATACGGCGGAGTGAAGTTTCAGTTCGGACCGGAGTATTTAATTCCGAAACCGTTTGATAAACGAGTTTTGTATCACGTTGCACCCGCCGTTGCGGAGGCAGCGGTCACAAGCGGAAGCGCCCGGATTCCTTATCCCGGGCGTGAAAAATATCTAGGATTTCTGGAAGGAATTATTCGCGGCTGATTTTTTTTCCAACCTTCAAAAACCGATATTTATAAAGATAGGAGACTTTTTTAATTTTATAGAGTCTTCTAATTATATGCCCGAAACGGGTATGGTGGATTATGTCCAAATCTGAAAATCAAGTTCCAACCCCGGATACCTTCGTTTTGACAACGGAGGAAGTCCAGGATATGATCGCCGATCAAGAACTCAAGGTTCTGATGCTTCAATTCAATCCTGGAGCGTTTAAGGATATCGATTTGGCGGAAAAGGGGGTAGAGAATTATTTTTTATTCAATCATTCTCCTTTTGCGCTTACAAAAATCGAACAATTTCAGCACCTCAAACTAAACGATCTCAAATTTTTAGAAGAACGAAGAGCGATTCAAAGTTATCAGTATCTTTACTTTCAAAAGGAAATTAGAGAGCTGCAAATATCGAACGTAATCATTCGTCCGGCTTCTCTTAAGGCCGATCAAATCGTAAAAGTAAAACGCGGTTGTTTGCTTCAGAGCGTAGCCGCGATTCTCGAGATGATTCATGCAAGAGATCAATTTATTCTAAATCTCTCCAAAAACAGTGAACTGGAAAATTGGGTTCATCATAATTATATCAATGTGGACGACAAAGGTGCGGTCATCAATCTATCGGATTCCAAATATCTGGAAAGGTCCATGCAAAATTTGGAATCCCTTTCGCTTGAATCTTTATTGAGTAGATTGCAGGTAAGAGGGGACCTCTTCGGTAATATCTTTCAGTTGCTCAATCAAAAGCCCGGAGAAATTCTCAATCAACTATCCGTGATTAAAATCGAAGCCGAGGTTTTACCGGCTCTTGAAAAAAGAGGATCTCGCTCTCCTTTGTTGCAACTCCATTCCGGCTTTCATCTTTTTCAGCCTTCGTTAGACGAGTTGTTGAGTTTTAGAAACGCGACAAATGAAAAATCGGATGAGCCTGCGAGATCCACTGAATTGGAAATCATTTTCGAATTATTTACAGTAATCGCGCGTAAGATTCTTCTTCAAATTCTTCCGGGAGAAAACTCTTCCTGGATCGAACTTATGGGAAACTCTCAAGCGGAACAGTATTTACAGGAACTCAAAAAACATCCTGCGTTTACCTCAGGAAAAAATTGGAACGGGGGCGGGGACTTTATCAAAGCCTATGAAATACTTCTTCAAACCGTTAGGACTCTCGCGAATTTGAAAAAAGAATCTTTGATCAATTTGATCACGGGTGAAAATTTATTTCGTTTTAAAGAATCCAAAGAGCCGGTAAATTTTGATCTTTCCAATTTTGAAGCGGATGACGCGGCGCTCAAAAGTGTGGGTATGAATCGACTTGAATTATTTAAGGAAGTTTTGGATCGGATTAGAGCAAGGGAAGACTTTTTAAAAAAAGAAAGAAAAGGTCACAATGGGGACGTGATCGGACTTTTGATTTTAGCAAAAAGTATGATTTTTCGTTCCTTTACGGAAATTCGCTCTAAAAGAACCTCAATTCACAATCTAGTTCGTCAAAACGGTTTTCCTCGCGGGATTTATGAATTTTTAAGAGAGGTTTCGGACTTAAAGGACGGGCAGGCCGCCGTTGACGAACAGATACGTCTGAGTAAGGCGATTGCAGAATGGGAAGAGGATACGGAAAAGGAAAGACTTCGTGCGGAAAGAGCTGCGAAATCGATTTTGGAAAGAATCATTGAATTTATTTTGAGTTTATTTGGAATCAAAATAGCGCCTAAGGAAAAAGAAGTTTTCAAAGGCGTGTCCGCTCGCCGGGATCCTAAAGCAGCCGATCCGGAAAGTCCGACCCAAGAATCCGTTAAGCAAAAAAAGAAAACTTCTCTTGGTGTGATTGTCGGACCCAAAGAAAAAGAAATGATCATTCCCGCTCGTGTTCAAAAAGGAATCGATTATGTGGATCGGAAGAACAACGGTTTGATCTGGTTGGACGAGGTTGTAGTCGCGGTTGCTTCTCCCGAATTCGGAAAAGACAAAGTGGCCGACCTTATGTACTATGACCAGAAGCGAAGATATCTGGAAATCCGAGCGATGAATCAGGTACGGCATGTTTTTATACGGAGAGAATTGGAATCCGATCCCACTTGGATCCAGTCGACTCTGGATTATCTAGACAATGTTTCCGCAAAAAAACCGGAATTCTCCGCACTCGCGGATACTCTTCGTCGATTCCAAAACGAATAACGATTCTTTTCCAATTCTAAGAGATTAGAATTCCTTTAAGTATCGTATTTTTATCTTGGATAAACTATATTCTAATTAACTTGTAACTTTTCGGAGGATTCATGAAAACCAGAATCGAAACGGATTCAATGGGAGAAATCGCGGTAGACGATTCCAAATACTGGGGCGCACAAACCGAAAGATCTTTGCATCACTTTCATATCGGCAACGATCGATTTCCGAGAGAAATGATTCGTGCTTTGGGGGTTTTAAAAAAATCCGCGGCGATTGTAAATACCGAACTCGGATTGCTCGCAGAAGAGAAAAAAAATCTGATCGTCCAGGCAGCCGACGAAGTTATCTCCGGAAAGTTAGACGATCACTTTCCTCTTTCCGTTTGGCAAACCGGATCCGGCACTCAGACAAATATGAATTCGAATGAAGTGATTTCAAACCGAGCGATTGAAATCGCAGGCGGAATAAAAGGTTCTAAAAAACCGATTCATCCAAACGACGACGTCAATAAGGCACAGTCTTCAAACGATACGTTTCCAACCGCGATGCATATCGCCGCGGCGGAACAACTGAATTTGAAACTGATTCCCGCCTTGACTCAACTCAGAGACACGTTAAAAAAGAAAACGGACGAATTTCAAGATATCATCAAAATCGGAAGAACCCATCTTCAAGACGCGACCCCTTTGACCCTCGGTCAGGAGTTTTCGGGCTATGTACAACAGCTGGATTATAATATCGCGAGAGTAAAAGCGGTCCTTCCTGCGGTGTACAGACTTGCGTTAGGCGGAACTGCTGTGGGAACCGGTCTTAACACTCATCCTCAATTTGCAGTCAAAGCAGCGGCGCAAATTGCAAAGGAAACCGGGCTTCCCTTTGTGAGCGCCGAAAATAAATTCGAAGCGCTCGCCGCTCACGATTCTCTTGTGGAGACGAGCGGGGTTTTGAAAACGATCGCCGCTTCCCTGATGAAAATCGCCAACGATGTTCGCTGGCTTTCTTCCGGTCCTCGTTGTGGAATCGGAGAGATCAGCATTCCCGAAAACGAACCGGGTTCGTCCATCATGCCCGGAAAAGTAAATCCGACGCAGTCCGAACAGATGACCATGGTCTCCGCACAAGTAATCGCCAATGACGTAGCGGTGAATATCGGCGGTGCTTCGGGGAATTTTGAGTTGAACGTATTCAAACCTTTGATCATTCACAACGTTTTGAATTCGATTCGATTGCTTGCAGATTCCTGTGTGTCTTTTGAAGAACACTGTGCAAGAGGAATTGAACCGAATCAAGAAAAGCTCAATGAACATTTGAATAATTCTTTGATGCTCGTTACCGCTCTCAATCCGCATATCGGCTATGATAACGCGGCAAAGATCGCCAAGAACGCGCACAAAAAGGGATCCACTCTCAAAGAATCCGGAATCGAACTCGGATTTTTGACAAGCGAACAATTTGATCAGTGGGTTTTGCCGGAGAAGATGATTTCTCCATCCGTGGATTAGAAATTTTCCGTTCAAAATCGAAGAGATTCTTCGAAAATTTTGATTGAAAAGCCCGTTTGTTGAAACGGGCTTTTTGATTCAGTCTGTTTTTTTAGATACGAAGTTCCCGATGTAAAAATCGGGAACGATTGATTGGAAAGTATTTTTGATTCTCTGTTTTTCCGGATCTAACGACCTGGGAGAATCAAATTAGAATCTGATCTTTGTATGAATCAGATCCCGATGTTTTTGATTCACTCCCCCAACCCAATCCGGGCGTGCAGTTCCTCGTGAACGGTTTGTCCGTCGATCACTCCATCCACAGTTACTTTGCGATCGATTAGAAACGCTAAAAGAGACTTATTCGAAGTATCCGTACTTGTAATGCGAACGTTTTCAAAACGAACCAATCTGGAATCTAACACTTCGTCCATATTTCCCGGAAAATTTCTCCGCTCGATTTGCAATCCATTCGGAGAGTGAATGTCCGTAATGACTTTATAAGTGATAGAACCGTCGTCGTTTCGGAGGTTGACGATCTCCGTTGCGATTTCAGCGGTCCCGGAGCGAATGATGCTATAACGTAAAAGTATTTTACGGCCGCGATCATGAGCCTTTTGTTCTTGTTCGCAAGGGGTTAAGCTCGAATCATTATTACCCATGACTTCAGAATATCCTTCCGGCGTTAAGATACGAACAAAACCTTCGTCGTTCCTTGTCAATTTTCCAAAATTGGTAAATGTGAAGGAGCCGGTAATTTTTTGCGTTCCGTAAAAGATAGATGTTTCTAGCGGCCCAAACGAAGTCAGTGTCTGCTCAGTCTCAGTGACTCCGTTGACAATCACTTGTCCTCCGTTTGCGACACTGGCAATTCCTTGTGGATCGTATTCCTCGTAAATTTGTTGAATGGAGCAAGTTAAAAAAGGATTCATGGTTGCTTGTTGATTCATCGGTAAAAAAGAAATGCGGTATCCTTGGATGTCGCCTTCTAACGTAAACGTACCATTTCCTCCAACGCCTCCGTTTCCACCGATCGTAAAGTGGTTTCTATTTGGCGCTGCTCGTTTTATTTGATTTTTTAAAATGGAACCTATCCTTGGATCCACCACACTCGCCAAAACATCCAGATCGGAAATCGTAGAGAACGAGGTCCCTCCTCCGTTGTTGATATACGGAGTGAATTCGTTCATATAACTCGAACTGGATTGGTTTTTATCCGATGCCACCCTTCCCGTTTCACTCAAGTTACCGGTGATGCTAAATCTCATTCCTAATAATAACAAACCGAACGGATTCTCCATTGGATCAAAGGCATTCGAATCTTTTTTAGCCGGATTGCAATTTACCCATAAAAATATCGCTATCAGAACGATGACCATTCTGGAAATTCTTTGTTTCATAAAATACCGCCTTCACTACTCGTGTCTATCTGTAGTTACGTTGCAGTTTCTTGTCAAGCTCTTGATCCGAGTGAAAAAATTGGACTTGGATTTGATTCTTGATAAATAGTTGTTTGTTCTTTTTTTGAGGCTCTTGTTCTTGCTTGGGAATTTATATCCTAGGATAGAATCATTTTTGTAAGAGATTGCAGGCGCATCGTGATTTTGGGATGGGAAATTTCTTTGAAACAGATTCGATCTAAAATTGAATCTGTTCTTGGAGGGTATTTTCGATTTAACCTTCTTTGGACTCATGGAACGGTGAAATTGAACTGGGATCCGTATCAAACGGACCCCAATGTTTTTCTATTTATTATCTCCCGATTCTTCCATGCAATTCCTCGTGAACGGTTTTTTCGTCGATGGTTCCGTCGACAGTTACCTTACGATCAATCATAAATCCTAAAAACGAATAGTTCGAAGTTTCGGTTTTCATAAAACGAACGTGATCAAAACGAACCAATTTTGTTTCTAACACTTGGTTTATATTGTCCGGATAATTTCTCCTCTCAATTTCCAATCCGTCCGGGGAGTGAATATCCGTAATCGTTGTGTAAGTCTTAGACCCGTCTCCGTTATTAATGCTGGTCATTTCTGTCGTGATGTCCGCTGTTCCAGATCGAATGATGAAGTAACGTGAAAGTATTCTATCACCGTTCCGGAACGATTGCTGTGCTTGTTCGCAAGGGGTCAGGCTGGGATCGTTGTAAGGAGCCATAATCTCGGACACTCCTTCCGGTGTTAAAACTCGAACGAAAGCGGCGTCATCGATTGTCGATTTTCCGTAATCCGCAAACGTGAAATTACCGGAAATCTTCGTTGTTCCGTAAAAGCGAGGTACTTCTCCCGGCCCAATCGGAGCCGGTATCCATTCAGTGACTCCGTTGACAATCACTTGTCCTCCTGCTGCGACAGTGGCAAAACCCTGAGGATTGTACATCGAATCTACGTATGTTTGCTGAATGGGACAGATGAGAGACGACCCGGGAAACAGCCCCACCTCCTGATCCATCATAAAAAAGGAAATAGATTCTCCGTTGATGTCACCTTCTAACGCAAACGTTCCGTTTCCATCGGTTCCTCCGCCGTCGATCGTAAAATAGTTTCTCTTTTGTGCGGATCGTTTGACTCGGTTTTTTAAAATGGGTCCTATTCTTTGGTCCACGATACTTGCCAATACGTTTATATCGGATATGGAAAGGGATCCTGCCCCGATACCCGCGGTTGTCACATCGATATAACCTACGGAAGCCTGACTGTTATCCGAAGTTATTTTTCCCTTTTCGCTCAAACTACCGGAAAGGAAAAATGTTGGTGCGAATAATAAAAAACCCAAAAGGTTTTCTTCCAGAGAAGTTGTTTTCGAGCCTTTTGGATTCGGACTGCAATTGACCGATATGAGGATCGTCATACAAACGATGATTGTTTTTGAGAGCCAGTGTTTCATAAAATTCCTGCCTTTTGTCTGAAGTGCTTACGATTTCTCATCCAATTTTGTGCCTGATTGAAACGCTCTGATTTGTATTTAATTCTTAAAAATGGTTATTTCGTTCCGTATTTTGATAGTTTCGTTATTTTTTGAGAGTGGCGGGAGAGTTTTTATTCTTAGAATGGAACTTATCTTTGTAAGAGATTGCAAGTGCGCGCATTCGGTTTTTGGGATGGAAATTTCTTTGAAAGGGATTTCGAACACGGCCTTACTTACAATCGGTTTGTGAAAGTTTCGATTTTGATAAAGAAAAATAGAAAGGAAGGGATTGTGGAAAGATGATATAAAAAAGGCGATGATTTCTCATCGCCCCTTTTGAATCAGATTACTGATTGTTCTGTTTATTGTTGTGGAGCAGAAGCGGCGAAACGGAAGGTGACTCTTCTGTTTTTCGCGTCTTTAGCATCCAAACCGGAAACAGGCTCGGAAGAACCGGCACCTTTCGTAGCAATACGATTTGCTGGAATTCCTTGTTTGATCAGAGCTTGTTTTACAGCGTTTGCGCGAAGTTCTGAATAAAAGATATTTCCTTTTTTGTCGCCTTCCGCTTGCTCAGGTCCTACCGCATCGGTATGTCCCGTAATTTCAAGAGCATAGTTGTCAGGAAGTTTTCCCAGACCGTCTTTGATCACAGGAGCGTTTACTTTTGACCATTCGCTGAAATCGCCGGCGTTTACATCTGCTTTTTTGTAGCTAAATCCTGGACGAGTGAGTCCATCAGGATATCTGAATTCTTTCAATTTTTCGTTGAGTGAATCTGCAATCGCTTCCGGGGAATTTGCATCTACACTTCTGTTAGCTGCCGAGGCTTGCTCTTGCCCGGAGGACGGCTCGGGAGCAGATTCCTCTTTTTTTTCAGCAGAGGAGCAAAGAGTGAATGAAAATGCAATTGCACCGAGCAGAATCAGATTCAAAATTTTTTTGACCATGTTTCGATCCTTCCTTAGATATAAAGGGTTGGTTTGGGTTTCAATGTGTCATATTAAGCTTAATGAAGGAAAATGGAAACCGTTTTTTTAGAGTGTCAAAAACGGATGAATTGAAAATCTGGAATCCTTCCGCATTTTCAATGAACTTAGAACTAAAAGCAGAGGTCTTAGAAGAATTTTCAGGAAATCGTTTGGATCGATTTCTGAAATTATCGTTAGGGGACGAAGTATCTCGGGCATCCATTCAAAAATGGATCGAATCCGGATATGTTCGAAACCAAGAAGACAAGGTTCAGGACAAAAGTTCGTTGAAAGTAAAAGAAGGGGATCAATATTCGATTTCGGTTCCTCCAAGACCCCCTCTCAATTTGGAACCTGTACAGATGTCTCTGCCAGTGATTTTGGAAAGAGAAAATTATCTAATCATTCATAAGCCGGCGGGAATCGCAAGTCACAGTGGTCCCGGAGATCGTTCTCCTAGTTTGGTAAACGGACTTCTTTATCACTTCAAAGATCTGTCCAAGGCAGGAGGCGAAGCGAGACCGGGCATCGTTCATAGGCTGGACAAGCCGACCGAAGGTTTGATTCTCATCGCAAAAAACGACAAGGCACATGGAAAGTTATCCGAACTTTTTAGAAAAAGGGAAATCGAAAAAAAATACTACGCCTGGGTTCAAGGACATCCGCCTGAAGAATCCGGAACGATCGACCTCCCCATTTCAAGACACCCCGTGGAAAGACTAAAGATGACAATTTCTCCAAAGGGAAGAAGATCGATAACACATTATAAAGTTCTAAAGTATATCAACTCCCGCACCGGCAGAAAGTTCAGTTTTGTCGAAGTCGGTTTGGAAACCGGAAGAACTCATCAGATTCGGATTCATTTTCAAAGTCAGAGATGCCCCGTGGTCGGGGATCTTTTGTATTCCAGAGCCGGTTCTCAGTTCGAATCCTACGGTTTACAGTTATTGTCTTTTTTTCTGAAATTTAAGGATCCGTTTACGGGAGAATCGATCGAAGCGACCCTTCCACTTACGGAACGATTTCTTCGGTTTGAGAAGAATGCTCCGCTAATCTGATCCGAATTTTGGCAGGATCCTTGCGATCCGGCAAAACCGGAAACTGTTCCCGATACTCCGTAATCGCCTTTTTTTCCGCCTTGTAAAAAAGAATCGTTTCTAATTCTTCACCCGCATCCACAAATTCACCGTTAGGCGCCACTGCGAGGGAATGACCGTTGTGATGAACGCTTTTGTTGTAACCCGCGATTCCGATTCGATTTACGCCGAAAACATAAGCCTGGTTTTCGACGGCTCTGGTTTTTAAAATCAATTCCCAGTGATGAATCCTGGGAATCGGCCAATTTGCGTGAATGGTAAATATATCGGTTTCACCTGCGATTCTACGAAAGATTTCAGGAAAACGAATGTCATAACAGATAAACGGAGTGATTCTAAATCCGTTCAGATCGTAACTGATAATTTCCGAACCCGAACTGTAATGACGATCCTCTCCTCCGAAAGTAAACGGATGTAGTTTAGAATAACGTAATAGAATGTTTCCGTTCGGAGCGACGACGCTCACGGTGTTGAAAGGTTTTCCTTCCGGATTCTTCCGGATCCATCCCGCGCAGATATGGGCGTTTGTTTCCTTTGCGATTTCGCGTAAAAAAGTTTCGGTCGGTCCTTCGTCCGATTCAGCGATTCTTTCCGAACGCATCGTAAACCCTGTGGCGAATGTTTCCGGAAGAAGAATGAGATCCGGTTTTTCTTCGTTTCTTTTTTCAAGAGTGGAATGGATCAGTCTGCGGACGTGATCGTAATTTGCCTCTTGATTTTCCCAAGAAAGATCACACTGTATGAGGGCTACGTTCAATTCACCGGGATTCAATTCTTTTTCCTTTTTTTAATCATCGTCTTTCAATTTTAAAACGTTTCGTTTTTGCGAACAATCGGTTTTTTAGAAACTCGATGATATCTCGGACGAATCGTGATTTCCGTAAAGCCGAGATTCTCTCTTCCGCCAAGAGCAAATTCAAACGCGTTTAACACTTCTTCTACGTTTAAATACGATCCCGGATCCGAGTCTTTTTCAAAATCAAGATTCTTATAAAATTCGGTGTCTACGACGTCCGGATTGATACTTACCAATTTGACTCCGGATTTGCGGACTTCTTCGAATAAATTTAAACCGAAATGTCGTAAACCCGCTTTTGCTCCGGCGTATGCGGCTCCTCTTGCGGATTCTTTTAAAGCCGTAACAGAGTGGAGTTGAAAGATCCAGCCTTCGTTCTTTTTCAAATCTCTGAGCAATAATTTTGTGAGAAGAATGGGAGATACGAAATTCAAAAGAAGCATTTTTTCCAATGTATCCAAGGGAATTTCTTCGTGAGGAGAAAAATTTCCGATCCCGGCGTTGTGAACGAGGATTTTGAGAGGCGGTTCTGTTTTTAGAATATTAGATATTTGGAATTCTATTTTTTTCGTGTCGGAAAGATCCAAATTTACGTGCCGATACGATTTGGAATCGACTAAGGTTTTTGATTGTGGTGTCGTTCTGGATATTCCGATGACCCGATATCCTTTGGAAATTAAAAATTCCGAGATTGCGAGTCCTATACCGCGGGAAGAACCGGTAACGATCGCGGTGTTTGTCGGTAAGAAATCGGTCATATCGATTGCATCTCACTTGCCACTAATCGATGAATTTTTTCCTTTGATACAAAGGATTCCAATTCTTTTTCCACGTGCGCAAACATTTCTTTTTCCAATTCTTCCGGATACGATTTTACGAAAGAGTGAGTCTCCATTGGAAGATAAAACAAATAGGAATCGGGTCTTCGTTTTTTAGAATTTTTAAAATAGTCGGAATTCATTCGAAAAACACCCAAGCTGATCTCTCTCAATTTATCACCGGGGATTTGTTCGAAAATCCGACTTATAAAATCAGAATAGATCGATTTCCATTTCGGGACGTTGAGAATGGGATCCAAACAAAGCCGGACCTGCCATCCGGCTTCCAGAGCCTCTTTGATATTTTTCAAACGAGAGGAAAGTCTCGGTGTAAGAGGTTCGTGTTCGGCGATCACGGATTCGGGGGACAACGTCCATGCCAGAATGATATTGGAAGTCGGTTTGAGACGCGCGATCGATTTGAAATTGGCACTTTTGGTTCTCAGCTCTACAATCAGATCGGGATGGATATTGGCGAATTCGATCCATTCTTTACAATATCCTAATGTATTTTCCAAGGCCAAAAGATCCGTATCGTAAGAAATACAAAGATAAAGCGGTTTGGATAATTTTAGTTGTTCCGCTGTTTCTCGGATATAATCTTCGTTGTTTACAAAGACCACTAAATTTGCGGAGGAATACATTCCTTGTAGATAACAATAAGAGCAGTTGTAAAGACAGTTCAGAACCAAAGCGTTGTAATAAAAAAATTGATAACCAAAATCGGGAGCGACTCCGGATCCGGAGTACAAAAACTGTTCCTTTCTTTTTGCAAGAATCAATTTCGGACTTCTTTTTTGAGTTTGAAAATTTTGAGAGGAAGGATTAAAAACTTCCTTATAAGAATCGATCGGTATCACATGAGAATTCGGAAACTTAGAAAGAATCTCAGTCGTTTTCGGATGATCCTTTGCGGATTCTTCCAAATAAATATGAGAGAATCGTTTAGGACTGATAAAATTGTCTGAGCGCATTGAGTCCTTTTTTCCCTTCTTCTCTTGTTTTTACCGGATTGGTGTTTGGTCCGGATACTCGGGTCGTTTCAAAAAAAGTTTTTCCTTCGTTTGGAGATTTTCCGGTTCTGATTTTAAAACCGATCATCCAATCCTTTAGCTGAATCGTTTCGGTTTCGGAAAGACGTAAGGTTTTCTTAAAGTGATTGAGAGAAACGATCTCATCGGGTCGAAGTTCGAATTCGTTTTCGGGAGAAATGGGAATCGATAAGATCTGCAGAATTTCCGGAATCGCATTTTGGATTCTCATTGAAATCGTATCCGTGATTTCCCCCTTTGTTATCGATTCGAATTTTGTAAAATGATCCGAAACAGTTTTTACGATTCGAATTTTATCGGAAGTGAAGAATTTTCTGGAAGCCTGAAAAAAACCAGAAGCTTCCATGTCGACTAATGTGTTTGGAAGTTCGACGGATTCGTTTTCAAAGACGGGTTGATCGACCGTGAGCAGAGACGATTCTCTTAACGAGGATTTGAAAAGAATATCCGGATATCCGCTTTTTCCGGTGCCCCTGTCCGTGATTTTGTGGATCAAAAAAGATTCTCCAATTTGAGAAATTTCTTTCGGAGCTCCGCAGATTCCAAAATTAAAAATCCACGAGCCGTTTCGATCCTCGTTTTTATACTGAGTCAAAAGAAATGTAGTCGCGATTGCCGAGCAAACTTTGCCGATTCCGGAAACGACGAGAGAATATTTTTCATTCTGATAGATCGGAAACGAGGTTTGATCCCGCAGGATTTTGAGATCCAGAGTTGTGATCAAAGGTTTTGCTTCAGGAAGGAGTGCAACTACGATAAAAATCATCTTTCTTTCTTGATAACAGAAAGTAGAATTTGAGACAACAGAAATCTGAAGAATTCAAGAAAAGGAGTTTGTATGGATTTGATTGAAAAAGTAAAAAAAGAATTCTGGCCCAAATTGAAATCCGTCGTATCCAAAATTCCGTTTACGGAAGACCTTGTCGCCCTTTATTACTCGATGATGGATCCGGAAACTCCGCTTCGAACAAAGCTTATCATCGCAGGGGCTTTGGCGTATTTCATTTCCCCGTTGGATGCGATTCCGGATTTTATTCCCGGAGCGGGATTTTTAGATGACGCGGGAGTGATTGCGACAGTACTGGCTAGTGTTCAATCCGCGATTCGACCGGAACACAGAGAAAAAGCCAGAAAGACCCTGGAGAAAGAATGAACTTAGAAAACGAAGTCAAAATTCGATACGACCATTTCCTAAATTTTGTCCCGAAGGTGATGGAATTTTTAGCGAACACACAAGAAGAGAACGATCTTGGTATCAGCTATAAAGGAGAAATCGACTTAGTAACCAAGGCGGATAAAGGTTCCGAAGAAAGAATCATCACCGAGATCGAAAGAATGTTTCCGAGCGACGGCATTTTGGGCGAGGAAGGAACGGATAAAAAAGGGGATTCCATTTTTAAATGGATCATCGATCCGTTAGACGGAACCATCAATTATTCTCACAGACTTCCTTTGTATTGTCTTTGTATCGGATTGGAAAATCAGGAAACCCAAGAAATACTGATGGGAATCGTTCCTTTTCCCGGAACCGGCGAAGTCTATCACGCAAGAAAGGATCACGGGGCTTTTAAGAATAAAAAACAAATTCACGTTTCCAAAACAAAAGAACTCAAACAGTCTTTGCTTTGCACTGGTTTTCCCTATGATCATGAAAAGAAGATTGATAGACTGATGTTTTATTACAGAAATTTTTTACTAAAATCTCGAGGTGTTCGAAGAACCGGAGCCGCCGGGGTCGATCTTTGTTGGACCGCGGAAGGAAGGTTTGACGCGTTTTGGGAAGAAGATCTGAAACCTTGGGATATGGCGGCGGCTTCGATCATAGTGACGGAAGCAGGCGGAAAACTTTCCACCTATGACGGAAATACGTTTACTCCTTACGTTCCAAATCTTGTGGCGAGCAACGGAATATTACACGATAAGATGATAGATGGAATGGGAGAATACTTACACGATTTATTGTAGGTCTGTGTTTGGCGGATTTTATTTCAACTGGGACTTGAAGTCCGATTCAAGCAAAAATTTTCGGTAAATTTTTTGTCGGAACAATCAAATTGACTGTCGGGATTTTTTTAAAATTGAATTTCGTTTTTTTTGTAAAAAAATAGATCATAAACCGGCATATTTTTTCTGAATCGTTTTTTCAATCAATCGGAGTAGCTTTTTTTTCACAGCGTCCGGATTGAAGTTCTGTTCCACATAACGTTTCCCGTTTTTTCCCATTTCGGCGGATTCTTCCGGATGATTTAAAAGATATTCCAAGGTGGCGAAAAAACTTTTCCGATCGCAATAAAACAATCCTCCGTTGCTTCGCAGACAATGACCTTTCAGAACGTCCGATTTACCGTTTACTAAAACCGGTTTTCCAAGCAGCCAAGCTTCCATGAGAACGATGGAAAAACTTTCCATCGGAGAAGAATTGATCAGAAACTTACAATCGAGAATCAGATCGATTTTCTTTTTTTCTTCTACAAAACCTAGAAACTCTATATCTAAATTTTCTAATATTTTGTTCGGAATTTTAGATGCGATCTTTCCTACGATTTTGAGTTTATAAGGAAGTTTTGTAACTTTTTTCCATTCGATAAACCATTCCGCCATTTCCAAAAAACCCTTTCCGAGATCGACCCTGCCTACGTAGAGAAGATAGGATTCTTTTTCGGGAGAATGTTGTGAATTTTTGTTCTTCTCCGAATGAAGTTCGGTTTTCTTTTTTTCCAGATCCAAGTTCATTCCGGTGACGGAATAGATGCTAGGTTTGAAACCAATAATGTTTGAAAACACTTCCAGTTCCTCCGGAGTGTTGAAAGAATAAGAGCTTTGATCGGTCAACACTTCCTTATAAATGGACAGATACGCGGGAGGTTCGTCATGAAAGGTGGGAATGATGATCGATTTTTCCGCAACCAAAGGGGCTCCGTAAACGAGAGGATAATAAAGATAACTGACAAAGAAAAAGATTTCAAATTCGCTCCTTCTGGATTCGATAAATTGAATCAATTCGGGAACATAGGGTCCTTGTTCTTCCAGCCAAAAGTTTACGTTATCGCTGCTTTGAAGAGAAGGGGTTTCGAAAATTTTTTTCGAGAGGCGGTTGAATCTTTGAATGTTTCTTTGTTTTTCAACGGTAAACTGAAGAACCTTGTATTTTCCGCCCAAGGAGGAGGTTCTTTGTTCAAAACAGATTTGTTTAGAATGATTTGTCGCTTCCTGAAATAAGTTTTTTTCCTGAGCGGGAATCGAATTCTTCCATGTCACATAATCCAAACTTCGAGTCGTTAATACCGTAATTTCGAAATCATTCGCGAGCAATTCGACAAATTGAAAGATGAGTTTTTCGGATCCTCCCGAAACCTGATCCGAAAAAATAGGGGCGACCACCGCGATCTTTTTAAGAGAGGTTTTCAATTGCTTTCCTAAGAACGAGTTTGGATTCGGATTTTTTAAATTCTTCCAATCGAAGATCTTGACCGTTTAAAATCTGATTTTTAAAAGAATCGTCCGTCAAAATTTTATTCAAAAGAATCGCCAAGTCCGGAAACTTTTTTTCGGTAAAAAGAATCCCGGAGCCGTTCAGAGTTTCAGGAACCGCTCCGCCTTCGTATGCAAGAATCGGAATTCTGTGAACCATCGCTTCGATCAACGGAACGCAAAAACCCTCGTGTTCGCTCATGGAAACGAATACGTCCGCCTCTTGATACAAATTTTTGAGTTCCTGATCCGCAAGAAAATCGGTGATCAAAATATTCTTTCTAAGATCGTAAAAGTCCAACATTCTCTCCAACTCTTCACGATAGAGATACAACTCTCTGGAACTAAAACCCGCGAGATAAAATTGAAACCGATCTCCATACAGAGATTTATACGCGTGAGCGAGCCGAATCAAATCGTCTTGTCTTTTGTTCGGAGTGATTCTTCCGACAAATAGAATCTTTTTTATCTCGGAGTTTTTTTTATCGATCCTGGAAATGGGTTGAGACAGTTGATATGTGATCGGTAAAATTCCGACGTTTTCAAATCCCAGCTCCTCCAGTTCCTTTTGATTGAATTTAGAAACGGCAAAAACGAGATTGAATCTGTTTTGCATTTCCTTGAGTTCTTCTCTTCCTTTTTTTAAAAGATAACTCATTTTTAAATCGTAGGATTTCAGAAAATGATAAGGAGTTACGTTATGATAGATTAGAATTCTCGGAGATCTAAAACTTCTTAAAAAACCAAATATGCTTGAATGAATCGAATGATGATAAAATAAAATATCCTTTGAGGATTTTTTGTAAGCTTTGTATTTTTTTACAAAAGGAAGTTTTGCAGCGCCTATGTTCTCGGAATAGATGTCGCCTTTACATTCCAAATCTTTTAAGTAACTTCGGATTTCAAGCATCTGATTGCTGATCGCGTCTCCTGGATTAAAACCCGCTGAAAATTGTTGAACGGATTTCAGCATGTCAGGATTTTCTCTCTGAACAGAGTATCAAAAGGAAATGAATTGTAGTCGCCGATGATTTTTTTTTCGGTGTTGGAGATCTGCTCTCTAAGCGATTTTTTTTCGATAAGAGTGTCGATCAAACCCGCGAGAAAAGTCATGGAAGTCGGCGATTTATCCTTAAAAAGAATGCCTCCTTCCTTCATCGTTTCGGGCGTTGCTCCCGCGTGATACGATATTACCGGAATTCCCGCTCCGAACGCTTCCAAAACGGGAATGTTAAATCCTTCGTGTTCGCTCATACAAACATATAGATCCATAGAATTTAAAAAAGACTCCATTTCGGTATCGTTTGCGTTTAGACGGATCTGTACTTTTCCCATCAGATGTTTTTGAAGAATCAATCTTTTAATAAAAGAGTAATATTCTTTGAAAATCGGAGGAACGTTTCCGCAAATCATCAGTTGGATGTTTTGTCTGAACTTAAGGATCGATTGAATCAATTCTAAAAGATCTTCCATTTTTTTATTTGGAGAAAGTCTTCCGATAAATCCGATCGTAAATTCCTTTTTATCTTTGAAAACGTTTTCACGAATCTTGTATTTCCGTATGATCGGAAGTACGAATTGATTTTTGATTCCCAACGAATCCAAAAATGCGGCGTTAAAATTTGACGAGGGTAAAAACAAATCCGTTTCGTTTTTAAGAGAATACAATTCCAACAAAGATCGTTTTTCTTCCAGTTGCAAGGTGTTGTAGATTTCGGGAGTTACAAATTTCTTAAAATATACCGCAGGGGTGAAACTTTGATAACGAATGATTTTTTTTCCGGGAAGATTGCGAAACCATTCCAAAGGATAACCACATCCTCCGTAATTGAGAATATGAACGTCGCTTTTTGAAAAATCAAAATGAGTCGGATGCACTCCGACCGGAAACGATTCTTTTGACTGATTTTTAAGACAAAGGATTGAATTTTGGATTTTTAAATTATCCAACACGTGGGAGATTCCTTTGATATCGTTTCCAATTCCGTCTCCGTCCCGGAATTCTGTAACGTGCTGATAGACTTTCATTTTCTAAACGAAAGAATGGTAAAACCGTCTTCGGATTTTTTTTCTATGATATTTCTAAAACCCAATTGTCTGAGATAATTCCGAATCAACGGTTCCTGGATCTTGGTAAGTCTCAAAGGTAAAAAGGGGGACGGGTAGTTCGAATTTTCGTTGGAAAATCGAAATCGAATTTCGGTTCCGGAAGATACGGCCAGGCTGAGGGATCTCAGTGTTTTTTCGATCAACCAGTGAGGATGAATCGATAAGTTTTCAGATATTATAATTTTAGAATATGAAGAGCAGTCTTTCGGAATCGAACCGGGTTCTTCCGTGCTGATTTTTGTAGTGATCGAACTTTTGATAAATTCGGTGCAGGATCGATTCCAACTTACGGATTGAAATTGAGAACCTAATTTTAAAAGTTGTTTGAGTATTTTGCCCCAACCCGGTGAAAGGACAAGTATGTTTTCGGAAGGGTCGATCGATTCCAGTAAAAAGGTTTCGCTTTCTTCGATCATATCTTCGGAATAAAGATTTTCATTGGCCCAAAGAAATTCGGGTCTTACTTCTTTGCCGATCGCCTGATTCCATTCTAAAAATTCCGAATAGAAAGATTCCATCTTTCGTTTTAGATTTTGATTTTCGGAACGGATCAAAATCAATTCGTGTAAAACGCTGTAAAACGCGCGAGTTCGATTTTCTGAAAGTTTCTTATCTAAGAAGGAATAAAATTCCGCAAAACGAATCAGAAGCCATTTCAAAGGACCTCGTACAAACCAAAGTTTCGGATTCGAAAATTTCGGAGCCGCGATTCCTTTTTCAAAAAGGTGTGCGATTTCGGAGGGATCAAAATCCCGATATCCTTCCGGACTCGGAGGGGAGAATTTCCAATGAGTGAGCTTATCGATTTCGTCTTTCGTGGAAGGATTTTTTTTCAGTTTGGATTCTATTTCTTCCATAATTTCCCGGACATTGATCCGAGAGTCTCTGATTTCAAATAGTTCCTGAAATTTATCTTCCATGTTCAAGGGGAGAGAGAATTTTATTCGATTGTTTTTTATTCATTTTCTAAAACAACAGTATTTTTACGGAAAAGCAAGAATTCTATGAAATGCCTTATTACGGGAGCGGCCGGGTTTGTAGGTTTTTACCTGTTGAAAGAACTTAAGGAGTCCTATTCCGATTTTTTGGGAATCGGCATTCATCCCGGTCCGAAGATCGACGACGATATTGATCTTCCAAGATCCTATCGATCTGCAATCTGTGATATACGCAATCTCGAACACGTGGGGGAATTGATTCAGGCATTTTCACCCGATACGGTCTTTCATCTTGCGGCACAACCTTTTGTTCCGAGAGCTGTGGAGGATCCGGGTGAAACGTTGGAAATCAACGTTCAAGGCACTCTCAATATTTTAGAATCTTTGCGCAGGCTCAAAAAGAAAATACGATTTATCTATATTTCCTCTTCCGATGTTTATGGCAACGTTCCGGAGTCGTTTCTTCCCGTTGATGAATCGGCATTTACCGCGCCTCTCAATCCGTATTCCGCATCCAAAGCCTGTGCTGAAATTTATTGCCTACAATATCATCGATGGGATCCGGATTTAGAAGTGGTGATTGCAAGACCGTTCAATCATACAGGTCCGAGACAAAGTTTGAATTTTGTGATTCCGAATTTTTGCGAACAAGTATTGACCGCTCTCAAACAATCGGATTTAGAAAGAAAAATTCTCGTGGGTGATTTGTCTTCTACAAGAGATTTTCTGGATGTGAGGGACGTGGTTCATGCGTATCGTGTTTTGTCCGAAAAAGGGAAACCCGGCGAGATCTATAATATTTGTTCCGGAAAAGAAATTGTCATTCAGGATATCCTAGAACAAATCATCGCTGCGTCCGGCGAAAAAATTCCGGTAGAGATCGATCCTTCCCGTTTTCGTCCCGCAGAGATGAAACGTCTCGTAGGAAATAATAGTAAACTTCAGAAGCTGGGATGGGAGCCTAAGTTTGCTTTATCCGATACGATCCGAGACGTGTATCGATGGGTGAGCGAACGGGTTTAAATTTAGATTTGAATTTTTGAATTCTTTTTTATACCGGGAACTCGAATCAAAGTACGGATCCTTTCCAAGTTTTGATTCCGCTTTCTTCGATCGGAAACGGATCCCCTAAATATTTCGGATTTGTTTTAAATAGATTCATATCCACCCAAGCGAGAGTCCTTGCAAAAAATTCCCGAAATCTACTGAAAGGTCCGCTGGAGTAAATCCTTCGATCCGATTCGAAAGCCTGAAACTTCAATCCGATTTTTTTTGCAAGAAAGGCGGCTCGAGGTTGATACACTTTTTGACTTACAAAGATCAAATCCTTGATTTGAAAAATTTCTTTTGCGCGAACCAAAGTATCCAAGGTTCTAAACCCCGCGTGATCTACGAATATGTCTCTTTCGTTGACTTTGTTTTTAAGAATGTAGAGCAACATCGGCCTTGCTTCGTTGTAGTAAATAGAGCCGTTATCTCCTGATAAAAGGATCTTTCGGACCTTTCCTTGGTGATACAATTCCAAGGCGCAGTCCAGTCTGTCTTTTAATACGGGAGAAGGTTCGTTTTTATAAACGGAGGCTCCCGGGACGACTGCCACGATCGCCGGTCTGACCGAACGGTGGTTTTGATATTTTGGAGTATTGAGATAGAGTTCTTCAAAGCTAAAATCGATGGCAATCGGGGCTGCGATCACAAGACAAAGAATCAAGACCGACCAGCGGTAAAGTTTGGATTTTTTGGAAAAAATTTGGCTAAACACGGAATCAGTAATCTGACAAAATCAGGAAGGTTTTTTTTAAGCCTTACAAGCCAAATTCTCGAATCGATTTCCTTTTTTTGTTTCCAAGGGATCGCTTTCCGTAAAAATTTTCGAAATAGGAAACTAACTTTTAGGCAATGGGTCTTATCATTTGAGCAAAAACCTCATGAATCTCCTGAATTCATTTGTCAGAATTACTGTCGCCGGGTGCTTGATTACTCCGGCGGTCATTTTTTCCCAAGAACCAATCGGACTTCGTTCTGGTACGGACTCGACTAACCCGCCTACGATAAGGCAGTTGGCACCGATCCGTCAGCTAAGAAGTTTCGGTTTGGTTTTCGGGAATGTGGACACAGTAAGAGAACGTTTCGCTCTTTCCGAAGAACAACTGGATGAAATTTCCAAGATCAATGAGAGGCATAAGCAGGAACATTTTCGTTGGCTTCAAAAAATTTCGCCGATTGAAATCGCACTCGAAGGGCTTTTGATGGAGCCTAACGTAGATATCTCCAAAATTCGAAAGTTGCTAGTCGTAATAGGAAAGTATACGACCGAGATTCGGATCAATCAAATTTCTCATCGCCTTGCCATAGAAAAGGTTCTTACACAAGACCAGAAATCTAAGATTAAAGAACCTTCTACACGTTCCGAATCTGGATTTCCCGTGAACCTTTTTTCTCCGGAAAGAATCATACTACCAATACAAGGAATCCTACACTGAGGTTATCCATGGATCAAAAAGAATTTACAGAATTAATCGATTCTACAAAACACATCGTACTTTCAGCGATAAAGAAAAATCTTTTCGATGAATTTCACGATTCTGTAGACGACGTGGTGCAAGAAACATATTTTCGCGCTTATAAAAGTCTTTCCGCAAACAAGTTTCGCGGAGATTCGGCGGTAAGCACTTGGCTTTATACGATTGCAAGAAACGAATCCTTACGGATGAATCAGAAACGATCCAGACAAACCGCACTTGCAAGCAAGTTAAAGGAAAAAGTGATTCAAGACAATTCGATCCAAGAAAAAGAGGCTGCGGCTTCCGGTTTTACGGATTTTGAATTGAAAGACATTCTTGCGATGCTTCCTTGGAAATATAAATCGGTGTTGAGTCTCGTAGGCGAAGGATATAAGGAACAACAGATCGCGGAAAAGTTGAGTATTCCCGAAGGCACCGTAAAATCACGAGCGTTTCGAGGAAAACAAATGCTTAAGAAGTTGTTTGTCGAGAAGTAATGATTGGATAAAAGCAGTATGAAATTGAACGGACTCGAAAAAGAAATTTCAGACAGACTCAGTAGCAAGGATTGGAGTTCTAAAATCTGCGATGCGGTTTATAAAAAACGCAGATGGAATCTAATCCAGCTTGGATTCGCCACATTTTTAACCGCATTCTTTTCCAGCGCTTTTGTATGGATGCTATTTTTCGAGCAAGAAGGCGGGGGAATCGCCAGAAATGAATTACAATCCTGGGTTCAAGAGCAGATTTCCGGTACGACTGCGGAAGCGGAATCGAACGCAAAACATGCGTTTTTTACCGAGGAACAAACTGCGAGGAATATGCCCGCTTCTCTGGATGTGGATGCCCTGATCGAGGCATCCTTGGATCGAAGATAAGATCTTGTATGATTGGACGGGACTCGCATCCACTGAATTGATAAGGAATGATCTTTCATTCTGAAAATTGTTTTTAAATAAAAGCAGAATGTCTTGATTTAAGATTCTGCTGTTTACCGTGTTTCGGCTGGGAATTCGGATTTTTCGGAAATAAACTAAACTTGGAGAATCCAATGTTTTTCTTAACTTCCAGTCTTTCCCCTAAAAAGGATTCCAAAAAACCAAAATCCCCACCGGGTTCTTACGGTTTTTTCGCACTCCGGCATTTGCCTAAGATGCGGAGGGATATCATCGGATTTTTTCAAGATATGAAAAAGAAACACGGAGACGTGGTTCTTTTTGGAATTCGTAAAACGAGGATTTTTATGATCCAAAGTCCGGAAGATATCCGTCATATTCTTCAGGAAAACAGCGCAAACTATCAGAAAAGTGTATTCTACATCGAACTCAAACGGATTCTCGGAAAAGGTCTTCTTACATCCGAAGGTGATTTCTGGAAAAAACAAAGAAGGCTGATTCAGCCCGCGTTTCATCGTCAAAGAATATCAGAATTTACTCATACGATGGCCGAGGAGACTCAGAATCTCTTTCAAGAATGGCAATCCAAACAAAAGGACGGAAAGCTCAGAGTCGATTTATCCGAAGAAATGATGCGGCTTACTTTTGCAATCGTGGGAAAAACCTTGTTTCGTTCGGACGTAAAAGAATATTCCGAAATCATTGCAAAGAACGTCGAAATCGCGATGCAGGAAGTGACAAAACGTTTGACGACGATTTTTCCTCCTCCGATTCATTGGCCGCTTCCCGGAAATAAAAGACTGCGCAACTCGGTCGAGTCGATGAATCAAGTCATTTATGAGTTGATCGATCAGAGAAAGAAAAATCCTTCCAACGATTTGATCTCGATGCTTTTGGAAATCCAGGACGAAGAAACCGGAGAAAAGATGAGTCTTGAACAGGTTCGGGACGAAGCCATCACTCTTTTACTCGCGGGTCACGAAACCACCGCAAACGCTCTCACTTGGGCGTTTCATCTTTTGTCAAATCATCCCGAGGTTTATTCGAAACTCCAAGAAGAAGCCAGGAATGTTCTGGGAGATAAAACTCCCGGATTGGAAGATATCGGGTTTTTATCCTATTCCAGAATGGTTTTGGAAGAATCGATGCGTTTGTATCCTCCGGCTTGGGCTGTGGAACGTTGCGCGATCGGTCATGATACGGTCGGAGATTATGATGTTTCGCCGGGGACCAATGTTGCTATCTGCATCTATTTGATTCACAGAGATCCTCGTTATTGGAAAAATCCTGAGAGTTTTTGGCCGGAACGGTTTTTGGAGGAAAACTCAAAAGATCGACCTAAATACGCGTATATCCCGTTTGGCGGAGGTCCGAGGATTTGTATCGGTAACGTTTTTGCTATGACCGAAGGGATTTTAATTCTGAGTATGATCGCCGGAAAATACAATCTGAAGCCGGTTTCGGGGCATAAGGTCGAAATGGAACCTTTAGTCACATTGAGACCCAAGTACGGAATGTTGATGGATCTGGTTTCCACTTGACCTATACTTCGCCGGAATAGACTCTTTATTTGGAGTTTATTCCCATGGAAAAGGAAATCCGCAAACGACTGGATCGGGTAAAAGAAAGGGGCCATCAAAGGCTTACTGTTCTTTTAATCCCTCATGGATTCGATAAGTCATTTCATTTTCAAATATCCGTTTTTACGATTTTTTTCTTATTCAGCCTTTTAGCTTCTATTTTGGGAATCGCTGTTTTTGGAATTGTAAAATACAATAATACAAGAAAACAAATCAACGCTCTTGCTCAAGTTTATGGTAAATATTTCGACGAGTATATCGAGTATTCGGAACAATTAGAAGGTGTTCAGGATGATTTTCTCGCTTTGAGTGAAAGTTTGGAAGAAATTTACTCTCTGATCGACGGACAAAGAGACGAGATGTTAAAACTTCCGGACGAGTCGGATATCGAAACGATTGCTCTCGCAGAATTGAAGACGGAAGAGGCCGCGGACAAGGACTTGATGTTGGGACGAAGTTATCTTTCCGAAATTTACGGTTATCGTACCGCTCGCGTGTATATGGATAAAAATCGTCCTCTGATGGACAGCGTTTACGACTTTCTCAATCTTAGATACGACGTAATGGATGCGATTCCCTTTGGAGAACCGTTGTATTCTTACAATCTAACTTCCTATTTTGGAACCAGACGTTCGCCTACCACCGGTTATATGGAATATCACGACGGAATCGATCTTGCAAATGTGCCGGGGACTCCGATTTATGCGACCGGAAACGGGAAGGTTCATCGAGTGGTTTACTCCAATCGCGGCTATGGAAATCATATCGTAGTGCAACACGCAAACGGATATTTTTCCTTATTTGGACACTGTACAAAAATTTTTGTGAGAGACGGGCAACAAATTCGAAAAGGAAATCTGATCGCAACGGTGGGATCCACCGGCAACGTAACCGGTCCGCACTTACATTATGAAATCTGGATCGGAGAATCCAATCGAACCGATCCGATGGAATATGTAAAAGTTCCAGTCTATTGATCTCGACTTGGGTATCGTCTCATGGCAAAGAAGAAAAACGAAGCGGAAAAATCCCTTTCCGCGAAAGAAGCTAAGCAAGAAATAGCCAAGCTTTCAAACGAGATTCGCCAACACCAACATCTGTATTACGTAAAAAACAAAGCGAAAATTTCAGATTTCGAATTCGATAAGCTTTTTCGCAGACTTCAGGATTTAGAGGAATTATTTCCACAGTTCAAGGATCCCGCGAGTCCGACTCTGGTGGTGGGCTCGGATCTGGATAAGGACTTTGAAAAATTCCAACACAAACTCCCCGTTCTTTCTCTCATCAACACTTACAACGACGAAGAACTTTTGGATTGGGTCAACAAAACGGATCCGGAAGGAATTTATTCGGTAGAATGGAAGATCGACGGGGCATCGATCGTGTTATATTATGAAAATGGAATGCTTCAAAACGGAGTCACCCGAGGTTCGGGCGGGATCGGAGACGATGTTACCGATAACATCAGAACGATTCGAAACATTCCTCTTCGATTGCCCGAGCCGGTCACTGTTTATCTCCGCGGCGAGGTTTTTATGACCTTCAAAGACTTTGAAGAATACAACGAGATTTCTTCGGGAAAGTATGCAAATCCGAGAAATTTATCCGCGGGTTCGATCAAACAAAAGAATTCTTCGGAAACCGCAAAACGTCCCCTTCGAATTTTTACTTACGACGCGACCTTTCCGGAAGAATCGAAAAAATTCAAAAAACATCAAGATATTCTTTCTAAACTCGATAAACTTACGTTTCCCGTTCCTCCGAATACCGTTTTTGTAACCGGATCCAAGATTGCAAAAACCATCAAAGATTTTAAAAAGAAAAAAGAATCTCTCGGGTTTCCCACAGACGGACTTGTGATCAAACTCGATGATATCTCCAAAAGGGATGCGCTCGGCTATACGTCTCATTCTCCTCGTTGGGCAAGAGCCTACAAATTTGATGCGGTGTTAAAAGAAAGCAAGATCGTAAATATCACATACGCGGTAGGGCGCACCGGAAAAATTACTCCTCGCGCCGAGATTGAACCTGTAAGTTTGGCGGGAACCACTGTCACGTTTGCGACCTTGCACAATCAGGATTATATCGACGAGCTAGGGGTTGGCATTGGAGCGATTGTTCGAGTCGCCAAACGAGGCGAGATCATTCCCGCAGTCGAGGAGGTGGTTACACCCGGTAAGGATGTCTACCAAATTCCGGATCGTTGTCCTTCTTGTAAAACAAAGACGATCAAAAAAGAGAATTTGGTAGACCTGTTTTGCCCCAACCCGAATTGTCCCGATCGAGTGAAGAATGGAATCATCTTTTTTTGTCAGAGAAAACAGATGGATATCGAAGGACTCGGAGACAAGCAGATCGAATTTTTATACGATCATGATTATGTTCGATCCGTCGCCGATCTATACGATTTAAAAAACAAAAAAGAAACTTTGATGGAAGAAGAAGGTTTTGGAGAAAAGAGTGTTTCCATCATTCTAAACGGGATCGAAGAATCCAAACAAAAGGATTTTCGTTTTGTTTTACCTTCGATCGGACTTCCTGAAATCGGCCATAAAGTTACGGAGCTTCTGATCGAACACGGAATCGATTCTATAGATCAGATTCTTGCCATCGCAAAGGACGAGGAAAAGACAGAATCATTATTGGAAATTCCGGGTATCGGTCCTTCCACAATCATAGCATTTAAAGAAAACTTTTCGGATCAACGAATTCTAAAACTCATCCATCATTTGAAAAAATCCGGTTTGAAGATGAAAGCAGATCCCGTCAAGGTTGCGGATGAGCAGCCGTTTGAGGGTCAGTCATGGTGTGTTACCGGTTCTTTTGAAAACTTTCAACCTCGAGATAAGGCTATGGATTTGATCGTATATTACGGTGGAAGAAAGGTAAGCGCGGTAAGTTCTAAAACGACACATTTGCTGGCGGGCCCGGGAGCCGGTTCTAAATTAGAAAAAGCGAATGAATTGGGAATCACAGTTTATGATGAAACGCAATTTTTAGATTTGCTCAGATCCTTAGGGATCGATTTTAAAAATTCTCTCTGAACGATTCAAAGATTTTTATTTGATTAGAAAATTCGAGTTTGTTAGAATTTTAATAAATTTTAATATACTCTCCGATCCTTGACTTACAACTTTTCAAAACCGTATCTCCATTTATTCTAAAATCCGATTTCAACCTTGAATTAACAGCGAAAACCAAAAAATTCGAACTCATCTTCTTTGCTCATTTATATTGATTTCGAAATATAAAAACGGATCCTGATTGTCGATCGTTTTATAGAACTCATTGATCGAAGGTCCTCGTCGAACCCTTTTCAAAGAAATGAGACAAAATCTAACTTATTTCGGTTTTTCAAAACAGACTTTTATCGTTTTTACGACCTGGTTTTGATGAACAATGATTCATTATTTAGTGAACATTTGTTTATTAATTTCAATTTGATTGTTTTTATCAAAAAGAACTTGATAGGCTCGCTTTCGTTTCTATTCTTTCTGCCGTAAGAGTGAATTTCTTTTTTTTGAGGAACGATTTTGAATACTGAATTTCGATATTTATACGACCTATTGGAATTTACCGTTAAACGTTTTCCCGAAAAGGAAACTTTTTGTAAACGAACCGATTATGAAATCAAAGGACGAACTTTTTCAACCGTAAAAAATCAGGTTGATGAAATGACTGCAGGGTTGATTGCGGAAGGAATTACAAATGAAGATAAGATTCTTTATCTTTGTGATGCGAGCACGAATTGGTTTGTGGCGGATTTATCCATCATCAGTTCGGGTGCTGTTTGTGTTCCCCGAGGAACCGATGTTGTGGATGACGATATTCTTTATATTGTCAATCACTCCGAAAGCCGTTATGCGATCGTTCAAAAAGATAGAGACAAACAAAGACTGATACAGCTTGCATCAAAAATTCCAGAGATTGAAAAAATATTCGTATTGGAAGACGACAAAGGAGAATTAAAATCCGGTTCGGACGGCGCTCTTACTTTGATGCAATCCGGAAGAGAATATCTTAAAAAACAACCGGATGCAATTCGTAAACGATTGAATGAAAAATCCCCCGACGAACTTGCAACTCTGATTTATACCTCAGGCACAACGGGCGCCCCAAAAGGTGTGATGCTCAACCAAACCGGATGGATTTCCGCAGTAGATAAAGTGGTCCGTTTCACTGGGCTTACATCGGAAGATTCGGGTGTGAGTTTACTGCCGCCTTGGCATGCGTTTGAACGTGCGATCGAATATTGTACCGTAGGACTCGGAGCCGCATTCTTAGTTTCTAATATTACTTCTCTCAAAGAAGATTTGAGAGATTTTAGACCGACTTTATTTCCTTCCGTTCCCAGAATCTGGGAATCTCTTTATAACGGAATTATGACCAAGGTATCCAAAGAGTCCTCGATCAAAAAAAGTCTCTTTTATTTCTTTTTAGAGATAGGAATGATTTGGGCGCATAATAAATCCATTGTACTAGGTTATGATTTTCAAATTGAAAAACCGTTCTTTCTGACACAAACAACGAGAAAGTTGATCGCATTCGTTAAATTGATTCTTTTGTCGCCTCTCAAGTTATGCGCCATTGCTATCTTTTCTTCGGTTCACAAAGCGTTGGGAGGTCGTCTTCGAGTCTCTGTGTCGGCGGGAAGCGCTCTTCCAAGCGTAGTCGATAAATTCTTATCCGCGATCGGATTGATCGTTTTGGAGGGATATGGAATGACGGAAACTTCTGCCGTTACTTCCGTTCGAAAGCCCGAACGACCTTCTCCTGGTACTGTCGGGATTCCTGTGGAGGGATACGAGTATCGATTGAAAGACGAAGCCGGAAATTCGATTCCAAAAGGAAGTTTTCAAAAAGGAACTCTTTGGCTGAAATCAAAACAGATTCTTATGGGATATTACAAACGTCCGGAACTCAATAAAGTTGTCTTTGATAAAGACGGTTTTTTTGATACCGGAGATATCATGCGAGTCAGCTACCGAGGAGAGCTTTCTTTTGCGGGAAGAGCAAAAGATACGATCGTACTCGCGGGAGGTGAGAATGTGGAACCGGTTCCAATCGAAGATCAGCTTCTCAATTCACCTTATATCAATCAGGTAATGGTTACCGGACACGAAAGCAAACATCTTGTTGTTTTAATTGTTCCGGATTTTGATCGAATGAGGGCGCAGTTTGACGGACTTCCGGGGGATACGAAAGAATGGAATCGAAATCAAAAGATTCGAGAGGTTTTTAAAAATGAAATCGCATCCAGAATTTCACGAAAAAAAGGATATAAAGCTTTTGAGCTGGTACCGCAGAACGCTTTTTATATAGTTCCCCGTCCTTTTGACTTGGACAAAGAAATGACCAGAACATTGAAGATAAAGCGAAATGAAATATTAGATAATTTTAAAGAAGAAATCATGGAGTTAATGAAATAGTATGTTATTTTTAAATCCATATTTGGAAAGCGAGGATAGAGACTTTTATATTACGGTTAAGGAATTTGCCAAAGAAAAAGCTTTTCCAACCGTGGAACAAAGAGACGAGGATTGTATTTGGGATAGCGAACTCTGGAAAGAAATGGGCTCCATGGGACTTTTGGGAATTCCACTACCCGAGCAATACGGAGGACAAGGAGGAACTTGTTTTCAGTGTTGTCTCGCACAAGAGGCGTTTAACGCGGGTTCGCTGGATTCCGGATTCGGACTTTCTTGGGGAGCCCACATGATCATAGGAACTCTTCCGATTTTATTTCAAGGAACGGACGCGCAAAAGAATAAATATCTTCCGAAACTCGCATCGGGAGAGTGGATCGCCGGTCTTGGGTTGACCGAGCCCGATTCGGGATCCGACGCGGCCGATATGCGAACTTTCGCCGAAAAAACGCAAGGCGGTTTTATCTTAAACGGAAGTAAGATGTATATTACAAATGGTCCGATTGGCCAGGTGTTTATCATAATGGCAAGAACCACAAAGTCTCGAGGACCGATGGGTGTTTCCGCTTTTATCGTAGAATCTCATAGGAAAGGCTTTCGAGTATCGAAGGTTCTTAAAAAACTCGGACACAATACTTCTACAACCGCGGAACTTTCGTTTGAGGATATGTTTGTTCCCGATGAAAATTTATTGGGACCGCTCAATTCGGGTTTTTTAAGAATCGGAAAAGCGACCTTAGAATGGGAAAGAACCGTGTTAATCGCCGCTTTGATGGGAGGAATGGAGAATGCGGTGGAGAGCTGTCTTCAATATGCCTGGAATCGACATCAATTCGGAAAGCCAATCTTATCCTTTTTTGCAATAAAAGAAAAGATTGCGAGAACCTGGGTCTATCTGTGCGCAGCACGAAGGTTGATTTATTTCGTAGCACGTAAAAAAGATTCGGAACCGAAGGTGAGTCTTCCTATGGAAAGCTCCATCGTAAAACTCTACGCTTCCGAAGTATCTGAAGAGATCGCCTCTGACGCGGTGCAGATTTTTGGCGGGATGGGTTATATGCGGGAAGTTCCGGTGAGCAGACTTTTCAGAGATGTAAAGTTAGGCACCATTGGAGGAGGGACTTCCGAAGTGCAAAGAAGTATCATTTCCGCGAGTTACGGCGGTTTTGATAAATTTAAGAATATCATTGAAAGTTCGGTTTCCGAAGAAATAAGAAACGAGACGGACAAAAAAACAAAAGAGACCCCCGTTACCGAATTGGTTTCCAGTCTGGAAAAACTGATTCAGGCCGTGGGAGAACACCCGGGAAGAAAAAAAAGACAATCCACCGAATTCGGTTTTGCGGATCTTCTTACCTTAACCACGATTTTAAAACTGAGCGTTTGGGATCTCATCGAAAACAGCAATCACTACAAAACTGAGGACAAAGAAAGAGATATTCATATTCTTGCATATTATTTAACGGCTCGTTATATACGCGGGATCGTTTATCTCAAAGATTTGGATGCCGACGGAGTCTCTCGATTTTTGCGGGCATTCGGAAATTTATCGGTGCCTGAAAAAGAAATCGAGAATTGTATCGAATTTCTAAAAGAAGGAATTCTCGGAGCAACTGTTTCCGCTTAAATTTACGGAGTATTTAAAGAATGTATCAAAAAGGGAAATCCTACAAAGAAATTGAGATCGGAGACAAGGCTAGTTTTTCTAAAACGATCACAGAAACGGATATTTATCTTTTTGCGGGGATCAGCGGAGACTTCAACCCTCTTCATGTGGATGAAGAATATGCAAAAACCACGGCTTTTGGAACACGGATCGCGCATGGAGGACTGGCTGCTTCTCTTTTAGCTCCCGTTTTAGGAATGAAACTTCCCGGACTCGGAACCGTGGCTTTGGAAACAATGACCAAGTTTAGAAAACCGGTATTTCCGGGAGATACGATCACATGTACAGTTGAGGTAAAGGCAAAGATCGAGAGGATACAAATGGTAGAAATGAAAATTCTCTGGACCAATCAAAAAGGAGAAACGATCGGAAAGGGAAACTGTAAAGTTCTTCCTCCGGGATCAAATCCCTGATTAGACCGTATATTCAAAAAATATAATTATTAAAGGCAATGGAATGAATCCTGTTTTACTTGGCGTTAGCGATTCGATCGCGTCCGATTTTCCGGAAGAATATAAAGAGTGGCCCGGAGAAAAGAAGGTTTTAGAGCATTATAAAAAATCAATTCACGATCTTCTCCAATTTTTGGGAATGAAACCGGAAACTCTTCAGGAAACGATTACGGATTTTGTCAGCATCGAACCTGCTTCTTTAGGAAAGTCCGGCTATGGGCACAGTGTTCGGATCGCAAATGAACTGGGTTATACCGGATTTCGTTCTCATTTGATCGATCTGGGCGGTGCGAGTGTGACCGGAGCGATCGGACAAGCAAGAATCATTCTACGATCCGATCCGGAGGCTGTTGTTTTGGTTGCTGCGGCCGACATTCCTAAATCCGCATTCAAACAGGTTTCCGATATGAAACGTCTCAACGAGACGGTATGTCATCCGATTTTTGAACTCAACTACGGGGCTACGTTGATCGCTATGTACGGTCTTTTGATGAAACGAACGATGTTTGAAGATGGAATCACTCAAAACGATTTGGAAGAGATCACAAAAAAATTCAGATCCAACGCGATTACCAATCCACGGGCTCATGTATATCAACAAGAGATCACTGAAAAACAACTTCGAAGAACGATCGCGGATCCTTATCCGGCACCTATGATCGCGATCGTTACCGATCACGGTTTTGCGACTCTTCTGATGTCCGAAAAAAAAGCGAAGAAGCTAAAATCACAGGGAAAATTGAGAAAGGATTTGAATCCGATGTATCTGATCGGAGCCGGTCACGCAGCACATGCGGAATACTTTATGCTTAAGGGAGATTTTGCAACACCGGCAGGAAGCGCAGGTGAGATCGCGTTTGCTTCCGCGGGAATCGAAAGGGAAGAAATCGATTACGCATGGATCTACGATTGTTTTACGGGAATGCTGATTCTTCAATCGTCCGAGTATTTTGGAATTTCCAAAAAGAATGCGGCCAACAGTTTGAAAAGAGGAGAGCTGGAATTCAAAAACGGAAAAAAGATTAAGATCAACGAGATGGGTGGAATTTTGAATTATCAGGCGGCAATGTCGATTTCTGCCGCAACCGGGCTGATCGATCTTGCGACTCATTATGGATTGTATTCTAAAAACGTTCCGAATATCGAAATCAATCGTCCCGCAAAGTCTTTGTTGGGGGGAAACGGAGGAGTGGACAGTATCAACTCGGTCGCAATTTTTTCTTCCACGCCTTCCAAAACAAAATCAAGAGTGCCTCAGTCAAAAAAACTTTTTCTCAATCAAAACGGAGCCAAGGAAAACGAAACCGGCCTTGTTTATTCTTCCACCACCGTAAATATGAATCCGGGATCTTTTACAAAAGCCCCTTATTCTTTAGCATTGGTAAAAATGGGGAGCGGAAGATACGTCATGGTAAACGTTTTTGATTTTCAGGGAGAGCTTTTGAAAACCGACCAATCACTGCAAATCGATCGTTCGAAATTAAAAATTGTGAATGAAAACGGTTTTTTGAAAGGAATTTTATCTTGAATTGAAGGAAATTTTCAAGATGATCAGTCCGTTTATTTTCCAAGATCTTGTAAAATAAAAACTGTATATTAGAAACTTTCCGATCCTAAAATGGATTTTTGTAGCTTTTATTTTTTAGATAAGGTAAAAAATAAATTTTAGGATACTCTTATATGGTTTGTCTTTTACAAATCTTGAGATGAAACAAGCATTTTAAATTTTTATGCAATCTTTCAGCGATTTTGCCCGTAATTATCGGTTGTTTCTTTTGACGATCCGATTCTATTTTAAATTGAATGAGCTCTACAAGAGAGGAACCTCTTAGGATTGGTGCGATTTTATGCACATAAAGGCTGAAAACATACAGACCGGTCAGATACGAATCTTTAACGGTTCCGATTTGATTCTGATTCCTGATTCTTCCAATCCAGAGAAAGGAACTGTGTTTCTTCACGGAAGAAAGGTCGAAAACTGTCTAAATCTCAGAAAATATTCCACTTTTTTTGTCGTGTCCGATTTTGTCTCTAAAACCGGGTTTCCGGATAAGATCAAATTGCAGGAAATCGGCCCGGACGGATCGATTCTTGAAATATCCGAAAGCAAAATGGATTGTTATCGGGTAATGGGAATATTTTTAGAATAAGAATCAGTTTCTGCTGGATGCGAACTTATATAGAAATAGAATCCGTATGCACTATTCTTTTCCCAGGGGAATTTAATATGGTCCAAAAGAAAAAGACCAAAACTCAAAAATCGACTCCCAAAAAAAAACGAACAATCTCCGCATCTCAATCCGTAAAAAAGAACGACGTTCGACTTTCGGACATGGTCGATTTGGCAGCGGAAGAATTTGTAAAGGCCATTGAAATCATGGCGAAACTTTCCTCCGGTAATAGAACCAAGCTTAAAAACTCCATCAAAGCTGCGGCCAAGAATATTTTGAAAAATTGAACTTACATACGGCTAAAATTTCTTTTTTAGCGTTATACGATCTACAAATTCACATTTCTTTTTCAAGTCGCGAAACGTTGAACATTTTTGAAAAGAAAACGATGTTCAGATGTTTTATTCGATTTCGATTTCGATTTGAAAAAGGGCGTTCCAAGTTACGATTGTTTCTTAAATTTTCAAAATTTGTGCGCCAATTTTTTTCAAAATGAATTCATATTTTTTATAAAAAATAGAAAAGGATTTTAAAAAGTTTGGAAAAAAATTTCCAAAAAGATTCGATTTTTTTTATGAATCATAGTCAATTGTACGTATGGAAAACTTATTTTTAATTACACTCCTATTCTTAATTTTATTTGAGCAGTATAAAACCAGGGTTTCTCGGGAACGAATTCCGATTCGGGCTCTAAAACAATACGTTCATCGTTGATTTTAGAATCATTTCGAACCGGGGTCTTTTTTATGCTCCCGGTTTTGCGTTCTTAAACCTTCCTTTTTCCGACTCCTCACGCACTTTCGTTTCTTTAGAGAGTTGAAACATTCTCATTCTGTTGGAACCTTGTCTAAAGACCGAGGAACGCATGCACAAAAAACCGATGACTCCAACAAGAGCCGTAGAGACTTTTATTCGTTGCAAAAAAAATCGAGAACCGATCGCTGAAGAAGTGTTTTTGGTTTTGGATTCTTTCAAAATTTGGAATGAGATCGAGCTTACCGGTTTGCTCAACGCGTCTTTTTATTTTCCTGAAATCTTATCCGATTACAGATCCGAAACTGCAATCAACGCAATCCTTCAAAAATTCAATCAAAGAATCGTGGACATGCCTATTCAATGAGTCATTTTACCGAGCCAAAAGTAATCTATCAAGAAGCCAATCCATACGGTACTTTTACCGCGTATTTAGAGGACGATGGAAGGACGGTTTATCTTTATCTTCAGGGAGAACAGAATCCCGAATTCGGGATCAAATCCGTATGGGTTTGTAATCGGATTGCTGCTCCGGAAAGAAGAAATCAGGAAGATCTTGCCAGTGGTTTTGCGCCGATTCTCAATCAATTGGAAGTGAGCGATTCGAAACCGCATCCGCCGTTGGATGAAAAGGAACTCTATTTTATCTGGACGGAAGAAGGGGATGGAGTCGCTCTTTTTTACAAAGAAACGTTGTATGCATTCCTTCCTCCTTGGTCGGGTATCAAAGGATTTCACGGATATTCGTTGTATGCAAAGGTGGATGCGATCACTGCGTATCCGTTGGGAAATTCAGAATTTGGGATTATTCCGGATCGAGTGCAGCGTTCCCGCGATTTTTGGGAAGCTCGTTCCCAAAAAGGAGCCTGGAAGGAGATTCAAGAAAAACGTCTTCATTTTTTAGAATCCAAGTTTGGAGAACACGATAAGTATTGGTCCGCAGACGGTGGAAAGTATCCGCAACTCGGAATCGTTCGTTTTAAAGCGGAAAAATATCCGGGCATTCTTATTTACAGCACGATTGGAATGAGCGCGCAGAATATGCCTTCTGTGGAGCTTTTTCACAAGGATTACGAAGATTTTGCAAGGCTTGAGCTCGTTCTCGCTGTAAAAATCGGCTCCGAAGGTTTGGAACGATCCGAGTCTTGGGTTCCTCATCTTATCGGAGAATTGATCCGATTTC
The DNA here is from genome assembly GCF_040833975.1 of Leptospira sp. WS92.C1. Taxonomy (NCBI): domain Bacteria; kingdom Pseudomonadati; phylum Spirochaetota; class Leptospiria; order Leptospirales; family Leptospiraceae; genus Leptospira; species Leptospira gorisiae. The sequence continues at coordinate 205,487 of NZ_CP162130.1, forward strand.
CTTGGAATATGGCGAAATGGTTCGGTCATGGACATACGATTTCAATGTCGCGCAAAGATCCGGAAGCCCTGTATTTGAATTTTACTTCTATCCTATTTAGAGATCTGGAAAGTTTTCCGTCCTTTACGCCCGATTTAACGGGATTGATTGGTGAAAACGGAAAGAAGATTCGATTTTTGGCCATGCTACCGGTATCCGAAGAAGAAAAAGAATACGCTCAGAAAGACGGGATTCAATCTTTCAATCAAACTTGGGATGAGAAAGGATATCCCTGGTATCATGACTCGGAGAGACATACACTTGTCTAAATTTGATTTTATGGAAGAAATCATTGATTCAATCAGACGTTATGCGAATCAGTTCGCATTTTTATCATCGTTGCTTTGTATCGGATTGATTTGGATCACTCTTCCGTTAGCTATTTTATCAGAGAATACGGATCCTCTCAGTGCCGAGGTTCAGGAAAAGATATGGCAGGAGATTTATAATCAGGATTTTCATTCTTCCAAGAAGTTAATTCAGCTTGAGTTGGCAAAGAGTGGTAAAAATGAGACAATACCTCTTCTATCTCTCTTGGAAATATCGTTAAACGGATTGCAAAGATACAAACAAGCGAACGAGATCCGTAAAAAGATTCTATCGATCTGGGAAACTAAGTATAAAAAATCTTTTTTGGATGAGAATTATCCGATCAATCTCTCCACTTGGACGAGAATGGTCGTAGTAAAACCGGATACGTTACTCATTGGAGCGGAATATTTTATTCCATATCCGATCAACTCGGGGAAAGAAGGTTTTTATTATCATAAATTCACCTCATACAATCGTTTCTCAAAGAAGCCGACTCGATTTTTTAAATTAGAAAGATCACCTTCTACCAATCATGAATTTCGTCTTTATGAGATTCATTCCGATGGAGAATCCAAACAGATCAAAGTTTTCGGTGATAGTATGCCGGAGATGAAGGATGAAATGAGTTTTCTGAGCGGATTTTTAGGATTTTGAACTAAATAAGCTCGATTCGGCGATTCAGAAGGGAATTTTAGGGTCTATAAAAGAAAAAACCCGCTTCGAAAAGCGGGTTTTAAAGTTTCATCCCTTCTTAGAATGAAAGTGTGTTGCTAGAATACTTATTTCTTCTTCGCAACTTTCTTTTTAGCTGCTTTCTTCTTCGCAACTTTTTTCTTAGCTGCTTTCTTTGCTGCTTTCTTTTTTGCAACCATTGACTTCTTCCTCCGTGTTACTAACATTAAGTTCTGAACTTAATTCAGTTCTTAATGTCGTGATTAGGGACATAATTAATGGATCAAGATAAAAATGTAAAGTGTTTTAATAAATTTTTACATTTTTTTTTAAAATTTATTTCTTACGTTAATTTTTTTAATTCTTATACTTTCTAAGTCACTTCAAGACAGATAAATGATATGTCATCGCTTGGATCTTTCTTTCCGCGATATTCTTGAATCGTTTTTAATACAAGATTCGCAAGATCTTGTGGATTCAAATCATGATGATCCGTTAGAAGTTTTATAAAATTCTCATCACCGAAAATTTCTTCGTTATCATTGAACGTTTCTGTGACCCCATCCGTGAATAAAATTAGCTTATCACCTGCATAAATCGGAATTGTTAAGTGTTTATAATCCGTTGGTAAGACTCCGAGAACTCTTTGAGTTTCGGTTCTGAGTTCTACTTTTCCGCTTTTTCTGATACAAATCGGAGAAGAATGACCCGCGTTGATATACTGAAACGTCTCTTCTTGCGAATTGTATTCTCCACAGATGAAGGTCATGAACTCGCTGCCTCTATATCTTTCTATGAGAAACGAGTTAATCACTTTAAATATCGTAGATAAATCGGATTTTTTACGAATTTGATTCTGAATAATACCGCGTATCGCACTCACAAGGTATCCGGTTCCCAATCCGTGACCCGAAACATCACCTAAAGCAAGCAACATCCTGTTGGAATTCAATTTTTGAATGTCTAAATAATCTCCGGAGATGCCAACTGCGGGAATGGAGAAAAACCCGATCTTTGTTCCTTTGATAGGTTCTCCTTCGGCGACATGAAGCGTTTTGTCAATGATCGAAGCCATATTGAGATCGCGAACGATTCTTTTTTTCTCCACCTCTTCCGCTAATAACGCGTAGTTTTGAAGAAGCATAGAGGCCATTCTCGTGCATTCCTTTAAAAAATGAAGTTCTCCCAGGTTAAAATTCTTACGATTTTTCTTTTCACCCACCAAAAATACGCCAAGGACTTCCTTTCCTTTGGCATAATTGAAAATCGGATACGTTAGCTGAACTCCCGAGTTTTGCAGAAATTTGTAAACGGATTCCCGGATTCCAAGCCCGTATGCGAGATGTGTCGTGACCGTTACTTCCGTATTGGATGCAAAATAATGCCAGATTTCCGAGCTGGAAGCGATTCTGATAAAATTTATGTTTTTGAGATCCGTCCTTGGGAATTTATCCGCGGGGATCAAAACAAGAATTTTTGTAATGTCCAACCCCTCCGAAACCATCTTCATAAGACTGTTGATCGTAGCTCTCATCGAAATCGGCGCGCTGATCATGGAAGACATCGTTTCCAATGCGGAATGTAGTTTTTGATTTCTTTTAAAACTCCAGGTTTCGACTAAATTGGAAAGTCTTCTGTTTATAGAGTTTAACGTATAAATACTCAAAGAAAGAAAAAGAACGTTGAATTCTTCCAGATATTTATCGGCAGCGATCGGATTGAATTTAAAAAAGGCGGCTAATAAGAATAAATAACCGACGGCTAAAATCAGAATCAGATAAATCGAAGTCAGCGAAGAACTAAACGCGATTTGAACGGGAACGATCGAATATGTGAACGTTCCATAGATGATCAACACCGGAAAGACCAAGAATGCAAACAAGATCAGTAATTTTGAAATTTCCGGTGAGATCATTTCGGAAAATTCCACGGAAACAAAAGGAAGAATGGAAATCGCACTGAAAGCGATAATCAGACTGAATTTTTTAAAAAGACTTTGCAGAGGAAAAAGATTGCGAATCGAATCCAATACCAGAATAAAAATACAGATCACCGAACAGATCAGTATCGAATACACTCCGTTGGTGGCGAGAATTCCGAAAATATGAGGATCGGCTTTCTGAGATCTGCCTACAAAACCCGCGATCAAAGAAAAAATAATTTCCGGTGCGAACCATCGAGTCGGTAATTCCTTTCCACTGAGTCGAAAGGAAATGTTTAAAATTACAAACGCGGTAAAATAGAGAAAGAAAAAGAATAAGAAATGAAATTCGTGAAATCCGACTAAAAAGAAATTAAACAGACTCAAACAGGATAAGGACCCGAACAACAGTAACATATACAGATCTCTTGTATAAAAGAAAAACCAGATAGTCACCGAAAGATATAAAAGAGAGATGAGAATGTCTCTAGTGAAATCCCGAATTACCGAATAATCGGACTTAGGAGAGAGGATAACGGGAATGGTTTCGCTAACTCCTTTATCGTAAACGTGAATTCCGTTTTCATACGATTGGCCGGACTCGGCCATCTTGACCGCAATTTCCAATTCCAGTAGGTCTACTTTTTTTCCTAAGATGTCGGGAAATTCCTCACTGGTTTGAATGATCGTTCCGTTTGGATAGTAATAAAAGGGCGGCCTTAGCGTTTCCGAAGAAGTTTGTAAAATTCCGATAAACAATGCGATGCTAAACAGGATCAGAGAAATAAAAAGCAAGAGTATATTTCTCATGAAGGAAACCTCAAGTCATAGATGGAAACCATAGGACGATTTCTCCAAGTTAAGACCAGGGGATCGCGCCCTATCTCTTCTTCGATTTCCCAACCGATCGAAAGAATATTTTTGCCGAAATTGGAATTTCGATGAACTTTAAAGTTTTTACCGGAGCTTCTGAGTGAAATTGTGCTTTCGGTTTTTCGAATCACTCCCACAAGAAGATCATAGTCTTCGTTCCAGGAAATTTCCTTTAAATAAGATTCCACTAAATTTTTTATATAATTCAGACTTTGAACGGATTTAGAGGTTCTTGCAGAGAATAGGATTCCGAGTATATAACAAAGAACTAATACTGAAACCTGATTGGTGATTCCCAGTTTAAGAATTACAAAATACGTTTCCTCCCCATCCGAATTTAGAAATTCTATCAATTCTCCGGGTTCTCTGGATAAAACTTCGGTTCGAATGTTTCCGATCATCGGAGGTTCGCCGGCCTCCAGAAATTTTCGAATTTTACCCGCCGTTTCCAATTCTTTTCTATACTTCTTATTTTCCGCAACTTGAGAGGATAGAATGTGATTGTGAACCGCGATCCCGCATTTTCCGGATAAAAAACTCAGATCCTGACGCACCGAATCCTTGGGAATGTTGGAAACAGCCAGAAAGCCGAATAACGTTTCTCTATAGACAAAAGGTAGAATGAAGTTCGCTCTCAGACTTACGAAGTCTTCGTTGATTTCATGATTTTGATCGGGTTCTCCGATCATCGCCCCGTTCTTTTTATTGAGAATGTATCGAAGCAGTTTTGCTTCGGGGTTGATACCGTCATGAGTGATGACTTTTCTTTGTTTCTTTTTAGCGTAAGTATAGAGTTCAAATGTCCTCAAATCGTTATTGAGCAGCGCAAGTTTTCCATAGTTGCTTTCGGTAAGACGAACCAAATCCGGAAATACGTTTTTGATCAGACCTTCGTGATCAAATCTTCGATACGCCATCCGGGAGGAGCGAGGATCGTCGCTCAAATATTCGGAGATCAGGATCGATTTCAATTTTCCACTTAGTTTTTCTTGAAGTGGAAATATGATAAAAACCGCAAATATAAGAGTGAAAAGAAGGCTGACCTCCATATAATATTCGATCGCCGCCGGAATCATGGAAAGAGTAAAAAAATAAAGTCCCAATGCGATCAGGATCGAAATTCCCTTTGAGAATAAATTGATGATTCCGGAAATGAGATAATAGTCCGTCACGAGCGAACGGAACCAGTCTCTAAATCCGGGCCAGGAATCGTCTCTTTCAGGTAGTATAGTAGGCATTTTCTTCTATGTATTTTTCAGTAAGATCGCAGCCCCAGAATTTCATAGAGGTCGCCCCAACATTCAATACTACATTCAAAGAAATTTCAGTATTATTTTTTAGATAATCGGAAAGCTTTTTTAAGGTTTCAGGGGTTGCTTCCTTTACCGGTAAATTTCCGAAATAAATTTCCAACGGTGCAAACGGAATCGGCTCGTCAAAGACCTTGCCGACTGCCATAACCAATCTTCCCCAGTTGGGGTCTCCACCGTAAATAGCCGTTTTTACCAAAGGAGAATTTAAGATGGACTTACCTATCTTCCGCGCCTGAATCTCGTCTCTTGCGGAAGATACTGTCAACTCAATCAATTTCGTCGCACCTTCGCCGTCGATCGCGATGAGTTTGGTAAGATCGATGCAAATCTCTTGGAGTGCGTCTGAAAATTCCTGAACATCTGCTTCTCCTGCGAGTCCGTTGCAAAGCAGCGCCACTGTATCCGAGGTGGAAGTATCCGAATCGATTGTAAGACAATTGAAACTCCGATCCACGGAGGACATCAACACGGAATAAAGATTTGCAGACTCAGGAAGAGAAACATCGGTGAGAATATAACAAAGCATCGTCGCCATATTCGGTTCGATCATCCCCGCGCCCTTTGCGATACCGTATATCGTTCCTTCTCCCGATTTTGTTTTGATTTTTCGAAAAGAAATTTTTTTCCGAGTGTCTGTGGTCATGATCGCTTCCGCGACTTCTTCCAAGTTTCCGGGTTTTAAAAATTCTTTCGCCTTTTTACAAGCGGGAAGAATGACTTCCATTTTCAAAGGTACTCCGATCACACCGGTCGAGGAAGGAAGAACTAACGTTTCGGAAATACCAAGAGACTCTCCAATCGTTTTGCAGATTTCCCTGGAGTTTTGAATTCCTTTTTCTCCGGTTGCCACATTTGAATTTTTAGAATTAATCACGATGGCCTGAAGTCGTCCGGATTGAATGTGTTCTTTTCCAACGATTACGGGTGCGCCGGGATAATTGTTTTTTGTAAATACCGCAGCGGATTTGCAGGGAACTTCGGAATAAATTACACCGAAATCTTTTGTTTTATCTTTGATTCCAATATTGATTCCGAAAGAAGAAAAGCCCTTAGGCATGGTCATAGGATTCCTCACGAGTCGATTGGATCTATGTTTGGAAAATTCTTCCTGCAGGAAAGAAGAAATTTAGGACGGTTTGGGCACGTAACGGATCGGAATCGTAGCCGAAAAAACGGTTCCGCCTTCCGGATTGTCGAAAACTTTTATGGACCCATGATGAAGACGAACGATATGTTTTACGATTGATAAACCGAGCCCGGTCCCGCCCTCCTTTCGGGAACGGTTTTTATCCACTCGGAAGAATCTTTCAAAAATTCTACTTTTATCCTCGTCTTGAATACCGATCCCTTGATCGATCACTTGAAATTGAACTTGGTCGGGTTTTACCGGAAGAATTCTCAATGTAATCGTTTTTCCATCCGGAGAATATGAAGACGCGTTTGAAATGAGATTGAGAAGCATGTGTTCCAAAAGAACCCAATCCGCAGCGATCATCAAAGGCTCCTGCATCTCCACTACGAATTTCTGATTTTTCGGGGATACGACACCTTCCACTGTATAACTCAGATTTTCAACAAGGGACTTGAGAGAAAATTCTTCGTCTCCGGAAATCGCGGTTTGATTTTCGATTCTTGTGATCGTAAGCATGTCTTCTACGATACGTACCATTCGATCCGTATTTCTGGAAATGGCGTCTAAGAATCTTTTTTCATGACTTTCCGGCGATAACTTTAATCGATCCAATAAAGTTTCGGTATAACCTTTGATGGAAGTGATCGGAGTTTTGAGTTCATGAGAGGCGTTTTGAACAAACTGCTCCCGAATGATATGAGATTGTTTTTCTTCCGTGATGTTTCGGATAACGCCGATATACATTAGAATTTTTCCGTTTGTTCGGAGCGGATACATCTTGATCGTATAAAAATTTTGTCCAAGATCCAATTCCATTTTAGAATCTCCCGAACCTTTTAGATGACTCAATACGAATTCTAAAAGTCGAGGATCTCTTGTTGCATCTGTTACCTTTCTTGATCTAGAGTCGGGTTCGATCAAGGAGCCCGGAATACTTTTGTTTTGAAAAAGAATGGAAGTATTTTCCGGGTCGATCGCGAAAACACCTTCTTTTAGATTTTGCAAAACCGAATCGAACTTTTCTTTTTCGATCGTTAAATCCACGAATTGATTTTTAAGTCTCGTGGACATCAGGTTGATGGAGGAAGCTAGGTTTGCGAGTTCGCTGATAGCTGAAAGAGGAAGTTCTGATCCGAAATCACCCGCGTTGATATCCCCTGTTTTTTTTTCGATTCGATCCAAGGGTTCGGAAACACTTTTTGCGATCGAGTAGGACATGTAGAATGTTCCGAACATCGCAAAAAGAACATAAAAGGAAAAAAGTAGAATTTTAAGATCGGAATGAACGTATTGTTCCGCGAAAAGAACCGCTCCCGCGGCTACGAGGAGTACTAGCAAAAGCAGCCAGTTACTAAGAAGTAGTTTTGAAAATAAGCTACGCCTCATTGAATCTATAGCCGATTCCGCGTATCGTTTCGAGTCTTTCTTTTTCTTCCCCGAGCTTATCGCGTAATCTCTTAATATTTACGTCGACAGCTCTGTCGGTAACGTAAATATCTTTTCCCCAAACCCGATCCAATAGTTTATCTCTCGTAAACGCTACACCCGGGTTTGTCATAAAAAGATTCAAGATCTTGTATTCGATTAAGGTTAAATCCACTTCGGAGTTGTTGATAAACGCTTTGTGCGCTTTTAAATTCAGAAAGATGTTACCGATTGTAATGTTTCCTTCAAATTGCTCCTCTTCTTCCCCTTCTTTAGATCTTCTCAATACCGAACGTACTCTTGCGATCAATTCTCTCGTACTAAACGGTTTACGAACATAATCGTCGGCCCCTAGTTCCAGTCCGAGAACCGCTTCCGTTTCTCCTGATTTTGCGGTAACCATAATGATGGGCATTGAATATTTTTCTTTGATCTTTTTGCAAAGATCCATTCCGCCGATTCCGGGAAGCATAAGATCAAGAATGACTAGATCAGGCGTATTTTTTTCGAGTTTTGGAAGGACTTCCAAACCGTTTTGGCAAGTGTCTACTTGGTAGCCGTTTTCTTCCAAGTGGAATCGGATCAGCTCGGCAATATCTTCCTCATCGTCCACAACGAGAACTTTTTGTCCCGGGTTCCCTGATTGATTTTTCATAAGTCCTATTCTTTTGTTCCGATTTAAAACATGTCCCCAAATTATCGAGGTTTGACGGAAAAGAGCAGCTTTTGTTTTCTTATTTTCAATCCTTGAAAAACGAAAATCGTAAGCTCCTTTTTACAATGTTATGATATTATAGACCGGATAGAGTTTATTATTCTAATATTTCAGAAATTGGTTACAATCAGAATACGAAAAAATTACAAACTCCAGAAAATGGATTCTCTTGTTTCTTTTAAATGACAGAGAGAAAACAAAAGTTAGTCTTTATCGCCCAACTGAGAATTGATCTTTCGGATTAGGGACCTTTGGCGGAAAATGGAAAAAACCAAAAATCCGGCCAAAAGAACGGATCCGATTAGATAAACTTCATTGAGACTTTTGAGTCTTGTGTGTTCTTCTTCGATCGCTTTGATCGATTCCAGATGAGAAATTAAAAAGTAGAACTTATCCGAGTCCGGCCAGCTTTTTTTGGCTTCCTCTCGAATCTGAGTGATCAGAATCACGGCGTCTTCCTTTTTCATTTTTTGAATGATAGGAAATACTGTATCCAAATCCGCGTTCAAATATTCTTTTGCGCCCATCACTGGTTTGGTTACCGTTTCTGTCAAAATCGGATCGGCCTCAACGTTGCGCGCAGTTGTTAATAATAACAAAACAAAAAGGGAAATAATCGAAATTCTAAAAGTAGTTTGGTTCATTCAAAAAAGCCTAATTTATTTTTCCATTCTTTGGTGTACGGATTTCTATAATAGACAAGATAGATTCCCGCCAAAATTGCGAAAACACAAAAGAGAATGCTGCTCGTAATCAAAATCAAGGGTAGAAGGCCGGTCTGGATTAAAAATTCAGTATCCAGAAAAAAGAGAACGGTAAGCGGAGAAAATCCCAGTAGAAAAAGACCAGATAGAATGATTCTCATATGTCGCACAGGAATGATATGCAACATCACTCTGCGTTTTAGGTCGGGAGGCACAGGAGTATCTTCGGATTGATTGAGAGGCTCTCCCTCGAAAAAATGAAGCCTTTCCTCGAGATCGGCCGGAACGGATTCGATCGGAAAGACCGGAGAAACGGAATCATTCTTTTTTTTCATTTTCTTCCTTGTTTAACCAATCTCTCATAATTTCCTTTCCTCTAAAAATATAACTCTTTAGGGTGTTCATTTTCAAGTTTAATTTTTTCGAAATTTCTTTATAAGACATATTCTCAAAATAATGGAGAGTGATCGGTTTGCGATACAGCTCGGGCAAACTTTCCACGAGATTTCGGATTTTCTCGGAACCTTCCTGTTTTAGAATTTTGTTTTCCTGTTCGGAAGAGATTTCATTCTTCTTTTCCTTTGTGTTTTCGGCTAAGATAAGCGCTTCTAATCCGGATACTTCAGGGTGTTCCTTTCGGTATCTTCGTATGATTTCGTTTCGTGCGATCGTAAATAGCCACGTGGAAAATTGGGATCGTCCTTGGAAGGTGGATAAACTTTCAAAGGCTTTTAAAAATATGTCCTGGGTGAAATCTTCGGCCTCCGTTTTGTTTCGAAAGGCCTTGATTGCTTGAGAATAGATCAGTCCTTGATAACGGTTCATCAATAACTCGAAAGAATTGAAATCGCCGTGTAAGACTTTTTGAATGCAAACCCAATCTTCCGGGTTGCATACAATGGGAAGGTTTTCCCTCATCGAGAAAATTTATAGTAACAGAGTAATCCTAAACCGGTTCCAAGTGGAACGAGTCCGCCGAGCATTGCAAGAGACTGTCCGAGAACGGAAATAAATCCGATGGAAAGGGCGATTCCGACAAAACTTAGGATCAATCCAAGAAAAAAAGAATATGTTCTGAGATCAAAGGACTCCTTTTTATAAAGGCCCGCTTTGATGATCTCAATTCTTTGTCTATACCACCAGTAAAAAACAAAAAACAACAGAGCACATCCGAAAACGATCCCGAAAATGGGAACTAAGTAAAGTATCGCTTTGTAGTCGGATCCGGAACCTGAACTTTGCTCCTGAAGGTGTTTCAGGATCAAATCCAGTGTCTGTAATAATTTTGCTTTTTCTTCTGGGTTCATCTTACGATTGCCGCTTCTTTTCTATTTTCCGCTTTGGTCTTAAAGTAAGGAAATCTTTCTTCGATTCCGGGACGGTTGATCAGAGATTGATACCATTCTTCCTCTTGGAAACTTTCTTTTAGGAATGAGTTTCTGATTTCTGTTTGAAATAAGTTTTTGAGTCTCTTCATTGTTTTTACCTCCTTATAAAATTATGTCTGATAAGATTATCGACAGATAGAAAATATTCCGTCACATAATTTACCCACAATTTTCAGACGGGAAACAAGCTGAAGAAAAAAATAGGTTTTTAGTTTTTTTTGGAGAATTTACGCATCGGATCAAAAAAAGGAGGGACCCCTAAATTTGGCTCCACTTGAATCGGAGTTCTTTGAAAATCTGCGTAATCCCGCAAAAGATCGACAAGGATTTTTCCGGTCGCTCCCCAAAGAAGTCCTTCCGATAAATTGAAGTAATAGATTTCGATTTCTATAGCGCTTGTCCTTCTGATTCGGATGGAATAAAAAGGTGCGGTTCGAATTTGATCCAAATCCAACAAAATAGGACGTTCTACTTCTTCGGGGTTTGTTTTAAATTGAAATGCCCCTTTATAACGAGCGATAAACGGAGAAATGTGAAATCCTGTGTTTGTAAAAATTCCATTGTATTCTCCGAGAACTTCGAGCAGAGAACTCGGTTCTCCCATTTCTTCTTCCCATTCTCTCAGTGCGGTATGTAAAAGATTTTTATCCGTTATAGAATGTGCTCCTCCGGGAAAAGCAATTTGTCCGGGATGCGCTTTTAGATTGGAATTTCTTTTTTGAAGAATGAGGCCTTGTGATTGATCTTGGTTTTCATAAATAGAAACAATAACGGACGAGGCCCGAGTTTTTTCTTCGCCGTATGGAGATATCGGAATTCCTAAAAAGCTTTCCTGAGGGGGTGCAAGTCGATTTTTGAGCGACGGAAGATCGATTCTCATTTTTTAAATGCATTCAGAAATTTGAATGTATCTCTATACGAATTTTTTATTGATGGGAATCAATCCTTTGAGTTTTGCTTCGTAGGGGACATTTTCCAAGGCCGATAAAATGGAGGGTCCGTAGTGGATCACTTTCCATTCCGAAAAAAGATTCATCTCTCTGAGTTCTTCCAAGGTTTTCGGATTTCTCTGAGCCAGTTCCGCGATCATCTTATTGGATGGCATCATCTGATGACTCATTCTTCGAATCGACATGATGGTCTCTCTCCAGATTCTCAAACGTTTGAATCTTTCTCCTTCTTCGTTGGTCAGATTCTCGCCCGGTTTTTTAAATAGTTCCGATTTTTGAATCGGAGGTCCGCTTGGATTTGCATAAATATGAAAGAGAGTTTCCGCGTCTTTTTTCCCGAGAACTTCGGTTAACTTTGTCATATCTCTTCTAGACTTCATGAGAAGGACAACTTTTTCATTATTAAAAACACGAAACGGGGCTTTGTTGAGTTTTCTCGACTTATCGTCTCTAAAAACCAACGTATCATAGATGAATCTTCTTTCATCCGAACTATACTCAAGGATTTCCGGAAACTTATCCATAGAGACTGCGTTTCCATCCGAACCGGGTTCTTCTAATGCGATTTTTTCAAATTCGGAGACCGCTTCTTCGTAAAGATTTCTTTTGATGAGCTCCTCTTTCATCTTTCCCCAAATGGTTTCCAGATAAACCGTATCTAAAGCGGCGTATTGAAGCTGACTTTTTTCCAGAGGACGTTTTTCCCAATTAGATTTTTGTTCTTTTTTGGAAAGTTTGATTTTATGATAATAATCGACAAGATGCGTCAAAGAATATTGTTCGTGGTCTAATAAACGGGAGCTGAATCCGGTATCGGCGATATTACGAAACTTAAATCCAAAGTCTTTTTTGAGGGCTTTGATATCATCGATGGCGGAATGAAATATTTTTAGAATTTTTTCGTCTTCGAATAAGATTCCCAAACCCTCTAAGTTGTGTAGCTTTAACGGATCGATGATGTAATTTTTTCCTTTGGCGGAAATTTGAATCAGACAGACTTTGGAAAAATACGTATAATAACCGGAAGACTCGGTATCAATGGAGATCGAATCGGCCTGACCCAAATTGATGAGGACGAGTTGTAGGCTTCTAATTGTGTCTACTACGATGTAATCGGAATTTATTTGCATGAAAAACGCGACCTGAGATTTTAAGCTTAAGAAGGCAGAGAATGAGTTCAATTCCCGATAAATCCAGAGTAAGAAGACAAGCCCAGGATGACAAACCAAAAGATGAATGCGCAATTTTTGGTATTTTCAATGCACCGGAAGCTTCTAATTTCACTTATTTAGGCCTTTACTCGATGCAACATCGAGGACAAGAATCCAGCGGAATTGTCTCTTCGGACGGGGAGCATCTCTACCGTTATGCCGGAATGGGGCTGGTCGCAAACATTTTCACGGAAACCAAACTCAGGGAATTGCAGGGAAATTCTGCCATTGGACACAACCGATATTCCACCACGGGGGCTAGTTTTCTCAGAAACGCACAACCTCTTCGGGTAGAATCGCATCTCGGCCCGGTTTCTCTTGCTCACAACGGAAATCTCGTCAATTCTTGGGAGCTCAGAAGCCAGCTCGAAAAAGAAGGAAGTATTTTTCAAACCACGATCGATTCGGAAGTGATCGTTCACCTGATGGCTCGCTCCGGGGAAACCGATTTTCTTTCCGCTCTTTCCTCGGCCCTCAAAAAAGTAAGAGGAGCTTATTCACTCGTGATTCTTACCAAATCCCAACTGATCGCTGTTCGAGATCCGAACGGATTTCGACCTCTGGTTATGGGTCGTAGAGAAGACGGCGCGATTGTATTTGCATCCGAAACCTGCGCTTTTGATATCACGGATACCAAATACGAAAGAGATGTGGAACCCGGGGAAATGATTGTGGTGGATAAGAACGGGGTAAGTTCTTATTATCCATTCCCAAAAGCGACCCCAAGTCTTTGTATTTTTGAGTATATCTATTTTGCAAGACCCGACTCCAATATTTTCGGGGAATCGGTTTATAAGGTCCGTAAAAACTTAGGGAGATTTTTAGCCAGAGAATTACCCGTCGAAGCGGATGTGGTCATTCCGGTTCCTGATTCCGCAAGTATCGCCGCGTTAGGATATGCGGAAGAATCCGGAATTTCCTATCAGTCCGGATTGATTCGTTCTCACTATATCGGCCGCACGTTTATCGAACCGGATCAGAAAATCCGAGACTTTGGAGCTAAGATCAAATATAACGTTGTGCGAAACGTCGTAGAAGGAAAAAGAGTCATCGTAGTGGACGACTCGATCATGAGAGGAACCACGAGTCGCAAGATCATCAAGATGATCCGGAACGCGGGGGCGAAGGAAATTCATCTTCGGGTTTCCGCTCCTCCGACGATTTCTCCATGTTATTACGGAATCGATATTCCGACTCATAACGAACTGATCGCAGCGACACATACGATCGAAGAAATCAGAAAGTATCTCCGAGTGGATAGTATCGCCTATCTTTCAGTGGAATCGATGAATCGTGCTGTGATCGATCATAAGGGAGGGGGGTTTTGCAACGCATGTTTTACTTCTCAATATCCCGTCGAGTTTCAGAGCGAGCTGGGAAATCAGAAAAGTCTTTTTAAAGAATACCAAGTGGAAGAAAGAGCCGTTTACTAAAACGGCACTTTCGATCGTTTGTATCTAAAATCCAAACTAAACTTTATTCAAAGTCGGATGTTGTTTGTCCAGTTTTATCTTAGTGTTGTGAAACGGTCTTTTTAGGATCAAATCAAACACTCAACGACTCAAAGTATTTTTACACAAATCGTCGCAAACGTGATAAAAAAAGCGACCAGGATAAATTCTCGATGTTCATCCGAACGAATAGAAACGCTAAAATCCCCTGCCAAAGATAGATCGTATAACTTAGCCTGGATTCCATAACCGAAAAGAAAAATATTGATTTGTGTCGATTGTATCTATGTTCATTAATTCGCATTCGAGTTTTGTAAAAAACTTACTTTTTTGACAAGCCGTGAATTAACTTTCCTAACGTTTTGATTTTTTCCTCCACTTTGGATGTTAAACGAATTCCTCCGCTCAATCTCAGAAAGTTTCTAAAGTTGCCGGTTCCCGAAAAGATAGGACCGGGAGCGATTGATATGTTGTGTTTCCAGGCTTCGTTTTGCAGAAGAAAGCTATCGGTTTTTTGCGGAAGCTCGATCCAAAATACAAGACCTCCCTGAGGATTTGTAACGGATACGGATTCGGGAAAATTTTTTAAAACGGATTCTCTGATTCTTGTAAGATTGGAAAACAGATCTCTTCTCAGGGTTTTTATATTTTTTTCAAAGGAAGTTTTCAAATATTCACTCAATGCGATTTGTGGAATGCTAGGAAGGGCAAGCCGCGAAAGTTTTAGTTCCTTCAGAAGTTCCGGTCCTCTTTTTCCGGGGAGAATCCAGCCTACTCTCAAATCGGGGGAAATAATTTTGGAATACGATGAAATCTTATATACGTTTTCTTTTTTGTCAAAGGACTTTAGAGAAAGCGGGCGTGTGGAATTAAAATACAAATCACCGTAGATATCATCTTCTATAATCGGAATGTTTTTACTAACGCATAAATCGACTAAGGCTTTTTTGTCTTCGTCGGAAAGAAGACTTCCGGTAGGATTTTGAAAGTTCGGGTTGATCACCATACATTGAATCGGGTATTGATTCAGAGCTTCTTCCAAATGACGAATACTCATTCCGTGGATCGGATCCACTGGAATTTCCAATACCTTTCTTCCTAATCGTTGGATGTTTTGCAGAATTCCGAAGTAGACGGGAGACTCGATAGCGATCAGATCTCCGGGTTTTGTTAAAACTTTGATGCATAAATTCAATGCGTCTTGACAACCGTTGGTTATGATAATTTGGGATTCGTATGTTGTCGTTCCTTGAAATGAGGATCTAAGAGATAACTGTTTTCTCAGTTCCGAATTTCCCTGTGAGTCCTGGTAGTTATGGCTGTCTGCGATCAAAATCGCTCTTTTTAGATTTTTATGAAGAGAGGCAATGGGTAAATATTCTTTTTCGGGAATTGCCGTTCCTAATTGAAGAATATCAGGATTTTGTAATGAATCAATCAGAGAGGAGATTCTTTCGTCGATTCCAAACGAGGAAACCAGCTTGGTTTTTTTTGGCATCGTTGGTGTTTTGAGATCGTCTTTTCTTGCACGGACTATATATCCCGATTTGGGTCTGGATTCGATATAACCTTGATTTTCCAGCAATTCATAAGCCAATAAAACGGTCGAGATGCTTACCTTTTTTTCCTGAGAGATCGTTCGCAGTGAGGGCAACTTGTCCCCCGCTTTTAGGGTTTTGGATTCGATCATCGATTTGAGCGCGATTGCGATCGCTTCGTATTTTAAATTTTTATCTGTGCTGGTTAAAAAGTTCATTTCTGTATCTGTTATGATCGAGATAAATTTGTTATAACAGGAAACATCTTCAGATGGAAATCATTTTTTATGAAACTTAGGATTCTTCAAATAGACGCTTTTGCAGAAAAAGTCTTTCAGGGAAATCCTGCGGCCGTCTGCGTATCCGCCACATGGTTGCCCGATGAATTGATGCAAAAAATCGCTTTGGAAAATAATCTGAGTGAAACGGTATTTTGCGTAAAGGAAGGGGATTTGTTTCGAATTCGTTGGTTCACACCCGAAAAGGAGGTCGATCTTTGCGGACACGCGACTCTTGCAGCCGCTTATCATCTTTTTAATGAAGGTTTGGCTTCGGGCGACCGAGTCCAGTTTTATTCTCTTTCTGGAGAATTGGGAGTATTCAAAAAAAATAATATTCTTTATTTGGACTTTCCTTCTCGGAAGGCGCTTCCGGTGGAAGCTCCGAAGCAGATCCTAAATTCTTTTTCCATTGTTCCCAAGGAGGTTTGGAAATCGAGGGATTATATGCTCGTTTATGAAAACGAAAGCGATCTTTTAAATTTGAGATATTCGATGGAGGGCGTTCGCGATTTGGATTCTCTCGGAATTATCGCCACCTGTGTAGGAAAAGAATACGACTTTTTATCCAGATTTTTTGCGCCGAATGCGGGTCTTTATGAGGATCCTGTGACAGGCTCTTCTCATTGTACGCTCATTCCTTTTTGGTCGGAACGATTGGGAAAGAAAAACTTGCAGGCGTATCAAGCGTCGAGCAGAGGTGGAAAACTTTTTTGTGAAGATTTAGGAGAACGGGTTTTGATCGGAGGAACCTGTGTTTCGTATTTGGAAGGATGGATCGAAGTATGAATCAAAATCGTTTTTCGAATCGAATTTTAAAATCGAACAAATCCTTTATCAGAGAAATTCTGAAAGTGGCTTCGCAACCCGGTATGATTTCCTTTGCAGGAGGATATCCTGATCCAGAATTGTTTCCAGTCGAGGAACTGAAACTTTCCACGGAAGCCGTCTTTGCAAAATACGGATTCAAGCTGCTTCAATACGGAATTTCGGAAGGATTTTTACCGCTCCGAGAAAAGATCTTCGATCGATATTATAAAAACGTAAATCACTTGGATCTTGGTCCGGAAAACATATTGATCACTACCGGGTCGCAACAGGCGCTGGACTTGATCGGAAAAGTTTTTATCAATCCGGGAGATCCGATTTTGATCGAACGTCCCGGTTATTTGGGTGCGATTCAGGCGTTTTCTCTTTACGAGCCAAATTTGATCGGAATCCCCTTGGAAGACGACGGACTGGATCTTTCTATTTTGGAAAATAATTTGTCTCGGATAAAACCGAAATTTTTATATTCCAATCCTACGTTTCAGAATCCGAGTGGGAATACTCTCTCTTTAGAGAAAAGAAAAAGAATTTCGGAGATTCTCAGAACATACGATTGCATCCTAGTCGAAGACAACGCCTACGGAGAAATTCGTTTTGAATCGGATACGATTCCCGATGTTCAGTCTTTTTATCCCGAAAATACTCTGAGTCTCGGTACATTTTCCAAGACATTATCTCCGGGTTTGAGGGTGGGTTGGATTTGCGCTCCAAAAGAAATTTTGGAAAAATTGCTGATTGCAAAACAAGCGAGCGATCTTCATTCGAATTTGCTTTCGCAGATCGTGTTGAACGAATATCTAAGCCGTTATGATTTGGATTTACAGATCGACAAAATCCGATCTTCTTATCGTCTGAAAAAAGAATGTATGGAGAATTTTCTAAAAGACCGTCTTTCGGATTCCGCTCAATGGGTTTCGCCTAAGGGTGGAATGTTTTTTTGGCTAAAATTGAAAAAGGGGATCCATTCCATGGAATTATTTGAAGCTGCGATTTCAAATCATGTGGCCTTTGTTCCGGGATTTCCGTTTTATTCCGAAAGTCCGGAATCGGATACGATTCGAATCAACTATTCCCATTCTTCCTTGGAATCGATTGAAACTGGCGTTTTACGAATCGCGGAATCCGTTCGTAAAATTTCTAAAGTAACCGTTTAGAAAATCCTATGATCAGTTGTCCTTGGATGCGAATTCGATCTGACATTTTCGTTTAATCGATTTTATCGTTTTTCAGCGAGAATTTTTTCTTTGAGAATGAGAAACGGTCTTTCGATTAGAAGATAAAGAATCCAGGAGCCTAAGAAACAGTATACACAAGCGGTCAAAACAGCGAGGATAAAATTTCTGGGACTTAGTTGCGAAGAAACGGATAAGACTTTAGAAACCGCGATTCCGGCAATAAGAATGTTCCAGAGATACATCGTATAACTCAGTCTCGCGATCGGTCTGAAAATGACACTGCTCAAAATGGAAACGATCCAACTTTTCTTTTGAAGAGAGAGATAAATCAAAATTCCATATCCCAAATTGAAACAATTGAATCCGAATGTTTTTCGAAACGGTTCTTCCAGAGGAAACGCGTGACCTAACGTCAAAAGTAAAACGCAGATTCCAAATAAAAAAACTTGGATCGATCTTTGAACTTGGATTTTCGATTTTAAAACCCCAAACACCATCTCTGCGAGAATCATTCCTGCGATTAAACTGTCCATTCGAGCATGTGAATAAATAAATGCTGTAAGATCCGAATTCTGGAACGTGTAGAATATTCTAAAAAACAAAGGCACGATATAGAGAAGGGTTAAGATAAAAATTCTTTTTTTAGAATCCAGTTTTAGGAGAAACAACGTGGAGAAAAAAGGAAGAATCAGATAAAACTGTTCCTCGATCGAAAGCGACCATCCCACCAAAGAAAGACGACGTTCCGTATAATTGGAAATGTATAATATATCCGCATAACTACTCTGCAAAGTTGCAGAAAGCGAATTCAATTCTACCATTTGAAATTCGTTCGGATTTGCGATCTGAGACAAACGATTGAATTGTCCCTGAAAATACAAATAGAGAATCAAAAGACAGAAATAATACGCCGGAAAAATACGGAGGGTTCTCGCTATAAAGAATTTCTTTTTACTAAAAAGATCCGATTCTTTTGTATACTTTATAATTCCTGAATATATGAGAAAACCGCTTAAAACGAAAAATAGATCCACACCGGAATTGAAGTTTGATAAAAAGTTTTGAAAAATCTTGGGAAAGGAAGAAACCTGAAATGGAAGCCAAACGTGATAAACGATTACAAGAAGAATCGCGATCGCTCGAATTCCGTTTAAAGCAGGAATTTCTTTTTCGTTTTTGACAAAGGGTGAAACTAGATAGAGTAGAATTTTACTCGGCATGGACGTAAATCGATTTTCAGCTTCTGTGATTTCTTTGTTTTGAAAGGAGTTCTTTGATCAGATTTTTTTCGGATCGACCGATGATTCCTTTTTCTTCGAAAATTCCCAATATTTCCATCGTTATTTCAGGTTCTAAAACGGATAGATCCGCAAATAAAGACTGATGGTTGAGCTTTCCGGATCGATACTTTTCAAGAATGATGTGCGATGATTCGATGATTTGTTGTTTTCTGGAAACCAATTCTTCCATCGTGGATAAGATCAAAAATATTTCAGGATCGTCTTCGAACAATTTGAGGATATGATTGTAAATCCCAGGGCTTCGAATCGGCAATTCATAGATTCCGTCTTTTAAGGAAAGATAAAGTTCTTTTTCCTCATCAATCGTCAGTCCTGCGAGAGTTTTGAGATCCGAGACCGTATCCGGCGGGAGGACCGTTAAAAATTGAGAGGCAAACTCCGGATCTTTGATTTCTTTAAGACAATACGCGATAAAGCTACATACTCTTTGAGGCGAAAGAGTATGCCAATACTCGTTGGATTTTAAATCCAAAAAAGTGGTCGTTTTTCTGAGCTTTCTTCTTTCGTCTTCGGTCTGTTGAAACGTATTATATTCGTGAATTATAATTTTATAAAGTAATTTATCGCTGAACGCCTCTATGACTTCCCTGATTTTGTCGGGCTCTACGATTGCTAAAAAATATCTGAGAACTTCGAAATACACAGCTCCCTTGGAAATGAATTGTTCTAAAACAAGAGGATGTGCTTGTAAAAATGCGGAAGCGCCTACGTTGATCCCCGCCTTTCCTTCCGCAAAGGCGTTCATTTTTTCACCCGCAATACAGGATTCTCGAATTTCCCGACTCCATTCGTTTGGAATCAGATTCTGTCTGCAATTCGCAGGGCATGGTTCTCTTAAGGAGATACCAATTTTACAGTGGGTTTTTAAAGATATTTCCAGAAGGTTTCCTTGTTTAGGGAACAAGATCTCCACAATCTCTCATTTCAGGAGCGTATGGATTTTGAACTTTGGTTCCTTGACTGACCCAAGTTTTTTTAACCATGGGGCAGTAGAATTTATTAAAAATTCCCGTTCCGCCTGCTAGTTTGACGCTTTCCGCTAAGTTTTCCGAAAAGGCAGAATATGCTAGAAAGAATTTTTCGACATCCTTGGATCCTTTTTCTTTGAGAGAGTTTTGCATTTTTTCGGCCTGTATTTTGAGGCCTCCGTTCAGCGCGATTAAAGCTTGAATCGCTGTCTCCAATTTGGTAAGTTCCGGAATTTTTTCTTCCTCTTTCATGAGAAAGCTATGAATCGATTCATTTTCTGATAAAATCGTTTGTAGAGCGTTTTTTTCCGATTCCGAAATCGGAGTTTGTATTTTATTACAAACGGAAAAAAAAACAAGAATCCCGAATGATATTAGAAAATTGAGTCTCATTTATCCCTCTCCCTATTGCGGTTTAAAATTTAAGTCTATGATTCTGGAAAAAACCTTGGTGTAAAGTAAGGAATCGCTTAAAATACAAAAAATGCTCATATTCGGTTTCGATCATTGTGGTCCTTAAAAAAAGCAAATCGTCTGAAAAACCTTCAGAAAGAGAAATGATTCTACTTTTCTTTTGTGATTCGAGTTTGATACAAGGCAGGCCTTTTTTCGGCATCCATTTTGGGGAATTTGTTTTCCGGAAACGTGTTGCGCAATCCGATAGCTCCTGGATTCTACTGAAAATGAAAATCGAGGTTCTTTCTTGATGTCGAACTTTTATACCAAACATATCTTTGTTTGTGAAAACGTAAGAGAGGCAGGCGAAAGAGTCTCTTGCGGACGTTCCGGATCCATTCAGCTTTTAGCCTCCTTAAAGAAAAAAATGAAAGACCTATCGATTCAGGGTAAGGTGCGAATCCAGAGAGCCGGATGTTTGGACAGATGCGAACTCGGACCCGTTCAGGTAAGTTATCCGGAGGGGAGATGGTTTTCCTTAAGAACCGAAGAAGACGTAGATATATTCTTAAAATATTATATAGAATCGGAACAATTAGACAAGATAGAACATTTAATCATTAAGGAAAATCAATGAATCTCCCAAAAACATACAAAGCCTTAGAACTCAGAGAATACAGCGAAAACAAAAATAGAGCGGTCATCGTGGAAAAACAAATCAAACCCTTAAAAAAGGGAGAGGTTTTAATCAAGATGCATTCTGCTTCCATCAATCCTTCGGATCTTATGTTTTTACGCGGGCTTTATGGTATTAAAAAGAAACTTCCGGTTGTTCCGGGGTTCGAAGGCAGTGGTCAGGTGGTGGCGTCGGGAGGCGGATTTTATGGTTCTTATTTGAAAGGAAAGAATGTCGCGTGTACTGCGCCGGGAAGAGGCGACGGTGTTTATGCGGAATACATGATCACCGAAGCGATTAGTTGTCTTCCGATCGGCAACGATCTGTCTTTGGAACAAGGAGCCTGTCTTTATGTAAATCCGATCACAGCGATTGCGATGGTTGATTTGGCGGAAAAAGCCGGGGCAAAGGCGATCGTTCAAACCGCGGCCGCAAGCGCGCTCGGAAAGATGGTGGTCGGAATTGCGGCCAGAAAGGGAATGAAGGTGATCAATGTAGTCCGAAAACCGGAGCAAGAAGAAGCTCTCAAGGCGATCGGAGCCGAACATATCCTGAACTCGGAGGCGTCCAATTTTGAAAGACAGTTGAGAGTTCTATCCAATGAACTGAAGGCCACGGTTTGTTTGGACGCGGTTGCCGGAGAGCTTACGACTCGGGTTTTACTTTCGATGCCGTATGGAAGTCGTTGTATCGTGTATGGCGCTCTTTCCGAAAAGGAAATTCCTCTTCATGCAGGAATGATGATATTCCAGGATAAGAAGTTGCAAGGCTTTTGGCTATCCACTTGGGTGCCTCAACAAAGTGCGTATAAGATCTGGAAACTCTCGAGAGAATTGAGATCTTTGGCTCAGAAGGAATTGAAGACGGATATCGCCGCGAAATTCCCGCTCGAAAAAGCGGTGGAAGCCATCGAAAATTACGGAGCCAATATGACACGAGGAAAGGTTTTGATCCAAACGCCGTTTGCGGAAGGTAAATAAAATTTGAAAACTCGCGGCTCAAAAATTTGGATCTTTCATTCTGTTTTTTTTATTTTCTGGATCTTTTCCGTATCTTGTTCGGCTTTGAAGGACAATTATAAGGCGCTTCAAAAGTGTAAGTTTCAGGTTTTGTCTTTGGAAGCTCAGAAGGCGGGGTTGATTTCCTTTCCACCGGTTCCCAAAATCATTTTTTTAGCAAAGGTGGAAATCGAAAATCCGAATGAAACGGATGTCACTCTGCACAAGTTCGATCTTTCTTTTTTTGTTCCCGATCCTTCTGAAAAAGAATCCGAATTGGCCCGAGTTCAATCTTCGGAGAAATTTATTGTTCCCGCCTTACAGAAAAAGATCATTGATTTGCAAGTGGAAACGCTCTTTGAAAAAAAGATGGATCAGAATCTTCTCCGAATCGCTCTGGGAATTTTGCAGGCCGGTCTTGCCGAAAAGGAGCTCAACTTTTCGATACGAGGATCCTTTGAATACGAGACGATTCTCGGTCCGGTTCAGATTCCGGTGAGCGAAAAAATCCCCTTAAAGTCCGGAAAGAAGGGTTTGATTGGGTTTTAAGGATTCTTTCGGATTTGAATTCTTTTGTTTCTCGGTAAAAATGGAAAATAAGATGAATTTCGTGTTTGATACAAACCGGTCCTCTAAGCACGAGAGGATTGCAATTTCCAATCTTGTTTTGATAAAAGAAAAACGATTTGCACGATCGTCGGCGAGTCGCCGGTTTTGTTTTCAGGTTTTGCTGTTTTCGTCATTATTCTTTTTTTACGTCGATTGTTATCAGGAAAATACGGATGAAGACTTTTACACGTTTGAGGAAGCGAATACAAGATTGATCTTCGCTTACGTTTCGAAGGATACAACCTGCAATACAAATCGAAGAATCACCGCTTTTGTTCCCGGACGTTCCAGAAAAAAAGACATCGAATTGTGTATGAGCGCGGTTGCAGCCGCGTCTTGCGAATCCTGGGCATCCACTTCCATTGATGCGACACCGGCTACCTGCAAATCGATCGAATTTAGATATTAAGGAAATGGAATGAAACCCGCCGAATGGTTTTTTGGAATCAGTCTTGTTTTGGCGGGTTTGATTTATCTTTTTCTTTTGTTGGTGAGAAGAAAAGAAAAAGGCAATCCTAATTCCGTAGTTCAGTATTCGTTACCAAAGGACGATCTCAATTCCGCTTCGGGTCGCGGTGATAAAAGAGATTCAAAAAATATAAAAGCCAATATTCTCGAAGTTTTTGATTACAACGGAATCAAAATCATGCATGAGAACGGAATTTATACCGTAAATACCGGCGGCGAAATCGAAGTCTACGGTTCTTGGGAAACGCTTCCTTCTCGTTATCAAAGAATGGTCAAAGAGATGGATCATCGTGCGACCGGGGAAAAAAAAGCCGGGAAGTATTATATGGAAATTTTAAACGGGGTTTACTACGTGATCTTTCCGGACGGCAAAAAACATAAGTACAAACATTTTGAAGAGATTCCCGAAAAAATTCGAAAAAATTTAGGATATTAAAATTCTCGAATCGGTTCGAAATCAGTCGAAGTTAAAATTTTTAGGAGTGATTTAAAAATCCTCTTTACGTTTTCAAAACTTGTACGATCATTTCGGCCGAATGAAATTCCTCCGCTGCATCGTAACGTTTACTCTGATCGGAAATTTATATTGTCGTCCCGTTTTTACTCCGTTTTTAGATTCCAAAAAAATTAGAGTTCCGGCTGACGGAAAGACAAACGTAGTTGTAACGATTACGAATCCGATTTTTGGAGATCCCGATTCGTTTGATTTGGAAGGATCCAAGGATTGGCCGCTGCAGGTTTTGTCCCAAGAAAAAATCGATCAAAAAGAAATCTTAAGATTAGTTGCAGGAAGAGTTCCAGGAAAATTTTTACTCCGAACCAAACGAGGAGCCGTGGCTGAAATCGAATTGTTCTCAAGGGAAGGAGATTGGGACGAGGACGGCTTTCCGGATTCTTCGGAGCTTCGATCCGAGTCGGATCGGCAGGCGTTTCGAGATTGGTTTGTTCAAATCGCTCTTTCTCAGTATGTAAAAGAAACGAATGTTTGGAATTCTCGAGAGAGGGATTGTAGCGGATTGATTCGGTTTTCTTATAAGGAAGCTTTGAAAAATCACGATTTACTTTGGCGTGAAAAGATGGGTATCGTTCTTTCCGGAAATATTCCGGATGTCCGAGAATTTCAGTATCCGGATATACCGTCTATCGGGATCAATCTATTTCGAACCGGCGATAAAACGTTTGGAGTTTTTGCCGATGCGGAGAGTTTAGAAAAATACAACACCTTTTTTGTATCCAAATATCTGGAATACGGTCTTTCGGGTGATGTTTTGTTTTTTAGAGAGGATCGCGGTTTGGGAACCAATTTTCATTCCATGATTTTGGTGGAAGAAAATAAAGAGAATCCGCTTTTGTTGTATCATACCGGATCCCAGAGAGGGATTCAATTGATTCGAACCAAGGAATTGTTTCGGAGCAATCGGTTTTCTCCGGAGCCTAACAATCCTTTTTTTTTGGGAATTTATCGTTTTCGTATTTTAGAATGAGGTAATAGAATGAAACGTTTTCAGAATTCTATTCTTTGGTTGTCACTTGCGCTCGTTGTACTTTTGACGATTGCATATCGATATCCAATTTCAGGAAGTCCTAATTTTTATTTGGGTACGGATCGCAGTTTTGGACAAGGTGAAAAACCTTATATCAATCTGGAAGGGGACGGTCGTTCTGATTACGAGTTTAGAATTTATAAAATCGCCGATCCTCAGGTTTTTCTATCTAAAAAAGTAAAAGAGAGATTGATTCAGGAAAATAACGAAGGCGCTTTCGGAAATCCGATCGCTTTGTTTTCCAGAACTCTCAATCAGTTTCAAAGGGAATTTAGAGTCGTCGCTCGCAAGGAACTGAATTCTTCCACCCGTTCCTCGATCAAAAAGACGTTAGGCGTGGATTACGAATCCTTTCCGAAAGGAAAACATTTGGCTGTCTCTTCCATTTTACCCGAACACGAATTGATCTCCACATTTTCAGTACCGAGTGTTTCCTCCTCTTGGGCGTATCGAAGAATTCCGGTGCCTGTGCAGGACAACGGAGTTTATCTTGTCGAAGGTGTTTCCGGTTCGAATCTTGCTTACACGGTTCTGATCAAATCGAGTTTGAATTTTTTAGTCAAACAATCCGCCGCAGAAACGTTTGTCTATGTTGCGAGAAAGGACACCGGAGAACCGGTTCCGGATGTCGATCTGACTTTGTTTAGTTTGGAAAGCGGAGGTGTATTTCATTCCTCTAAAACCGGATCGGACGGAACCTTTCATCATAAGGGAAATACTCCCGCTAAGACTTTGATCTTGGCTAAAAAGGGGGGAGAATACGCAGTATCCGATCCTGAGTTTTATTCGAGTTCTTTTTACGGGGAAGGCGGTGCACGCGCTTATATTTATACCGAAAGACCCGTTTATAAACCGGGTGATACGGTACAGTTTAAGGGAATCCTTCGAAACTTCAATCAGGACAATTATAAAATCGCCTCGGGAGCGGGAACGGTTTCGATCCATTCTCAAGAAGGGGGAGAGGTTTCCATTCCCGTGATTCCGATTTCGATTTCAAACGATCAGGGAACATTCTCCGGAGAATTTCAAATTCCGGAAGGAGAATCCGTTTCACTCGGAAATTATACGCTTGTACTGAATTATCAAGACAAGACGTTCCAAACCGAGTTTGCGGTGGACGCGTATAAAAAACCGACCTTCCTTGTGACGGTTAACGTTCCTAAGTCGAATTTTTTACAAAAAGAAGAAGTCAACGCCACGGTTAAAGCCAGATATTATTACGGACAACCTTTGAGTGGGAAAGAAGTCAACTACCGAATTTTTAGAAGGCCTAAATACGATTATTCGCCTGTGGGTAAGTTGAATTTTGACGCATCCGCGGATTATTTGGAACAAGCCGGTCAGAGTGATAAACAAGAATTGGTCTATAGCGGAAAGGGAAGTTTAAATTCCAAAGGGCTTTATCCGATTCAATACAAACCCGGCAAGGTGGAAGGTGATTTCGTTTATACGGTTATCGCTTCGGTTCAATCCGAGGATATGACCTTGGACGGGGCCGCTTCTTTTTCCGTAAATAGAAGCGCGTTTTTTTTGAGAATCGAAAAGGATCAGGCCGTTTACGAACCGGGGAAAGAAAGTAAAGTAACGATCAAACTGATTCCATATGACAAAACGTTAAACGAAGTCGCAAAAAAGAAAACGATCGAAGGACGCAAGGTCGAATTGGTTCTTTACAATCGGGACATTCAACATTCATCGGAAGGAGGTCGATCTAAAATTTCCAAAATCACTGCTGCTACTTCGGCTCTCGGAACCGCGGATATCACGTTTCTGATTCCCAAAAGAGGACAGTATATCATCACAGCGGAGACCGAGGACGGCGATGGAAACGAAACTCGCAGCGAAACTTTTTTTTGGGCATCTTCCATTTCCGATTCGATCGACATTCCGTTTAAAGATATCAACTTAAAACCGAGTAAGGATTTATATGCAGTCGGAGAGAACGCTGAAATTCTCATTTTAAGTCCGATCTCAAACGGACATATCGTTTTAACGGTAGAAGGAAATCGGATCTTCAAAAGCCAAGTCGTAAAGATGAACGGAAATGCCCTCAAGTATTCCGTTAAGATCAGCCCGGAAATGAGTCCGAATTTTACGTTATCCGCCGTTCAGTTTTCAGGAAACGATGTTTATAAAAGTCAGGTGAGAGTCGTGGCTCCTCCCGAAGAAAAGTTTATCAAAGTGGATTTGGCTTCGTCAAGCAAGGTGTACAGACCGGGTGAAAAAGCGGAAATCAAACTGAGGACGACCGGACTTGGTGGAAAGCCGATTCCGGCGGAAATATCCGTGGCCGTGGTCGACGAAGCGATTTATCAGATCAAAGATGAAAAAATTCCGAATATCGGAACCTTCTTTTATCATCCTCGGAGAAATAACGTTCAAACTACTTTAGCTTCTTCTTATAAGTTTTTCGGTTATTCCGAATACAAACGACTGAAGTTAGCATTGGATCAAAAAGGGGAATCCGGTTATTCCGCGATTAAAAACGAAGAGCAGAACAGGGATCGTTTTAAAGATACGAGTTTTTGGAACGCAAAAGTCAAAACGGCTTCGGACGGAACCGCAGTCGTCAGTTTTGTTTTACCGGATAATATCACTTCGTGGAGGGTCACCGCAATCGCAGTAACGCCGGATACAAAGGTAGGACGCGGTCAAACCAACTTTGTCACAAAAAAGGATCTGATGATTTTGGGAGGTTTACCAAGATACATTTTAAAGGGAGAATCTCAAAAAGTATCCGCGACGATTTCCAATCAAACTTCTCAGAAGTTACCGATCCATGTCTCTCTAAAAATGGAAGGCTTACAGGCGATCGGACCCGTGAATGCGGACATTACTTTGGAACCGGGTCAAAATCAATCCGTGCAATTTACGGTTCAAGCCTCTCCCGATCCGAAAATAAAATTAGCAAAACTGAATATTATGGCTTCGGGTGGCGGTCATTCCGATTCGATCGTATCCGAAGTGCCCTTAAAGTTATGGGGGCTGCCTCGGGTCAGCTCGGATAGTCTCGGTTTAAATCAAGGAGCACAATCCGGGGTTTTGAAATTGGACACTCCTCAGGAGTTGGGAGATCCGCGTCTTGAAATCAGACTGAGTCCTTCCACCTTACCGGCTCTTAAACAATCGTTGGAATATCTTGCCGATTATCCATACGGATGTGTCGAGCAAACGATGAGTCGTTTTTATCCGTTGCTTTCCGCTCAAAAAGCGGGTTTTATCAACAGCCGTCTTCAAAAAGAGCTGCCTAAGATGTTGGATGTCGGATTAAAACGAATTCAAGAATTACAAAGAACCGATGGCGGTTTTGGTTGGTTTGAAGCGAATTCGGAAAGCGACGTGTTGATGTCCGCTTATGTTTTGAAAGGTCTGGCTTCGAGTCAAAAAAACGGAGCCAAGGTTTCACCAAACATCGTTTATAGGGCAAGAAACTTTTTATATTCGACGTTGGACCGAGGAGATCTGACACCGAACACAAAAGCGTATGTTCTTTATGCGTTGAGTGAAAGCGGAATATTGGAAAGTTCTTTGGTGGAAGGACTTGTCAAATCGGAATCTAAGCTAAACTTTTATGGTAAAGCTTTGTTGGGATTGACTCTTTTCAATCAGGGAAAAAAGAGCGAAGCCTCTTCATGGTTTAAGAAGGTTGTTGATGAAAGCGGATTCGGAAAAAAACCGTTTTTAAAACTGGCTTCTTACGGAAAAAGTCCAAATTGGGAAGACGATAAGATAGAAGGTCTATCCAGTCTTTTGAGTCTTGGAATTCGATTGAATGAGGCCGAAGTTCTTCTGAGTAATCTGGCGACCACCATTCTATCCAATCGAAACGGTTACGCATGGAATAATTCCAGAGACACTTCCGCAGCGGTTTTGAGTTTGTCAGAATATTTAACGGTTCTTAGAGAATCGGATTCCCCTGCGGAAATCGAGATCAAGCTGAACGGAAGTGTTCTTAAGAACGTCACCATTTCACCAAAGACGGAAGACAGCGAATTATTCAAGATCACCGTCGCGCACGATTTGATTCATTCGGGGGAAAATCGGGTCGAGATCGTTAAAAAAGACGGCCCTGTTTTTTACGCGACTGCTTCTCTTTTTTACAAGGATCGATCCAAAAAAATCTCATCTTATTCCAACGGAATCCAAGTAAAACGAAAATACTATAAAGTTAAACCCGGATCCGACGGATCCGGAATCGAGGTCTCGGAGACAAAATCATTTTCCATCGGCGATCTTGTATTAGTGGAATTGAATGTAGTTAAGGAAGGAAATCCCGATTCTTACTTTATGGTCGAAGACGTTTTGTTGCCTGGATTTTCGTTTCTAAAACGGGATGCGGAGTATCTTTCAGGAGATCGAAAGGTGGAATATGAATCCCGTCAGATTTTTGACGATCGTGCGGTCTTTTTTGTATCGGGTCCGAAGAAAGAATTTACGATTCGTTATTTTCTCAGGGCCGAAGTCGGCGGAAAGTATAAGGCGATTCCGGGAAGGGCATTTCTGATGTATTATCCCGAGGTAACGGGAGCGAGCGCGGACGATGAAATCTTGGTGGATTGATCGGAGGTTTTTATGAAATTTAGAATGTTTACTTTGAATCGAATTCAGACTCCGTTTTTGATTTTATTTTTATCTTTTTCAGCGATAGATTCCCAATCCTTGATCATAGAATCACCAAACGGCGGTTTTACGACGGAAAGAATTCAGAAAATTTCCGGTACGATTTCCGGTTCGACCGGTGAAAGAGTGACCGTCGTTCTCAACGGGATTCCGCAAACGGTTTCTGTAAGCGGTGGAAGATTTTCCATGAACGCGGTCGTCGCACCCGGAAATAATCTAGTCGAAGTCAAGGCCGGAAAGGTCTCGGAAAAGGTTTCTTTTTTTGCAAAGGTTCCTCCGAGGGATATCAAGGTCGTATTGATTTGGGATACTCAGACCGATGTGGACCTTTGGGTGATCGATCCGAAAGGAGAGAAATGTTATTATTCTCATCCTTCCACGGAGTCGGGCGGAAACTTAGACGTGGACGTGATCGACGGATTCGGACCGGAAACGTTTACGATGGCGAAGGCGCTTCCGGGAAACTATTCGGTTCAAGTTCAATATTACGGTTCCTATAATAAACCGATCACCAGAGTAAACGCGTATGTTGTTCTTTACGAAGGAAAGTCGAATGAAAAAAGAATGCGGTTTCAGTTTGTAATGACCCGCTCTCAACAGGTGTATCATTTGGCGAATTTCGATATCGAACCGGAGAACTAAAGAGTTGTATTTGTCTTTTCAAATTGATTGTAGATCGGTTCCAAAACTATTGCAGCTTTTGATTTATCTTTCGATCGGAATTTTATTTCCGGTCGAAGCGCAGAAAACCAATTCTACCCGATTTCGTTATTTGGATTCCGTGATTCAAAGTTATGAAAAAAAAAACACGGATTCCAAATCTTCGGTTTTGATTTTGGAAATGGAATCCGGAATTGTTCGTTATGTGTTTCGGCCCGAAATCGCGATTGAAAGAAAATTTTCTCCGGGTTCTCTTTTTAAAACGTTTTCGGCGCTCGTTTTTTTAAAATACAAAAACGCATTTTCGTATTCTCCCGAACAAACAATCGACTGTGCGGGAAAATTTTATCCCGAAGAAACTATGGAAATTACCAAAGGCGATTTTTCTACGTTTCATCTCCCAAAGGATCAAAATGGAAAAAATTATCTAAGGTGTTCGTTAGCGGAAGGACACGGCAAAGTAAATTTAGAACAGGCATTGGTCCGATCTTGTAACGTTTACTTTTTAAAAATCGCGGGTAAGAATCCGAATTTGTTTTTCTCAAAATTAAAAACAGACTGGGACTTAACGAATTCCACCGAAGCAAGACTGAAACCTTATTTGGAACCTTCGGGAAATTTTGAAGATAATACGACTCAATTGAGAATGGTGAGTTCCGCAATCGGTGAAGGAAGCTTTTTAGTCAGTCCTTTGAAAATTTCCCAATTGTATTCTTCGATTTGGTCTTTCGGGCATCGACTTTCTCCTTCTTGGGAAACTGCGAAGAGAATGAAGGTGAGCGAAAATCCGTTTTCAAATCGAGATTTGCATTTTGTATCTTCGATGTTATCCGAAGTTCCGGAGACAGGAACTCTCAAAGGATTGAAGGAATGGAATGATTCCAACATAGAGATCCTTGGCGCTAAAACAGGAACCGGTACACAATATGCTAAAAAATACAAGACCCACGGATGGGTGACTTTGCTTTTTAAACGAAAGAATCAGGATTATATACTTACGGTTTTTGTGGAAAAAGGTTCCGGCGGTAAAGAAGCCAAAGACTTAGTTTTAAACATATTAAAAGAGATCGGAAGACGGGATTCGCAACTCTCTTGGAGAAAAGAATGAAAGATAAAATCAAAATTTGGATTGAGAATGGTAAAACTTTTCTGAACGAAATGAAAGTAAGATTGAATTTGGAAAAGTATGTTTTTCTTTTCAAGGATCAAATTTGGAAAAGCCCGAAAACGCGTTATCCTTTTTTAGGAATCTCCGTTTTACTACTTATCGTTTTTTCTTATCTGATTTTCAGAGATAAATATTCGATCGATTCGTCCATCGAAGATCCTGCGTATTTGATTCCGGAAGATGCGGAACTTTTAGTGGAAATTTTTCGTCCGGAGGATTTTGTTCAGGATCTTTTCAAAACAAATATCGGTAAAAAACTTTCGGAGGACGGAACGTTTCGAAAAATTTTGACTCTTCCTGAATTGAGAAAGGTCAGTTCGGTTTTATATTTATTGGAGGCAAAGGCGGGAATTTTAACCGAACCTTCCCGATTAACGACTTTGTTTGACGGTCCTGTGGCGACCGCATTGTTTGAAAAATCGCAATGGCTTGTCGTCGGAAAGGCCAGCGTCAAATCAAGATTAGGTGTAAGTCTTCTTACTTTGTTTCAAGGAGAAAAGATAGCGGGTTCGCAATCGGATTCTAAAATCAAAACGGTCGTCCCATCCGCAACCGAAACGAATGATGAAAATCAAACCGGGTCCGAAAAAACTCATAGCGCGGACGATTTTACAGACCAATTTGCGGTCGGCTCCCAGAAATTTGGAAATTTAGAAGCGTATCAGTATGAATTCGGAAATGAAAAAGTTTTTATAACGACTTTGGGAAATTTTATCCTGATTACCAATTCCAAAATCATACTCGATCGTTCTTTAGGTTTGGCGTCTTCGATTCAAAGTTCCTCTTTTGGAAATTTGTTAGGATACAAAGATTTAAAAAAATCCGCAAAGAAAAAAGAGAATAAACTTTTATTGTTCGCGGGTAAAAATTCACTTTTAACTCCGATTTTAAAACCGAGCTTTGAAAGTTCCGGTCTTGGTTTACTTTTAGGTTGGCAAGATTACGGATCGTTGGAAGGAGAGGTTTATCGAATCGGAGGAAATCAAACCGAAAATACCGCACCGACAACAACGAAGCAAAATGTATCTAAAATCATTCCAAAAGACGTGAGCGTCGTGTTTTATTCCGAAATCCTCAAACCGGCCGATGTTTGGCGAACGTTAACCACATTGGATGGAGAATGGAAGGATTTTTCCGCAGGCTTTAGCGATTTCGCCGAAAGTGCGGGAATCGAAGCGGAAGACTATTTTCAAAATGCGCAGGGTTTAGGGTTTTCCTTTCACGGTTTGGATTTACGAAACGGAATGATTTATCCAAGATTCGGAATTTCCTTATCTTCTTCGGTTGGCGACGATCGGCTTTTGAAGTCCGTTTTTAAAGTAGGATCTCCTTCGAAACAGAGATTTCAGAATTCGGAGTTTACCTCCTATTCGCTAAAACAAGGCGGTTATTACAGCCCGGCTTCCGTTCGATTGGGGGAATGGACGTTTTTGTCTTCGGATCGAAAAAGCGCCGAGGAAACCATTTCGGCAAAAAACGGAAATCGGCCAA
The DNA here is from genome assembly GCF_040833975.1 of Leptospira sp. WS92.C1. Taxonomy (NCBI): domain Bacteria; kingdom Pseudomonadati; phylum Spirochaetota; class Leptospiria; order Leptospirales; family Leptospiraceae; genus Leptospira; species Leptospira gorisiae. The sequence continues at coordinate 238,311 of NZ_CP162130.1, forward strand.
ATCAGGGAGATTTATTTGCTTTGCCTTCGATACAAGATCACCGCGAATATCCCCATCATTTCCAAATCTATATTCCAAATTTATTAAATGATTTGGAACAATTTTATCTGTATGGTGCGAGGAATTCGACTGAATATACTTCCAAGACCATCGATAGGGATATTAAACCTTTTTTTGATAAACTCAGGATTTATTCGAGAGTATCGATTTCTTTTGGAAAGGGCAAGGCTGGGGAATCTTGGGGAAAGTTTAAAATCATTTCCGAGTAAAAACTCATTTTGATTTTAGAAACTCCAAATAAAGGGACTTCCATTTTTTTTCCTGCGTTTCCGTTTTTAAAAGAGTTCGAAATTTACTTTCCCCCAGGGTTTTTAAAATCCAATTTCCCCAAGTCGAAAGAAGTTTGTATTTTTTGAATTCCTCCTTTTTCGAAGCGGTTTTCCGATTGAATTTTCGGAATTGCTCCCAAGATTTTGGAAAATCCAAAAGATTTTTGCTCACAACCGGATTTGTAGGGTATAACGCCTCGCAATACGATTCTTCCAGCCACTTTAGACTTTCTTCCGCTTGATGAGGAGAGAGAAAATGGCAGATCTCATGCCGAATCAACGAAGTCAGTATATTTCGTTTTTCTAATATTTTTGGATTTTGAAAGTAGAACCGATTTCTCTCCGGAATAAAACGAGCCGCTATGTAAGACGGTTGTCCGCTCATACGGGTAAAAATCGAAGTTGTTTCAAAAATCAAAATGGACGTTTCTCCGGGGGTTTTGAGATTGAGACGTTCCGATTCTTGTCTCAATGCCGATTCAAATTGATCAGCAAAGTCTTTTAAAATCATATCGATTTGAGATGCTGAAGTCGACTTTGGATCTTTAAAAAAATAGAATTCGTAACCTTCGAGTTTGTATCGAACCGGTTCAGAGGAAAGACTCCAATTTAAGAACAGAAAGGGAATCAGTATTAAAGTCTGTTTCAATGGTTTTCCAATTTCGCCCCGGGAAAATAAAACTTTAAAATTTCAAAAGACTTAGCTCCTTGAAAAGCCATTTCTCTCGCTCCGTATTGGCAAAGACCGACCCCGTGTCCAAAACCTTTACCTTGAATTAAGAACCTATGTTGAGATGCTTTTATTTCGAAATCGTTGCTTTTGAGAACGTTCCATCCAAATCGTTTGCCGATCTTAGAAAGAAATTGCGCCGCTGGAATCGTAAAATCGCCTTTCTCTGTTTGCAATGAGATTTCCGTAATTCGAGATTCTTTTCGAATCGGTTGTAATCGCGATATTTGTTTGATTCCCAAGACCTCTTCCAATTCGGAACGTTGTAGAAAACTTTCCCATTGTATGTAAGGAGAAGATTCGCAGAGAATTTTGTTCCCTTTCCAAACGTCTTGTCCGGATCGAAAAGAGTCGGGATCTCCTTGAAAATTTTTCCATAACACATTGGGATGAGAAAGATTCCCGCCACATGTGGAATGAAAAAAAGCTTCGAGAGTTTTTCCATTTCGATTCAGCAATCGTTGATTGGAAGAACGATGATTTTTCAGATCGGCATGATTCGGCAATTTACCCGAAAAATGAAGACAATGGGTCAGGTCGCATAAATCATAACCTTCCTGTCGATGACGATTTAAATTTGCCATCGCATAGGATAGAACTACCGTTTCTACAGCGGATTTATATTCTTCTTTCCAATTGGGAGATGCCGTCGCCGGAACTCCGGAGTCAAGTAAAACGCCGAATTCGGAGTTGGTGGCGATTCGTACGTATTCGTTTCTGGAAACCGAAAGAATCAAACGGAGTTTTCCGCGATTCGAAGTGATTTCCAAATCGCCCGTATAATGAAATTTTTCTTTTTGGTTCGTAAGGGATATATCGTATTGGCCTCCTAAAAATCCGATCAAGTCCGTAGTAAAATTTTTTGAATCGTAACTAACGTTGATCATATTCGGTTTTGCTTTTAAAAGTAGGAAGGAATTGTTTTTTTCGATCCGAAAATTTCCGGAAAAAACCTTTGAGTTTGAATATCGGATTTGGATTTGATCCAAAGGATATTTTGACAAAATTCCGATTCGAATTTTAGAAGGAAGGGATTCGGACGAGATCGAATTTGTAAAGAATACAAATACTAAAAGAATGAAATCAATCCCGATTTTATATAAGAACCTGTCCCAAAGACAACTCAACATCTCACTCCTGCAACGCGATCCAGTAAAACTCCATGAACGCTTCTCTACGGATCAGCGTTCAAGAGCAAAACATTGAGTTTCCCGTGAGCGTTGCATTGAATTTTCCCGGGTCGCTCGAATAACTCAGAACGCGCCTCATGAAGCGTTCTGTTAAGTTATCGCAGCTTGATCTTTCTGGCAAAGTAAACTGGGGTTTTGGAGCACGCTGTAAATCTTTTATCATAAAACAAAAATTATACTAACCGTAAATCATAAAATCGTTACTTGATTAAAATCGCTCTTGGAAACGTAGGACAAGAAGAAACACATTGACCGCATCCTGTACAGTCTTTTGAAAAAGAGGGTTTGTTTTTTTTGAAGCTGACTACACCTTCTACCGGACAGCTGTCCTTGCAGTTCGAGCAGGTGGCTTGTCCTGTTTTATGATTGAGACAATATTCGAAAATTCCCTTTGCTTGGCCGAACTTCGGCGCGGCGGTTAAGTGTAAAAGCGCCTCGTCCTTACAAGCTTTGATACAAGGCCAATCCTTGCAGAGCATACACGCGTTGAGATTTACATCCATTCTCGGTATATGTTTTTCTTTCGTTTCGTCAAAGACGGGAAATAGGACGCTATACGGACAAGCGTAGATACAATCTCCGCAACCGGTGCACTTTTCTAAAAACTTGGTTTCGTCTAATGCACCGGGCGGGGACTGAACGTTTCTGATTTTTCGTTTCCGATTTGGTTTGATCTGTTGTGGGAGAACAAAGTCGGATTTGTTTTTGGATTTTTTTGCATTGGTTTTTGTAGGGGCGGCTGAAGGAACAGATTCGGACGTGATTTCTTTAAAACCGGAAGCGATATCTGCTGCGCTTTCCTGAGCAAGATCCAGCATTCTTGCCAGACCCTTTTTAAAAAAATCCTTCCGGTTCAATCTTCTCTGACTCTTTCGATTCTAGCACCTAAGGCTCTCAAACGAGTATCGATGTTTTCAAAGCCACGATCGATCTGTCCTATATTGTGAATGTAACTCGTTCCTTCCGCACAAAGAGCAGCGATGATCATCGCCATACCGGCGCGGATATCGGGGCTTGCGACCTTTTGTCCATAAAGTCTAGAATGTCCGATGACGATCGCCCGATGCGGATCGCAAAGAATAATTTGGGCTCCCATTGCGATGATATTATCCACGAAAAAAAGTCTGGATTCAAACATTTTCTCATGAATCAAAACGGTTCCTTTACACTGAGTCGCCGTAACGAGCGCGACCGAAGTCATATCCGCGGGAAATCCGGGCCAAGGAGAATCGTCTATCTTTGGTGTGGCTCCATGATAATCGGGAATGATTTCCATCTTTTGATCCGCAGGAACTAAGATCCCGTTTTCATGCGGTCGCACTTCGATTCCCAACCGCGAATAAACCATTCGGATCATACGAATGTCTTCGAGCTCCACATCACGGATCATCAACTCTCCGCCTGTGACGGCGGCCAAACTGATAAAGGAACCCACTTCAAGATAGTCGGATCCGATTCTATGTTCTTTTTCCGGAGCCTTTAACGATGTTACTCCTTCGATGGTAAGAATGTTGGAGCCGATTCCTGAAATTTTCGCTCCCGCAGAATTTAAAAATTGACAGAGTCTTTGTACGTGCGGTTCGCTCGCCGCATGACGAAGAATCGTTGTTCCTTCCGCAAAAACAGCCGCCATCACTGCATTCTCCGTTCCGGTTACGGACGCTTCGTCCATCAGAATATCCGCGCCTCGAAGACGATCGGCTTTGATTTCGTATCCATCCGGAAAAACTTCGATACTAGCACCTAATGCTTGTAATGCGAGAAGATGAGTATCCAATCTTCTTCTTCCGATTCTATCACCGCCCGGTTTTGGGAGAAAGACTCTTCCCGTCATCGCGAGAATCGGGCCCGCTAAGGTGACAGCTCCTCGGATTCGAGAGCAAAGTTCTTCGGGGAGTTGGTTTTTCAGATTTCCGTCGTGTTTAAAAAGATAAGTCCCGGATTCTTCTTCGATGATTTCCATTCCCAGGTGACGGAGAACCTCCATGAGCATGAGCACGTCCGAGATCACCGGGATGTTGCTGATCCGGACGATTCCGGGAACCATACATACGGCTCCGAGCATAGGCAACGCTTCATTTTTATTTCCCTGTGGAACTACGGTTCCGTGAAGCGGGGTCTTTCCAATGATCTTAAAATAAGAAGAACTCATAGTGATAAGCTGTAGGATCCGGTCTTTCTGGCAATCGAATTGTAATCCGATGCTACTTTTGAACCGTTTGTGTAACATTATGTTACTTCAAATCTGCTTTTTGGAAATCGATTGTATTCTAATCTATTTAGATCGATCTTTCCAGATGAATTCTGTTGACTTCTCGCTCTCAATAGGAGATGAACGTTTTATCCATGGACAATTTACACCATCGTTTTCAACAATTCCAGAAAACATCCTGGTTCAATCTATTCTGTTATTTTTGGACCGGTCTTTTTTCATTCTTAGCATTTGCTCCCGTTTCTTTGAGCCATTTTGTTTGGATCGCTCCTTTCGGTCTTTTTTGGTTGAGTCTGAAATACCAAGGTAAGTATAAAAAATTATTTTATCAAGGATTGATCATCGGAGTCGTTTTTTATGCGATCTCCTTTCATTGGATCATTCACATGGCGGTTACCTTTGGTAACTTTCCGTATCCGATCGCATTTGTAATTCTCTTATTTGCCGGACTTTTGTTCAGCTTAAAGTTTCCGCTTTTTATGATGAGCTTTTCCTTTCTTTCGGGAAAGATCGGCCGTCATTCGGTTTGGGTCGCGGGATTTTGCGGTTTGTTATCCGAGTTGATCGGTCCTCAGTTGTTTCCTTGGTATTGGGGAAACTTAGCGGCCGGAAATATTATTCTCGCGCAGAATGTGGAAATCACGGGGGTTTACGGAATTAGCTTTTTGGTATTTGTGGTTTCCTACACTTTGTTTCAATCCAATCCTTGGCATTGGAAAGAAATTTTCCAATCCGAAGAAAAAAGAAATCAGTATCTTCGGTTTGTAGCGTTACCCGCCCTTTTGCTTGTGAGTTTTATCGTTTCTGGAACCGCGTTATATACAAAATGGAACAATGTAAAGCCGAGTAAATCCTTGAGTGTTCTCGTAATTCAACCGGACGCTCCTTTGAGTTTTAGAGACGGAAGAGAAGTTAAAGAATCGATCGAAGCTTTGATGGCTCGTATCGAAAAGCTTGCGGAAGAAGGTGTCGCAAAAATGGGAAAAAAACCGGATCTAATCGTGCTTCCGGAAGCGGGGGTTCCGTTTTTTTCCGCTCACAATACTCCGGTGACCACCATTGCCCGGAGATTGTACTGGCATCGTTTTGATTCTATGATGTTTCTTCTTGCAAACAAATACAAGGCGAACGTTTTTTTTAACGAGATCGATGCCGGATACAAAGGAGTTCCCGGTTCTCGTAATTTAAGATATTATAATAATAACGTTATGTATGATCCAAACGGGAATCGGAGAGAAGCGTATCAAAAGAAGTTTCTGCTGATGTTCGGGGAATACATGCCCTTTGATTTTCTCTACGATCTGAGTCAGCAAACGGGAAGATTCGAGCCTGGTTTGACTTACAACTTGATTCATTATTATACCCCTGCGGAAAAAGAAAAATCCCCTAAAGGTCTGCATTTGGGTTGGACCGATACGGAAAATCTAAATCACGAAGCGGTACGCTCTTATTACGAGTCTGCAAAGACCGAGGTTCCAGAGGCGGGTTCATTTTTGCCGTTGATCTGTTATGAGGTCATTCTCCCTGAATTTGTAAGAGAATTTAGAACTGCTGGCAATCCGGAATTTATCGTCAATCTTACCAATGATAAATGGTATGGAACGACGACCGAAAGCGATCAGCATATGGAGTTGGGAAGGTTGCGCTCGATCGAACTGCGAAGATGGATGGTTCGTTCCACCAATTCGGGAATTTCAGCAAACATCGATCACCTGGGTCGTTTTGTGGGCGGTAAAAAAACAAGCTTAATGACCGCGGAAACGATTTCGGAAACGATAGACGTTATCGATTCTCCACCTACGTTTTATACTCAATACGGAAATTTGATTCCGTGGTTGATGCTCTTTTTAACGGGAATCTATTATCTGAATCTTTTGATCGGGGTTAGAAGAGGAAAAAAAGCAAGCTTGGTTTGACTTCAGAATTCTTTTTTAGAAAAATCGGAACGGTTTGATGGGGCGCAGATCTATCTATGTAGGATTGCTCATCTTCTTTTTAAGTTTGTGTTTTGTCATCGTCCTATTACCGGATTCAAATCGTTTTATCCGCGGCTTTATCGGTGACGGAGAGGGTGTCAGCTACATTGTGTAAATGACTTGTGACTAACCAAAAAGTAACAAGGATAAAGCAATATGAGCAAACCAAAGAATCGAGCTGAAGAACTTCTCGATGAGTTAATCAAAGGTAAGACCCCGGAAGAGCTGATCGGAAACGAAGGACTTTTAAAACAACTCACCAAATCGCTTGTTGAACGAGCGATGGAAGGAGAGATGACACATCACCTTGGATATGAGAAGAACGCCTCGACTGGCAATAACTCAGGCAATTCTCGAAATGGAAAAAGTAGCAAAAAGCTCAAAGGAGACTTTGGCTCTATCGATTTGGAAGTTCCTCGAGATAGGAACGGAAGTTTCGAACCTCAGATCATTCAGAAAGGACAGACACGCTTTACGGGATTCGATGAAAAGATCATCTCGATGTATTCTCGTGGAATGACAACTCGAGAAATTTCCGGACATCTCAAAGAAATCTACCAAGTCGAAGTCTCAGCGGATCTAATTTCTCAAGTAACGGATTCCGTAATGGAAACGGTGATCGAGTGGCAGAACCGCCCCTTGGACAAAGTGTATCCGATTCTCATTATGGATGCGCTGATCGTGAAGGTAAGAGATGGCAATCACGTCGTGAACAAAGCCTTTTATTTGGCTTTAGGAATCAATCTACAGGGCACAAAGGAGATTCTTGGGATCTGGGTAGAAAGAACCGAAGGAGCAAAGTTCTGGCTTCAGATTTTAACCGATTTAAAGAATCGAGGGGTCGAAGATATTTTAATCGCTTGTGTCGACGGACTAAAAGGATTTCCGGATACGATCATATCAGTCTTTCCTAATGCACAAGTTCAGCTTTGTATCGTTCATATGGTGAGGAATTCTTTGAAATGGGTTTCTTACAAACAGAAGAAAGAGTTGGTAATCGACCTAAAGGCCATCTACAAATCTCCATCGGAAGAGATCGCAAAGAAAAGCCTTGATGATTTTTCTGCCAAGTGGGACAGTCAGTATCCGATGATCAGCAAGTCCTGGAGAAGTAATTGGGAATCGGTGATTCCTTTTTTGGCTTACCCACCTAATATTCGTAAGGCGATATACACTACAAACGCTATCGAATCTATGAATATGGGTCTAAGAAAAATAATCAAGAATCGGGGATCCTTTCCTACCGATGAGGCGGCAGTCAAGCTTCTCTATTTAGCGTTGAATAATATGTCTAAAAAATGGACCATGCCGATTCAAGATTGGGGAAAAGCAATGAATCAGTTTTCAATTATTTTCGGAGATCGATTGAAATTAGATTCGTTTTAAAGAAAGTTATTTACACAGTATTCATGACACTACCGTGACGGAATCATCGTGATGGTTCTTTATAGTTTTTTCAAATCCATCGCCGATTTTGATTCGATACGATTGTCGATTTTTATCATCGCATTTTCATTTGCGATAGAAACACTTCAATATTTTAAGGTCATTCGACTTTTAGGATTTCGGGAAAATAACTTTACTCGAATCGTTTTCGGATCCGTATTTGATCCCTGGGACTTACTTGCTTATTTGATCGGGGTATGTTTCATTTTTTGTATTGATAGGTTTATCATTTCTAAATGTTTAGAAAAAGAGATTTGAAATCGGAATTATTTTCGATTGTCTCAATCGATGTCGTTTGTAAACCCGAAGCTGTTTCTGAACGATCTGTTTGAATGATAGTGTCCGTAAAGTTTCGCACAAATGAGAACTTGAGAAGAGCTCACCTCAGTCGATCAAGCCATGATCTTTAAAGTTTTTAACTCTTTTAACTTCTCCATGTCAACATACTTTTTTGTTCCCCACTTAGTTGATGCAACATGCCTGAGGCGAGCAGTGGCTAACATGAGAGCGGACTTCCCATCAGGAAAGGCTCCTACGACCTTTGTTCTTCTCTTGATCTCTTTGATGATTCTTTCTAATGGATTGTTGGTTCGGATCTTTCTCCAATGCTCGGAAGGAAAATCCATATAAGAGAGAGTTTCTTCGATTCCATCGGAGATGACTTTAGCTGCTTCCTTCAATTTCATTTCAGTCAAGCGCTCGGCGACAAAGTTGGCTTTCTTCAAAGCTTCTTCTTTGTTTTCCTGAGCATGAATCGCTTTCAACATTTGTGAAATCACTTTAAAGGAACTTCTTGGAGCCTTTCCAAATACATTCCTGTAGAAATGAACGATACACCTCTGCCATTTCGATTCTGGAAAGAAGTAAGGAATCGATTCCACTAAGCCTAAACATTTGTCTGAGATAATTAAGTTCACTCCTCTGAGTCCCCGGTCCTTAAGATGTTTTAGGAACGCTTGCCAACTCTCTTTGTCTTCTCTGGCTCCTTCCATCGAACCAAGAACTTCTCTGTAACCTTCTGAATTAACCCCTATCGCTACGTTACGAACTTCTCCACCCCAAGACTTCTTCAAGTAAAGTCCGTCCAGGTAAACGTAAGGATATTCGTCAGTAAGCGGACGGATTCTCCATTCGTCGATTTGAACAAAAACTTTTTGGTTGAGTTTGCTGATCGTTGAAGGTGAGACCTTGGTTCCCCAGAGGCTTTCGGTAATGTCCTCGACTCTCCGAACTGAAACTCCCGCGAGATACATCTCCATGAGAGCTTCTTCTACCGAACTCTCCCGTCGCTTGTATCGATCGATGATCGCCGACTCAAACGGAATTGTTCTTAGTTTGGGAACTTTTAACTTTACTTTTCCCGCTTTTGTTTCGAAGTTTCTATTATACGAACCCGCTCTTGTATCTACTCGATCCGGGCTTCTCTCATACCTCGAGGCTTTGCAGAGTTTATCCGCTTCCTCATCTAAGAGAGCGTTCAGCGTTTCTTCCACTGAACCTCTTACGAGTTCGCTCAAGTCTTTCTTGAGCTGGGTCTCATCCACTTGGATTACTTTCAAGTGTGCTTTTTCTTCTTCTGCCCTCATTGGGGGGTTCTCCTTTTTCTTGAATTTGCTCATTACAAACTCAATCGGCAAGGAGAGCCTTCTCTTTGATTCTTAAATGTGCGAAAGATTGAGGACGTTATCGATTACAGTGGTAATTTTTGATAATTCGGACTGCGTCCGGATGATTGACCGGGGACGGTTGGTCTAACTCCATGTTAGAGGGATCGTTTTATAGTAAGCACCGTGTCAGATCAAATAATTTCCAAAGGAGTTTTGTTTCGGGATGCGGGTTTGTAAATATAGGAATGATAATCATCCATCAGCATTGCGAAAATCGGAGACTTTGCTTTAAAATAATTGAAAGTGCTTTTTCTAGAAAAACTAACTTGAATTTACTCTCCCCTAATTCAATATAATCCTCAGCACTTTGGAAATATACGAATTTCTTGACTATTTCGTTAGGCGCCATGCCAAATACTAAGAGAATAATGTAATGCCACTTTTTCAACGAGATAAATTAAAATTAACCCTTGTAAAGCCAGCAAGGTTTTTAAGTGAAAAGGAGCTCCAAGGACTAATTGAAAATAATTTAGAAACTGTATTTGACTGTAAATTAATAGCGACCGAATTTTCTACAGGACCGATACATAGCGGCAGAATCGATACTCTTGCAATTTCAGAAGATGATAATCCGGTAATAATTGAATATAAGGTTGTAGAAAGCTCACAACTTATCAACCAAAGTTTGTATTATTTGAGTTGGATCAGTGATCATAAAGGTGATTTTGAAATCGCTGTTCAAAAAGCATTCCCAAAAGATAAATGTACTGTAGATTGGAGTAGTATTAGAGTAATTTGCATAGCTCCTGAATACAAGAAATATGATCTACATGCTGTCCAGGTAATGGGTTCGAATATTGAATTATGGCAATATAGGTATTATGAAAATGGGATTGTATTTTTCGAAGAAATATTTAAAAAGTCATCCTCAGTTTCGCCTAATGACAATCTATCTGGTAAAAATCCCGTCATGGTTGAGGCGGGCAAGAAAGCAGCGATTACAAAAGCAACAGGAGTATATAATTTTGAGCAGCATATCAATAAAATAGAACAAAATAAGCGTCATCTTGTAACAACTATTCAAGAATTTATAATGAACTTAAGTGAATCCATTGAAGAATCGCCAAAAAAACTATATGTGGCGTATAAAGTAAGTCAAAATTTTGTATGTATGGAAGTTGGCAAGTCCAAAGTGCTGCTGTTTTTAAAAATTAAGCCATCGTCATTACTAAACATGCCTAAAAATGGTAGAGATGTCACGAATATTGGTCACTTTGGAACTGGTGATCTAGAATTAACTATTCAAACTGAACAGGACATTGATATTTCTAAAGAATACATTCAAATAGCCTATAACAACATTGGAGGCAATTGAAGATCGGCACGGCGCAGAACAGATTTTTCCCGCTCCGCGCCTGTTCGGCACTACGGGGCTTCGCCCACACTGCCCTTTGGCACGCTTTTTGCCTCGGTCCACGATTTTGAGGAATCAGGCAAAAAGCGCGCCAAGTCGGGAAAAATCGGACGTTAGGCGTAATCATCCAAATCGATGAATTTTAAGAAAATTAAATCAATTGCTAAAAACGGGGACTACGAAGGCCCTCTTATGTAAGCGCCTAATCAACCACAGTATTCCGCAGTTGCGGTAAATCCTTCCAAGCAAGACTTCTCGGCTCCGTTTCCCAAGATTTAAATAGATCCCGTAAAAACGCGTAAGGATCCATTCCTGATACCTTTGCATTTTGCACTAAAGAATAGAACCCTGCACTGGCAGTTGCTCCTTGCGGACAACCGGAGAAGAGCCAATTTTTTCTACCGATTACAAAAGGACGAATATCATTCTCGACAAGATTCGTATCCAATTGCAATTCAGGATGATCCAAAAAGATGAGAAGCTTTTCCCATGAAACGCGACCATAGGAAGCGTTTCAAACAAAAGGCAGCGGAGCGTAGCCGTTGTTCCTCAGCATAGCTGAGCTCTGCAAGATACGAGAGAGCTTTCCCCATCGAAGATTTAGGAGCGACTTCAACCATCCGTTTGTTCATCCAGGATCGGATTTCGTTAACAATCGGCTTGGATTCAGATTGCCTAAGTCTCAAATGTTCTTCCGAATTTAGATTTGCTTCTTTAGCCTTCGACTCAATTGCATAGAGCTTGCCAATCTCCTTTACGATCCATTCGGCCCCAGCATTCTTAGAATCAATTTTTAAAATTTCAAAGAATCTTCTCCTCGCATGATTCCAGCAACCTGCATGAAGAATTCTTGATTTTGTTTTCAAAAGTGAATCATACGATTTGGAAGAGTTCGATTTTCCTTCTTCGCTTAGCACTTGGAGAACCGTCTCATCAATCTGCAGATACTTCGACTTGAAAAGCTCCCTTCTCACATCCTCGGTCATCGGAGAAAGTTTTTCAAAAACTTGAATCGCCGTGTTGGAAAGAGTGCTTCTTGAAATCTCAACTCCCGATCTCTGGAGAATCCCTGTCTGTCTGTAAAACGGAAGAGCATCCGCAAACTTTTGAGTCAGTGTATATGCTAAGAATCCGGAAGAAAGCATACTCTTCTCGGCGATCTGATTGAAAACCGGAGCAATTCGAACAACGGGAAGAGTTTCATCCGAAGTTCCTTCACAATGCTTGCAAGCATACTTAGGACGAACATGAACTTCAACCTGTATCTTAGCGGGAATGATGTCTAACTTCTCGGAACTTTCTTCTCCAATCCGAGTAAGCTCATGACCACAAGAACAAGTTTTCTCAGATTCGGGAATATCGTGTAACATTGTAATTCGAGGAAAATAATCAGGAAACGGTTTTCTTCCCGTCTTCTTTCTCGTATGGCTTTTAACGGGTGTAAAAAGACTTTCTTCTTCGGGTTCCGGAGAATCTTCTTGCAAGGAACTTTCTATTTCGTTAAAAAGAATCCCTTGGTCTTTTTCGATCTGGCTCCATTTCTCAGTCTTTCTTCCGAATAGCTGGATCTTTAAACGTTCAATTTGGTCGAGGTGTTCGGATTCTTTTAAGCGCTGGAGTCGTAATTCTTCCTGATATTCGACTTCCTTCTGCTTTTGATATTTTAATTCTTCTGTATGTTTAACGTTTTGGAATATAATAATATTCTTGAGTTCCTCAATATCGTTTGGCAATGAATTTAAATCAAAAGACACGATGATGAAGTTTTAATCTTCAGAAAGTTTTAGTCAATCCTTTCAGCTTACTTTCTGATATTTTAGTTTCTTGTGTTCCTTGAAAAAATCGATCCCATTCAATAGCCAATGAAATCTTTCCACGGGAATCTTTCTTACTTCTTCTTCCGTATTCGGCCAGGGGAATTTACTTTCTTCCAATCTCTTCTGCCAGAGGCAAAATCCGCTCTTGTCCCAATAGAGCATTTTCAGTTTATCTTTCTTGCGATTACAAAAGAGAAAAACGCTTTCTGAGAATATATCCTTTTTCATTCGATTCTCTACGATTATCGCAAGTGTATTGATCGACTTTCTTAAATCTGTGACTCCAGGTCTCAAATACACTTTTCTGTTACCGGGATTTAGTTCCATATGCCAAGACTAAATCGAAGGTTTACTTGCAGCGAAGCCTTGCCAGACGAATCTATTTTTAGTGTCAAAAATTCAGACCCGAAAGGAGAGCTAACGTTTACAAAAGAATTAGGAACTTCCACAAACCCGTCTTTGTCCTGATTTTTAATTCGTCTCTCCCAATGGTAGCGAAACGTTGTATATTTGAGTCGCCTTTCTTTACAATACTGAGGTTGGGAAAGGCCGCTTTTTGAAAATGCCTCAAACTCTTTTTGCCAATCGACAGTCGGTTTTTTCATCAAAAGGAGTTTAACAGATTTTTACGGTAGCGAAAGGTGGGCTTGATTGGGCGGTTACTCATAAATCACGGTTGTTGCTTTTATAATATTAATTTTTGCTAAAAATAGCATGAGATAATCAATTCTCCGCTCCAAAAATCAAAGTAGAATTTCTGTAGAATGATGAGCAAACATTGGATTCTTTTATTTTGTAGACTAAGAGTTTGTCGTAAAATCTAAGCGAAAGAGAAAAGCGGATGAGACATTGAACGAATGTGAAGCAGTTTTAGGACAAACTCTTCAACTTAGAATCCTGAATGCTTTTGTTTCTTGGATATTTTAAGGATTGATCAAATAATAGGATAAAATGCCGTGAAAGGTTTCCGTTGATCCCGGAGGAAGCTCTTTGCCCGGGCAGGATAAATTCAAATTCGCCAACGAATAGATTTGATACGGTTTTGCAAAAAACAAACGAATAAAGAATCGAAGAACCGAAGATATATTGGAAAGCACGTTGATACTTCCCACCGATTGTTTGCGGACGATTTCGGCGTGACATCCGTCTTCAAAATAAATTTTTTCACGAAGAGGGAGTTCGTATCCCGAGAACGGTTCCTTACTCGATTCTACAACTTCAAATTTTGTGATCTTACCGGTGAGGACTGTCTTTCCTTCCGAATTTAACAATGCCACGGTTCGAAAATAACCGCCTGGAAACGAATCGTTTCCGAGAAACCCCCCGGTATAAAAACGAAATTCTTTCGCATTGATGGAGCGAAACAATTCCCATCTTCGACTGTATTTGTAAACCTCATAGTTCGTAAGAAGATGTTCCAATCCACCTGTGCCAAGTAAGTCTTTCTTTTTTCCGTCTTGAATGATATATCCCCATGCGGATTGAAAAGAGTATGCCATGTCGGCTTGTACAAATCCTCCGGGATCTTTTACGGGATATTTTCCACCCGAAAGTGAAACTCCCTGTTTTAGATCCGATTTGAAAGATAAGAATAATTTAATATTCTTCATTTCTTGTTGGACTTCTATTCCCTTTTCATTGAGAGACATATGATTGTTTTCGATCTTCAAATCGAACTTCCCTTTTTCTGCGGTCAATTCTTTCGAAGAAAATTCCTTTGTGATAAACTGAGTTCCTTCGCCCACGGTATGAATGACCAAACTGATTCCGCAGTTTTTCGTGCCGGGACCGAGGTTGCTGACTAAGAAGGTCGCATAGATATAAGTTTTGTCGTCTTTATACGAATAATTCCAGGCTTGAAAATATCCCTCTTGTGTATGAGGCTGATACGAATACTCTCGCAAACCGACCTTTTTAAGAATTGCCGAATCTTGACTTTTTAGATTGGAACTCGGAAAAAGAAAGTTCGCCAAAAGAAGAAAACAGATCCATGTTTTGTGAGGAGACAAAATATCTTTGAAACGATTTTCCGAATTTGATAGGCCTGCCATGCGAAAGATCCTTATACCCGGGAAAAAAATGATCAAGCAGAATCTTGCGATGAAAAAGTTTTCGTCTCCTCTCGTTTTGCAAAGACACAGTCTTTTCTGTATAAATCCGAAATACAGACGATTTTGAATACAGGATGATCGGTTTTTCCTTCTAATATAAACCGTTCTCTTTCCTCCTGGATTCCGTCGATATGAATCCAAGAGTCGTATTTGTTTTCGATCTTCAAAAAGATCAGAAAATCGTGGTCTCCGATTTTTTTTAAAAATACTTCGAAGTTTTGAAAATCCTTCTTTTCCAATCGGATTCTCATTTTTTGAGAACCATTGAGTTTGCGAATCGTGGTTTTCGATCTATAAAACCCGTTCAATACGGAAACGATCCTACGAAATTCTTCCTTTCTCGTAATCAATTTCATCCATACCTCCTCATTCAAATTGTGAGCATCGTTCATCGTCTGTACCTCTCCGTAAAGAAGCGGTTTCTCGGAATTTTCGAGGGGTCGGTTTAATCTCGATTTTTTCTCAAAACGGAATAAAAAAGTAAGATATGGGCCCTAAAGAAGGATAAAATCAGCTCCGGGAAATTTTAGTTTTCCTCTTTGAAGCGCCTTCTTTTAATAAATCTTGCTAAAAAATGGAAAATCAAAATAGTATCATTCAAGAACTATGGAATCCGATTTACTGAGAATATTTTGGACAGAAAAGATCAAGCTGACTCAATATATCATCCAGACCACCCAACATTTAAGTTCCAATCAGCTTGATTTTTCTTTGAAATCGAAAGAATCCGTTCGATCATTCCTACAAGCCATGGTCGCCGGTGATTTTTTGCTTCGGGTCTCGCTTCCGATCTCCATCGGTATCAGCTCCATTCTTCCGATTGCGAGACAATCCGAAGAGGGGATCGAAAAAGACCTGGTTCGTTTTCGGGATCAATTCGGTTCCCCGGCTCTGCCGATCCATCTGAAAGATGTGATTACGCAAAGCGCCGAAGAGCTTTTTTTTGAGGATTGTAATCCGGAGCTAAAACCGCTTTTTATCAGGTGGAAACGAATTCTTGTGCGTTTGGAAAAAACGATTCGCGGTTTGAATCGGAAGGATTCCTTAAAATATCGTTATTTTTCGGTGATTGGGATCGTATCCTTGCCTGTGGCGATCAACTATTTCGAGATGCAAAATCTTGCCTGGCTTAGAAACGGGATCATGAAAATCACGGAAGATCCGAAATTTCCTTCTCAATAAACTTTAAAACAGAATCATATTCGATTATTCTATCAACGCAAAATTTAAAGGAGAATTCAATGGCAAAGATCAAGGTAAAAACCCCGCTCGTAGAACTGGACGGGGACGAGATGACCAGGATCATCTGGAAGGAGATCAAGGATCGATTCATTCATCCTTATCTCGATATCGAACTGGATTATTATGATTTAGGCGTGGAATATCGCGATAAAACCGAAGATAAGGTCACTGTGGATTCCGCTCACGCGATCCAAAAATACGGAGTCGGCGTTAAATGCGCTACGATCACTCCGAACCAAGACAGAGTCAAAGAATACAATCTAAAACAAGAATGGAAATCTCCGAACGGAACCATTCGTTCGATTCTCGACGGAACCGTTTTTCGTAAACCGATCATCGTAAACAATATTCCACCGGCGGTTCGTTCTTGGAAAAAACCGATCACCGTAGGTCGCCACGCTTTTGGAGACCTTTACAAAGATACCGAACTTTACATTCCCGAGGCTGGAAAAGTGGAATTGGTTTATACCGGAAAAGACGGAAAGGAAAAACAAAGAGCTCTTGTAAACGATTTCGACGGAGCCGGTGTGATCATGGGTCAGTTCAACTTGGATAAATCCATTTTGAGTTTTGCTCAGGCTTGTTTTAACTATGCTATTTCCGAAAAAATCGATCTTTGGTTTGCCACTAAGGATACGATTTCCAAAAAATATCACGCAAGGTTTCGTACGATCTTTGACGAACTCGCAAAAGCAAAAGAAGGCGAATTGAAAAAAGCCGGTATCGAATATTCGTATTATCTTATAGACGACGCGGTCGCTCAGATCATGAAAAACGAAGGCGGAATGCTTTGGGCTCTCATGAACTACGACGGAGACGTGATGAGCGATATGGTCGCATCCGGATTTGGTTCCTTAGGATTGATGACCTCGGTTCTCGTCTCTCCGGACGGCAAGTTCGAATACGAGGCGGCACATGGAACCGTGACTAGACACTACCGTAAATACCAACAAGGAGAAACGACCTCTACGAACTCGGTTGCTTCTATCTTTGCTTGGACGGGAGCGTTGATCAAACGCGGAGAATTGGACGGAACTCCGGATGTGGTTGCTTACGGTCAAAAGCTGGAAAAAGCGGTGATCGACACGATTCAAGGCGGAGAGATGACCAAGGATCTTACTCTTCTTTGCACGGATCCGAAAGCAAAATCTTTGGATACCTTTCAGTTTATGGAAGCGATTCAGAAAAAACTTTAACAGATTCCAATCGAAATTCCCGGTCGTAAAAAGGTCGGGAATTTTTTAGATAAAACCATGAAACTCAGGAACATTCTCCGGCAACCAAAAGAATTTCAAAGGGCGGAATCGTTTGTAGTTTTTGTTTTATTCTTTTTATACTTGCCTCTCTTTTCTCAAAAATCTCCGAAAGAACCTACCTTACCTACCGAACCGACGATCAACGGAGAATCACGCAATCCGAGAGGGGAATCCGGAAAACAAACCGGAACCGGTGTGGACGAAAAGGGTGAAAAAAAGGTAAAAGTGATTTTATGCGATGGTCGGGAGGTCGAAGGTTTTTGGAAAAATCCGCCTTTGGAATTTAAGTTTAAACATAAAAAAAATAGCATCACATATTCAAAATCTTTAAAATTAGAAGAAATCTCCAAGTTCAAAATCGTTTCTTGGAAATTAAAAGCGGGAAACAAACGAAAAGAGGGAACCCCTTACAAGGCCGAACCGTATCAGATTCAGATGATTTCTTTTTCGGGAGAATCGTTTCAGAAAGAGCCTTCGGAGACCGGAGAAATTCAACGGATTTTGTTTAACAATCAGTTTGGAGACGCGACTTTGTTTTTTTATTGGAACGATCTTCAGTATGAAAACAATCAATGGTTTTCCGGTTTAAAACCTTTTTTAGGGGAATACAGAACGGATTGTCACGCTGATGTGATTCGTGAAATCCAATTTCCGACTATAAATTAGATTTTTTGAATGTATTCTAAAATAATTCTTTCCGAATACGGTTTGGAAAGAACGTGAACGTTTTTTTGTAGGGAGGATTCGTTTAATCCGTCGTTTTCTTCCAGACCCGTAATGACGGCGATGGGAATCGTGTCATACTGTTTTTGTCCTCGGATCGTTTTCAACAGTTCTTCCCCTGAAAAATGCGGCATGATCCAATCCGTTAGAATGCAGGAGACTTTCTCTTTTCCGGATAAAAGAAATTCGTAAGCTTTTTTCCCTTCCGTAAACGCCTCGAATTTATACCCGTTTTTCTTTAAAATTTTTCCGAGAAGAAGCAGATTGAGTTCGGAATCGTCCACAATCAAAATCTTTCCTGTTATTGTAGAATTGAACATCGGCGCGGCTTCCTGTCCGTATGCGAGTTCTATGATTTCTTTGATGACACCTTTGAATTCTTCGATATGTGACGGTTTGGGAAAGATCTGATCAAATCCGAATTCTTTAGATTTCGTTTTGTTTGATTCGATATCGCCGGATGTAATCAGATAGATTTTAGAATTTTTACAGGCGCTTGGTCGATCGTTTCTTAAACTGTTTCGAATATTTTTACATACCGTAAATCCGTCGGCATCCGGAAGAATCATTCCTATCGTGATCAAATCAAAAAATTCCTTAAAAGCAAGATCGAGTCCTTCTTTTGCAGAACCTGCCTCTACGATCTGAAAGTCTTCCGAAGGAAAAAAAGAGGAAATGATTTTTCGAACCGTTGCTCCGGAATCTAATACGAGAACTTTCAAGTTATGATCTCTTTTGTGTTGATTTCTGAAATGCGTTCTTCGTATGTCTCAACCGATTTTTTAAATTCTTCTAAAATTTGTTTTCGATTTTCGATCGTTTGCCCGTCTGGTTTTGTCCACACGAGTTCATCGGAAGAATTCGAATTCAAACTGAGATAATAGATCGGCGACGCGTTTGAGGAAAATCGGGAATCGGAGGGAATTACCGTAAAGGATCCAAAAATTGAAAAAACGGATTTATATGTTTTGCCTCGGTATAAAATTTGATAAGTTCGGGGCCATTCTTCGAGGTTTGATTTTGGTTCCAATGAAAATTCTTGATTTAGAATTTCGATCAGCGATTCGGTTTGTCCGATTCTGAATTCAAAGGAGTTCAATTGATTCATTTTTCTAACTCTTTAGCCTCGTTCCAAAATCGATCCATTTCTTCTAAATTCGAATCGACTGGAGTTTTTCCCTGAACTTGCAATTTCTTTTCTACGTATTCAAATCTCTGTTTGAATTTTGCGTTTGTTCTTGTGAGCGCCGATTCCGCCGAAATTCCCAGATGTCTTCCGAGATTGACCAAACTAAATAGGATATCTCCAAATTCTTCTTCGACTCGGACTTGATTGGAGCCGTCGACCTTTGTCCTTCCGAATTCGACCAAAAATTCTTCCATCTCTTCTCTGACTTTTTCTTCCACGTCCGAAATCTTCTCCCAGTCAAATCCTACCTTGGCGGCTTTTTTCTGGTATTTTTCCGCTTTTAAAAGAGAGGAAAAATTTTCGGGAACGTTTTCAAAAATAGACGAGAAACTCGGTTGCTTCTTTTCTTTATCTTTGATTTTTTCCCAATTTTCCACCACTTCTTGAGAAGAAGAAAGCGTAAGTTCTTCCGGACGAAAGACGTGCGGATGTCTGAAAACGAGCTTATCCGAGATTCCTTTTGCTATGTCTCCTAAGTCAAAGGCGTTTCTTTCCTCCGCCAGTCTCGCGTGAAATACGACTTGGAATAGAAGGTCCCCCAATTCTTCTTTGAGAAGTTCGTCGTTCTTTTTTAAAATGGCTTCTATGACCTCTTGGGATTCTTCGATCAGATAGGGAACCAATGTCTGGTGATCCTGTTCTTTATCCCAAGGGCATCCGTTTTCTCCTCGAAGAGTTGCGGTTATTTCCCGGAGTCTGTTGATTTCATGATTGAGCGATTTTGCGGGCATTGGATATTCTCGTAAGGATTGTGGAAATGGATTGTCTATTTTTTTTCCGAGCCATTTCGCCCGCACCCCTTTTCGGTGTGTTTTTAATAGGATTGGATTGACGGGAGGCGCAAAAATAGGGTATAGTAACAAAAAATACTTTCTAGGCGCTCTATGATACGTTCAAAAAGTCTTATTGTTCTTTCGCTCATTTTAATCGCGGTTGCAAGTCGTTATTTTCCGCACCCGGCTAATTTTACTCCGATTCTCGCTATTTCTCTTTTTGCAGGGGCTCACTTTGCTTCCAAAAAACTTTCTCTGGTTTTACCGATTTTTGCGCTTTTGATCGGTGATCTCATCATCGGAATCCACGCCTTGATGCCCGTTGTATACGGAATGTCTTTGCTTCTTGTGATCGCAGGTTGGGAACTGAGAAAATCTTTGTCCATCGGAAAAATCGCTTTTTTTTCTTTAGGCGGATCTGTTGCCTTTTTTCTGGTTACCAACTTTTTTGTATGGCTCGGCGGCTACTATACTTTTGATTTCGGCGGACTGGTTCAGTGTTATATTATGGCAATTCCGTTTTTCCAAAATACACTTTTGGGAGATTTGTTTTACACAACGATTCTTTTCGGAGCGTTTGCTTTGATCGAAAAAGCGGGTTGGTTCAAATTAGCCCCCGTTTCCGTTAAATAATTCGAACCTTCAAAAATAATCATGCGGATAAGAGTTCGATTCTTATTTGCATGATTCTCATTCGTAATCTCTCAATAAAGTGAATTAAAAGTAGACAAACACCTTTTTGCTCAAAAAGAGTCCGCTTCGGCTTAGTTTTTTGTTTTGTAATGTATGAGAAATGTCCTGAGTTTTGTTTTGACTTGTGAATTTAATATTGAGATCGATTTGTTGGAAAGTTTGTGGCCATTGTTGAAAATCTGGAAACAAGAATTGAAATCGGATTCTTAGAAATTTCTAAAGGAAAAAATATGTCGGAACATTGGGACATTCGAATATCGGTATACGAACCGGATGAAGATAAACTCGACGATCTTTTTGAGTCGTTTACAAATATCGTCTATAAAGAATTTAAATTTCACGAACGAGAAGTCATAGCGGATATTTTAGGCGGAACTGAAACAAATCCGTTACGTCTTTCTGCTTACAGCGTTTATTCTCCTTTGATAACTCGAGCCAACGAATGGAAAGTGGAAGCCCTAAACCTATTGAAAGAAAAATTACACCAAATTGATCCTCATTGTCGGATTGAAATAGAGCTTAAAATTCCTGCCTGGATTCCGCCAGAAGAGTTGTAATCTTTGAATTGAAAAAGATTCTAAAGTATGATCGACACCCCGAGATAAAATCCGTAGTAAGAATCGATCACCTCCTTTTCCAAAGCTGGTCTTGTCGCCGTTAAGTCCACCGGTTTGGTGATGGTATTGAGGGCTGTCGTGCTTACTGGATCCGGTAATAAAAGCGATGCATTGTAGTTATAACCGGAAACGAAAGATCGCATTTCGGTATATTGAAATCCAAAGGTAAATTTTAACCAACTCGTTCTTGAAAAGGAAATTCCGGAATCCAATTGATAACCGCTTCTTTTGACAAGATTTTCCCCAGCCGCACCGGCGGTTTCCGTAATCAAAAAATTTTGTATTCCGTTGTAAAGAGTGGTTCCGTTGGTTTTTAGATGATACTTTCCTAATGTTCTAAAATAATCCGCGCTGATATGAAATTGAAAATAGCTGTTCAGTTTTTTAACGATTCTGAACCCGATTTGCGGTCCGAGCCCACCGGCTTTTTCTTCCATATTACCAAATCCGAGTCCGCCGGGTAAGTTTCCATATTCTTTTGAATACGTATCCAGATTGCGTATTCCGAGAGAAGGTCCAATTCTCGTTCCGGAACCCGTTTCAAAAAAATATAAAAAGTTAAGTTGAATATCGGTTCTTCTCAATTGAGGTCCGTAAAGATTGTATGTCTGATTTGAATTTCCCGGAGTCGGATTTATGTTGGTCGAGGAATAAGACGGATTGATTCTAAAATCCAAAAATGTCGCTTCGATTCCGAACTTTTTAGATTCCGTTAAAAACAAAAATCGGATCGGATATGCGGTTTTTGTATTTCCTTGCGGACTCGAATATAAACTCGCTGTATTGTTGATCAGATGAGCGTCAAAACCCCCGATTCCGGCCGTGGTATTGACGTTCTGATAAACACCACTCGTATGTAGAAATGTATTGATTTCGTTTGTCGCAACGTTTTGTTTTCGCGCTAAAGATTCGGGAACCCATGTGGCTTGGTTGAATAAAAATCCGATTTCAAAGGTCGCTCCTTTTGATGTTTGACTCAACTCTTGTTCGTGAAGTGCGTTTCTTAGATCGGCAGCTTCGGCTCTTTTTTTTTGAACCTCGAGTATCAATCTTTGTCTTGTCACGGGGTCTTGGCTTCTTCCGGCCTTGATTTCAAGCTCGTTTGCCTCTCTTTCCAAAACATCCGGGTTTGGTTGGGAAGCTATATTTTGTCCGAACAAGGCGGTTTGTTCAAGAAGGAAAAAAACCATGAGAAAGATGGGGATTGATTTTTGAATTTGATTTTTCATATTATTTTTAAGTGAGAAATAGATAAGACGATTGAATTTGAAATTCAAACGTTTTTTTCGCAAATTATAAAAAAGAAAAACATTACAGAATTTCCTTTGCAAAAAATAAAGAGATAGAATGGTTTCTGATTCGAATCGCTCTTTGGAACTTTCGAAAGAGAGGATTTTACTTTTAAAAAGAAGGACCTTGATTCTTGCTCTTTTGGTTTCGGGAACTTGATTGCTCGTCAAATCGATCACGGGATGGTCGACGGGATGCATTGCCGTATAGGCTTCGGCGACAGATAGCGGGTTGGATTTTTTGACCTCATTTATAAATTGATTTGCGATCTTCATATTTTGGAATTTCATTTACTGATGTTGGGAAATTTGACTCTTGATAAAACCCGGGAACTTACCGATTCAGTTTAGGTGAGATCGCAGAAAGAATTTTCCACGATCGAAATACGAATTGATCCTAGACCCGTGCAAGAGACTTCGAAGTAAAATAACGTTGAGAATTCTGATTCTTAAACTGTCTTATTAAGTAAATGTAAAAGAGATATTATGAATTTAACCAAGTCAGCCATTTGTGTTTTTTGCGGTTCCCGCTCGGGAACCGATCCTATTTATACCAAAGCCGCCCAAGAACTGGGTCATTTGCTTGTGGAAAAAAAATTCGATTTAGTTTTTGGAGGCGCATCCTGCGGAATTATGGGCACGATCGCGGATGCAGTAATGGAAAAAGGCGGAGGTGTTTCCGGAATCATTCCCGATTTTCTTTCGACAAAGGAAGTCAAACACGATCGTGTTAAGGATTTGATGATCGTTTCTTCGATGCATGAGAGAAAGTATAGAATGTATGAAAAGTCCTCCGGTTTTATCGCGTTGCCCGGAGGAATCGGAACTTTGGATGAACTCGTAGAGATTACGACTTGGAATCAATTAAAATTGATTTCAAAACCTCTTGGGCTTTTAAACGTAAAAGGTTACTTCGATCATTTACTCAAACAATTGGAGAGAATGGTGGATGACGGTTTTCTCGATCCTCAAACCAAAGAAACTTTGATCGTATCCAAAGATCCGAAAGAGTTGCTCGAAATACTGAGCGGCAGATTTATTTGATTCTATTCTTTTTCCGGTTCTGGTTCTAAAATACGAATCAGTTCTTCATTTTCGGATTCTTTTGCTAAATCCAACGCCGACTTTCCTTCCAGATTTTTTAGAAATTGGGAAGCGTTCGAATCGAGTAGCAGTTGAATCATCAAAACTTGTTTGTTTATAACGGCAATGTGCAAAGGTGTGTTTCCTTCTTTGTCGATCGAGTTTGAAGAAATTCCAAGATGGAGAATCGTTTTAGAAATATCCTCCTTTCCTTCTTTGATCGCGAGAAACAATTTTTCGATTAGGACCTTTTTCAGAATTTTAGAAATATGATGGTATTTCTGTCTTTCCGATTCCTCAAGACTGGTTTTTCCCGAAGTATTTACCTTGAGGGGATCGGCTCCGATTTTTAAAAGTCGTTCTAGGCATTCCACGCTGTCATGAGAAGCCGCAAGAAGAAGCGCCGTGTTGCCGTCCGCGTCCCTATTTTCGAGAATCTTTTTCGATTCTATTTTTTCCAAAAATAAATCCAGGATTTCGTAGTCGTTGTGAAGGGACGTTAGGTGGAGAATCGTTCTTCCTTCGGAGTTCTTTTTTAAAAAGTCGGCTTCCTGTTCGAGAAGATATTCGACGATCGCCAAGTGTCCGAGATCGACGGCTAAAAGAAGAGGGGTGTATCCTTCTCCGTTTCTTTCTTCCAGATCGGGGGGGCCGATATGATTCTCGTAGATCAACTCCACGATTTCAACGTTTCCCGTACTGATTGCTTTTGTAAGAGGAGTGTTTCCGGAAAAATCCTTTTGTCCGCAATCTGCACCTGCTTCTAAAAAGATTGCGATCAATTCCTCGTTACCAAGATCTAAAGAAATGAGCAGAGGTGTTTCTCCTCTTGCATTGGTTTCGTCCGGATCCGCTCCCGCTTCGAGAAGAAGTTCGATCGCTTCCAGATCCACATTTTTTACCGCCCAGGACAACACTCCCGATCCATAATTGTCTCTGTAATCTCTCAGCCAATCGATGAGGGTTGGTTCCCCCTCCATTTCTGTCAGAAGCCTTTTGATTTCTCCCGTCTTTCCGGTTTTGACTGCGGAAAAAAGGTCGATCAGAGATTCGGAATAATCGGTCAGAAAAAATTCTCCAAAATAAAATAGAACAGCCATAAAGTCGGAACGGAAAGTAGAATTCCGATTCCCGGAAAGGCGGCCGATAAAGAAGGCCGAAATCCCATTTGGATGGAAACGATCGAAGCGGTAATCATAGGAGCCATGCCCGCTTCCAAAACCGCAACTCGTAAATATTTCGGATTCACATTGAGAAATACATACAAAAGGAAAACCAGAGCCGGCGCTAAAAGCAATTTATAAATCAATCCGATCGCCAAAGGTTTTACAAAAGATTCCGGCTTATTCATCCTTTCGGAGTTTTGATCCGGGAACTGAAGTTGAAATCCAACGGTAAAGAGCGCGATCGGCACGAGTGTTTCTCCCAAGATTTTGAACACGGAATGAATCGATTCCGGAATGATGAAAAGTCTGAGGAAAAACGAAAAAAGTAAAGCAAGAAACGGTGGGAAAGTGAATGGCTTTTTCAAAATGGAAATCGTAAGAGGATTGCTTGTCTGATTATTGGGAAGATACCGGACCGCTAAAATAAAACCGGGTATCGCCAAACAAAGAAACGTTCCGAATTGATCGATTATTAGAATCGCATTCGTGATTTCCTCTCCATAAAACATTTTGAGAACGGGAAGGCCGATAAAGGAAGTATTTCCCAATCCGCAGCAAAGCGTTACCGCGATCCTTGTCTCCGAACTCCAACGAAGCAGAATCCCGATGAAATGAAAAAGTCCGATTGAAAATCCGAAAACCAGCCACGGCATCCACGCCAAAAAGATCAGAGAAGATTCTAATTTTAGATAGGGAACGTTGGCTAAGATGAGAGAGGGAAGAGAAATATAGATGACAAAGTTTCCAAGAACCAAACCCGAGTTTTCCGGAAAAAGACGCGTTCGTTTTAGAATCCATCCGGAAAATAAACAGACGGGGATTAAGATGAAATGGGACATCCAAGACAGCGTGAGATTGCGAATTCAAAGGGCAAGAGATTTAGAAAATAGCCCGCTGCCGGAATTGAACCGGCGACCTTTTCATTACGAGGGAAATGCTCTACCCCTGAGCTAAGCGGGCGGTTTTCAGTTCGAAGAATGAAAATCTTAGCTGCGGATTCCGGGATAGCAGGTATGATATTCGTTTTACAGAGACTACACTGACCGTGTCCGTGAACAGGCTATTTGAGAATGCTCATTGATTGCATACGAAATAGGCGACACTTTCTATAGAGACTTTTCGGTTCTTTTGAAACGGATTTGTTCTCTTCTGAATAGAATTGAATCGTATCGATGCGGATGCGTTCTCAAGATCCATCTTTCTTCGACTTTTTAAACTCTTTTACCATCATCGCAGTGATGCTGTCAAGATGTTTCACCTGATCTTTGAGTTCCGGTTTTTCATGACGGGATGAAAAGGAATAACAGGAATTTTTAACCCCTCTGTCTTTCATCCACCAATGTCTTCCGATCTCCCTTCTTTCTTTTGCAGGAAGATCTCCGTCATACATTTTGTATTCGTCGAATTGAGCCGGAAAGTTTCTTTCTTTTAGATAAAACGCATATGCGGAATGAAAGTTCATCGCAGCGTTTTGGATGAGTTCGTTGATATGAAGACAGCCTAACGTTTTGTCCGCGGGAAAACGATTCATCAATTTATGATAAGACATCTCTTCGCCCACCAAATATTCGTAGGTTTTGATTGCGGCCGGACAGGTTTCGTAAGGAACTCTTTTTTCCTCCACTCCTGCTTTTACAATTTTGAGAGTGGTTAAATCCACTTCGAGATAGAGGGTCATATCGTGATATGGGTCGTATTGATTGACTTCAATCACGCAGAACGGAGGCGATTCTTCCGGAAACCAATAATATCTGCTTTCATAATTTCTTTGAAAATCCGTATTTCTAAAACGGATTCTATCTTTGAGTTCCTGCAACATGCTCATTCAATGCCTCGTATATTCCGCCCAATCATTTTCAAACAAAAACATTCTCGGAATTCTTCCAGGATCATTTTTTATCGAGAGCTGATTCCCTAAAGAATTTTTTAAGCTTATTTTCATTTGCATTTTTTTTGCATTCTGTTATTCTCTGTCCAGTTTTGGATATGACCTCATTCTTTTTGGAAAAATCGTTTTTAGTAACGGGAGCCAGCTCCGGAATCGGTAAAGCGTTGGTATTAGAGCTCATTCGAAGAGGCGCGATCGTCGGCGCTTTAGCTCGGAGAAAAGAACTACTAAAAGAATTAAAAAGCGAAGCTCAGTTTCCGGATAAAGTTGTTTCGCTTCCCGGAGACGTTTCCGATTTCTCTCAGCTTAAAAAAATCACCGAAGAATTTAGAAAAAAAGTCAGACGCATCGACGGAATGATTCACAGCGCCGGAATTAGCATGCGAGCGCTTGCAAAGGAAACCGATATCAAGGTTTACGAAAGCCTAATGAAAGTTAACTTTTTTGCTTTGGTAAATTTATACAAACTTTTAGAATTCGAGCTGAGACAAAATCAGGGACATTTTGTGGCCGTTTCTTCCTTGCAGGGGAGATTTGCCACCCAGTATCGTTCCGGTTACGCGGCGAGTAAACACGCGGTTCAGGCGTTTATGGATAGCATTCGACTGGAAAGTTTTGAAAGCGGAATACACGTTATGACAGTATCTCCCGGATATGTGAAGACGGATATTTCAGTGAAAGCGTTGGCATCGGACGGCTCTGCTTACGGGATCATGGACGAAGGAATCAAGAAAGGATTGTCGACCGATACGGTTGCGGTCAGAATTTTAAAAGGAATCGAATCCGGAAAAAGAGACGTATATCCCTCTCAGCTTCGGGAACTTTTTGCGTTTTGGATCAGCAGATTCTCTCCAACTCTTTTGGATAAACTCTTAAACAGAGCGCGAGTAACGTAACTTTTTATTTTCCAGGAAGGTCCCAGACGAGACGAATTCCTGCTCTGCGATCCGTTTTCAAATTGGGAATTCCCCCAAAAGATCTATGATAGGTTGTGGATTCTTCCTTTGTGGAAGAGAACGAGCCGCCCCGAATTACTTTGTGCATTCTTCCAAACGTGGTCCTTTTTAGAGAATGTCCCTGATACGGCAGATAATCCGAATTGGTCCATTCCGCTGCGTTCCCGCACATTCCGATCGCACCGTAAGGGCTGGCCGATTTTTTGGCGAGATCCAAAACTGCGATCGTGTCCATTTTTTTGCTTTCGATCGTGTTGCAAAGGCTCGGATCAAAGTCGTTTCCAAAGGGATATTCCAGAGGATTTGGATAAAAGGAATACGATTCGTCTCGATTGACCATCCAGGTTAATCCTGTTCCTCTCGCGGCCTTTTCCCATTCCAATTCGGTGGGAAGCCGTTTTCCAGTCCAACGTGCATAGGCTTCCGCTTCTCTAAAGGTCAAACCGGTGACGGGGTGATTTTCCTTTCCCGGAGGATAGATTCCGTTTTGCCAATGAGGAGGAACGGGCGTGTTTGTTTCCTTTAGAAATTTTGAATATTCTTGATTGGTAACTTCGTATTTGTCGATATAAAAGGAGGAAATGTCCTGAAGGTTTCCGCGTTCCGGTTTAAAGTAGAATGGATTATAACTGTCTTCCGAAGCGTCATTTCCCTGACCGTGCAGGAAAAATCCCATCGATTCATAAAACAATTCTCCGTTTTGTTCATATCCACCGCCGACGAGCACCATTTCTTTTCCGTCTTTGGGATGTCTGCGCTGTTTTGCCGGTCTGGTTCTTCTTCGATCTTCCGTAAAAAAAGCACCCGGCTCCACATAAGCGACTTCTTGTTTGTAGTCCTGAATGTAAGTTCCCGCGGTGAGCAGTTTTTCCGGAGTTCCCGCGGTGGCCGTAAACGAACCGAAAAGTTCTATCTCGGAAGCTTTTTTTCCCTGAGTGGCGGGTTGATACGAAATGGAAATTTGGCGGATTGCAAATGAGCCGATTTCTTTTTCAGGATTAGATTGTAATACGGAATATTCGGGTTTTCTTGCTAAGATCGCTTTGATCTCTTCTTCTGCCTTTCCGTAAAAAACGGATCCTCTGCGAATTCGGATTTTTACTTTTCCCTTTCCCCTATAAACGGCTTCGACTTCGCCTTTCCAAAAAGGAATCATTCTTATGTTGAGAGAGGAATCTTCTTGGTCTTGAGAAAGAAGCCCTGAAAATTCCAAACAAATCAAAAAGAAAAAAAGAAAAATCAGGATTTGTTTGTATGAGGAGATTTTGCTAAAGATCATAATCGCGATTTGTCGTCCTTTCCAAAGAGAAAGGTTGTTTTTCTATTTTAATCTTCGGCAGGATTGAGGGAGTTAAAAGTAGAATTTTGAAAAATAAAAAAGCCCGAATCTTTTTGAGACCGGGCTTTCACTGATTCTACGGAAAAAATAAAGATTCTTCTTACTTTTTCTTTCCCTTGTAAGCAGGAGAGCCTGCTGTTTTTTTACCTCGATCCGCGCTTCCAAACTTAGAGCGAGAAGAACCGGATCCTCCTCCTCCGCTTCCCGGTCCGCCGGATCTCGGTTTGCCCGAATAATTTCTGTCCCGATTGTATCCACCGCCTCCTCCCGATTTGTATCGAGAAGGTTTACGATCGTCAAAACGTTGTTCCGCTTCGAATTTTACGCTGGCGTCAAAAGTTCCGCTTTCTTTGTGGATCGTGAGTTTAAAAAGCGCGGCCGCGATATCGAGGGCCGTGTATTCGGTTCCCATCAATCTTTCGATCTGATTTACGTATTCGCTCAAATGACCCGCGTCTACAAGGCCGCGAATTTTCGTCGTATAGGAATGAATTTTGGTTTCTTCGAGATCGTCTAACGTAGGAATTTTTCCGGCGTCGATTTTGATTCCGTTTGCACGTTCTATCTTTTTGAGATTGTAGATTTGTTTTCCCACGATAAAGGAGAATGCGATTCCTTTTTTACCGGCTCTTCCGGTTCTTCCGATCCGGTGAACATAGTCCTCTCCGTCTCTCGGAAGATCGTAGTTAAAAACCGCTTCTACGTTATTTACGTCGATTCCTCTTCCCGCTACGTCGGTTGCTACGAGGATTTCGATGGTTCCGTTTCTAAAACCGTTCATCACTTTATCTCTTTGTTTTTGATTGAGATCTCCGTGAAGTCCTTCCGCAAAGTATCCTCTTGATTTTAACAATTCAACGAGGGTATCCACTTGAGCTTTGGTGTTACAAAAAACGAGAGCTAACTTTATGTTTCTGTGTTCGATCAATCTTGCAAGGGCTTCGCCTTTTGCGCTTTCCTGAATTTCAAAATAAATCTGTTCGATTTTAGGAGCACTGAGTTTTTGATGAGTTACGTCTATGATTTGAGGATTTTTTTGAAATCGTTTCATCATATTTAGAATGTCGTCGGTCATCGTTGCCGAAAACATCACGGTCTGACGATCTGCCGGAGTATCTTTTAAGATAATCTCCATATCGTCTCTAAATCCCATATCCAACATTTCGTCGGCTTCGTCAAGGATCACCATTTTGACTTCGTTGAGTCTGATGGAACCGCGTCTCATGTGATCCATCATTCTTCCCGGAGTTCCGATTACAATCTGCGGATTTTTTCTGAGGGCTCTCAGCTGTCTGTCGATTTCCTGCCCGCCATAAATCGGAACCACTTCGAAGTTCCCTTTGTATTTCATCAATTTGCGGAATTGTTCGCTGACTTGGATCACGAGCTCCCGAGTCGGACAAAGAATCAGAGCTTGTAACTCTTTTTTATTTACTTCCAAAAGTTCGATCGTCGGAATCGCAAACGCCGCGGTTTTACCCGTACCGGTTTGCGCATGGCCGATGATATCTTTTCCCTTTAAAATGACCGGGATCGCCTCCGATTGAATGGGGGAGGCTTCTTCAAAACCCATTTCCGCGATCGCGTTTTGAATTTCCGTGGATAAGTTTAGTTCGCTAAACTTTAATTTCTTCATAGATGTTCCTTTCTCAGTATTGGATCATCCCATATTCCGGGAACCTCTAATACTTTGAATTTTCAAGATGAACTTATCCGGAAGATCAAAAAGCCAATTAAAACGAGAGGAAGGCTGGAATCAGGAGATATTTTGTGTCTTTCGATTTTTACAAGACACGCTGTATATACTACATTTTAAAAATAGGCTATTTTTACAAGGATAAAAGTTTTGATCGGTTTCAAAACATTCTTCCTGATAGAGTATAAAATCGCTCTTTCTTTGAAAGAATTATCGTTCTCGTGTTTTTCAAGGAATTTCTACGAAAAAAAGTATATTCAAAATCGTTTAATTATTCTACGATCTTAATCAATTCGATTTTAAATTAGAGCGTCATCGATAGATAAGCAAATTGCGCCTGAGGTAAAAAATCGGTTTTTCTAAACTCGGGAGAAAGCAAATTCTTGTTTACTCATAGCTAAATTTGATTTGAGGATTTTGGAAACTTCGGGACGACAGCTCCCACATCCGGTTCCCGCTTCCGTTGTTTTTCCGAGTTCCTCGAGGGTTTTGATTCCATTGCGAATTTCCTCACAGAGATTTTCTTCTCCGACCTCGTTGCAGGCACAGATAAGTTTTCCTAATACCGGTTTTTTTGCGGAAGAATCTCCGGATAACAGTTGTTCTCTTGTGTCACCGAGTTCGATTCCGCTTGAAATCAAATTTTTAAATTCTATAAGATCGGATTTGTCCCCGATCAAAATTACTCCAACAAGTTTATCCGCCTTTATAATACATTTCTTATATTTTCTTTTTTTGCGGTCTAAAAATACGATCTCTTCGTATTTTCCGAAGTTGTCCTCGGAAAGATCCATCGGAGTATCCGCCAATCGAAGAGACACAAGATCCGGTTTGGGAATTTTGAGAAGGTTGGTATGAACGGATCCTTTGTAAAAATCGAATGCGTATCCGTAGATATGATGAGCAGCAACCTTGGCCTGATCTTCGGTGGCGCCTGTCGTTCCGTAAAGACCGGACGAATGTTCCGCCACTTCTCCGATTGCATAGATATCCGGATCATTGGTTCTTAAATACGGATCCACGACCAAACCTTGATTGCAATGAAGACCCGCAGTTTTTTCGAGCTGAAGATTGGGGGTTGTGCCGGTTGCAAAGACGATCCCGTCCGGGTTGAGAATTTTTCCGTTGCTTTCGTTTGACTTGTGCGACTCCGGATCCTTTTTTGATCTTCGAAATCTCGGCTTCAAAAATGATTTCGATTTCTCTGGATTCGATTTTTTTTTCAAGATTTGTGATGCGACGACGCCCTCCGGCTGTTGGACATGGGCCTTTGCGTGCAAACTAAAACGGCGACTCGAACATGCAAACGTCATTTGAAGAAAAAGTATGGGCCAAAATCGTGCCGATTTCCGAATTTTCGCAGGATGGCGGAACTTGCGCTAAAATCGGGGATGAACAAATTGCAATTTTTCATTTCCAACAAGAAGATGAATGGTTTGCTTGTGAGAATCGCTGTCCTCATACGGGTGATATGGTTTTATCCAGAGGACTTACCGGGGATTTCCAAGGGGAACCAAAGGTAGCCTGTCCGCTGCATAAGAGATCTTTCTCTCTCAAAACGGGAAAATGTATCTCCGACGAAACGTATTCGGTTCGCACCTTTCCGATAAAGGTGGAAGAAGGAGTCGTTTATGTCGCGGTTGATTCTTCCACGGTAGCGAAAGAATGAACTAGACGAGGTGGATATGATACGCGACGGTTTTGGTAGGAGTTTTCAAACTCTTAGAATCAGCCTTCTGAACCGCTGCAACTTCGCCTGCACTTATTGTGTGGATGAGGATTCTCGTCTTGTTGAAAAAAAAGAAATCTTACAAGTCGAGGAATGGATTCGTTTGGTATCCGAACTTCATTCTTTTTTAAATTTAAAAAAGGTCCGTCTTACCGGCGGAGAACCCACTCTGTATCCGGGTTTGAACAGTCTCGTCAAAAAGTTAAAGGACATCGGTATACCCGAGGTTTCGTTGACCACGAACGGTTCTAATCTTTCCAAACAGGCATTTGATTTAAAAAAAGCGGGTTTGGATTCGGTCAATATCTCTTTGGATGGAATTACTCCTGAATCTTTTCATACCATGAGTCGAAGGTCCGCTTTCAAACAAACGTTAAGCGGAATTGACATAGCCGTTTCTTCCGGATTGAATGTAAGAATCAATTGTACTCTTGTCCGCGAAAAAAACGAAGATCAGATCATTCCAATTCTTGAATATTCTTGGAACAAGGGAGTTCTTCCGAGATTTTTAGAACTTATGAAAATGGGTTATCTGCAAAAGACGAATGAGATACCGATTCTTACACAAGACGAAATTCTAAATCGGATCGAATCCGAATACGGAACTTTGATTCCTCAGGTTCGAAAAATTTCCTCCACTGCCAACTATTGGAATACTTCGGAAGGAAATTCGTTTGGAATTATCGCGAACGAATCCGCTCCTTTTTGTAAGGATTGCGATCGACTTCGTTTGGATAGTCAGGGAAATCTTTATGGCTGTCTGAGTTCCGCGACCGGATTTCCGCTTTTTCAACTGCGTGAACAAGGAATTGATATGGAACAAGTTCTGATTCTGGCCTTGCGTCAGAAACAGGAAGTTCGATTTAAAGGAAGCGATCTGACTATGATGGCGATAGGAGGTTGAGATGGATATCCCCGTAAAAACATTTGGAATTTTAAAAGATCATTTTCAGTCTGACTTTGTTCTGAATTTGGAAAGACCTGTACGTGTATTGGATGTGGTTGAAGCGATGAGAAAGAAAAAACCGGAAACCGGCAACATTCTGGACGTTTCTCTTTGGGCGGTTCAGGACAAGATGGTAAGCGCCGATCGTATCGTTGCGGAAGGGGAAACGGTTTTGATTCTTCCCCCTTTGAGCGGAGGTTGAAATGTATCTTCAAGAAGAGCCGCTCGATCTGAGTTTTTTGCTGTCTCAAGGACACGATCCGTCCTGCGGCGCGATCGTGCTATTTAGCGGAGAACCCCGGGATTCGAATTCCAATAAACAAGTCATTCATCTTTTTTACGAAGCGTATGCCCCAATGGCGGAAACAATGATCGGTAAAATTTTAGAGGACGCGACGAACGCGTTTCATCTCAAAAAAGCGATCTGTATTCATAGAACCGGAATTGTATATCCGGAAGAATCATCCGTCTGTGTGATCACCGCTTCTCCTCATAGAAAAGAAGCATACGAAGCAAATCGTTATATTATCGATCGTGTCAAACACGAGGTTCCGATTTGGAAAAAAGAATTTTACTCGGATGATACTTCAGAATGGACTCTGAATTGCGCCGGATGCGCGACCGGTGCGGTAGGACATGAACGTTATACTCCTTTGAAGGCTCATTCATGAATAAAAAGGAACTGGTCGGTCTGATCCTTTGCGGAGGACATTCTAATAGGATGGGAACGGACAAGGGACTGATTCTTTTTCAGGGAGATCCTTGGGTCAATCATAGAATTCGAACTTTAAAATCTTATACGAATCGTTGTTTGATCTCCATCCGAAAGGAACAGATCGCTTCTTATAAAGCGGTCGTTCCGGATCTAGAGTTGGTCGAAGACATCTACCAAAATGTCGGACCGGTTTCGGGAATCCTTTCCGCTCACAATCGATTTCCGAAAGCTGACTTTCTTGTTTTGGCATGCGATATGCCCGTTTCCGATTCGTCGATTTTTTCCGAACTTTTGACCGCTTATTTGTGTAAACCCGGAAAACGAAGTTATGCGTGGAAATCAGAAAGGCATATCGAACCCTTTCCGTCGATTTACACCGCGGAATTGTTATCCGAAGTGAGTTTTAATATAAATCGATTCGATTCCCAAAAATCACCCAAACGAATCTTGGAAGAATCGGACGGCCATTGGCTGAATGTTCGCTCTGATACTAAAAACGCATTCTTAAATTATAATACTCTTTCGGATTTACAGTTAGGATGAATCAATGATCGATATTACGGAAAAAAGAATCAGTCTCCGATCAGCGGTGGCGGAAGGATTTGTATATTGTAATGCGGAAACCGTAAAAAGAATTCGTGAGAACACGCTTCCCAAAGGAGATCTTTTCGGAATCGCCAAAGCGAGCGGACTTCTTGCTTCTAAAAAAACTTCGGATTTGATTCCTCATTGTCACCCTGTCAATATCGATTCTTTTGATCTTACTTTTGAAGTGATCGAAACAGGAGTGAAGATCATCGCTTCGGGTAAGTCCATCGGAAAAACGGGAATTGAAATGGAAGTGTTGACCGGTTTGAGTTTAGCCGCTCTTACGATTTACGATCTTTTAAAACCGATCGATAAACAACTCGAAATTTCCTCGATTCGTCTGATTGAAAAAAAAGGCGGAAAGAGCGAAATGAATATCCTAAAATTTACGGAGAACGCCAAGGCGACCGTTTTGGTTTGTTCCGATTCCACCTTTGCGGGAAAACGAGAGGACAGCTCCGGTAAAACGATCGAATCTATTTTAAAAGATTCTAATGTAGAAATCGCGGATTATGCTGTCGTTCCGGACGAGCCCGAGGAAATCCGAAAAAAAATTCGGTCTTGGGTTGATTTAGGAATCGATCTGATCGTCACAACGGGCGGAACCGGTTTGGGACCGAGGGACAATACAACGGATACTGTCCGCGCTCTTTTGGATCAAGAGATACCGGGAATTGCGGAAGCGATGCGCTCCTTCGGTCAGGATCGAACTCCATACGCGATGCTTTCGCGTTCTCTTGCGGGGAGAATCAAAAAAACTCTCGTGGTTTGTGTGCCAGGAAGTTCAAACGGAGCAAGGGAAAGCTTGAAGGCAATTTTTCCCGCCATCTTTCATGCAAAAAAAATGATGCGCGGTGAAGGTCATTGATTTCGGTAGAAGACGCAGTTTCCAAAATTTTATCAACGATTCCGAAAATAAACTCCGAATTCGTTTCTTTAAAGAAGAGTTTGGGAAGAGTGCTCTCACAAGACGTGATCGCGGACAGAGCATACCCCCCTTTCAATCGTTCGACTATGGACGGCTTTGCGATCAAAAGCGCGGATTACGATTCTTCCAAAATTTATTACTGTAAAAAAGAGATCTTTGCGGGAATGGAATCCAAACTCGATTCCGGAGAAGAGATCGTAAAGATCATGACAGGAGCCGTTGTCCCAGACGGTTTAGACGCCGTCATTAAAATCGAAGAAAGCGAAGAGATTTCCAAAGAAGAAAACGAAATTCGTGTGAAACTGAATTCTAAAAAAATATTCCATTTTATGAATATTGCAATCGAAGGAGAGGATTTAAAAAAGGGGGAATCTGTTCTTCGCTCCGGAACAAAAATCAGAATGCCCGAGATTTCTCTTTTGGCGTCTTTGGGTTTTGATCTTGTGCCGGTATATTGTCTGCCGCAGGTTTCCATCGTTTCTACGGGGAATGAGGTTATACCAGTGGAAGCCGAACCGCTTTCGTATCAGATCCGGGATTCCAATTCCTATTCTCTATTAGCCGTACTGGATCGGTATGGAATCAAACCTAAATCCAGTCTCTTAGTTCCCGATGAAGAGTCCAAGATCGTCGATGCACTTTCTCAAGGTTTGGAATCCGATATCCTTCTTTTATCCGGGGGTGTCTCGATGGGAAGTATGGATTTGGTTCCCGTCTTACTCAGGAAATTAGGAGTCGAGGAAATCTTTCATAAGGTTTTTTTAAAACCCGGAAAGCCGATTTGGTTTGGAAAAAAGGGAAAGACCGCAGTGTTCGGTTTGCCCGGAAATCCGTTTAGCGTTCAGGTTTGTTCGCGTTTATTTTTGGATCCTTACATTCGTTCTTTCTTAGGACTGGAAATTGATAAACCGCAACGGTTTTCTTTTTTTGGAAATCGAACAAAAAAAAATCCAATGCCCGAATATTTTCCCGTTTTTTTGGAAACAAAGGAACAAACCGGAATTTGTACAAAGTCGTTTAACGGAAGCGGAGATATTCGTGCGGGACTTTTTTCGGATGGAATCGCTTTACATCCCGCCGATTGTTCCGAAATTAAAGACGGAGACGTTTTGGATTTTTTTCCTTGGTAAAGGACAATGAATTCATCCTTTATTTTCGTTTTGTTTTTTTGAGAGCCGACTTTTTTAATTTGGGTTTTGTAGAATTCAATTGATAGATCATCTTTTGAACTCGGCTTGCGCGTGTTTCCAAGGCCTTTGCTTCTAAGATCGGTTCGATATATTTCCGTTTATGCGACCAGGATAAAAGTTCGAAGAATACTTTTGCTTTTTTGTTTTTTGAAAACGCTTTTTTTACGTCTTCCGGAAGTTTTACGATTTTTTGATCATAATCGATGTATTTTGCAAGTTCGGGACGTTTTTGTTTTTCCGCTTTAGATCCTCCTTTTTTAACCGCTTCCGTTTTTCTAAATCGAACCGCGGACCAAGTTTCGTTAAACGAAACCAAGGCGACACCTTCGTATCCGTTTTCGGAAAGAACATCCCATCCGTGATCCCGATCCAGATCCGTTTTGATCGAGGAGGATTTTTTGGGATAGGCGATCCAAAGAAGACAATCTTCCCGGAACGATTTTACAATTTTTAAAAAAGAGGTTTTGAGAGTAGCGGAAGAATTTACAAAAAGAAGAATCCCGTCCGCTTTTGAAATTTGATTTGTAAAATCGATTCCGGTGACGGGATTTGTTTTGTATTCTTTACCGTTATCAAGGATCAGGAGCAGGTTTCCCTCCTTGATTCTCATCTTTTGAATTAGACTCGGACTGAGCTCGATCATAGTGCAATCAAAAATCAAATCGTGTTTTGTTTGTAAATGAAAAAGAAGAACAAGCCGTAATAACGACTTGTTCGGCTATATCCGATTTCAGTCTTCTGACTATTGTCGAACGATATCTGAATCTTTATATAAAATCCCACCGTGATAAGGGGCATTATTGATCCGAAGTCCAAATTCTATAGCGTTATCAATTACCACTTTGTAATTTCCATTCGCCAAATCCTGAGGGGTAAACAGAGCCTCATCTCGGTTCAATTTTATCTTTGCCTCGTAGTACCACACATGAGACGAGTTTTGTTTTGCATCAAAATAACAATCCGGTGCTTGGATAAACCCCCGACCAATGATCTGAGACGGATTAGAGGGATTCAGTAGAGTAACAGACAGAAAAAAGTTTTTGCTATCCGAACGAAGTGCGTGATTGTCAAACAAAGGCAAACGATACTTTACCTTCGCATAACACTCGGAAGCTTCGTCTGTTTCACAAATGAAGGAAACTTTTGCGTTGTAATTATCATAAGGAGCTTGGAACTTTTCGGTATATTTCCAGCTTAGAACCTCGTTTCCAACACCGTAAGGACTATCGTTTGGTCGTTCCGCCAAGCTAAAACTCATTTCGTTATCAGCGTTCCAAGTAGGACTATCCGTTGACAATCTGGAAATTCCGGGAAATTCGTGTTGGAATGGTAAAACAAAACGAATCGTATTAGAGTTTGGTCTGGTAGGATAAACAAATGTGCCGGACCCGCCCCCTATCCCAATGCCTCCAATTCTCATATCTAAACGATACGATTTAGAGGTAACCGGACGATCAAATACCGCCTCGACAGTGATTTGACCCGATGTGGTCGGTTCAATTTGTCTAACCTTGACGGATTCCCCTTCCTGAAAATATCCCATGGAAACTCCATCAGAATTACAGCTCCCACCTTCTGGGAGATATCCGCGATCGGTTAGGCTGAATTGTTTTATACTATCTGGGGTCGGAGTTATGGAAAGCAAAATGGGCTCCCCAGACGGTATTTCATCCTCTCCGGATCCATCGTTTGGAAAACCTGAGAAAGGTAACGAGGATGTCTGGGTGAGGAGTGAAGTTAAGCTCGTTTCCTCTGCCTTTTTTTCGTCTTCACAGGATAAAAAAGAAAAACTAAGAGCCGCCAACAGGGCAATCATAGTTGTTTTAGTTTGAATTCTCATTTTATTACTCCGAAAATCACCAATTAGAGAGGGAAGTTTCAAAAAAACCGATTGCGACAAAAAGTAGTTTCAACCGTTTTTTATCTAAAATTGTTCTTAAATCTTTACTCCCTCTATGAATTATACCAATTGTGGATTCGTTTTTTGCAATAATACATATAAAATCCATCTCAAAGAATGAATATCACCGTAGAAGGAACGTAACATAGAGAAAGCGGTAGAGTAGTCAAGTTGGCTGGTAGTTTTTCTAATGTGGAATCCTATTCGGACCGAACTCCTATGAGTGCGAAATACCTGTTCGACATGATGGAAGAATTCGGATTGATTCGTAAGATGAAGAACGCTATGTAGTTACCCCACTTAAAACCGTACACCTCTGTTAGCTCCTAAACAATAGGAGTAATGTTATGAATAAATAGTTCTAGTATTAATGACACGGTTCACATAATCACCCCTGTTCAACGAATACGCTTATCAATGTAGCATCCCCAAGTGTCTTGCGTGCGATGAGGTTACATGAGATTCGAGCGAACCTTGAATCGAAGTGACAAAACAATGTGTCTAAGATCGGAGCATAAGTCGCATTAACGATGACGATACGGATCACAGTAATTACACGAAATTATCTATAGTGCGAATTAAAAGCGATTGATTTTTAAATCCATTGATTTTATTAAGGAGCAAAAGTATGAAAATAACTAAGTCAATTATATTTGCTTGTCTAATCATCGTCTTCCAAATGTCGGTCTTATCGGAATCTTATAATAATGATGTTATTATAAAAAATCCTACGAACACCCCTGTCACAATCTATAAATCAATATCTCAAAAAAAAGATGCTTTTGGGGTAAATTATCTAAGTGAAATCAGAAAGCTGGATAATATTATTTATGCAAAATGTCTTTATTCTGCAAATTACGGATTTGAAGGTGATCCAGTTGGATATCAAATTGAAACTAAAGACAATATAAAAGGCTGGGTTTCACTTGAAAACGTATGGTTTCCAGGAAAAGTTCAAAATGTTAAAAATAATGATGTTTTAAATATTCGGATTAAAGAATCAGAATCTTCAGATATCACTGATAAACTGATAAATGGTGACACATTATATATAAATGCTAGTTATATTATAAACACTATGGGTCACAGAGGAGCTGAACCTACCGACTGGGTTCCAGTTTTCACCAAAAATCAAAAAATCGGTTATGCTAAAATGTCTTATATTAATATAGTATTTCCTAATATCTCCAAGTTTAATAAGTTGTAATAGCCAATTAACAAATTGGTATAAATTGCAGGATGTTTAGTAATAGATATAATTTTAAAGCACGGATTCGAAAAGCACCGTCAATGACGATATATTTGTACAGTAACAGTATTCACCTGACAGTTCCTCTGAAAGAAATTGACTAATCTTCTGAAGTTAGTTCCTCGTTTTCTTTGATTTTTTTTACAAAACCCAAACCAAATTAGAATGAAATCATCATAAATATCGAATTATAAATCCTTCTATTTTATGTTTCGTTAAATTGCAAATAAAAGAAGCAAATTCAAATTTATCTTTGTCCCTTTCGATCGAAGAATACTCATCCCGAACCCAAGGTTTAGAAATTTTGCTATAAGTGGGTATCTTGAAATTGGAATTGAAATGAAAATGATCTTGTAAGGAATCTTGGATTTTCTAAAATCGTGGCCAATGATTTCACCATTACGCTGGTTTCGACCCGCAGAACCAAAACCACTTTTACCTCAAGATCAGATCGACAATAAATATCCTTATTTTCGATGGAGAATTTTAGAAGCGACCTTTTTGGGATACGCGGTTTTTTATTTGGTTCGAAATAATTTTCCGGTCGTCTCCAAAGAAATGGGCGATGCGTTACAGTATAGTCAAGAACAGATTACGAATATTCTCGCGGTTACCGCGATTACTTATGGGCTCGGAAAGTTTGTGATGGGGGCCTTATCAGATCGAAGTAACCCCAAATTTTTCATGCCTTTGGGATTGATATTAACCGCGGTTTGTAATCTTCTTTTTGGGGCCTCGAGTCAGTATGAAACGCATTTTTATTTATGGGCATTAAACGGTCTTGTCCAAGGGATGGGCTGGCCTCCCTGCGGAAGATCGCTGGGGCACTGGTTTGGCGTGAGTGAAAGAGGTTCCAAATTTGCAATTTGGAATATTGCACACAATGTGGGCGGAGGTTTGGTCGGGATTGTGGCAGCCTATAGCGCGGCTTGGTGGGGATGGAGAAACGCGTTTTATATTCCTGCATCCATTGCGATTGTGACCTCCGTATTTCTTCTTTTTCGTTTGGTGGATACCCCACAATCGGTGGGTTTGCCTTCGATCGAGGAATATCAAAAAGATCCGGAAAAAGATTTGAGAATTTCGATAGAAGAACAGGAAAAGGAACTTACTTTTAAAGAAATTATCATCAACAAAGTATTCAAAAATTATTATATTTGGACTTTTGCGCTTGCGAATTTTTTTGTCTATGTGGTTCGGTATAGTTTGACGGATATCGGTCCTACGTATCTGAAATTTGCAAAAGGGGCAACGTTGGAGAAAGGCGGAATCAGCACTTTTATCTATGAATTCGCCGGCATCGGTTCGACGCTTTTGGTAGGTTGGGGATCGGATAAACTCGGAGGCAAACGAGGAATGGTGAGTTTTCTCTGTATGCTTCCGATTTTTCTCGCATTGATCGCATTGTTATTCACTCCTCCGGGACATTTGTGGTTGGATCTTGCTTTGTTCGGAGTTGTCGGCTTTTTTATATATCCTCCCGTAATGTTGTTAGGAGTCGCCGGATTGGATTTTACCTCCAAAAAAGCGGTCGGAACTGCGGCGGGTTTTATCGGATTATTCGGTTATCTGGGAAGAACTTCCCTTTCCAAAGCGGTGGGTTGGATGAGTACACAACCGGGATTCCGCTGGGAACAATCCATTTACTTAATCATTGGTGCGACATTGGTTGCTTTGGCTTTATTGGGAATTACTTGGACTTGGAAACCGA
Organism: Leptospira sp. WS92.C1; assembly: GCF_040833975.1. NCBI lineage: Bacteria > Pseudomonadati > Spirochaetota > Leptospiria > Leptospirales > Leptospiraceae > Leptospira > Leptospira gorisiae. The sequence continues at coordinate 280,009 of NZ_CP162130.1, forward strand.
AGGCATAGACAAGCTTTTTGAACATTGTAAAGGAAGGTTATCGTTTTACTTTGTTTGTGTTATTTTTGGAATGAAAATATTCAAGATCTTCGAGGATTGGAAAATGAATTCGTTTTAAACTTGCCAGAACCTTCTTCTCAAAATAGAGTTCTGTTATGGTACACCCTTGGCACGATATTTCTCCTGGAGAGCAAATCCCGGAATTTGTAAATGGAATTATTGAAATCAAACGCGGAAGCAGAGCGAAATACGAAGTAGATAAGGAATACGGACTTCTAAAATTAGATCGCGTTTTGTATTCTTCTTTTTATTATCCTGCGAACTACGGTTTTATTCCGCAGTCGTATTGTGGAGATCACGATCCTCTGGATATTTTGGTGTTGTCTCAGGTAGAACTCGAACCTCTCTGTTTGGTAAAATCAAAAGTGATCGGTGTGATGAGAATGTTGGATTCGGGTGAAGAAGACGATAAGATCATTGCGGTTGCGGCAAACGATATGTCGGTCAATCATATCAACGATATCTCCGAGCTTCCGCCTCACTTTACCTTAGAGCTGAAACATTTTTTCGAAGATTACAAGAAACTTGAAAATAAGACGGTCGTCATCGAAGAATTTCAGAACGCGGCTCTTGCAAGAAAGATCGTTTTGGATTCTCTTGCATTGTATAAGAAAACGTTTCCGAAAAAATAAACCTTCATCAAAAGGATTCTCCAATTTTGTTTTAAGGGAGAATCCAAATCGATTCTCCCTTGATTCCAAAATTTGCTCAAAGGGAGAATTTTCTGAAAATTTTTGAATCGAGTTTTCGAATGGAGTGGATTTTTTCGTAAAACCGTTTTGCTAGGGGACTTCAAGTCCCGGGCAAAACACTGTAATACGACCAGATTCTGAATGAATTCAGAAAATCCTTTCTCTGGGTTTTTTGAAATCGGTGCGAAGCATAGATTTATCCAGTTTGAAAGTTTTGGTAACACATTCTGTCTGATTGAATTTGAATCTATTGAATTCCCATAGGCAAAAGTCCTGAAACGAATAAAAGCAAACTCTGGCCAACATGACGGATGGATAAATCGACAATGCAAAATAAAGCAGAAGTTTCGACGGGTTCGAAGACAACGAGAATAGGATCGTCATGATTCCCATCAGTTCCCAATATAATGCAGGAAGATGGAATTCGTTTTTCAAAATCCTTTGTTTAACAACAATTTGTAATATACTTTTAAGATGGGCCGATACCGCAGATCATTCTTTTTCACCTAAATAACTATGTCCGAAGCCGGTTTGAGATCTAAGATCGCCGGGATTCCCGAAAGCAAACGCCATATGTTTATAGTTTTTATCGAAGTCCCTTGTCAAAAAATAATTTCTTAAAATGATGAAAAAGTATTAGAAGTTTGGTATTCTGTTTTTCCTCGGATTCGATTATTTTTCAGAGTCAACATGATCCAATTTTACTTGATTCAAGGCTTATTCCAATATAGACTTGAATCAAATCATATATATAGATTTTAATAAAAAGAATGGAACTTGAATTTATTAAGTTGATATTAGATCATACAAATTCTGTTGCAGTGTCCCATTTAAAATCATTTTATCGAGAATCGGACGCGCCACGGTTTATTCGAAATGCTTCTTTAGATTATCATTTGCATTTCCTTTATTATTCTTATGATGAAAATATAGGATGCGTTTGTTTAGATACGAGTCAATTTATAGTATGCCCTGAAAGCCTTTATGGAGAAATGACTATGCGTTTTTTGGCGGCAAACCTCACGAAAGCTTTGATTGATCGGATTTCTTGGTTATTGAAACATCAAGATCAAGATTCCGCTGTTTTATTTAATAAAGCGCCTCAAGATTTATGGGATCGCTTTAATATATTAAAGCAAAATACTTTTTTCGATGGAATCAAAGGACTTGCGAATTATTTAGATACAAAATCAATTTCTTCAGAACCGACCGAGCTTTTAATTGAAGAAAACCTTTATGAAGATTATAAAGATTTTAAATTCGAAATCATAGAAGAAAGAATTTTCAAAAAAAGTAAAACGAAAATCTATCAAAACCATTGATAAGATCGTTTTTAAATCGCCATTAAACTATTTTATTAAACTTGAGATCAGTTTTTTTAATCTTTTCTATCCAAATCATATTGATTGATCTCCTCTTTTCGGGATCATTTTAAAAATTATTTATACGCCGAACCTACACCTGTCCCGGAAAGTCTCCGGGTTTGGTTCTCCAACGTCTATGAACCCAGAAATATTGTTCGGGATAAAGTTTCACCTCTTCTTCCAATGCCTTTGTCCAAACTTCCGTATAATGACGAATTGCAGTCTCTCGATCGGAAAACGCTTTTTTATCCACGTAACCTAAATCCTTGACCCGAACGATTATCTTTCCGTTTTCCCCACAGAGAACCGAATACAACAGCATCTTGGAACCGGTAAGATATGCCATCAACGCAGGTCCTTGGTAGGTCGAAGCGGGGCGGTTGAAAAAGTTTACGAAAATTCCCGCCTTTCCCGCATTTTGATCGGAACCGAATCCTATCCAATAACCTTGCTTTAACATCTTTGTTACTTGGCTGGACTCTTCGGTGGATACGAGTTTGATTCCGTTTTTCGTTCTGAGTTTATAAATCAATTTATCGACGAAAGGGTTTCTTACTTTTTTATAAATCCCTCCACCCTTCATCCTGATTCCCATAAATTGAACCAAAATTTCCCAGGTTCCAAAATGTCCTGAGATGAGGACGACGCCAACTCCTTCTTCATTTGTCTTTTTTTCAAGAGCCAGCGATTCAGGATCATAGACAAGATACTTGTCCATCCATTTTTGATTCAAACGCGGCGCATAGAGAGTTCCTGCCATCAAATTTCCGATGTGAAGAAAACTTTTCCACACGAGTTCTTTTTTCTGTTCCGGTGTATATTCCGGAAAAGCGTGTGTTATGTTTTCGTAAGCGATTTTTCTGTGTTTTCTCGCTAAAGGATAAAGGAGAATTACGAGCAATTTCCCGTACAAAAGACAAACACGATAGGGTAAGATCCTAAACGGAAGACAGAACGAGTAAACAAAGATGAATGCCGGTATATAACGAATCAAAGGGATCCTCAAAATGGTTTTTTACAGCTTATCCCAATCTAATATTACTTTGTCTACAAGATAAAGCGGTAACTTCAACACGATGCTCTTTACGGATCGCATCGCGGGTTCTGTTCTGTTGCATGTCTTTAGCATATGCGACATTGAGTTTCCTTCGAGACGCGCTCTTATTACAAAGTGAAAGTTTTCCTTGCGGATTGACAAGCAAAAGACAGTCCCTTTTTCAAGCTTGGTTCAGGGTTCAAACTAGAGAATTGATCTTATTGTTTTTCTTTTACCGGGTGGATTAGAATCTTGATTCTTTTTCCATTCTGAAATATTCTTTTTGTCAACGCTAAGTTTTGAAATCGAAAAGAATTCGCTTCTTCCAAATAGAAGCTCCGAGGGTTGACCGCAAAGGGTAGGTTGGAAATTCTGGAATTTACCTTTTTATTTTTTCACGATCTCATTGCTTACAAAAAGAAAAATCTTGTACCCCAACGAACCCATGGACAATCTGAAAACCTCAGTACACGAAATTTATCTCTCTTTATCGGGAGAAGGAATTTCAACAGGACTGCCAACCGTTTTTGTAAGAATGGCTGGATGTTCCCTTCGATGCGGAATGGCGGTTGGACGCAGATTATGGTGTGACACCCCCTATGCACTGTCTCCAAACGCAGGAGAAGAATTGAGTCTCGAAGACGTTCTCAAACAAATCGATCAACTCAGTCCAGTGGATACTCAGATTCTTCTTACCGGCGGTGAACCTCTGGAAGGGAGAAACCGCAATTTTAGCGTCTCTTTAGGAAACGAAATTTATAGAAAAAGAAAGAGTTCCGGCGCTTATCCTCGGCCTAGAGTCGAAACCAATGGAGCCGAGTCGATTGAAGGATTGGATTGTTTTGTTTTTACTTTGGATTATAAGTTACCCGGCTCCGGAATGGAAGACCGGATGATTTTGAAAAATCTCGAAGTGTATCAAAATAGAAAGAATGATTTGGATGAAATTAAGTTTGTGATTCGAGATAGAATTGATTTCGAAAGATGTCTGGAAGTGATCCAAACGCATCGATTGACCGGGAACTTACTCGCTTCTCCGGTTCAGGGAGAATTGTCGCCGGAACTTTTATCGGAATGGATCAAGTCTTCGCTCGAGTCCGGATTGCGTCTTTCCCTTCAAACGCATAAATACATCTGGGGCGATCAGAGAGGGGTATAGTTGGAAGATACTCTGCAACTCAGCCTCGACTTTGAATCCGGTCCCCGCTCCGGATACAGAGGTGATTTTTGTTATCTGGCGAACTCCCCCGAATCGGGAATCGGAAAGATCGTCGCTTTAGAAGAAGGTAAACTTACGATCGAGTTTGCTTCGACTTCTTTCAAAAAAACGATCTCCGAAAATTCTCCTTATCTGAGATTTCTTCCCGGTTATCCTTCTCCTTTACGAAATATCGGAGAACAGCCGAGTCTGATGGATCTTTCTCTCACGGCTTATGAGTTAAAGCTGACTCACGCATTTGATAAACTTTCCGCGCTCTCCAATTCGAGAACGAGACTTCTTCCTCATCAGATCGAATCCACGTATATCGTAGTCAACAGTCTTCGACCGCGTTTTATTTTAGCGGATGAAGTCGGTTTGGGAAAAACGATTGAAGCGGCGCTTGTGATGAAAGAGCTGATCTTTAGAAGAGGATACAAAAAAGTTTTGATCGTCGCTCCGTCTCCGCTTTTGGTTCAGTGGCAACAGGAGTTGAAAAATAAGTTTAACGAAGATTTTGAAATCGTAAAACGAAAAAACTTTCACACGGACGGGGATAAAAATTGGAAGAACTTTCATCACGTAATTACTTCCGTCGACTTTATCAAAAACCCGAGATACGCGGAAGAGATTCTCAAAACAAAATGGGATATCGTAATCTTCGATGAAGCGCATCGACTTCGAAGGGATTATCATAAAATCACACGGGCTTATTTGTTCGCCGAAAAGATTTCCAAGAAATGCGAATGTCTTCTGCTTCTTACGGCGACTCCGTTTCGCGGAAAATTGGAAGAATTATACTATCTGATGCATTTGATCGATCCGAATATTTTGGGTCCGTATCATACATTCGTAAACGATTATATTCTTGGAAACAAAACGGATCTTAAGGATAAAATTTCAAAGGTTCTTTTGAGACGCAGAAAGGTGGAAGTCGGCGGTTTTACAAAACGCTTTGCTAAAACTGTCAGAATCGAACTTTCTCCTGTGGAAAGGGAATTTTATGAGGAAATGACGAACTACGTCCGCAGAGAATACAATCTCGCGATGCGGGTTCAAAATAGAGCGATCGGATTTGTGATGATCGTGTTTCAGAAACTTTTGGATTCTTCCGTATTTGCGCTTTTGTCCGCTCTTACAAAACGAAAATTTCTTTTGGAAAACCGATTTCATCATATTAAACAAATGGAATCTAAACTGGAAGAATGGGACTTGGACGAGACGGAAGACGTCGAGGAATTCGTATCCGGGTTGGACGAATCCGTTCAGTTGGATCTTCAAAGTTTAAAAAGGGAATTGTTGTCTCTCAATCGATTGATTCTTCTCGGTAAAAAAATCAAAGAAGATAAAAAGTCGATCAAACTCAAAGAGACGATTTTGAAACTTCAAAAAGAAGGTCATCCTAAATTTATCATCTTCACACAATTCAGATCCACTCAGGATTTCTTGGCTGGCGTTCTTTCCGAGTTTCAAGTTACCCTGTTTCACGGTTCTTTGAGCGCGGATGCAAAAGAAAGAGCAATCGTAGAATTTAAAACGAAGACTGAAATTCTAATCTGTACCGAAGCCGGAGGAGAGGGACGCAATCTTCAGTTTGCAAACGTCCTTTTTAATTACGACCTTCCCTGGAGTCCTTTGAAGATCGAACAAAGAATCGGAAGGATTCACAGATTTGGCCAAAAGGATAACGTGTTTATTTTTAACTTCGCGAGTAAGGACACGGTTGCGGAAAGAATCTTGGAAGTCCTTACCAACAAGATTCGCCTTTTTGAAGAATCGATCGGATCATCCGATGAACTGCTGGGCGCCATCGAAGACGAATTGGATTTTAATTCCTCTTTTATGAAATTTGTGACAGGAAATAAATCCAAGATCGAAATGGAAGACGAGATCGACAATCGGATCAAGATCGCCCAAAAGGGCTTTGAAAAGTTAGGCGCTCTTGTCACTCCTAAGATGATCGATTTTAATCTTCTGGATTATTATAGTCATACACTCGAAGAACGTTCGTTTAATAACACACATCTTGAAGAGTTTATAGCTCGATTTGCAAAAACATTTCCGAAAGAAGCAGGGTTTACTTTGGTAAAAAAGAAACCTCAGGTTTATGAAATCGAATCTCCTTTGTATAAGGGAAAATCCGGAACCTTTGACTCTGAACTCGCGTTACAAAACGATAGTTTGGAATTTTTAGCCTTCGGACATCCGTTGGTCGATAAAGCGGTTTCTTATCTGATTCAAAATCAAAAAGGTTGGAGTACCGTTTTTCATTCGGTTTCCAACAGACAATATTACGTATTTCTTGTGGAATTTCAATTTACCCTCAATCGAACCGAACTCTTTTATTTTGAAACGAATCCGACAACGGGAGCTGTAAAACAAATCGAAGAACTTCCGGACGAGTTGAGAGATTCTCATTCTAGGTTTAAAACTCACGATGAAAATCGGGAACTTCCCGCAAAGCTCGAAGAAAGTCTGATTCGAACCTTTTTGGCTTTGGACGAAATCGTAGAATCCAGGAAAAAAAAATTAGGCGAACAAACCTTGGATCTCTTTCAAAAAGAAGAGTTTAAGATTCGAACCAGCAATCAAAACACTCTTCGTCAACTAGAAGAAAAATTGATGCGTCAGGAAGCCGCTTTTAAGTGGGAAGGAAAACCCGAAAAAAAATCCGCAATGAATCGGACTCGAAACGAAATTCAAAAGGTAAAAGAAGACTTTGATCGAGAGCTTCGCAAGGTCAGAAACGGCAAGACGATTCAGCATCGTTTTCAACTCTTTCAAGTATATCTTCCCGATTGATCAAGGAACGTTTTCCTGCTCGACATCCGATTTTGACCGAGGTTTCTGGACCTAGCAATTGGAACGGAGTTCGACCGACGTGAAACTTTCCCTAGACTGGATGAATGATTTTGTATCTCTGAAAGAGATAGGTCTCGACGCGATTTTAAAGAAAATCGCAATTTCGGTTTGTGAAATCGACGGAGCTGATTCCTATCGCCCCGAGTTGGATCTCATAAAAATCGTAAAGATAGAGTCCCTTGAAAAACATCCTTCGGCTGATAAACTTCAGATTGCTCAGGTTTCCAATGGATCTTCCAAATCTCAAATCGTTACGGGAGCTTCGAACGTAAAGGTCGGCGATTTGGTGCCCCTCGCCGTTCCGGGAGCAAAACTGGGTGATAAGGAAATTGTAGAATCGGAACTGCGCGGAATTAAAAGTTCCGGTATGCTTTGTTCTGAAAAAGAATTATCCTTATCCGAAGAAAGTTCGGGTGTTTGGATCTTAAACGGCTTGGAAGGTGCGGAGATCGGCAAATCGATCCGAGTGCTTTTACACTATGACGATGTTGTCTTTGACGTGGATAACAAATCGATCACTCATAGACCGGATCTTTGGAATCATTACGGGTTTGCGAGAGAGCTTGCTTCTCAACTTCGTCTGCCTATCAAGTTTAATCCGTTCGAATCCCTTTGGAATTTCGATCTTTCGATTCCGCTTCCAAAAGTATTAGAAAATCAAAATGCGCATTCATATTATGCTTCTGTAATTCATGGGGTTTCCATTCTTCCTTCCCAAAGAAAAATTCAGGCGAGACTGCAGAAATGCGGAATTCGAGTGATCAATAACGTAGTGGATGTTTCCAATTACGTGATGCTCGAGATGGGACAACCCACACATTTTTTTGATAAAAAATTCTTAGAGAGCCAAGGCGGAGTTTCACTGGAAGTTTCGTTTGCAAAGAAGAATGAAAGTTTTTCACTTTTGGATGAAACTTCTCCTCTTTTGGAAGAGGAAATTCTGCTTATCCGTAACCAAGGAAAACCGGTTGCGATCGCCGGAGTTATGGGTGGAAAAGAATCGGCGGTTCAGGCTGACTCCGTCGAAATCGTAATGGAATCCGCCGTGTTCGCGAGAGAACGGGTCCGTAAATCCATTCGCCTAACAGGAATTAGATCCGATTCTTCCGTGCGATACGAAAAGGGTTTGGAAGCCACCACGACTCTTCCGGTAATCAGACGCGCTCTCAATCTTTTGAAAGAGAACGGATGTCCTACAATCAAAGCATCGGAACCCGCGGGATTTTTACACCTTCCTCATAAGGAAGTTCATATTCATACGGATATACATTTTATCAACGCTAAGCTGGGCGCTGAACTTTCCAAAGGGGACATCACGGATATTTTGGAAAGGTTACATTTTACCGTTTCTTGGAAAGGCGATCATTTAGAAGTGCTCGTTCCGAAGTTTCGCCACAACTATGACGTAACCATTCCGGAAGATCTTGCAGAGGAAATCGGAAGAACCAGAGGATACGATACGATCCAGGTGACGCCGCTTTTAGCGCAGGTAAAAACTCCGATCCGAAATTTGAGCCGGGAATTGGAAAGAAAGTGTAAAACGTATTTTGCAGGAAGTTTGGGTTATCACGAGGTTTATAACTATTCGTTTCAATCTTTGAAAGAGAACACCGTTGATGGAGACGTTCAGGCATCGGTAAAGATTAAGAATGAGATGCCGGAAGAACAATCGGTATTGAGAAATTCATTATTACCTTCTCTTCTCAAAAACATTCGCACTAATCAGGATCGTTTTTCGGAAATTAAACTTTTCGAATTTGGAAGAGCGTATTTTAATCTGCCAGAACCTCAGAATGAAAAAAAAATTCTATCGTTTGCAGTTTCATTGGATCGAAAAGCGTCCGAGTCCGATTTGAAACTTCTGGAAGAGGACTTTTTAAAAGTCAGAAAGGAAATAGAGTCTCTTTTAGAGTCTATTAAAATTTTAGAATATACTTGGGAAATCAAACAGGAAACCTATTTTCATCCGGGGGCGAGTTTATCGCTGATCGTAGATTCAAAAAAGGTCGGAAATTTGGGATATGTTCATCCTGCGGTTTTGGATTCTTTCGAACTGAAAAAAAGGGTGATCTATGGTTCTTTTGCGTTCGAACCGATTGTGGAAATCTGGAATACAAATCGTAAGATTTCCCGTTTTATCGCGCCTTCTCAGTTTCCGGAGGCGGAAATCGATCTTTCGATTCTCGTAAGTGAAAAGGAAAATACGAATACTTTTACCGATCTTGTTCAAAAAGAAAACATTCCGGAACTTGCGGACGGTTGGGTTTATTCTCAGTTTGTAGGTGGAAATGTTCCCGCGGGAAAACGATCTGTGAGTTATCGTTTTCGTTTGGTGAATTACGAGAAAACGTTCACTCAGGAAAGAATTAAGGAAATTTCGGATCAGTTAGTCGCTCTTGCCGGCAAAAACGGATTTGTTCTCAGATAACGATGAAGATTCACGAGACTGCGTTTATTCATCCACGGGCGACCGCGATCGGTCTTGTAGAGATGGGACCTTACTCTTCACTTTGGCCCGGAGCCGTTGCGAGAGCGGATATGAATCGGATCATACTCGGCGAAGGTGTGAACATTCAGGATAACTCGACTTTGCACACGGATTCAAACAGAGGTATTTTTATCGGAGATTATACGTTAGTCGGTCATAATACGATGCTGCACGGATGTTCGATCGGAAGAGGATGCCTGATCGGGATCGGAAGTATCATCCTTGAGGAAGCGGAGATCTGCGATGGTGCGATGATTATGGCGGGCTGTATGATTCGCGGAGGAAAAAAGATTCCCCCGGGAGCGATGGTCATACAAAAAAATGGGGATCTAAAAATTTTCGAAAGAAAGGCTAAACCGATCCTGAGCGTTGCCGGATGTCTGGAATACATAGCCCTTTCTAAAAGATTTAAAGAGGGAATTTTCGGACCTTTTTCCAAAGAAGAAGAAACGGAATTTCAAAATCAAGCCCGGAAAATTTTGGAAAGAATGGGGATTCCAGTAAAAGGTTGATTTCAGATACCTTGCGCGTTCTCTATCTTCTTTCGCTCAATTACTGATTTTTTAAAGGCTTACACGATTCGAAATTCCTCACAAATCTATAACTTCGCAAATTTCCCAAAAAGATCTAAAACCATCGGTCCTTTACCTCCGGCTTCTTTGTGTAAAAAAGTTCCTGTAAAAACATGTGCTTTTTGATTTACGATAAACACTAATTGGTAGTTGTGAAGTTTTAAGATTTGGTTGCCAAGCGGCTGTTCAAATTTGCTTTCCAAAAGCGCGGATTCCATTCCGTGAACTTTGGATTTTTTAGGCGGTTTGATCATTTCATATTTTTGAAATACTGTGGGGTAAAGACCCGTAGCCGCAGAGATGTAATCGTCCAAACTAATCTTTCTCGGTTGATTGGAAAGATCTTCCACCGTATAGTTTATATTCGTATTAAAAGGCATCGATTCCGGGCTTCCGACAGGATGTTCAAACAGGAAGAAGTTAATTCCAGCTACTTCCAATGCTTTTTTGATCGTGCCTGAATTATCGCTCTCCGAAATCAATTCCTGGGCTTGATTGATCATGTTTGGATTATCATTATAGATCCACCCTTCGTAGTTTAGGCTCAATCCTAAAGAAGGAATCTGGATGAGGCGTGAGTTGGGATCAACAGATTGCGCTTTTTTACAAGCGCAATTTAAAATTACAGCGATAGCGATGAGAGAGAAAATACCGATGTTGGGGCGTTTCATATTTGTTTTCCTTAGAGGAGGAAAAAATAATTTCCAGACTGAAAAAGCCAACCAATTATTTTAGAAAAAAGCCCTGATCCGGTGTTTGTAAGAGAGAATGTGAATTTTTTTCAAAGTGGGTTTGGATCCGAAATGAAACAAATTTCTGGAACTTTTGATTTATAGAAAAGATTTCCGTCTTAATTTCGAACGGATCTTTTTGATTTCCGAGCTTGAAAGTCAAAAGAAAATAAAAAAGCCGGTTTTAAACCGGCTTTTCAACATTCGTAAAATCTGCTCTTGATTAGAATGCGAAGGAAATCAAAACCTTAAATCGGGTAAAGATATCCGCAGCGGAAAAACCAAAAAGAAGAAGTAAGAAAAGCAAGCCGGATCCGAAGATCACTCGGTTCATCATCGTATCGTATTTTAGGTGCATAAAAAATGCAAGAACCAGAGAGGCTTTTACAGTCGCTACTGCCATTGCGATGATTACGTTCATCGCTCCGAAATCTATACCCGCAACCCAAACGGTTACGAAGGTAAAGAAAATCAAAGTGGCGAAGATTAAAGAATAGGTTTTTACCGAAATGATATGATGGGATCCGTGTGCTTCCTCAACGTGTGCCGCAGGGGTAGCGGGGGTTGCATTCAGTTTTGCTTGCGCTTTTTGAATTGCATCGTGGAGAGATTTGCCGAGCTTGTTGTCCTTATTTCTCGCGATGAAGTCTTGAAGTTTATTCTCCTCCAAAACTTGGGAAAGAAAGTTCACCGCAAACCCAGCAAGGGTCGCGTTGACAATGGCTCCGGCTCCGATCACAAACCCGGTAAAGGGGATCAAAAACCCGATGCTTACGATTACATAGAGAGCGTAGTTTAAAAACAGTTCCATTTTATATCCTGAATTTGGACCGCAGGATTCTGCGGATGGTTTTCGGGCGGTAAACCGCAACCTACAGGACATCCTGACAGGGTGTAAAAAAGCCTCAAGTACATTTCAAAAGAGAATCTTTTTCCGCCACTCTGCGTAAAATGTCAGAATTTGATCCTTTGTTTTTTCCGAAGAAGATTGCGAAAACTCCAAAAGAATCCAAGCCGTTCCATAGGATTTTCCGGAGGAGAATCGATCGGGAGTTAACGGAAGAATTTCTACTCCTTGAGTCTTGCCCCAGCTAGAAATCCATTCCGAATAATTTGGAATCGGTTTTTTAAGAAGAAGGGGAAGGATCGCAAGCGCTTTGCCCGAAAGAAGTTTGGATTCTCTGAGGATTTTTGACTGAGAAAGTTCCCAAAGAATTCTTCCCATGGACCATCGAAAATTTCCCTCGCTCAGCCTTCTCATTTTAACAGAATTTTGAGAATGAAACTCAAAGCCGTCCAAAGAAACGGGTCCTGAATATTCCGGAGCGAACGTTTTAGAAAGAAATTCCGCGATCGGATTTAGGTGAGAAGCAATCGAGTCCGATTCTTCTTGAGAGGTAAGGAAGGCTCCGTTGTATTTTCCTTTTTCATCGCAGATTTGGACCGTAGTACCTAAGAAGGTCGGAACTCCGGACAAAAAATCATAGAGACAGGAAAAATCATACGTTCTTTGAACCCAAGCTTCCACGACACAGGGAAACCAAGAGAGATCTTTCTCAGACGTTACGAAGGTTTCTGGATCTTGGCCCGCGAGCGAACTGATTTTCAGAATCTTATGTCTTCCAGAAAAACTAAATTCCGGCTTTAATACGATGGAATCCGGACGGAGTTCCGACCATTCCGAAAGAAGAGACAAAAGATAAGAAGGTTTTTCGATGATTTCAGCGGGAATGTCCTGAAAGCCATTTTCCGATTTCCAGCGACTTAGGACAATCTTAGAATTGACCCTTTTAGAAAGATCTGCTTTGGACGGAGAATGGAGAATTTCTCCGGATGGTTCAAGATTTGCAACCGCACCCCATTCTTCCAAAGTCGACCCTTCGAAATTCTTAGAATCGATTTGAAGATTCTTTTGCGAATTTCTTTTGAGAAATTGAATGTCCGTTAGTTGAATTCCCCTGGATTTCCAAAAATTTTTCCAACTAGGATCCGGTTCTTCTCCGAGGAGCATCGTGGTTCCCGGATCGACGATGGATTGAAAGAGATAAAAAAGATTTTCTAAGGTTTTGTTTTTAGAATCCAATTTTTCCGGCGATAGATGGCCGGTTTTTAATTCTTCCTCAAAAAATCCGTTAAATCTGAAGTAACGAGTCATAATATTCTAAAAATTTTTAGTTTGCCAGTTCAAGAATAAGGGATCAGAATTTCGATAATCTGAATAAGGGTAATTGTATGAACATCCGTATTTTATCATTTCTGACAATTCTTTCTTTAGCGAATCTCGGAGCAGCGCCGAACAAGATACTTACCTTGGAAGAAAAGGAAGAACAGAAACAGATTGAGGCAGTTCGCAAAGGCGGATTTACGGATATCGAAGTGGATAATCTTCACGCATCGATTGCCGGCAATATACTTAAAATCAATCAACTTATTGGAAACGAAACTTATAAAAAAGCGCTTCGTTATATCGAAGACGAACCGAGAGAAGCATCCAAGTTTTTATTTCAAGACAAAGAGAATAAACAATACTTGGAATTGGATTTAGGATTAGGTCAGTCGTTTGCGGATTATCCGAAAACATATCTTTATCAGTCTCGGATTTATATTTATCCGGGCAGTGACGGCTTATCGCTGGATAAAATCATTCTTCAGTTCAAACGGACGAACGCAAAAGGCGAAGTTTTTATCAGAGAGATGAGACGTTTGATCAATAGCTCTCCGAAAGGACCGACATTTCTGCAGGATGGAAAAAGAACCCCGAACAATAACAGTGAGATTGTCTTGGAATTTTTTTCCAGTCACGATACTGATTTTCTTTGGCCGGACAATCCGATTCAACCGGTTCCTGCGAGTGTGGCTACAAAGCTGCATGACGCAGCCAGTCCGCTTCCATATAACAAACAAAAACAGATCATTCTTCAATATAAACGTTATATGAGAAAAGTGGATAAGATGGTGAGTCTCAAATTACATACGATGCAATTGGACCAAAAAAGAATGGTTTCCAAGATGCTCGAATTTCGTTAGAATTTATTTAGAATCGAATAGAATCAAAAGCCGCGATTGACACGCGGCTTTTTTATTTGTTTTTAAATTCTTTTCAAAGTAATTTTAGAATGTTTTACAAAGTGCTTTTGCAGATTTTTTGTAAGAGTTTCCGGATGATTTTTTGTATCTTCGAGAATTCTCTTTGTTACTGATATTTCGTGGGAGTTCCTACAAAGTTTTTTTGTAAAATTTATGCTTGTCCGGGACTTGAAGTCCGCCATCGCTGATCCTCGGAAAAGTCCGCCTTTACGGTCTCTAAAAATTTGATTCAATCGATCGATGCGTATTTGGAATCTAAAATTTGAATCAGAGAAAAGAGAGATAACAGAGAATGTTATTTCTTAATTAGGAAATCGCTGATGACCTTTTCTTCGGTCAGATATTTTTTATTGAGATAGGAAATCGCGTGGTTGATAAATCTGGGAATTTCTTTTCCGGCATCCAACAAATCCAATTTGGTTTGTGTAAGTTCGTCTATCGTCGATAAGGCAAGTCTTCTCTGACTTTGGTGGGATTCAAACTCGTCTTCCGTATCGTAAGCCATTTCCAAATTTACCTGTCTTTCAGAAATAACAGATATCCGGGAAAGAGCAAGTCTTTCCCGGATTTAGAGGAAGAATCAAACCTCTTTGTAATCGTTCGCCGTTTGAATTCCCCGCTTTTCATCCACAAAGAAGTTGATGAATAAGGAAATCACAAAGAAAACTGCAACGATTAAAAAAGAATTTCTTAAATCGGATAAGATTACTTCTAAAATAGCCACTGCTAATAAACCGAAAGCAGTCGCTACTTTTCCAGATAATCCCCAAAGTCCGAAGAATTCGCCGGATTTGGATTCGGGAGCAAAAAGCCCGACGATCGCCCTACTTGCAGACTGAGTCGCTCCCAAACCGGTGCCTGCGAGGACGGTGGTTCCCACAAAGACCCATTGTTGTGTGGTCGGAATTCCGATTCCGATTAAGAATGCAGTGATGTCCTTAACCCAATAAATCAGTAACAGACATACGATCCAAAGAAGGAGGGTAATGTTGAATGTTTTTTTGGCTCCGATTTTATCCTGAATGAATCCGAACAAAACCGCTCCGACTGCAGCAAAAAGTTGAATCAAAAGAAACATCGCAATTTCGTGTTTTTCTTCGGTTTTGATTTCATGCGCGCCGTAGATAAATGCAAAGCTAATTACGATTCCGAGTGCTGCCATAGCAAAAAATAAGGACCCAAGATAAATCGCCATATCTCTGAATTTATGAATTTCTTTTACAGTAGAAAAAACTCTATCAATCCCAATCTTGAGGTAGGAGAGACCTTCGGGTTTATCCTTTCCGGCAGTGTATTCCCGTAATAGAAGAAAGGTCGGAATTCCAGCGAACAAAAAGAAAAATGCAGTATAAGGTCCGACTAAACGAAGGTTATCAAAATTCTCCATCGTTTTTGGTCCCAATGTACTCACTAATATAACGGCAGCGATTCCGCCAATATAACCGATTCCCCATGCATATCCTGAAATTTTCCCCAAATCTTCTTTTGGTCCCAAATAGGGAAGAAAGCTGGAAGCAAAGTTTTCGCCGGAAGCAAAAAAGAAATTGGATGAGATGATTAGGATGAATGCAAGCCAGTATTGTCCCGGAGAAACGACAAACCAAAGTGCTCCAGTGGAAATAATACAAAATGTATAACTATAAAATAGAAATTGTTTTTTGCGGGCTGAATAATCTGTAATCGCACCAAAAATTGGGCCCGTAAGAACAACCAATAAATAAGAAATGGCTAAGGCAATCGACCATAACAATCGGCCGTAGAGATAAGGATTTTCGGGATCCGAGGAGGCCGGGACCACCAATTGGCTGAAAACGATTCCGTATGTAACGCTGATAATGACCGTGGTATAAGAGGAGTTCGCAAAATCGAACATACACCAGCCGAGGATTTCCCGGAATGGGGCTCTTTTGATATCTTGCATGGTTTTCCTTTGTTTTGATGAGAAATTTCAAAAGAGGCTATTTTTAGGAAACGAGATGTCAAATGAAAACCGTAAAAAATTTCTCTTGCATCCTATTTTCGGAGTCTTTAATCTGATTGGAAATTCGATTTCTAACTGTCCAATTGATATAAGAATATGGATTCCTCCTTTTTCAGCCAAGTCGACCTGTGCCAGCTCATGCGTCCCCGTAAGGTATGCGTATGCAATCAGGTGTCCGAGGAAGAAATTGTGTCTTCCATCAAAAGCGGACATGACACTTTGGAGAAACTCATGAACGATACGGGCGCGTCGACGGGCTGCGGAACCTGTATGGGTTCGGTTCGTAAACTTTTGGTTCGCGAATTGAATGTTCCTAAAGCATGACTGCTTATCCTAAAGTAAGTATCAATATGGCGATGACTCTGGATGGAAAAGTTTCCCGTCCTGATGGAAAATGGTACGGTCTTTCCTCCAGAAACGATAAAAAAAGAATGGATGAGATTCGTTCCAGAGCGGACGTTTTGATCCTCGGAAAAAATTCGATTCTCAACGACGATCCGGTCATTCATCTACGTTATGTGGAAAACGAAGAAGATCCGCGTCCTGTGATTCTTCTTCGATCCGGAACTCTTCCGGAGGATAAAAAAGTATTCCGTTTTTCTAAACAACCCCCTTTGATTTTTTGTCTGAATGAAAACTATTCCGTTGTGAGGGCCAATCTTTGTTCGGTTGCTGAAATCATTCTTCTTCCCGGAGATGATTTGAATCCGGCTGACGTACTTAAGATTTTATCGGAGATGGGTTATCATGAAATTCTACTCGAAGGCGGTCCTTCTCTCAACGATTCCTTTTTTCGCTTAGATCTGATCTCGAGAATTTACGTTACGATCGTTCCATTTATCATCGGAAAAAAAGATCTTCCTTCGATCACCGGGGACCGCAAGGAGTATCCGGACTTTGATCACAAAAAATGGGATTTGGTATCCTCTGAAACTTCCGAAAATGAAGTTTTTCTAATATATCATAGAGTGGAATAGGATTTCGGTTTGAGAGAGACGACACTTTGAAAAAGAAAGAGATTTTATATACGTTGATTCTTCGAGTGTTGCCGATCTTTTTTGTGATCGTTCTTGTATACGAGCAATTTTTTCCTGAAAGAAAAATATTGGTTCAACAGGATCGATTGGTATATTTGCCCGATCAGAAAGAATCGTTTCCTCTCGAAGTGGAATGGATTCGTTTGGGTGAACTTCCTAAGGATTGGGTTTCTTATTTGGTTCAAGTAGAAGATCGCAGATTTTACTCTCACAAAGGGTATTCTCTTTCGGATATTCATTCTACCCTTCTGTCTTCGATTTTATTTTTTAGAAAAATTCGGGGAGCGAGTACGATCACGCAACAGTTAGCTAGGACACTTTTTCTTTCCCGCGAAAAATCATTGTTTAGAAAATGGAAAGAGATTCAAATCGCCTCAGCTCTTGAGGAAGAATTGGGAAAAGAAGAAATTTTAGAATATTATATGAATAGCGTTTATTGGGGAAGGGGAATGAGCGGTTTGAGTCAGGCGGCCAAATATTACTTTCGGAGAAAACCGGTGGAGTTGGAATCGAACCAATTCAAAGCTTTGATTCAAATCTTAAAAAAGCCGGATGCATATTCTAAAGAGGAGGTCATTCGACTTTCCCGAGTTTTGTAATACGGCTCTGATTTTACTTTGGGGCGGACTTGAAGTCCGGTATCAACAAGTTTTTCAGCGAGACAATTTGTCGGAACCATCAATGTCGTCTTTTTCTGAAATCGATTCAAACCTTTCGATTGGCCTTTTTCCTCTTCCGAGAATTCCTTTTTAAACAAAGGCATGGTTTTATTTTTCCCGTCTTGGATCGTTTTGTAAATTCTCTCTCTCATTTTATCTACCCCGAAAAAGAAACCCGTCTTTAAACCGAAACCGTTTAACTTTTTCGGTCTGGCCTTATGATTCACCCGGAGTTTCGTCCACGCTGGGACAGGACGACACTTGTGTTCCCAGAACAGATTCGCTTTATTTACATCGATCAGTAGATTGTAAGAATCGGTTCTTTGATTTTGAGAAGATCGGCATCCAAGACATAAAAAATATAAAAATACAAAAAATCGAATTTTATAACTTCCGAAACCGAGAATGGAATTTTGTTTTATATTAGAATATTCGAAAAAATTAAAATTTATTCTTTGATTTTTACTCGTGAACGACGATTCCCCAATTTTTCAGATGACTCACCACGAAATGAAGCAATGCTTCCTGATTCTTTCTCGAATCTTTTTCCGGCAATAACGGATCTCCGAATACGATATTTATTTTTCTTTTTCTAAAGATTCGTCCTAAGTCTTTGACGATTCTTCCGTTTTCCCAAAAGTCGGTTTTGAGGGCGATCGGTATCAAAGGAACGTTTGCACGCGAAGCAAGCTTGATCGCGATGGAATTGAATTCAGCCGGAGTGAAGTCTGTGGTTCTTGTGCTCTGAGGAAAAACGATTACGGACATTCCCTTTCTTAAAAGAGCGGTTCCTTGTTCTAAAACTGCAACCAAGTCCTCCCTTGGGTTGCTTCTTCCCACCGAGATCGGATCGCGAGAACGCATGATCGGTCCGAATAATTTTCCACGAGTTAGACTTTCCTTAACTACAAAGGTTATCGGTTTGTGTTGAGTGATAAAAGTAGGAAGAACGAATGTTTCCAGAGTGCTCATATGGTTTCCGGCGATGACCACCGGACCCGAAACGGAAAGAATTTTTTCGATCCCTTCCACCTTGATTTTACCACCGCAATTTTCGACTAAGTCGAGAATTTTTGCAGAAGATTCGCACCAGGTTGGATTGTCATAAAGGCCTTTGAGAGCTAATTTTCTACTTCTTAATATTTCTTTAAAGTAGCCATAATGAAACGCTAAGTCGCTGTTTCCGAATATTAAATCGCCCAAGGAACGTTTTTTATTCGGCGCTGTTTCATACGAGATGGAAATTCCTTTTTGGTAAGTCAGCGGTTTGCATAGATCTTTTCTTGTAAGAGTTTGGTTACTCATCGGAACCTTCCTTGATTCAATCACGCGCGAACGCAATTCTCCACTTGTTCAACATTGTTGAAACAAAAAATCTTTGTCCGAAGAAAAAGAGTTCAAATCTGTTTTGATGATCGAATGTGGTGATTGCTGAGTTTATCAATGCCTGAAGTTTTATCCAAATCGGATACCTGCGGAATGGATTAAATCCTTTTGAAAGCTGAGAGAGAAGTAAAGGCACTCCAATCAAATCGATTTCGTTTTTAGCGAAACTCGGCGTAGTTTTCCGCAAATTGTGGCCGGTTGAGGAGCCGGCCTTGCGTTAGTTTTGTTAAAGGAAGTTAAAAAGGATGAGAGCGATAAAACCCGGCAACGTCCTACTCTCCCATGCAGCGAACCACACAGTACCATCAGCGATGAGAGGCTTAACTTCCGTGTTCGGGATGGGAACGGGTGTGGCCCTCTCTCTATAGTCACCAGGAATCTTAAGGACAGTATTTTTTAGTCCTTTGCTTTGTCATTCTCAAATTAAACAAAAGAATCGTTTTTAAGAATTGATTCTCCAGGATTCGATCCGAATTTTTTCCTCGGAAAGGTTCAATTGTTCTTCGATTGCCGATTCCGCAGCGATCAAATCCGCAAGCCCCGGAGAATCAGGAAGCCAAGGCATGAGATGCCAGATCCCCAAAAGCTCTCCGTCGCCGGGAAGAACGTAATCCTTTAATGAAAACGCCTGTAGATTGAATAAAAAGGAAAGAATGCCTTTGGGATTTTTGTGATTTTCTTTGAGTGATACGGTAAGAACGCTCTGGTCCAATGGGAAAAGATTGGCCCTGACATGACGCACAACGTGGGCCGGAAAAAAACGTTCTAAAAAAAGAAAGCTGGATAGAATGGGAAGCGTCGTTCTATAACGAATTCTTAACCCTGAAGAATTCGCAAAAAGTTCTAAAGATCTCGTGATAACAAAAACGAGAGCTATTGTAAAAATGCCCAAAAACAAAATGGAAAATGGAACAAAAAAAAGTAAAAAAATCGGATCCGCATCCTTGATAAAGGAAGCAGCGACTCCCCAGGCTCCGTAAAAAATCCCCATGATCAGAGAGATTGTAAATTTTTCTTTGATCGTTTTATGTTTGATCAATTCAACTCTGGTTCCGCTTGGTGTTACTGTAAATTTTAAGTATTTTGAATGTAGTTTCGGAAGATCCGAGGTCTGCTGGGCGGGTGAGGAATTGGAGGCTTCCGGAATTTCTTTCGATTCTTCGTCTGAGACGGGAAGGGGCAAAAGCGCACGGAATCGGACGAGATTCTGTTTGAGTTCTTCTCTGGAGGAAAACGACTCCAAAAGATAAAACGCCCCGTCCGATTTTAAAAAAAATAAATCCCAAAAGATCCTTAAATCCGAACCGCTCGAGTCGCTTTGTTTGGAAACGGTTCTTTTTTTGATTTTATAACAAATACATTCCCGGAGATCCAAAGCGGCTTCCTGAGCGGACGTTTCCGAAATCGTATATCTATTTTTTTGAATGTCGATTTCGTAGGTCTTGATCCTGTCTTTCGTTTTTCGATACGTAGAGATCGTGGAGAGGAGTAAAAACAAAAATGAAATACAGAAAAACAGAATAAAGCCCGGATAAAAAAGTTCCCCGTTTACAAAAAGCAGAATCGAATATCCGGTTGCCACGAGAGCAAAAACGCTCACAAAAAGGACCAAGATTGATAAAAGACAGCCGTTCAAACCCGTGAAGTGATAAGGGTTTTTGGAAGTTTTGGAGGTGAAAGTGGTAGATTCGAAATTCCAGCCGGACAAAAGGGACCTCTGATCGATTTTGAGTAGAATCGCTAAAAGAAAGAAACGTTTCCAATTCTATCTTTCGAAAAATAAGAATAATAATTTATTTCTTATTTGGGTTCGGTCAAGCCGTAAAACAGGAATTATTTTCGGTTCTGAATTTTCGGGAAATTTCGAATCTATCGGTTTTAAAATTGTATCCCTGTATCTTTCCTTTGGGAGTGTTGCAGATAAGACTTTCTTTGAAAGCCGTTCACCCGTTTTATTAAAAACGAGATTCTTATCAAAACAAATTGGATGGAAACTACATGGCGCAGTTTGAAAACGTTACCGTAGTAAAAAAAGCAAATATCTATTACGAAGGAAAGGTGACGAGCCGGACCGTTTTGTTTCAAGACGGAAGTAAAAAAACTCTGGGAATTTTAATGCCCGGTGAATATGATTTTGGCACCGACGAAAAGGAAATTATGGAAATTTTGGAAGGGAGTTTACTCGTAAAACTTCCCGGAGATGAATCCTGGAAAGAAATCAAAGTCGGTCAGTCTTTCGAAGTTCCTGCGAAATCCAGATTTCAATTGAACGTAAAAAAGATCAGCGACTATTGTTGTTCTTACATCCAAGATTGAAAAATGATCGTACACGAATCAGCGTGTACGATCATTTTGATTGCTAAGTAAGACGATCGCAATAGCTATGCATTGCTTTTCTCAGAAATTGAGAAAGTCCAGGTTTTACTTTATCGATGTTTTTCGAAAATCGTTCGTCATTTACATATAAATCGCCCAATCCTCGGAATATATCTGGCGTACAGTTATAAAAGTTATCGGTAATGTGTTGGCGCCAGTTTTCGATTTCGATTTGCACTTGGGAATCATCCGGTTTTTTATCCATGAGCATTCCGATTTTTGCATAAATCGCATCGCCACGCATTTTAATTTTTGCCCAATCTTCCTTTGAATACCGAGATGTTTTCGACTGACTTTCGAGATAAGAATTTGTATTTCCATATTTCTGCTTGGTCTCTTCCGAGTATTTTTCCTTGTGCTTTTCGATTTCCTCGAAATCAAAACCTTCAAACATCGTTTTTTTATCCATTTTCGTTTTACCTTCTAGGGTGAGTAGGGTTTTTTCAAGAGTATCGATTTGAGCCCGCAGACGAGTCAGTTTTGTTATTAAAAGTTTTTTTTGAGCCATGAGCGATTGTTTTCGATCAAAATCGGATCGGCTTAAGATTTCTTTTGTTTCTTCAAGACTGAATCCAAGTTCTTTAAAAAATAGAATTTGTTGCAGCTGTTCCAAATCTTTGTCCGTATAAAATCTGTATCCGACCTGATTTACAAATGTCGGTTTTAAAAGATCGATATGATCGTAATGATGGAGAGTTCTTACGCTCACTCCTGCGATATCGGCGACTTCTTTTATCTTATACGTCATGATTCCCTCTTGAAAAATGTACACTATGACGCAACGTCAAAGTCAAGTCTTGGATACAAAAAATGAATTTTTCTCCAAAAAAATCTTTGAGAGTAAAGCGTTAGGTTCTATGGATTTTTTGGTTGAGGGGGTGAACGGTCGCCTGGTTCTTTCTCTTCTTGTCTGGGTGACTTTCCGGCTAAACTCCAAACGATGATGACCATTGGGGCGACAATCGGGAAAGTGACAATGTCAAAAACAATCGTAATTGGGAGTAGTAGATAGAGCGCTGTTTTTTGAGCTAGTCGAATGGGAAAAAGATCGTAACCACCAGGATAGAAATTTGACTGTTCGATACGAATTGGGGTCGGAGATTGAGTTTCTCCCTTTATTTTCTGGAGAGGATAGTAATAAAAAGAAAGGGAATGATTAGTATAAGCAATGATTTCCGGCGTTTCGTAATCGGCATGAATATCTCCATCCGAAACATCCAATTCGTACTGTAGTATGCCATTGGGACAACTGTCATTTTTGTTACATTCCTCGTTAGATACAGGTATGTCTTTGAATCGATTATCGGTCCAAGACCAAGACCAGCGTCCTGTTGTCTGCTGTTTTAATGTTCTAATGTTGCCATCTTGAAATGTAAGTTCGATAAAACAGCCATTACTTCTTAGATATCTGGCCTTAAGAATTTTATTGCCGATCCATTTTGAAAAATCGGGCCCAGGAAGTGGGCATACTCTATTTTTTTCAAAAAGAGCATAACATTTATCGATGCTGATTCGGTCTCTCCATGGTAAAATTCTCCATGGTAGATTTGTAGTGCGGAATTTTATTTTGATCGTTTGATTTGTTTCTGGAATAAATGCCGAATAATGAACAATTTTCATCAAATCGTGAATTTTGAAAAGCGGAGTCTTTTCTGATAAGTCCGTTGTTTCTTGAGCGATTTCCCCTGATTTCCAAGTTGAACTTTGCGGACCGGATTCAGTATAACAGCGATAAAATTTATATTCGTAAAGAAAATTATTATAATACTGCTCAGGATGTTGCCCATTGACACAGACTTCGTTTTCTCTTAAAACCAAAGATTGAGGTTGTATATAGGAGGCTTTAATTTCGTGACCAATCGGACCGATATCCCATGCATTGTTGATGATTTTAGTTAAACAATTTACAAAAGTGAATGTGATTCCAATTACGAACAGGGTTAAGAATTTACGGTTCATTCTGATTTGATCTTGAGGAATTGATTCGGTGTTTCAATAATTTTTTGACTGTTTGTCTTTGATTTATTTATTATCCGCGCAGATTGAAAGCATAAAAAAGCCGAGATCTTTCGACCTCGGCTTTTGCATTTTACTGTGTTGGGTGAATACGATAAAATTCGTTTAAAAAATTACTGATAACTTTCCATCGGAAGACAGGAACAAACCAAGTTTCGATCTCCGTATACGTTATCGACTCTTCCCACATAAGGCCAGAATTTGTGATCCTTGGTCCAGGCGGCCGGGTAAGCCGCTCTTTCTCTCGGATACAAATGATCCCAACGATCCGAAGTCACCATCGCCGCAGTATGCGGAGAATTTTTCAAAGGATTATCGATTTTGTCTAACGTTCCGTTTTGAACGTCGATGATTTCTTGATGAATGAGAAGCATCGCGTCGCAGAAACGATCCAATTCTTCCAAGGATTCGGATTCGGTCGGTTCGATCATCAAAGTTCCCGGAACCGGAAAGGACATGGTAGGCGCGTGAAATCCGTAATCGATCAATCGTTTGGCGACGTCTTCCACTTCGATTCCGGCGGTCTTTTTAAACGGTCTTACGTCGAGGATACATTCGTGCGCAACAAATCCATTTTTGCCTTTATAAAGAACCGGATATACTTTCTCCAATCGTTTTGCTATGTAGTTTGCGTTTAAGATGGAATTCTTCGTAGCGTCGGTGAGCCCTGTTGTTCCCATCAGAGCGATATAAGTCCAGGAAATCAGCACGATACTCGCACTTCCCCAAGGAGCGGCGGATACGGCTCCGTGTTCGTTGCCGGTCGTGTTATCCACTAAAACGTGTCCGGGTAAGAACGGAACCAGATGTTTTGCAACTCCGATCGGGCCGACACCGGGACCGCCTCCTCCGTGAGGAATGCAAAAAGTCTTATGTAGATTGAGATGACAAACGTCCGCACCGATTTCGCCGGGGCTTGTTAAACCGACTTGAGCGTTCATATTCGCTCCGTCCATATAAACCTGTCCGCCGTGAGCGTGTATGATGGAACAGATTTCCTTAATGGATTCTTCAAACACACCGTGTGTGGAAGGATACGTGATCATCAACGCGGCGAGATCGTTTTTGTGTTCTTCCGCCTTTGTCTTTAAATCTTCCAAATCCACGTTTCCATTTGGATCACAGGAAACCACGACTACCTTAAAACCGGCCATCGCAGCGCTTGCGGGATTGGTTCCGTGTGCGGAAATCGGAATCAAACAAACGTTTCTATGAGATTCCTTTCTGCTTTCGTGATATCTTCGGATCGCTAAAAGTCCGGCGTATTCTCCTTGAGAACCCGCGTTGGGCTGAAGTGAAACTCCCGCGAAACCGGTGATTTCGCAGAGCCATCTTTCCAATTGTTCAAAGATGATCTTATATCCCTTGGTTTGTTCCGCGGGTGCAAACGGATGAATCGCTCCGAACTCGGGCCAGGTTACCGGATACATTTCCGTGGTCGCGTTGAGTTTCATCGTACAGGATCCGAGAGGAATCATGGAAGTGGTCAGAGAAAGATCTCTGGATTCCAATTTACGAATGTAACGAAGCATCTTTGTTTCCGTGTGATGCGATTGAAAGACAGAGTGAGTCAGATAAGAGGAATTTCTTTTTAGAGCTTCGGGAATGTTTGTTACATCGGAAAAAAGTTTTTCTAATTCTATATTCTTCACTCCGAAAATTTCAAAAAGATCCCGGAGGTCTTCGGCATTCACGGTTTCGTCTAACGAGACCCCGATTCTTCCGTCCTGATATTCTCTCAGGTTGATTTTTTTGGAACGCGCTTTTTCAAGGATTTCTTTGTTCTTACTTCCGGCTTGGATCGTAATCGTATCAAAGATAGAATGTTCTGAAACGGAATGTCCGGCCGCTTTGAGAGATTTTGCAAGAATCGAAGTGAACTTGTAAACTCTGGTTGCGATGTTCTTCAGGCCTTCCGGTCCGTGATACACCGCATACATAGAGGAAATTACCGCGAGTAAAACCTGAGCTGTACAAATATTGCTCGTAGCCTTGTCTCTTCGGATATGTTGTTCTCTTGTTTGCAGCGAAAGTCTGAGTCCCGGATTTCCTTGAGAATCTTTGGAAACCCCGATTAACCTTCCGGGCATATTCCGTTTGAACTCGTCCTTGGTCGCAAAATAACCCGCGTGAGGTCCGCCAAAACCCAGAGGAAGTCCGAATCTTTGAGAGGATCCGACGGCAACGTCCGCTCCCATTTCCCCAGGCGATTTGAGAAGGGTCAACGCGAGAAGATCGGCTGCGACGGTTGCAATCGCTCCTACGTTATGCGCCTTTTGAATCAAAGAAGTATAATCGATGATTCTTCCGTCGGTCGCGGGATATTGAAGAAGAATTCCGAAAAAATCCTCGTTGAGCTCTATGGTTTCGTGATTTCCTACTTCCACCTCGATGCCAAGCGGATTGGCTCTGGTAACAACTACGTCGATGGTTTGAGGATGACAGAGTTCGGATACGAAGAATTTTTTTGCGGTCTCATTCTTACGAACCGAATACGCGAGAAACATCGCTTCCGCCGCTGCGGTTCCTTCGTCCAGAAGAGAAGCGTTCGAGATCTCAAGACCCGTGAGATCGATGATCATCGTTTGAAAATTGAGAAGCGCTTCCAGACGACCTTGGGAAATTTCCGCCTGATACGGGGTG
This sequence comes from Leptospira sp. WS92.C1, assembly GCF_040833975.1. NCBI lineage: Bacteria > Pseudomonadati > Spirochaetota > Leptospiria > Leptospirales > Leptospiraceae > Leptospira > Leptospira gorisiae. Next base: position 306,197 of record NZ_CP162130.1, read on the forward strand.
TAAGCCGTATACCAGCCGGGATTTTCGAGAATGTTTCTTTGAATCACTCCGGGGATCACGCAAGAGTTGTATCCTGCTCCGATATAAGAACGAAAGACCTGATTCTGCGAAGCGATGTCTTTTAAGTTTTGGAGAATTTTGTGCTCGGTGGAAGCCTTCGGGAGATCCAAAGGTTTTTTTAAACGAATCCCCGCAGGCACGGCCTTATCGATCAGTTCTTCCAAAGAATTGAGCCCCAGCTCTTTAAGCATCACCCCAATCTGAGAAACATCGGGGCCGATATGTCTTCTTGGAAATGTATCCAATGGATCGATTCCGACGTTTGCACTTTTGACTGTGGATTGGTTCTGAAGAGTGGGGTTCATATTCACCTGCTGCTAAATTCTCTATATTAGACTTTTGTATTATTCGAGTCCGGCTACGAAAGTTTTGTATTTTTCGGGACTGAGTAGTTTTTCGAGTTCGGAAGTGGAAAAACCTTTTATCTTAATCATCCAAGAGTCGAAAGGTTTTGCGTTTACGTCCGCCGGATTTTTGGAAAGAGCGGGATTGGATTCTACCACTTCTCCTCCGATCGGAGCATACAGATCTTCTGCGGCTTTTACCGATTCGATCGTGCCGAAAGTCTCGAATTGTTTGATGGTTTTTCCCGCTTTGGGAAGATCCACGAATACGATATCACCGAGCGCAGACTGAGCGAAATCCGAAATTCCGATCAGAGCGACGTCTCCTTCTACTTTTACCCATTCGTGTTTTTCCGAGAACAAGTAACCTGCGGGTGCTTGCGTTTCTGCCATGTCCGTTTCCTGATTTAATTTTTTCTGATACTGCCTGGAATCAAAGGCTTTGTAGTTATGATAGCTTGTTTGGGTTGTTCCCGGATTTCAATCTGAATCGGTTCCCCATCCTTGATTTTTTCCGCTTGGATGAGAGCGAGCCCGATTCCTTTTTTGAGAGAAGGGGAGAATGTTCCGGAGGTCGTTTTTCCGATTTCGTTTCCTTGAGAATCCAATACGCGGAAATTTTCTCGGGGAACTCCCGCTTCGGTAAGAAAGAATGCAGCGATCCTTAAAGAAGGTCCGTTTTTCTTTTGGGAAAGAATTTTCTCGGAGCAGAAATAAGGAATTTGTTTTTCTTTTACGATCCATCCGATTCCGGACTCGATCGGAGTCCATTTTTCATTGAGTTCGTGTCCGTAGAGAGGATACTTTGCTTCGATGCGCAATGTGTCTCTTGCACCGAGACCGCAAGGAATTAAACCGAAAGGTTTTCCGAATTTTAAAAGATCGTTCCAGAGTTTGATTCCCAAGGGAATGGAAGAATAAATTTCAAAACCGTCTTCTCCGGTATAACCCGTTCTGGATACGATGATCTCTTCTCCTTCGAAGGAAAGAAGTGAGAAATGATAATACTTGATGGAATCCAGTTCTCTTCCTAAATATTTGGAAAAGATTTCATTGGCCTTCGGTCCTTGAAAAGCGATTTGATGCCATTGTAAACTTTGATCTTCCAGTTTGACTCCGGAAGCGGGGAGATATTTCCGCAAATGGGAGGCTACGCTTTCGTAATTGGAGGCGTTCGAACAGATCATATACTTTTCCGATGAAAACTTATAGATCGTTACGTCGTCCACAATACCGCCTTGTTCGTTGAGTACTGCGTTGTATTGGACTTGAAAATCGGATAAGGAAGATACCGTGTTGCAGGTAACAGATTCTAAAAAAGTAAGAATGGATTCCGCTTTTCCGGTTATAAAAATTTCCCCCATATGGGAAACGTCAAAAAGTCCCGCGACTTCTCGAGTTGCGTTGTGTTCCGCAATGATGCCCGTATATTGCACTGGCATGTCCCAACCGCCGAACGGAATCATTTTTGCTCCGAGAGCGCGATGGGTTTCATTAAGGGGTGTTTTTTTATCTTGGGACATAAGGCTTCCGAGTACCAGTTTTTACCAGTTCCGTACCGGGACAAATGGATTTTCGGGAAAAAAATTCGATGTGAGGCAAAATACAATGCACGCTTTTGGTGCAAAATTCGCGAACTTTTATTTGAGGAGCGGTCTAGTTTTAGTCTTTGATTCTACTTTTTTCAAAGCGATGAATTCAATTTTATAATCGCGTTTCATTCTCTTTAAAATAGATTTGATTGTTCCTTGAACAAAATACGATTTTATTTTCTGACACTGTATTTCAGATCATTGTGATTCAGATCGAATTCAAAAGATTCGTATTATTTTCTTTTCTTTGTATCGGCTTTCCATTTCTCGGCGAATATTTATTTTAGAACCGATACAAATTAGAAAAAATACGTTTTTTCTAAAAATAGAATGATTCGCGTTGTATATGAACGTGTGTTCTTTTGTATATTTCGATTCTATTCTGTCGTTTTAGAATTTCTTAAAACCTCTTCAACCACGGTTTGAACGGATTCGATTTTATAAGGTTTATCTAAAATACTCTTTACACCTTGACTTAAGAGACTCTCCTTTTTTTCTCTTTCAATATAACCTGAAGTCACAATTACTTTTATTTTTGGGTCCAAATTTTTCAATCGAGCAAAAAGAATTTCTCCGCTCATCTCCGGCATGCCCAAATCCGTAATGACTAAGTCGATAGGAACCTTGTGACTTCCGTAAATTTTTAAGGCTTGATTTCCGTTATTTGCGATCAACACCTGGCAACCGGGTAATTCAAGTATCTCTTTGAGAACGTCCAAGACCATGGTTTCATCGTCCACAATCAATATGTTTGCTTTGATCTTACGCTGACGATTTATCTTTTCCAAATCTAAGTCTGCGGTAGCTCCCACAGCGGGAAAGAACAATGCAAAAGTAGTTCCTTGGTTGAGAACGGAATCCACATCGATAAATCCCGAATGATTTTTCGTGATCGTATCGACGATGGACAATCCGAGTCCCGTTCCTTTTCCTCTTTCTTTGGTCGTAAAAAACGGTTCAAAAATTTTGTTTTTTGTCTCCGAACTTATCCCCTTGCCGGTGTCCGATACAAAAATGGATACGTATTGATCCGCGGTTGCCGTTATAAATTTTTTTCTCAGTTCCTTTCCGGAGATCGAATTTTCTCGGATCGAGATTTTTCCTCCATCCGGCATTGCGTCTTTCGCATTTAGCGATAAATTGAGAATCACCTGATGCAGATGACCGCTGTCACCCATGATGATTCCGTTCGAGAGATCGATCTTTGTTTCGATTGAGATATTTTTAGGGAGTGAAAAGGATAGAATGTCCGTGACTTCTTTGATGATATGCGTGATGGAAATCGGTTTTAATTCGGATGAGCCGGGTCTTGAAAAAAGCAAAAGTTGTTTGGTGATGGATCCGCCTCGTTTTGCCGCTTCTATAATTCGATGAACGTGTTTGTTTAAGTCGGAATCTTTTTCGATACGAAGTCCCATAACTTCTGCACTGCCCAAAATCATCGTAAGTAGATTGTTGAAATCGTGAGCGATTCCCCCCGCGAGTAACCCTATACTTTCCATCTTTTGAGCCTGTCTTACGATTTCCTCCGTGACCTTCCGTTCGGAAATGTTTCTCACGATTCCTTGAAGACAGCCGTTTTCCAAAACCCGAGCGTTGATTTCAACGGGAACGATACTTCCGTCTTTGCGAACCAATTTTCGTTCGGTCAACATCGCTTTACCCGACCGAAGGTCCTCCACTCGCAAAGGATGTTTTTTCAGATCTTCGGGCTCGATCACTTCCCAGAGATGGAATTTTAAAAATTCTTCTTTAGAATGTCCTAATAGAGTGCATCCGCTCGGGTTGATTTCCAAATATTTTCATTCTTGATCGGTAAGAAAGATCGCGTCCGAAGCCTGTTCCACCAAGGAACGATAACGAGCTTCCCTTTCGGTTTTCAGATCCTCGATTCGTTTTCTTTCGATCGCGATTCCTGCGATATGCGCTAACGAATGGATTAATTTTAAATCCAAGTGATTCGGTTTTTTAGGTTCGTAATAATAAAGCGCGAAGGTTCCCAACACCTGATCGTTCGCGGATAAAATCGGATGAGACCAACAAGCACGGATATGAAAACTATCTGCAACTTCCCGATACTGATTCCAAAGAGGATCGATTTCAATGTTTTCGGTGATGACCAATTTTTTAAAGTAGGCCGCTGTACCGCAGGATCCTTCCTCGGGACCTATTTTTTTCCGTCTATAAAATCGCAGTATTCTTTAGGCAAGGACGGAGCAGCAGAATGCCTTAGCGTTACGCCGTCCTGATCTAACAATAGAATGCTCGCGTGGATTTCCGGTTTGTATTTTTCGATCGCAGAGGTTAGGGTGAGTAGGATTTCAGAAAGAGTTTGTCCCGCCGAAAGTTCTTCGAATACCTGAAAGAGTCTGTTTAGGAGAAGGTCTACCTTTCCACCGTTATCGGAATTTCGAAAAAGAAACCATTTCCTAACTTTGAAACCTTTTCTGAAATTCGTTTTCAAAACGTTCAAAGAAGAGCGCAAGAACCGTGTAAATGATTCTAAGATGCGCATGGAAGGTTCTTTTTTTGAAAACGCGGTGGTATCTAAATAATGATGAATCATAATTTAATAATTTCAACCAAAGAATCCATCGATTTGCAGAATAAGACGGTTATGTCTTTCTCTTGAGCTATTAACTTAGAATAAAAATCTTTTTATGAATTTTATTTCCATTCTTACGATACTTAAGAAATGGAACTGAAAATCTTTTGATATCTATTTCATTTTAAAACATTCTTTGTATTATCAATATTTCGGATTCATTTGAAAGATAAAAAAATGAAATGGAAACTCTCTTCAAGGAGCAACACGATACCATAAATTTTGGAAAAGGAAATCCGAAACCGTTTCTTTCCAAATTTTGTTCTTAAAATTCGTTTTCTCGATCATGGATTCTCTACTGAAATTTTCTCCGGATTTTTTGAAGAAAAACGAGATAGTTGATGAAAACTATACATAAAAGAAGAAATTTACAGCTTTTACAAGAAATCCGTTTTCTGAAAATACTTTATCGATTGAATCTATCCTTACAACGATTATATCTGTATTTAGATATAAGTTAAAAAGGAATTAATATGAGCGTTAAAAAATACAATGGAAGTTGTCATTGCAAAAAAGTGACGTATGAGGTCGATCTTGATCTTTCCGCTGGAACTTCAAAATGCAACTGTTCATTTTGTTCTAAGGTAAGAAATTGGAGTGCAATCGTAAAACCGAATGCGTTTCGTCTTCTTTCCGGAGAAAACGATTTAGGAAGTTATCAATTCGGAACCAAAAGCGCAAAACATCGATTCTGCAAACATTGCGGGATTCGAACGTTCACGAACGGATATATCAAAGAAATCGGCGGTGATTTTGTGAGCGTAAGTTTATCTACTTTAGATACTGTAGAAGTGTCCGAGTTGATCGAAGCCCCGGTTTGGTATGCGGACGGTCTTCACAACAACTGGAGATCGCAGCCCGCGGAAATCCGTCATCTCTGATTCGATGTACGAATCGATTCTTTAAAAAAGACTTTCCCAAATTTTGAAAGTTATGAGGATTCTCCGTATGTTTTTAAATCATAAAGATCTTACACTTCGCTGTTTATCGATTTTTCTTTTTTTCTCCGTTGCGACTTCTTGTTCGAGCGTTCCGATCGTAAATAAACCGTTAGAAGGAAGTCTGGATCTCCAAGGACATCGAGGCGCCCGCGGATTGAAACCTGAAAATACTTGGCCCGCTTTTGAAGAAGCGATTCGATACGGAATGAATACTCTGGAATTGGATACGGTTTTAACCAAGGATAAGAAGGTTATCATCCATCACGATTCCGAGACGAATCCGATCCTCTGTCAAAAAAAAGACGGCTCTGAAATCATATCCACCTCTCTTTACGAACTCACGCTTTCCGAATTGAAGCAGTTGGATTGTGGAACGAAAAAAAATCCGAAGTATCCGGAACAAACTCCCGTGCCTGGAACCGAGCTGATTACGATCGAAGAATTTTTTATACTCGTTGCAAACGCGGAAAAAAAGAATTCCGGAAAACCGAAACTCAAATTCAATATTGAAACCAAGTTTCCAAATGATGATAAGGCGAACATCTCATCCGAAATCGTAGAGGAACACATACGTTTACTCGTGCAAGTCGTGGAAAGAGCGAAGGCGGTCGATAGAACCACGATCCAATCTTTTTACTTGCAGGCTTTGCCGGTTGTAAAACAGAAAAATCCGAAGATAAAAACAAGCGCGCTTTTTTCTCTTACCTATTTTCAAGGTGCGATGATGAAACTTGGATTTGGAAATTCTACGAGAGAAGAGGCGTTACGAAAAACGATAGAGATCAAAGCGGATATCATTTCTCCCTATTTTTTATATGCTACAAATGAATTTGTTCAGGAAGCTCATTCTAAAAAAATATCGGTCATTCCATGGACGGTCAATGACGTAAAAGAAATGAAACGATTGATCGAAACCGGCGTGGACGGAATTATCAGCGATTATCCGGATCGTTTGATTCAATCGATTCAGAAATAATGATTTCCTAAAATAAAAATAGGATTCTTATTTTAGGAAATTCTAATGTAAAACGATGTTTTAGAGATTCAATTGATCTCAGGCAATTTTTTGAATCTACTTTGAAATTCGAGGACTTCTATAAATCTTTTATAACGTTTTGCATTTTTTCGGGCCCGGATTTGTTCTAAGATCAAATTTCCGATCAAGGATCCGGGAAGTCTTGGGTTTTTTCCTTTGCCGATTCTGCGAAACTGAAATCGGATCGCGGACATTCTGGATAAGGAATTGAAGGTTGGGTTGGAAAGACTCGGGATATTCACTACCAGCCGATCCAAATCTCCCGAAAGAAGTTTAGAAGCGCAATCGGGTTCGAACGCAAAAGGAGTCGCGATTCCTACGACATCGATGGCTCTTGAAGAAATCGATTCTTCCATAACATTCTTAGAACGAAATCCTCCCGTGGACATCAAAGGCATTTTGGATAGGCTTTTTGCTTTTTTAGCGAATTCTAAAAAGTAGGCCTCTCTTTTTTTGGTTCCGTTGGATTCTCCTCCCTGCATAGCGGGTGATTCATAGTTGCCTCCGGAAATTTCCAAAAGATCTAAATTCATTTTGTTTAACATTTGAATTACAGCGATCGCGTCTTCTTCTTGAAATCCGCCTTTTTGAAAATCCGCTGAATTTAGCTTCACCCCCACGCTAAACTTGCGTTTGGTGGAGGCTTGAATTCCCTGTACGACTTCGATCAGGATTCTGGCCCGATTCTCCAAAGAACCTCCCCATTGATCCTCTCTTTGATTGGTGAGGGGAGATAGGAATTGATTCAAAAGATATCCGTGAGCCGCGTGAACTTCGACTCCGTCAAAACCGGATTTTTCAGCGACGACGGCGGCTTGGATAAAATGATCTATGATTTTTTTGATTTCATCTCCGGTGAGAGCCCGAGGGACCCCGAACACTTTTGCAAACATTCTTCCGGGAATGTTTACTTTCACGGCGGAAGGAGCGACCGGAGTTTCCGAAATAAAACCGAACACCTGTCTTCCGGGATGATTGATCTGCATCCACAGTTTAGAACCTTTGGATTTTCCGGCTTCTGCCCAACGTTTAAACGGATCTAAGTTCTCTTGGTTTCGAATGATTACGTTTCCGGGACCCGTAAGAGCGTTGGGATCCACCATCACATTTCCGGTTAAAAGCAATCCGGCGCCGCCTTGTCCCCATCGTTTATAGAGCTGAATTAGGTCCTCACCGGGTAAAAAATCGTCGTCGGCTAAACTTTCTTCCATCGAAGCCTTTGCGATTCGGTTGGGAAGAATTTCTCCATTGGGCAGCCGTAGAGGCTGAGAAAGGGGTGATTTTGGTTCCACGGGCATTTGAATTCTCCAGTTCAGAAAGATTGACTCCTACTCATCGGTATTTATCTTATTTTTTTGTCAAATTCAAATTCCTACCAGTTGGTATTTATTTTTGACCTCAAACGATGAATTCGTTTGACTGGGAGAAAGAATCTCCGAGAATGAATGAAGAAATTCTACTTATGTCAAAAACCCTTGGTTGGAAAAAACTGCCCGAAGACGTTCGGAGAGAATCGATTCTCTCCGCCGCGATGCGTTGTTTTTTTTCAAAAGGTTTTGAAAAGACTTCGGTTCAAGACATAGCGGACACTGCCGGATTGACTAAGGGTGGAATTTACTTTCATTTCGAAAGTAAGGAAGAAATCCGGGATACCCTGATTCGTGATTTTCTGGATTGGAATCGATTCGGTTTTCAAGATCCCGAGGTGCTCGCGCTTCCTCCGCATTTGCGTATGAAAGAATTTTTAGAACGTCTGGCAAATCGACTTACGATCGAAGGAAATTGTTCCCCGCGTTTGTTTGCGGAGGCGACTTCCAACGGCGGAAGTATGGAAAAGGAAATCGTTTCTTTTTACGATTCATTGGAGAATCTTTTTACGGAAACGATTTTAGAAGGCCAGAACGCGGGAAGCATCGTGAATCACATGTCCGCAAATTTAATCGCAAGAACCGTCCTCGCTGTTTTTGACGGACTCCAGATTCAGGCGGACATTTCCCCTTCTCGGAGAAATCTCCAAACCCGAGGCAGAGATACTCTCAATTCTTTTTTTAAGAATTTGCTTTTGAACTTCGATCCTACCTGCGAAAACCCGAATTGATTTTTAACTTCGAATCCAATTGAGAAAAGAATAGAGCCCGATTCCTAAATAATTTCCGATCGCATAGCCGATCAAACCGGTCAGAATTCCGACCACCAAAACTCCGCGGTTTTTTATCGCTTGAACGACCGGCGGAACAAAAGCAGGTCCGTAAATACTCGAGACCGAAGTGATGATCCAAGTATCGACCGGAATTCGAAAGAAGATTCCCAAAATCAGATGCAGCAAGATGGCTCCGAATAAAATGGAAGTCAGGATCAACAGAACAGATCCGAAATCCCGTTTTAATTCTTCCAGATTTGCAAGAAAGCCGATCGCCACCGAAAACACTAAAATCAAATAACTCCCGAATTCGTATGTTTTCAATTCTCTTACTTTGGAATAAAAGGAGATTCCGATTCCCCAGGTTGTAATTCCAAGCAGAATCGAAGGCGCATAGAGAGAAGAGAAAATTAGAAATGTGAATGCGATGGAAACTCCAAATCCGAGAATCGCCAACAACAATCCGATTCCGTTGGGTAGAATGGAGCTTTTCCAATCTATTTTTGGAATCTGTATTTCCGATTCTGGTTCCGTGAACTCAACACCTCGCTCCTGAACGTTGATCCTTAGAGAAGCGTTCACTGAGTTCTTCTGGGTCGCTCGGTCGCTTTCGCTGAACTCAACACCTCGCTCCTGAACGTTGATCCTTAAAGAAGCGTTCACTGAGTTCTTCTGGGTCGCTCGGTCGCTTTCGCTGAACTCAACACCTCGCTCCTGAACGCTGATCCTTAGAGAAGCGTTCACTGAGTTCTTCTGGGTCGCTCGGTGGATCAGAACTCCGGTTTTTTCTTGTTTCAAAAAGAGAGAGAAGAATTTTTTACCGATTGTAAGTAGGAATAAAAGATAAAGTCCCCCGATTACGATGTCCACCGTATTGACTAGAGCGATCGTTTCTTTTCCGGCTCCGAGCGCCATTCCGACCGCGTTTAAATTCGGAGTTCCGCCCGTATACATTCCCGAAAGCATACTCGCAATCTGAGCGGACTCGAAATGAATGCCCGAGTAATAATAACCTGCAAATGCGGATGAGATTGCTACTGAAATTGCCGAAAGAAAAAAGGAGAATAGGGCCAGTTTTGCCTCTCCAAAACCTTTTCTAAAATCGGTGGAACTTAAAAGAAGAGGAATCGCAAGAGGGATCGTAACGTCCGCAAAGGTCAAAGGAACCGATTTGGAAAGCCATCCGGCAGGCGTCAGATTTCCGAGAAGAATTCCCGCTAGATAACAGATGGAAACGGGGCCTAAAATTCCGATGATTTTTACTTTTTTGGCGAGCCGGATCGCAAACCAAGGAAAGAAAAGAATAAACAAGGAAAGGAATACCGCGCTAAGAATCGAAATGATTGGTTCCATTAAAGTTCCTGAATGTAGAAATTCTGATTTTCACAGTTTATTTTTGATAATTCGAAGGTTTTATCAAAAATAGTCTCAGGAAATCTCGAACTATTTTTATCTTGATAGGTCTGAGATTTCATTCCCAAGACGATTTTAAAATTCTTCTCGGGGCTCCCAAAAACGGGAGTGGAACTAACTTTTTTACTTTTGTTTTGTAAAAAGTATCAAAATCGGATTTTTAAAATTCAAGCAGAAAAGAGTTTTTATAAAACGTACTGATGTTTCTTTTGCGAGAAGTTCTAAAATTTTGTCTAAAAGGTGTACTGTCTTGTTCATCAAATCCAATCTAAAACGCGAATATCGATTTTCCGTTTTAGTCGTTTTTAAAAATTCTAATTTTGTTAAGCTGTTTTTCTTTTGGTTTGTCGGTTCGATTTTCTGGGTCGGATGTTTAAACGCAGAGTCCGTATATGCCCGAGTAAACGAAATCGAACCTCCAAGTCACGCGAATCGAATCCGATATCCGCAACATTCATTTCCCGATTTTGTACAAAATCTACCTTTGAAATCGGAAAAGGTTTTGTGGACTCATGATCAAAAAAATATCATTGGGCGATACGATACGATCGCAGTCGTGGATCTTCCATTATTGTTTAAAGACGATTTGGAACAGTGTGCGGATTATTCGATGAGGGTGTGGGCGGAATATCACAAACAAAACGGATCTTTAAACCGATTTTATCTTTTTGATTACAACGGAAATCGAAAACAATTTAGGGGCAGCGGGCTTTCGTATGTCGCCTTTTTGAGAAAAGTGTTTGTGTCTTCCAATTCCTATTCTTTAAAAAGAGGAGGAGCCGCGATTCAGGAAACGGATCTACGACCGGGTGATCTTTTTGTCCAAAACGAGAACGGTGGAATCGGACACGTTTCTATGATTTTGGACACGGCCGTAGGTAAGGAAGGTAAAAAATTCTATTTGATCGGATTTAGTTTTATGCCCGCACAGGAAATGCATATCGAAAAGGCTCCGAATCAATTCGGAGCCAAGGGTTGGTTTACTTATAACGGATTTATATCGTATCTGAAAGAATCCTATCCTTACGGAACCCCGATGTTGAGGCGATTTTCGGAATCGAAAAAATAACAGATTTAGCTCTCTGTAGAGAATCCGTTTTGATTTTAAAAAAGAATCGATCCAAAAAAAGATTTTTATTTTCAAAAGAATTTTTCTTCTATTAAAGAATCCTTCCGTCTGAAGTTTGATTTGTAATTGATAAAAGAATTGAGTCCTCGGTCGAATCCATTTAAATATTTCGGAAGTTACATGAAACCATCGTTCCTCCCTTTCTTTTTAGTTTTTACTTTCCTTTTATTTGCTTGTTCGAAAGAAGAAGTGAATCTCGAAGACTTGAACGAAGAAAGTCTCAACGTATCCCTCCATCTTCAAAATCGGTTGAACGGTTTATTTTCAAAGATTTCTCCGGCGACGGTGAGCGTTTTTCCGAAAGGAAGTACTACGGGATCCACCGCAATCGGCTCCGGTTTTTTTATAGACTCGGAAGGCCATGTTCTTACTTGCCACCACGTGATTCGCGGAGGATCCGAATTCTTAATTCAACCTTCAAAATCCGGAAAACTATTGAAAGCAAAACTGATCAAAGAAGACGCTTCCTTTGACCTTGCTCTTTTAGAAACCGAAACGGACGGAGAATCCAATTCTTTTATTCCGGTTCCAAAGGCCAATGTCCCCAAGGAGGGAACTATCTATCTTTCGTTTGGCGCCGCTTACGGGCTTCCCGATTCCGTATCTACGGGGATCGTCTCTTTTCCTCAAAGATCCAAGGTGGATCCTTATCATCCTGAAAAAGGATTTGTTCAACTCAGTCTTCCGATTTATCCCGGGATGTCGGGCGGGGCTGTGGTTGATTTGCAAGGGAATTTAATCGGTGTTCAGAGATTTACTTACAATACCGGAGGCAATCAACCGATCGGTCCCGGATTTGCCATTCCCGCAGGACACGTTTCGAATTTTTTAGAATCTTCCGTTCAACTTAGGGAGAATAAAATCAAAACACAGAGGGGAATTGTGGAAATTCCCTTTGTCACACCGCACCTCATCCAAAAATTAAAACTCCCGCATCCCCTAGGAGTGATCGTGAGTTATGTCCAGAAAGACTCGATTGCGGAAAAGACAGGTGTTCAAAGATACGATTTTATCACTCACGTCAATGGAAAGAAGGTGAATTTTGCAACGGAATTTTATCGAGAAATCGCTGCTCAAAGCGCAGAATGTCAGATCAAATTAGTTCGCTCCGGGAAAGAAATCGAAATAAAACTGGGCCCGTTGCAATAAATTTCCAAAAACGCAAATTTTCGGCGAAAAAAAATCGACCTAATGTCTTTCTATCTTAGAGAATAGGGATAGATTAAAAAACCTCGCTCCCTGGAGTATAAAAGAAATGAAAAAGAATAAAAGTTCCCTTTTTTGTTTAATACTTCTTACGGCTTTTATCGCTTGTAAGAAGGAATCCAAAAACAACAACGCTCAAAATCTTGTCTTGTTGACTCTGCTCAACAGCTCGTCATCATTAACACCTGAGCAAAGATCAGCAAGTGCGTCCGCAAATGGGGCGTCAGCCGCTTCGAATGCAGTACAAGCTGATGGCAGTTTAACCGCTTCGAACGATATTCAGCAAGAGCAATTGCTCATGGCGAGTGTATTTGAAAATGGAATGGATCCAGTTGTTGCGCGAGAAACCGCATACCAGATCGCGCAATTGCGTTCTGAAAAAGAAACAAATCCAGTGCACCTGACTGCAACGACTATCAATGTGACGGGATCTAATACGACCACACCTGGTCAATATTCATATGAGTTTGATGGATCCGTGGATGGAATTACATTTGCAACTACTCAAACGGATATTTCCGCACTTGTAGGAGGAGCTCCCGATTCTTGTCTCATTGAAATCCCAAATCCAGCGGGTGGTTCGCTCCAAGGAACTGCAACCTTCGGTTCTGGATCGACGCTTGTTTACAACGGATCCGGATCCGGAACTAGTTTTAACGGAGAGAGTACACTCAATACAGTCGTGACTTTTAATAACTTCGGAACTTATTATACTGATTATCTTACCGTAATTCAGTTTTTGAAAAATCCAACGGATACTCCAATAGCAGGTACGGGATGTGATGTTATGAAGACCGCTTTTCAAAAAGCTTTCAGTCTTATGTTCAAATACGCTCACTTTAATTCGGGTGCCGTTACGGTTGAGTTTAAACGAGCGTATTCAACGACTGCTGGAACATCTGGTTTAGGAACGGTAGATCTTAGTTTTAGTTCAAAGTTGAATTCTCCTGCTGGGATTGCAATCCAGGACTATGACGGGGTTACACCTTTAGCGGAACAAACCGTGACTTTGGAAAATGTTGTCTATGCATATAATTCTAATATTTCCGTTTCAGGTTCTTATACGCCGGGATCACCGATTCCTCCTTCGATTACTGGAGGAATGTCCCTATCGTTCTCTGGTAAAGTAAACGGAACAGCGATCGATCAAACCTTTACGTTTAATTTCTAAGTTTTTAGAGATCAAAAGATCTAAAACTGAAAAGCCTCCCGAATTCGGGAGGCTTTTTTTATCTTTCCCTGGTTCATGTTTTTTTCGCATTGTTTTGAATCGGAGGAATCTTATATTTGATTCCTATTTTTGTTTTTAATCGTAAAAGAGTTTATCGATACAAATGATTTCTTCCGCGGATTGCATTTTGAAAGGACTGAATCTTTTTTTATTACAAAGAAGGAGTTTTGACAGTCGAATCTTTATGCAAAAAATTGAAACTCACAAAGGACTTTTTTTATTGTCATTTTAAGAATCGTAAGGACTTTTCCCAAAGAACTCTATTACTTATTTTGAAAAGGATTCTTTTTTGACTTTTTCTTTTCTTCGCACATAAACTACCTTGTCCAATTCCGCGACCACCTTGCCGGTTTTTTCGTCGTGCACTTTTGTCTGAAAAAACACGTCTAACTTTCTTTTTTCATCGGCCTCTGCGCGGATTCGTTCGATCTCTTCGCGGGGAATTTGAAATTCCGCGTAAACCTTCCCAATCCCCGGACTGATAAAACGGATCGTTGCCACTTTGTCCCAGATAATATAATCCTCACCGAGATTTTCCATGAGAATCAGCATATAAAAAGGATCGCACATCGAATAGAGAGAACCGCCAAAATGTGTTCCTACAAGATTCCGATTCCACCAACGGAGTTTCATACTGAGACGAAAGTGGTTTTTGTCTTTACCGACACGTTTATACCGAATTCCGGCACCGAAGAAGGGAGGGTAATAGTTAAAAAAATAAAATCGAAAACGTTTCCAGAGATTCATATTGTTTGAGAGCAAAATCGTTTGGTATTTTGTCTTTTGTCGAGGATGGTTCTAATTTTGAAATTAGAAAATCGGAATTTAACTCGAAAAGAACTTTGGAAAAAGGATGAAAATCCGTCTTGAAAGGTCGGAACTCCGCCCTTTTTCATTTTATAGAAGAATCATCCATTTATGAGATCGGTAGAAGTGTTGTCATTGGGCAAATTAAAATGACCCGTTTTTATAGAAAGCCTGCTTGATTTTTCAAAACGCATTTTATAAAGTGCCTGCTCTAAAGAGTCTAAGCTTTTCCGATTTGTGATTTTTAAATTTATCGAGGCTTTTGCACAATCAAAAGAAAAACGATTCCGGGAGGAATTTATTTTGAATCTTTTTACTGTTCGCAGAATTTTTAGGATTTGTTTTTCTATTCTTTTTTTTCTTACTTTTGTGCGTTGTGGGGATTCTACAATCTATGTGATCAAAAATAAAAAACCTTTGCTTTTATCCGGAACGAAAGGACTTTTTGCCGGAGCTTCCAAGGTAGATATCACCCCTCCTCCAGGACTTCCTCTTGCCGGTTATTCGATGCTTGCAAATACCGAAAAAGGATTCCGGACCAAAATCTACGCCAGGGTAATCTATATTAGAAAAGATAAATATTCTCCTTTGGTTCTAATTCAAACTGATTTGTTATCCGGGTCTTTGTTATTACATCACAGACTCGCCGAAAGATTGGCTGAAAAAACGGATATCAGTTTCGGCGGCATCGTTCTTTCGGGAACGCATACTCATTCCGCACCCGGAAATTTTTATGAAAATAATTTTTACAACGAATTTGCGGGAAACAAACCGGGTTTTGAAAAAGAATGGTATGAGTTCTTAGAAGATAGAATTTATTCTGCAGTTATAGAGGCGTATCGATCCGCAAAACCTGCAAAGATCGCAACGGGCAAATCGAATGTTTGGGGAATCACTCGAAATCGTTCGATAGAAGCTTATGCCGCAAACAGAAATTCCGGAATTGCTGAAATCAAGACGGAACAAATCTACGACGCGATCAATCCTGAGATGACGATGATTCGAGTGGATACAAAGGATAAGGACGGAGTGTTCAAACCCCTTGCAGCATATTCCACGTATTCGATCCACGGAACGACGATTCCTTCTTGGAATAAGGTTGTAAACGCGGATGTTTTTGCTTATCCGGAAAGGGAACTGGAATTTAAAATCAAAGAAGAATACAAATCGGATTGGGAACCCTTGCACGCGGTGTCTAACGCAACTCACGGGGATAATTCTCCGGATTATCGGGAAGATATGCAGGGTTTTATCGAATCCAAACGATTGGGTTTGGAACTATCAAAAAAATCTTATGAACTTTTTCAAACATTGGGAAAAAAATTGAATGGTGACTTAACGTATTCTTACAATTCCAAAGAAGTCGACGTTTATGAAAATCCGAAGATGGGGGAAGCAGAACTCTGTAGCCGACCAATAGTCGGAACGGCGTTGACCGGCGGAGCGGAAGACGGTATGACTCCGATTTTATATTGGCTGCCGTTTTGGGGGGAAGGTTGGCCTCGATACATTTTTACAGGCGGTTGTCAGGGACACAAACGCACTGCGGGTTCCGTATTTCAGTATTTGATTTTGGCTAAGAAGAATTTTCCTCATCGAATGATTCTTCAGTCCGCGAGAATCGGAGACACCGCTTTGTTAGCGGTTCCTTTCGAAGTTACGAACGAGTCCGGCAGAAGATTCTCCAAGGCTGCTCTTGATGCTGAAAAACAAAGAACGAACAAAAGTAAAGAACCCATCACTCAAACATCCGTATTGTCTTGTACTAACGGATATTTCGGATATTCCACCACCCCGGAAGAATATACAAAACAAAACTATGAAGGCGGACACACGATCTACGGACCTGGAACGCAACCGTTTTTGCAGGCTCATCTTGCCGATCTCGTAAAACAGATGCCAGCGGAAGGAGGAAAGGAAAGTTTTCCCGAATCTTGGGAATTTCAATTGGATACAAAACATTATATGCCGGAGAAGTTGGAAGCAAAGGGAAACCGCGAATTGAAGGAAGCCCCGAGATTGGTACTTGCGGCGGAGAATCTCGAGAAACATTGGATCTTTCGATATAAAGATGTAAATCCTTCTCAAATTCAATTTCATCAACCTTTGTTATCCATTCAGTATAAGGAAGATCAAGGGGAATGGAAAACTTTGTTTCAAGATGCAAAACCTGTAAACGATTCAGGCACCGAATTGGATGTTCGTTTTCAAGGAGAATCCTTGGATGGAATGGCGATCTACGAAGTTCGTTGGTTCAATCCTGAATTTCATTCTAAGAGAAAGTATCGATTTGCGGTGACTCCTCGTGGAAAAGAAAAGGAATTTTTCTCTCCCGAGTTTTGAACGTAACAATCCGATTTTCAAAACGATTTCATTAAATCAGTCTTTGTGTTTTCGAAAGTAAAAATCCATTTTGACGTTTATCCCTCGAATCAAAAATTGAATCTGAAGGAAAATATCTTTCTTTAAAATTGGATTGATCTTGAAATCGAATTTCAAAAAACGCGGTCGAAAATTTTTCTTGCCCTCCTATTTTTCATTTTTATAACTTCGTTTATGCAAAGAACCATCGCTCTTGTTCGTAAAAAAGGATCTCTTGAAAACGTTGAACTGATTGCCGAAACCCTTCCCGAACCCGCCGAAAATGAAGTGCAGATCGAAGTTCATTCGATCGGTTTCAATTTTGCCGATTTGTTTGCGATTCAGGGACTCTATAGTGCAACTCCGGAAGGAGCTTTTGTTCCTGGTTTAGAATACTCAGGAGTTGTTTTGGCCGCTGGAAAGAAAGTTAAGAATGTAAAGAAAAAAGATAAGATCATGGGTGTGACTCGTTTTGGAGGTTATGCTTCTCATTTAAATATAGATTCCAGATATGTTTTTAAACTTCCTTCCAAGTGGAGTTTTGATCAGGGGGCCGGGTTCCTGGTTCAAGGGCTTACCGCCTATTACGCATTAGTCGCTCTGGGAAATCTTCAAAAAGGCCAAACCGTTCTTATCCATAGCGCCGCCGGAGGAGTCGGAATTCTCGCAAATCGTGTGGCGAAAAAGTTCGGCGCTTATACGATCGGAACGATCGGTTCTCCTTCCAAATTGGATCTTCTAAAAAAAGAAGGTTACGATCGACAAATCGTCCGTTCGGATCGGTTTAAAAAAGATCTTCGTGAATCGTTGGATGGAAGGGATTTGAATCTTGTTTTGGAATGTATCGGAGGGAATATTTTTCAAGAAAGTTATGAGGTGATGGCCCCGATGGGAAGAATGATCGTCTATGGCGCCGCCGATTTGATGGGCGGAAGCAGTTCGGTAAACTGGCCTCGACTTGCTTATAAATATCTTTCTCGTCCGAAGTTGGATCCGATGGCTATGGTCTCGGATAATAAAGCGGTCATGGGATTTAACCTGATCTGGCTCTATGATAAAGTGGAAACGTTGACTAAAAATCTCCTCGGTCTTGTCAAACTGAATTTAGCCCCGCCATTTATCGGAAAAACGTTTCGCTTTGAGGAAATTCATCAAGCACTCAAATACTTTCAATCCGGCAATTCGATCGGGAAGGTGGTTTTGAAAGTAAAGTCTTAATCGAAAAAGAACGAATCCCGTTTCTTTCGAATTGGAAACATTTCAAAAAACGATTTGCTACGTTTGGTTTCGAACGTTTGACCGACCGGCCATCGGACTTTGCTTTACAATTCGAGGATTTTTTTCAGTCTGGAGGCAGAGTGAACCAGTCTGCCTTTTCTTCAATTTTCCATTCTTATAGGACAACGTTCGAGAGTTTTTTAGATTCTCAAACGTTGTCACTGCTCTCTAAATATTCCGCTCCCGAACTTTTTGAAGCGATGAAATACAGTCTTGTTGCGGGAGGCAAACGACTTAGACCGGTTTTGGCTTTGGCTTCTTCAGGAGGAATTCAAAAGGGTTCCCAAAACGTTCTGATTCTCGGATCCTCGTTGGAATGTATTCATACATATTCGTTGATTCACGACGATCTTCCGAGTATGGATAACGATGATTTTAGAAGAGGCTTACCGACGCTTCATAAAAAATTTTCGGAATCGACGGCGATTCTCGCTGGGGACGCGCTCAACTCGTTTGCATTTTATCTTTTATCCTTGGTAGAAAGTGAGAACGGCGATTTTCTTTTACATCGCAATTTATTAGAAATTTTGCATATTGGTTCCGGCGCGCCGGGAATGGTTTCCGGACAGATTTACGATCTTCAGATGGAACGAGCAAATTCGGAGGATCAAAATTCTCCGACTACAGAGGAAAAGATAGAACTCCTGCGACTGACACATAGTCTGAAAACCGGAGCGTTGATCAAAGCCTCGCTACTTTTGGGAAATCGGCTTCGTCAGGATTGGAAGGAGAGACAGGATTCTCTTTCCAAATACGGAGAGGATCTTGGTCTTCTTTTTCAGATTACGGACGATATCTTGGATGTAGAAGGAACACAAGAATCGCTTGGAAAGACTCCCGGTAAAGATCAGAAGTCAGGAAAGACCACCTATCCCGCGTTATTCGGATTAGATCGTTGTAAAAGTATGGTCAAAGATTTGCAAAAAAATCTGATTTCCATATCCTCCGATTTTGTTTCCACATCCGAAGAAAAAGAATTTTTTGAAGAACTTCCGGTATACATTGGCCAGAGAAAAAATTAGACTCGATTCTCTTTTGTTGAATCGGGGGTTTGCGGATTCTCCCGAAAAAGCAAAAAGTTTGATTCTTTCCGGTTCCGTTTTAGTAAACGAGCAAAAAGTTACCAAAGTAGGATTGAAATTTTCGGAAGATTCCGAAATTCGAATTCTGAATATCATTCCCCAATATGTAAGCCGAGGAGCCTACAAATTGCTCAAAGCATTTGAAACATTTCCGATTTCGGCTTCCGGTAAACTTTGTGTCGATCTTGGAGCATCCACGGGAGGATTTACCCAGGTCCTTTTGGAAAAGGGAGCTTGGAAAGTTTTCGCTTGCGACGTGGGTTACGGTCAGTTGGCGGAACGATTGAGAAATCATACTTCGGTGATCGTAAAGGATCGTTTTCATCTTAAGAATTTATCCGCGTCTATAATCGAATGGGAAACCAATCAAACTTTGGTTCCGGATCGTAGCTCGATTTTGATCGTAATGGATCTGAGTTTTATTTCGTTACGATCCGTGTTCCCTGTGATCTCCAAATTGAAACAGGAAAAATACATTCCAAAAATAGAATGTATTACTTTGATTAAACCTCAATTTGAAGCGAACGAAAAAGAACTCGTCAAAGGTGTCCTCAAAAACGAAAAAGTTCGTATAAAAATCGTTCGATCGATTTGTAAATTTCTCAAAAAAGAAATCGGAGCTTCCGTTTTGGGTTTAGAATGGTCCCCCATAGAAGGACGTGACGGAAATAAGGAAATTCTTCTGTATTGGAAATTGTGATTGATATGATAGGGAGAAATTATTTTCGATTCAAACTATGATTTTAAATTGAAAGAATGAAGCGTAGGGCTTTGGAGAAAGTTTGGTCAGAAACTATTTAAAAGCATGTTTCCAATTGATCAACACACTCAATTTCCTTTCAATCGATGTCGGTAAAATTTGCTTGAAGTGATATTTGAATTCTTTACAAGTGAACTGGGGTTGGTCGAATTTAGACGACTTTTGAATGTTCATCAAAACTGAGTAGCGATTGAATCCAATCAGCAAAAGTGTTCGATTTTATCGCCGAACTCTTCCGATAAAAACTTGTTACGGTTTGTTTGAGCGATTGCGGTTTGAAAAATAAAAGCAGATTCAATGCTATGAATCAATTTTAACGGAACTTATGGAAAAAAATATAGAAAGTAAAAAAGAAGAAATTCTTCCATTAAACGGTCTGAGGGCGTTTGCGATCATCGTTGTATTTGTATATCATTATTACTTTTATTCAGGTTCTACGCTTGCGAGTACAAGTTCTACTCTTCAATATTTGATCAGTCTGGTTCATAACTTTGAGGTAAATTTATTTTTTATTCTAAGCGGATTTCTTATCTCTATGGCGCTTTGGAAAGAATGGCAGAAAAACGGACGAATTCGTTATCTTGATTTTTTCTTAAAAAGGAATTACAGATTACTCCCGATTTATTATCTTTTTATTACTCTTAGTTATTTTATCACTCGAATTTCTTATTCCATAAGTCTAAAGTGGATCGCAACAAAGGAATTGTCCGCGTTGGACACATTGATGGCTTTAGCTACGCTTGAAAGAACGGAAAACCAATTGAGCAACGCGTGGGCGGATTTTGTTCTCTTAGGAAATTACTGGTTAGGTCCGAATATGCATACTTGGTTTCTTTCCGTCATAGAACAGTTTTATATCGTGTTTCCTTTTTTTTGCGGATGGATTCTTTTTAAAAAAAAATTTCTCACTAGACAATGGATTCTTTGGGGTCTGTATTTGATCCCGGGATTGTTCCGGATCGTTATTTATTTAATGCCCGAGTTTTTTGGAACGGATTATGAAATGTTAATCTTCCGTCCTACTCATACTCGAATCGATTCGATTCTACTTGGGGTGATCATTATGGATTGGTTTGTGAATCGGGAAGAACAACTGAGAGGGATTGTTTCCAGTCGTATTTCTAATACTTTCCTGATTTTTATTCCGATTCTCATACTGTTTTTTATCAATTGGAAAAATGAGGATATCTATTCCTTTTTTTCCGGAACAATTCGATTCAATCTGATCGATTTTGCTTACGGACTGATACTCTTATCCGTTATATTATTTCCGAATAGCATTCTCGGTAAAAGTTTGAGCGTAAAGTTTTTAAATCCGATCGCGAATCTAAGTTATACGATTTATATATGGCATTTGCTCATCTCGTTGTTTTCTTTCGGGGTGTTAAGATACCTGTTACCCGAGCTTTTTGAAACGAGCATTTTCTTTTTTATACTCAGTCTTTTTATCAGCTTTTTTGTTACGTTAGGGGTATCTTGGTTCATTTATAGATTTATCGAAGACCCTCTAAGCCGCCTTTTCAAACGAATCGTTCCGCCGAAAGCCGGCGGATGATTATAACCTTTTTAATAATTCACTGCAATGGCGGAACTGCTCAAAGACCTTTATTCACCTCGGGTTTTACAAAAGATCGCTTCCTCTTTTTCTAAAGAACTGAGTTTTGTTTCCGAGGAAGAGTGGATTCGTAAGTTTAAACAAAAAGATTGGAATCGTCTGGAACTCAAACAAAGAATTCGTAGGATCGCCGAAGTTTTATCTGAAACTCTGCCGACACCGTTTCCAAAAGCTGTTCCGATTCTTCTGAGAATTGCGGATTCATTCGAGAAATTGTTTCAAGGAAAAGAAACATTTGTTACCATATTTCTGGGGGATGTTGTAGAAATTTTGGGAATTGATCATCATAAGGAAGCAATGATGGCGACCGAAAGAATTACAAAACTAATTTCCTGTGAATTTTCCATTCGTCCGTTTTTGATCCGCCATCCGGAATTAACTTGGAAACAAATGTTGCAATGGTCGCTTGATTCCGATCCCGCAGTTCGTCGTTTGGCTTCGGAGGGGAGTCGCCCTAGGCTTCCTTGGGGAATGGGGATTCCCGGTTTAAAACAGGATCCGCAGAGGACACTTTCGATTCTTGAAAATTTAAAAGACGATCCCAATGACGTTGTACGCAGAAGCGTCGCCAATCACTTGAACGATATCTCTAAAGATCACCCCGACTTTGTTTTGGAAATAGCGGAACGTTGGGCAGGCTTTTCCGAAGAACGAGACACACTCTTAAAACACGCGTTACGCGGTCTTTTGAAAAACGGAAATCATAGAGCGTTGAAAATTTTCGGTTTTACTTCTAAAGTAAATGGAAAGGTTATCAATTTAAAATTGAAATCGAAAACGGTAAAAATCGGAGATGAATTGGGATTTAGCTTTTCCGTTCAGCTTGGGGAGAGTAAACCGAACCGCCTTAGAATCGAATATAAAATCGAATATGTAAAAGTTTCGGGAAAAATGTCCAGAAAAGTTTTTCAAATCGAAGAACGTCTTTTTGGTCCTAAAGAAATTGTAACTTATGAAAAAAAACAATCCTTTAAACAAATGACGACTCGGAAGCATATTCCCGGCAAACATACCTTAGAAATCCATATCAACGGAGATCTAAAATCGAAGATCGATTTCCGAGTGGTTTGTTGATTTTTTATTAAGTCAACAATACGCCGTATACGATTATCGAGATTCCCACCAAATTGGAAATTACTCCGATTGCGCCTAAGGATTTTCCTAAGATAGGGTTTTCCTGAAATTCATCCTTAACCC
Organism: Leptospira sp. WS92.C1; assembly: GCF_040833975.1. Classification (NCBI taxonomy): domain Bacteria; kingdom Pseudomonadati; phylum Spirochaetota; class Leptospiria; order Leptospirales; family Leptospiraceae; genus Leptospira; species Leptospira gorisiae. The sequence goes on from NZ_CP162130.1 coordinate 328,994, forward strand.
CTTGAAGCCAATTTACCGTATCTTTTAGAGCAAGAAAAATCGAAGAAACAGCGAATAGAATCGCTCCAATCAGCCCCAAGTTTTCGGAAAGATTTGCATAACGAAATGCGATAACCAATCCTAAAAGCATGGCTCCCTGCATCAATGAGCCGATATGCGCGGCCTGTAAGTATCGGGAAGCAAATTCCGCCTTTTTTCTTGCAAGTGCGTATGGAAAACCGGTGAGGCTGCCGTAAGCTAAATTTAAAACACCTGCGATGATGAGTATCTTTTCCGGAAGGAGCATGGTATACCTCGTTAACGGAAGAAAGTCGCGTATAACGTAGATTTAGTCTATAAATAAATTTACTGAAATATTCAAATTACTTGAGTCTGTTTCTCAAAATTTAAACGGAAGTTTTGATTCAATGTTAAATGAACTGGCACAAGGGCCGGTCGATGTATTGGATTTTAAATAAAAAAACCCTGTCGGAAACGACAGGGTTTTAAAATCAAATCGGGTTAAAGAAATAAGCTTACTTCTTTTTCTTTCCTTTATTGGGCGATGTTTCAAAAGTAGAAATCGATTTTTCATCGGAATCGATGAAATCTAAATATCCATTTTGTTTTAATTCCTCAACATCTTCAGCAGATAAATCGAGATCATCCAAAACTAAATTAGCGTCAGTAATAACCTGCGTAAAAGTTTCGGGATCAAAACGATTCATCAAACCGTCGGATGTAAAATAGAATTTTCGTTCTAAAGCGCTCGTTTTAGACGAACTAAATTCCCACAAACTCAAAAAATCGAGCGGATTAAAAACAAATTCTTCCACAGTAGGAGGCGGAATATTTTTTTGAGTTGCAGCATTCTTTAACAAGTTTTGCGCTAAAATCGACTTAGAAGAGACTTCCTCTTCCTGATGACCGCCGAAAGTGCCAAATATCGTTTCTCCGTTAATCAGATAATAAAAAATGTTAGGATAAGCCAACACTAAATCTCCAAAAACACTGAGTCCCTTGTTATAGCTTTCAGAAATGGAATCATTTTGTAAAGATCTGATTTCTGATTCAAGAATTGAACCTGCAACTTCTTCATCGCTCGCCGCCGAACCGGATCCCCCAAAAGTTCCAAAAATTGTACCACCTGTTAAGGGGAAGTAAATTAAGTTTGGAAGGAAAAAGGTAAAATCTAAATAGAATCGCCCAACTTCCTCTACCGAAATTTTTTTTCTTCTTAAACCATGTTTTAAAGAATCTGTATAATCTTGTTTTGCTTCCTGAATCAAATAATAACTACCAGCACTGTATTGGTAATCATTTGAATTCATTGAAACACAGCCTGACAAGCAGGCGCTCATCGCAAAAATTGCAATGAGAAACGAGAAAATCTTAACCTTCATTGATAGAGATCGCTTTACCGATTACATTTACAGTGCATTTTTCTTCGTTATAGAAAATCGGAAAATTAAACTCTTCACATTTTGTTTTAAAACGAGGTTGAAGAACTGCATCAGCTCCATCTAGTTTTTCGAGAGCATTGTAAATGGCTTGCTCTTTTGCATAATCAAGCGGGCTTGTAGGCGTAGGAAAAACTGGGTATCCTGTAATGGATCCGCTCTCTTTTTTCGAAGTAAGACCCGGAATACCGAAGTTGTAGCTTACGAATGGGAAAATGGGAAGGAAATATCTAACTCTAGTGTAAGTAGCCTCACCTTTTACACTTCCCATTACTTTGTAATCTTTTCTGCTGAGAGCGCGGATGTCCAAGAAAGAACTCAGTTTGGCTCCTGCAATTCCGTTGCTTCCTTGAGTGCTTGTACAATTGTTCATAGAGATCGTTAGGCCCATTGTTAAAGCCAAAATAGCCAATCTTTTCATTCAAATCCTCTTCTGTTATAAATTTATTTCTGAGAATGTAAAAAGTTAATATTGGATTTGTCAACAAAATCATGAAATAAATTATTTCTAATCGATTCTAAGGGAAAGAGTGTATATTTTAGGAAAAAAATGGGGTTACTGGGGAATCAAAAATGAAATTGATCGATGAACGTAAGCGATTACAATAAAAAACCCTGCCGATGGCGGGGTTTTTTATTCCATTTCGTTTGAAAGAAAGAGTTACGGTCTTACGGAAATCACTTCGTCCTTGTTGACAAGGTTTACGATGTGCTTGTATTCCGGAGAATCCTTTCCGTATTTCAGCTCGGTTGCTCTTAAGAGGTGAACGTTTTTCTTGTAGCGGAATTTTAACTCCCGGTCTTCGGAAGCTCCACCGTATTTCTTGATCATGTTCTCTTCGAAAGCATAGCAACTTGCCAAATACTTATGAGCAGGGTATTCCTTTTCATTCTCATCAATCTCGATATAAAGTTCGAGGATAGGAATACACTGCGGAAGATTTTGTAAATCATACTCAGTGAGGATCCATGATCTGTAAGTTTCAGAAATAAGTTTTTTGAACTCCGGTCTTTCTCTTAAGTCTGGGTTTTTAATTTCATCCAAGTGATTGATCGCTTTAGTGAAATAATTCAATGCATCTTGTTTTGCCTTGAGTTTCATGCTTGATACGACACGATCCTCTCTTGCTTTGCGATCTACCTTTTGCCAGTACCACTTCTCATCAAGACGCTTTTTCTCATTCTCTTCTTTGCGGTATTGTTCCACAGATTCTCTCATTTTAAGAACTGTGTTTACCCCAGATTGGTAGTTGGATAATGCCAATCTAAATTTGCTATTAGCGAATGCCTTGGAGAGTTGGTGGAGTTCTTGGAAATTTTTATCATAGCCCTTAAAGTCAGGGTTTTTCCACAGAGCTTCTTGTTCCTGGATTGCTTTTTTACGACGTTTCTGCTCTTCCGTGAGGTTCTTGTCATCGTCTTCGGGAACCAACTCGCCTTTTAGCAGCTCGTCAATTTTTTCTACAGCTTCATTGGCTTGCTGATTCCCGCCCTGATTGTTTTCCTGAGCTAAAACAGACAGGTTGAGTCCCAGCACGGCCAGAAGAATGAATATGCTTTTCATCACCTTCATAATGCTCACACCTTTTACTTCTCTTTCAATGGTATTAGGGAAAAGGAACATCCTGTTGCCTTCTCTCCTGTATATCTATCGGACATCGATTCTTGGATATAAACTAAGAACGAATTTTTTTTCCACTTTCCTACCAATAAGGGACATAATGAGTCCATTTATCGGGCTTTCGAAGAATCTTTTCCTGTTTTCGTTTCTTTTCCGAAAGATAGACCGCTCCTAGTTTCTTTTATTCCCTACATTTTTCCAGCAGATTCTGTTTTCAGAAAAGGTTTTCCTTCCTCCTTTTGATGAAAAAACTGGAATTACCCGTATGATTCTTAAGAATTACACACCTGTCCGAGAAGGCGCTCCCGAATGTCTCCAGTGCGGAGGAGTAGGATTTTCTCTTACCGAAAACGTTTCCGGTACCCACTCGGGGGTTCTTTCGATTTGCCATTGTATTTCTGAGAATTGCCCCTGTCAGGGAAAACCTCCTTGGCGGGTTTACGACGAAAGCCTGAGGAAGATGATTCCATGTGTTTGTCATAACGCAAGAATGGAACTGGGACATCTGGAAGCTATATTCAAAAAATCTGGAATTCCTCCCAAATACATTTATAGAACTTTGGATAAGGCGGATCATAGTACGGAAATCGGAATTTCGTTTATGGTCGCTCACGACTGGGCCCATGACCTTGTGAATAAATGGAACGATCCTAATTTTAAACCGCATGGATTGTATCTTTGGGGAGGACCGGGAACGGGAAAAACTCTTTTAGCTTGTATCATTTTAAACGAACTGATTTTTCGATATAAGACAAATTGCAAATACGCAAAAATCAATAGGGATTTTCTCAATACTTTGAGAGAAACGTATCAAAAAGATTCCGAAACCCACGGAATGGAAAAAACGATCGAAACCCTGTTCGCCGAAGTCGAAGTATTAGTGTTAGATGATTTTGGAGTTCAGAAAGAATCGGATTGGTCCAATTCAAAATTATACGATCTGATCGATGCAAGATACGAACAGGAAAAACTTACCATTCTAACCTCCAACACTTCTCCGGCGGAATGGAAAGATAAAGCGGAAGGACGAATTTATTCTAGGCTTCGAGAAATGACCGAGGAGGTTCACTTGGAGTGCGCGGACTACCGTTTGAAACTTTCTGAATCCGGAGGAAAACGATGAAAAAGGCATTTCTTTCTTTAGGGTCCAATCTCGGAAATCGAGCCGAGTTTTTAAAGATCGCGGTTCGCAAATTAAAAAATACGATCGGGATCGAAGTGATCAAAGAATCCAACCCTCTAAACACCGATCCGCTTGAAGTTACGGATCAGCCCGAATTCTTAAATCAGATTCTAAAAATCGAAACGACTTTTAATCCTGAAGAACTTTTAGAAGTCGCTCTTCGGATCGAAAAAGAAATGGGAAGGATACGTAAAGTAGATAAGGGACCGAGAGAGATTGATATCGACATTCTCACTTATGACGTGGTTACGATGCACACGCGGGGTCTGCATCTCCCACACCATTCCCTCTTTACTCGTCCTTTTATTAGAGAAATTTTGCAAGGGATGAAAGAAGACTCCTTGTATGAACATTTCACGGGAGGCGAGTATGAGAAACGTACTTAAGGTTTTTTCTCCTGAAAAAAAGGGGAAAGAAAAAATTTCCGTTGTTACCTGTTACGATTTCAGTTTTGCGAGAATATTAAACGAAACCGAACTGGATTCCATTCTTGTAGGTGATTCTTTGGGAATGGTCTTTCAGGGAAATACGAGTACTCTTCCGGTAACTCTGGAAGAAATGATCTATCATACAAAAGCAGTGCGCAAGGGTGCGCCGGATAAGTTTCTCATCGCGGATCTTCCCTTCTTGAGTTACCAAACTTCGATCGAGGACGGAATTCGTTCCGCCGGAAAGATGATGAAGGAAACCGATTGTGATGCGATCAAGATCGAAGGCGGATCCGATTTTATCTGCGAGTTAGTCACCATTCTCAAACAAATCGGAATTCCGGTGATGGGACATTTGGGACTGACTCCTCAGAGCGTTCATGTTTTCGGAGGACATAAGGTTCAAGGAAAGGGTGAGGAATCAAGCGCGAAACTTTTGAGAGAGGCTGAGAATCTTTCCCAGTCCGGTGCGTTCTCCATCGTTCTGGAAATGATTCCGGCTGAACTGGGAAAAAAAGTAAGTCATGCGGTGGGAGTTCCGACCATCGGAATCGGAGCGGGACCGGATGTGGACGGGCAAGTTCTTGTCTTAAACGATTTGCTCGGATTGGATGCAAATTTTCAGCCTAAGTTTTTGAAGAAGTTTTCGAATCTACATTCTATCGTTAAGGACGCGGTTGGAAACTATCATAAAGAAGTAAAATCCGGCGAGTTTCCCGGGAAAGATCACGGCTTCTGATCATTTCTTGACGATAATCAGTGCAATAGAAGCTTGTATAACTAAGGGAGAAGATCCCGTTCGGAGTGAAGTGTGGACATAGTTGAGTTAGAAAAAGGTCATTCAGAAACTGAGGCCATCATCAAAGAATTGGCAAAAGAATGCGGGAACCAAACCGAAATCATTCGTGGCGCCGCAGTATCGGATACGATTCATTTCATAGGAGATACGCGTAAAATTTCCGAAAAAGAAGGCTATGTCAAAGAACTCCCAGGGGTTGCTAAAATCTGGAACGTGTCCATTCCGTATAAAAACATCGCAAAAACCGCAGCCGGTAAAAACGGGGAAGTGGTTCACAGAGCCACAAGAATTGTCGAAGTGAAGGGTCCGGACGGATTGGTTCGTAAGTTCGGAACCGGAAAACATATCTTTATCGTAGGACCGGATTCTCCACAGACCTATGAACAAACTCTGACGATCGCAAAACAAGCGGTCGAGCTCGGTAAAAAATACAATATCTTAGATAGAATCATCTTTCGCGGCGGAGCTTTCAAACCTCGTACGCGTCCGACCGACTGGAGAGGTCTTGGTTGGGAAGGAATTGCGATGATGGATAAGGTAAAGGCCGAGACCGGTCTTCCTTATGTAACCGAAGTGATGGATCATACCATGGCCGAAGAAGTTGCAAAACACGCGGACATGATCCAGATCGGAACCAGAAACGCGCAGGACTTTGAACTTCTCGAAGCGGTGGGAAGAACGGGAAAACCTGTGATTCTCAAACGTGGGTTTGGAAATGAGGCGGTAGAATGGTTTTCCGCTGCCGAATACATCGCCAATCAAGGAAACCTGAATATTGTTCTTTGCGAAAGAGGTGTGAAAACTCTTTTTATCAAGGAAGGATACTGTAGAAACACTCCGGATTTGAATGTGATCACTCACGTTAAGAATCAGACGATCCTTCCCGTGATCTATGATCCTTCTCATGTTGCCGGTGACGATAAGATCGTGATCTCCAACCTTTTGGCTTCGCTTCCTTTTAATCCGGACGGGTCCATTACCGAAACTCTTCACGTAGAAGAATTTAGAAAGGAACAGATGTGCGACGCGGCTCAGGCGTTGTTGATGAGCATCTATGAGAAAGCGGTTCAATCGATCTTAAAATACGAAGAAATGATTCGCCCGATTACGGATGACGTGGATTCTTATTTTGTAAAAAGAAAATCTGGAAAGTAAAAATGCGACGGAGTAGCGAGATTTTGCTACTCGATAATCAGACTCGGCAAAGCTTGAAGCTGCGTTGAATCAAAGGCGATCTTGAAACATCGAGATCGCCTTTTTTATTTCAAACTCAATATTTTCATTTTTGATGAGGAGGGGCGTGTCCGCTCGCTTACGCTCGGGCCGCGTGTTTACGAGCTCGCGGATTCCCGCTCGTCCTCTTCGAGGACGCTTCGCGCTCTCCAACCCGCTCACGCATTGTAAAACTTAAGCGGCAATTTGGAGCGTAACAATTGACTCTGTGCTTCGACGGGTTAATCTTAGGGTCGCCGAAGGTCGTCGTTGTAAAATAGGAAATGAATTTTATTTGAGGTTTTCTGTTTGTTTTCGAAATTTAAAATAAGAGGAGAAACGTTTTTTGACCTTTGCGGAAATCGAAGAACTACTCTGTGGTTTCGTTTCAAAATATCCTTTTAAAAATCGTTTTTTTTATGGGAAGCGTATCTTTCGAAAAGAAGAAGAACTGTATTCTAGTATGGGAATACTGCTTTTAAATTCGGATCATAAAATTCAATCGGCTCTTCGGGAAAATAATACGGACGTAGTGACTCTTCTTGTGCCCAAAGATACTTTGCTTCGTTACAACGAAAAGTATCGACGAAACCTCCCCAAAAGGATTCCGATTCTTTTAAAGAAGTATGGAAAGTATCTCACAACCACAAAACGCTTAGGGAAAAAAGCGGGAAAAGCTTTGTATCAAGCAAGCTCGGGAAAAGAAAACATGCAGCGATTGAATGTTCGATTGAATACCGGAAGTTGGGCCTTGCTGGGAACACTTGCCTTGGTTCACGGGGTTTCTCGTTGTTATCTTTTTAATTATTTGCTTTGGTTGGACGAGGTTGGGGTGGGAGATTCTATCGTGAATATTATGAATGAGGGAGGTCCTACGTTTCACAGGGAATACAGATATATCCTGCACCTAAATCTCTTGAATAATAGTATCATCCGAAGGTTAGAATGTGAGCCGGCCCAAGAATTTTATGTTTTAGATTATCGAGATTGGTTTGATTTTTAAAAAACAGAACATTTTTTAAAAAATTCAATTCATAAACCTTCGGCACAGAGAATGTCTGTAAAGTTTAAAATAAAATCAAAACGCACTTACAGGTTTTCGAATTTATCAAAAATTAAAGTTGCTCAAAATTATAGAATCAACGTCTTTCTGATTTAAAGAAGTTACGATCATTCTAAAATTACTTCAATGGAAGCGTATCATCTAATATTGTTTTATTCTTTTATCAGATCCGTGGTAATTTGAAATATGTTTCCGTTGTTTTTTAATTGATTCCGAACTTTTTCTTAAGCTCTTCTTTTGTAGGTTCCCAAATATTCGGAATTTTGAGACTCAATGTGTATGAAGAATCGGAGGTTCCCGTTTTCAAGTTTTGTTCCGCGTCGGTAACCAAAATTCTGAGATCTTCCAATCCAAAGTTAGCGGAAACCCCCTTGGTCTGATGAAGCTCGGCCTGTAATTCGGAATCCTTTTTTTCTTCCGCAAAACGAACGATGTTTTTAATTCGGATTTCCATGTTGGTGAGAAGGGATTCCACCATTTCTTTGAGCCAAGCGATTTCTTCCTCGTCATCTCCCTGTTTTAGGGAATCTAGTCTATTCCAATCCACAAGCATGGTTCACCTCTTTTCGAATTTGAGTTTTTTTGGGGATTCGGCATGCTACTTTTCAAGAAACTATACAGTTGTTCAAGACATCTTTAAAAGCTTGAATAAAAAAGCGGAGTCGATTTTTGTATTTTAGAACCGAAGAAGAGGTCTAAATGAAAATTCACCCGACTGCGATTATCGACTCAAGAGCCCAATTACACGAATCTGTAGAGGTTGGTCCTTATTCTATCATCGAAGGACATGTTTCAATCCAAGAGGGTACCGTGATTGAAAACCACGTTAAAATTTGCGCAGGTACGGAAGTCGGAAAGTTCAACCGTTTTCACCAAGGCGCGGTGATCGGAGCTATGCCTCAGGATCTGAGTTTTAATCAGCAACTTTTAACCAAAACGATCATTGGCGATCATAACATATTTCGAGAATATGCAAATATTCATAAAGGAACCAAGGAAGATTCTCCAACCGTGATCGGTAATAAAAATTATTTTATGGGGAATACTCACGTAGGCCACGATTGTATACTCGGAAATAACAATATTCTTACGCATGCTAGCGCTCTTGCAGGACACGTTACTCTCGGAAATTTTGCGTTTGTTTCCGGTCTTGCCGCTGTCCACCAGTTTTGTTTTGTAGGCGATTACGCGATGATCGCAGGCTTGGCAAAAGTGGTTCAGGATGTTCCGCCGTATTCCACGGTAGACGGAAATCCGAGCACCGTTGTCGGTCTGAATAGTGTGGGAATGAAACGGGCCGGTTTTTCTCCCGATGTCAGAAATGCGATCAAACAAGCATATAAAGTCATCTATCATTCTAAATTGACCACCAAAAAGGCTCTCGACGAATTAGAGACTTCCGGAAATTTAATTAAAGAAGTTAAGTATATTATAAAGTTCTTTAGGGATAGCGATCGGGGAGTTACGAATCACAGGTGAGATTATTAATTACAGGCGGGGCCGGTTATATCGGTAGTCACATCGTCGCGCTTCTTCTCGAAAAAAAACACGATCTTTTGATTGTTGATAATTTAGAAAAAGGGAATCGTGCAAACTTATTTCCCGGTGTCGAACTGATTGAGGGAGATATCCAAGACGAAACCGTCTTGGAAAAAGCGTTTTCAAAACCGATCGATGCAGTGTTTCATTTTGCGGCTTGGAAGGCTGCCGGCGAATCGATGACGGATCCTTCGAAATATGCTCTGAACAATATTAGCGGAACTCTAAAACTGCTTACATTTATGGAAAAAGCGGGAACCAAGAAGGTGATTTTTTCCTCCTCGGCGGCAGTATACGGATCTCCCAAGTATCTTCCTGTGGATGAAAAACATCCGCTTCATCCTGAAAATTACTATGGCTATACCAAGTTGGCGATCGAAGAGAATCTGAAATGGTACGAGTCCTTGAAAGGATTTAATTTTGCGGCGTTGCGTTATTTTAATGCGGCCGGTTATGATCCTCAAGGGCGGGTTCGCGGTTTGGAAAGGACGCCCGCCAATTTGCTTCCGATCATTCTAGAAGCAGCGGTCGGAATGAGAAAAGAATTCGAGGTTTTCGGAACGGATTATGATACGCCGGACGGAAGTTGTGTTCGGGATTACATTCATGTGAGCGATCTTGCAAAGGCTCACGTTTTGAGTTTGGAATATATGGATTCCGAAAAAAAATCTCTGACTGTCAATTTAGGTTCTGAAAAAGGATATTCCGTTTTAGAAGTGATTCGTTTGGCGGAAGAGGTGGTCGGAAAACCGATTCCCCATAAAATTTCGGGGAGAAGGGCGGGAGATCCCGCTAAACTTTTAGCTTCCTCCTCGCTCGCTCAACAACTGCTTCAGTGGATTCCCGAATACAGCGAAGCGAAAACGCTTCTCAAAACGATGTGGGATGTGTATCAAAATCCGGCTTGATCAACGGATCGATTTGCATTCCGGATTGACGGATGTCACGTATTCTAAGGGAAGCATTTCTAAAAATTCTCCTCCGAGAAATTTGCCCTTGAATTGAATTTTACCTTCTTGAAAGAATCGAACCCAATCTTCCTGAAGTTTGTTCGCAATCGGCGCGTAAGACCAATGCCATTTTTCCTCGTTGTATCCTTTGTTTCCTCGGCTCAATTTGGAAGAATACGGTTGGCAAAAACCAAAACGTCCTGCGTTTTTTAACATCCAGTTGTAGAACTTTTCTCCCTTGCCACCTTTTTCAAAATAAGAATTTTCTAATGCGTTGAGATCCACATCGGTTCCCCAATGGTGTCTGGAGGTTCCTGGCGCACTCGAAAATTCTAAAATTAGAGAAATGATTTCCTTGGGACTTTTTCCTTGAACGGGAAATCTCATCTTTCTTTTTCCGGAATATTTTTCTTCCCAAATTCCTTTTTGATCTTTAAAGGAACGAAAGCCGGACACGATAAAGGGTTTTTGTTTTTCATCCGGATTTTCTCTTTGATACGTTTGGATCAGTTCTAATAATTTTTCCAGGGTTTCTTTTCGAAGATAATGAACTCGAGATTCTCCGGGATTGGAATAGGCTGCGAGAGCGATCTCTTGTTTGAAATCTCCGATGACGTATAAATTATTTGGAACCCCGAAGGAACCTCCGGTTTGAGCCAGTAGAGAATTTTGAACGGAAAGGATCCAAACGATGAAGATGAAATATTTCATACTGGGACCAGATTGCAAAATTCCGAGTTTGCTGCAATGGGTTTTTGCAGTCGATCAAAAGCAAATTTTTAAAATGAATTCGATATTTTATCTTTCATATGAATGTGTTCTCGAGTTTAAAAAATCAAATGATCGATCCAGTCGTAAAATCGGTAAAACGGTGGATCCGGTCTATCAATTTGAAAATAACAATCGGCCCTCGCTAAATCTTCCCCGAATTTCCTCCTTTTCTAAATCGCCCGGATCTCCCAGCAAGGCGGCGTCGTCTCTTGTCAATTCGATCAGTTTAGAATCTTCTCTTAAGTCTACGATTTTAAAGTCGGGAAGCCCGCTCTGACGAACTCCCAATAATTCACCGGGACCACGCAATTGAAGATCGATTTCGGATAACGCGAAACCGTCGGAGAGATTTACCATCGCATCGAGTCTCACTCTTGCGTCGTCGGTCACTTTTGAATCCGTCATCAAAATACAAAAACTTTCCTGATCTCCTCGACCGACCCTTCCTCTCAACTGATGAAGCTGAGAAATTCCGAAACGATCCGCGTGTTCGATCACCATGACCGTAGAATTCGGAACATCGATTCCTACTTCGATCACGGTTGTGGACACGAGAATTTGAATTCTATTTTTGGAAAATTCTTTCATTACCCTGTCTTTTTCTTCCGTGTCCATTTTCCCGTGAACCAAGCCGACTTGAAATTCGGGAAATATTTCGTGTTTGAGTTGTTCGTAGGCTTCGATACAAGATTTGAGATCGACCTTCTCCGATTCTTCGACCAAAGGATATACGATATAACACTGTCTTCCGGAAGAAACATATTTGCGGATCGATTTGTAGACGCCTTCTCTCCGATCTTCCTGAAACCATTTTGTTTGAATCGGCATTCTTCCCTTAGGTTTGGTTTTGATCGTAAGAAGATCCAAATCTCCATAGAGAGTAAGACAAAGAGTTCTGGGTATGGGAGTTGCGGTCATCGCGAGAATATCCGGATTTTTTCCCTTGGAACGAAGAGCCTCTCTTTGGTCCACGCCAAACTTGTGTTGTTCGTCTATGATCACCAGACCCAGATCCAAAAACGCAACGTCTTCTTGAAACACACTGTGGGTTCCAATGACGAATAACGTGTCCCCTTTTTTGATTCTGTAAAGTTTTTCGTATCGGTTTTTTTTTGGTTCCTTACCCACGAGGAGTTCGATCCCGAGAAAGGGCATATTTCCCAAAAAACCGAGAATGGTTTGATAGTGTTGTCTCGCCAAAATTTCCGTAGGAGCAACCATACAAACTTGAATGTGATTTTCGAGATATCGAAGAGCGGTCAAAAGAGCGACTAACGTTTTTCCGGAACCGACGTCGCCTTGTAATAAAACCGCGGTCGGTTGTTCCTTTGCGGTAAGTTCCTGAATCTTGCGGAGTGCGGAATTTTGATCGTCCGTCAATTGAAACGGGAGATTGTTTCTCACTTGTGTCGCGGTTTTGGATTCGGGTAGGGGCCAGAGAATCCGTTTGATTTTTTCTCTTTCTTTTTTTTTGTGTTCGATGAGCAGGTTGAAATAAAATAATTCCTCGTATTTGAGTCTGTATCTTGCTTTATTTAGGGATTCTTCATCCGTTGGAAAATGAATTTCACGATAAGATTCCTCTCTTGAAATCAAACCTCTTTTTTTTACGATCTCTTTGGGGAGAATTTCCGGAATTCTTCCTTTCAACTTTTCCAATGCAAGATAGAGAATCTTGCGAAACCCTCTGGAATCCAATCCTTCCGATTTCAACGATTCTCCCGACGGATAAAGAGGAATGATTCTTCCTGCATGAATCATTCCTGGAAGTTCGGCCAATTCTTCTTCGGGTGCGGTTTCTGTTTCTATTTTTTTCGCGGAGGAATGGATTGCATACGTCGGTTTGATCGCGCTGGTTAGAATTTCATAATCCGGATGAATGAGTTGAAATCCTCGGAAGTATTCCAATTTTCCTGTTGCGACCAGCGTCGTTCCGGGTTGAAAAATTCTCTGAAAGAAATTGACTCCTCGGAAGAATACGATCGAGATTCTTTCGTTGTTTCTGGTTTTGGCTCCGACCACGAGTCTGGATTTTTTTCCATGCGCGAGATATGCGTCCACGACTTCCACGATGAGAGTTACGGCTTCTCCGGCTTTTAATAAAACGTTGTCAGTAAGATTGCGATCCAAATGTCTTCTCGGAAAAAAGTTTAAAAGATCTTGGAGCGTGTTGATTCCAATGGACGCAAGAGCGTTCGCCTTGGCAGGACCGATTCCTTTGATCACTGTGACCGGAGATAGAAGTCCGGAGACTCCGTTTGTATTTTCAGTTTTAGAGGCCGAGTTCTTCATCCTGTACCGGTGCGGGAGTCCATTCCGGATCCTGAGTTTCCGAATTTACTTTTTGTTTTTTGTCCTCGGTCTCTTCGCTTAAACCGAGATAACAATATCTGCATCCGTAAATGCGAGCGTGCCTTTTTATGCCCGGCGAAGGCGGTTCCGAAATGACGGCGTATAAATATTCAGTTTTTTGCAAGTATTTTCCGCAAACGGGACAAATTCTTGGTTTTGGAAGACTGGGATCCCAATTTTTACCGTAAACTTTTTTAGGATCCCCATATTCTTTGGAAACTCCGTTTTCAAGATCTCGTTTTTTTTCAGCTTTGTCGATTCGTTTCGAATCCACCGAATAAAGCAGGTGAAAAAAAACCGCCGCAACCCCCAAACAAAGCATCACGGTAAAAAAACCGATCATTGTTTCAAATAATCCTTAATTTTAGCGGCCATACTTTGGGGTAAACCGATTCCTTTGTCCTGCAATCGATGAGAGTATTTGTGAAACGAGTATGTATGTTGGGAAGTTTGTACGATTCCGTTAAAACAGTTCTCGATGGATTCCGCAAGAGATTCACTGAGAGGAATGTTTAATCCGATTTCCTTTTCATACTTTCTCAAAAGTCTGCGATTGACTCCTCTGCAAATCGAACGATAAAAACAAAATCGTATTACCAATTCTGAATCCGATTGTCCGGATCGAATGTCTTTTTCCAGCTGGTTGAGATTGATACAATCCACGATTTCCAATTTATAAGCGTCCGTATTGTGTTCATACGTTACAAGATTCATAAATAAATGTTTGAATAATGAAATCTTGTAACAATCCTCCATTCCGCACTCGCCCATTTTGTTGTTTTCGCATCGGGTGTACATCACAATATCGGTGTCAGATTCCGCAGTTGCCTGACCGAAATTTAAAGATCCTAAAATATCAAACGCAACGATATCGCCGCCAAAGTTGATCAGTTTGGAGAATTTTTTAAAGTCTTCGATTCGTTCTCGAGAGATGCTCGTTTCGTGAGATCGGAAATATCGTTTGAGTCCGGTGAACTTTTGTATGGTGGGATTGTTTTTAAAACCTGAGATTGTCATGTTAGATTCTCACAAAATCTTCCGCCGACACCTCCGAATCCTGACTTACAAACCGTACAACAGGAATGCGACCCGTACAGTCTACATCCATTAAAAGGCGAATTTTGTGGTCCACCAGTCTATTCAATTTTACGGTTTCGACAAGCCCATTTTCTAAAAATATTTCCGAGTAAAATCCTCCGGGTTGAAACCCGAAGACTGAATCTACTGCGCCGAAGTTGGAAGGATTTAGAAATACTGTTTTTCCTTTTTTGATCACTCCTTGGTCTTCGTGAACGTGTCCCGAAACGACGAGAGCGGGAGAATAATCATCCAAATATCTGCGTATGCCCTGCGATCCTACGTTGCCGTAATTTGGAATCTTATCTAAAAATCCGTAAGGGGGATTGTGAATGACGACTATGTCCGGTTGCTCCTCTTTAAAAAAATCTTCCGGCTCGCTATAACTTTTTCCGTTTCGAGAATATTCGTGAAATTTTACGGCTAACTTTTCAGGAATCCCGGAAGTGAGAATGGGGGCTCCTCCGTATCCTGCAAATTTATATCCGTCTTGTTCGAACGTTTTTCTATGAATGTCTCTTTCATAAAGAGCGCTGTATTGAAGATCGATATCGTAATTTCCGGGAAGAACTCTTACGGGAGCCGTGGAATATTTTTGAATGATGATCTCGATGAGTTCGTATTTTTCTTTCATCGTCTTTGCGGCTTGATGAAAGAGAGTTCTGTATTCTTTGGATTTTTCTACGATATCCACGCTGTATTTTTCGGGAAAACGGATGGCTCTCGTTGCGTAGTCGTATGCGTTGATTTCTTCTCTTTGATCTTTTGAAATGCGATACATCTCTTCTTGGATGGTGCAAAATTCTATAATTCGATCGGTACTAAAGAAAGCCTTATAAATGATATCTCCCGAGAATAGATAAAGATCCGCTTGGGTTTGTTGGAGAATTTCCTTCAAGCCTCGAAGACCATCGTGAATATCTGTGAGATAAATGATTTTCATTTCAATCGATAGTGTTTACCGTCTCTTTTTCGCTACAGTCTCTTCGAAAAAAGAGAACTCGGTACACTCAGTTTAGGAACCTCTTACGAAATGTCCAACCTTTCTAATACTTAGTCCCTCCACAGAAGGAGAAGGGTGTCTTGATTTTCGGAAATCGGTTCGATTCTGATGTATTCCGGACCAAAAAAATCCAATAGAGGTTTTAGAATGGTGCCTGATTTTACGAATAAGAATACGTTTCCTTTTTCGGGAATGACCTTTTGAATCGTAATTTCTCCCGCGAGATCCGGAATTTCCGAGAGAAAGTAATTCATATTTACGGTGATGAGATTTCGGATTCCGGTAAGAGCGAGTATCTCCGGAATTTCTTCTATGATGGTTTCTAAAATCAATTTTCTATGAAACTGAAATATTTTTGAAAAAACCCGGATCGGATCCAACTTTTTCGGAGTATGGCTGAAAAGTCGAAACGATTGAATCTGAAGACGAACCTGATTTTCGAAAACCTTGACCGGAGTGAGAGTAACGTTGTAGTCCACCGAATCGGTTTTTAAGAGTCGTGACCAGAACAACCCTTTGATTGAAAAATGTCCGGTTAAAATTAAAACTCCGTTTCCAGAATCGAATTCCAGGGATTCCAATTGATCCTGAGATTCTAAGATTTTCTTTTTAAGAATTTTATTGAGGGAATGCAGTTTGAGAGTGATTTTATAATTGCTCTTAAGGCTTTCTTTTTCAGAAGCGAGTCCGGTAAGAAATTCCAGAGGATTGAAGCCTATGAGTTTCCTCAAATTGAGCATGGGAGATCAAAAATAGTTTGCGGGTAAAGAAGAGTAAACTAAATTATTGATTCCAAGTCGGGAATGATTTGCCGGATACAAATCCGTACGAATTTTATTTTTGATTTGAACTTGCCAAAGGGGAGCTTTCATGAAAATCGGAGTCATCGGATCGGGAAGTTTTGGAACGGCCTTAGGAAGTCTTCTGGCGGATAAAGGTTATGATGTTACTCTCTGGTGCAGAAACGATTCTCAGATTGAAAGTATCAACCGCGATCATATCAACAACAAACACCTTCCCAATTTTACGCTTCCGGAAAAATTAACCGCGAGTAAGGATCTAAAAATCGTCGTAGCCGGAAAAGATATGATCGTATCTTCGCCGCCATCTCACGCTTTGAGCGGAATTTTGAGAGAGATCAAGGAATATCTGCCGGAAAAGGTTCCGATCGTTTCGGCGAGCAAGGGAATCGAAAACGGAACGTTACGCTTGGTTTCCGAAATCTTCGAATCGGAACTTCCCGGAAAATATCACGCATATCTTTCTTATCTGTCCGGTCCTTCTTTTGCAAAAGAAATCATTCAGAAAGTGCCCACGATTGTGAGTATCGCATCGAAGAACGAAGCGACGGCTCGTAAGGTGCAGGAGATTTTCAGCTTTTTATATTTTAGAACGTATTGGACCCCGGACGTGATCGGAGTCGAAGTTGGAGGTTCTTTAAAAAACGTAATCGCATTGGCCGCGGGGGTCAGTGACGGTTTGGGCTTTGGTCAAAACACCCGTGCGGCTCTGATCACAAGAGGATTGAACGAAATCACAAAGATCGGTATCAAACTTGGCGCGGATCCGATGACCTTTCTCGGACCTTCCGGGATGGGAGATTTGATTCTTACTTGTTGCGGAGAGCAATCTCGAAATCGAACGGTTGGATTTCGTTTGGGACAAGGGGAAACCTTGGAGCAAATCTTATCGAGTATGAACGAAGTTGCCGAAGGAGTAAAGACAACTCAAAGCGCTTACGAACTTTCTCAGAAATTAGGAATCGAAATGGCGATCACGAACGAAGTTTATAAAATGCTTTACGAAGGTAAGAATCCGAAAGAAGTTGTGAAAGACCTTATGAAACGCGATCTAAAGAGAGAAGGCGTTTCAGTCTGATCGACCTTGAAGCTTTTTTCTTTTAAAATTTGTTCGATTTTTTTATTGAGTTTTGTTTGTGTTTTTAATTCCTTATCGGCTCAGACAAAACACGAATTCGGTTGGGCGAAAGGTTCGGAAGGTTTTTCATTCAACCTCAATGGAAAGACGGTTTTTCAATCCGGAAACGAAATTCAATCCTTTCCTGACAATCTCACTCTTTTGGAAAAATCCGATTATCTTTTTTACGCAGGTGAATACTTTATTCTCAATAAAGACGTTCGACGTTATGACGCGTTACTCAAGTTGTCGACGGGCTCCGAGTCCGAATTGGTATTGGGTGGGATTTTTCTTAGAATATTAAAAGAATTGAATTTTAATTCCAAAGAATCCTCCCGCAGTCTTCTCGTTCAATTTTCAAAAAATGAAACATCACCGTATCTGAAAGAATTGGCGGAAGGGTTTGATCAATCTATTTTTGATAAAAAGTCTCCTGAAAATCTAAAATGTTCCCGTAAGAATGTTTACTATTCTCTTTGTAAGACACTTCGTTTGAAAAAATATTTGGGCGATTTCAAATCGGAAGCTAAATCGCACGAAAGAGAATACCTGAATTTAAACCGAACTCTGGCCCCATTTCTGGAAGATCCGGAATTGAAATACATTCCCTTTTTGAGTAATTTTATTTTTAATATATCGGATCAGCTCGCTGAGTTGGGTCTTTCCAGAGAAGCGGTTCATTTTCAGAAAATACTGATCATTTCAGAAAACCTGAGCGGAAGATTTATCGGTTTTTCGTATGAGAAACTCGCGTATTACTATTTGATCGGGGGAGATTTGATTTCCGCTGAAAAAGTTTTGGATTACATTCTAAAATACCAACCCGATATCAAAACTTCCTATAAGAATAATCTTTATCTTAAGTTGGGAACCATTGCCTATTTAAATCAAGAATATAAGAAATCTCTGGATTACTATCTCAATCTTGATTTTTTGGAGTGGTCTTCCTCCATTCTCAATCCGTTTTTAGGGGAGCCGATTTCGATCAACAGCGCGCGGGATTTGATTTCGATGGCGATTTGGAGATCGAAGAGTTCCTTTAAGGCGGTGGACGCGCTTAAATCCGTTTCGACTCCGAAAAATCTTACCGAAGACGATTTGTTTACTCGTTTGAGAATCATTCAGATTCTCATGAACGACGAACCCGATGTCGCCGGAAAGATGGCGACCGAGATCACGTTTCTTGCGCAGAGTAAGGGTTGGAAGAGAGTGGAATATTCCTCCACTTTATTAAACGGTTTTATTCATTATAAAAAAAACGATCTCAGAAAGGCGATCATCGAATTTACAAAGGCCTATGGAATTCTCAAAAATGCGGACCCGGTTTATACGGAAGAATGGATTCGTCTCACCGGTTTATTTTATTCTCATAAAGAATCCAGATCTTTGAAAACGGTGAAGGGCGCTTTGGACCAAGCGGCGGCCATTACGATTTATAGAAGACCGGATGATATGCTTTTTCAGTTAAAAAATTATCTGCCAGTCGTGTATGGAATGCGTGAGTTTACGGACGCTGCGATCGACTATTATATTCTTCACGGACATACCACGGAGCTCTTGGGTTTTTTATCCCGTCTGGAACAGAACGAGGTTTTGGGAAACACCGCATATCCGAATACTCTGGTTTCGATCATGGATACGAGCAGAAGGATCGCTTCGTTTAGAGGATTTTTTCCGGGAGTCAAAGAACATTTGAATTCGAGTAAATCCGAAATTCGAAAAGCGGAAGTAGCCCGTTTGATCGAAGAGTTGGATCCGTTTCGAAATCAAGAAATCAAAAAATCTCATATTCCCGTTTTGAGCGTTTTTGTAAGAGAAAAAAGAACGTATATTTTTTGGAAACCGGGAGATTCTCAGGAATTGGAATTGAAAGAGATTCCTTCCGAGTCCGCTTCTTCATTTACCGTGCAAACTGTTTTGAAGTCGTTGATCGTATCCTCCTCGAAAAAAGAAAGTATGCAAATCTATCTGAACGTTTCCGGCATGGAATCTTTTGATTATCTCAGAAAGGAATTTCCGGATATCGATTTTCGATTGTTTACGCGATTTAGTCGAAAGGATGAGAACACAACAAAGGCGGAACGCATTTATATCTCCGATTGCAAAAGTATCGAGAATGCGGCAAAACCCAATTTTGAAAAAATCGGTTCCGCATATTTCGAAGGAAATAAACTTCTTTCGGGCGATCATTCGATGATGGTTTGGAATTTGAAAGTCGGCGATAATTCGCCAGGAAATTTAAACGAATACTATTGGAGTTGTGGAGAAGATCAGATTCGTTTTTCAAGATTACATAGGCGTTACGATTTTAGAAACACTCCGCAAAGATTGGTTTTTACAAGAGATTCTTTGAGCGGGAACGGGTGGAAGGGGCGGTCCGAGGATTTTTTAGATTGGGTTTCCTTTTGGATCAATTCGGGAGTCAATCGAATGTATTATATCAAATCAGTGGATTTGAATTCAGAATCGGACATAAATCTTTTGGAAAAACTTTCTCAAGAAACGAACGAACCCGAATCCACATTTCGGGGAATTCGAATTCGAAAACATATCGAATGAATGATTCTTTGTTTTTTCCAAACGTTGATTCGATAAAATCTACGGTTTTTTTTCTTTTAAACGATCGACATTTTTGCCTAATTTAAAGACCCTATCCTGTAAACTCACATGGACCCCGAAGGTAGTCAGTTCTACATTCCAACATTTTCAACTTTCCGCTCCTTTTTGATCCAAACACGGTCCAATCAAAAATCGCGTAACCTAAAATCTGTCTCAATCTCTACTTTCCCACAATGGAACTAATCGGCTTTTTAATCATCATTCTACTGATTTTCGCCAACGGCTTTTTCGTATCTGCTGAATTTGCTTTGGTTTCGATTCGTCCGTCCCGTTTGGAAGAACTGATCAAAGAAAACAAACCTCTCGCTCTCATTACGAAAAGAGCCGCGCAAAAACTGAACGATATGCTGTCTGTATGTCAGGTCGGAATTACGGTCGCCAGTCTTTTGTTAGGTTGGGTGGGCGAAGGTTATGTTTCGCGCTGGTTGAACATTCTTCTGGATGCCCTCGGGTATTCTACGAGCGAGGCCACGGTTCACGGTTTGGCGATTACGGTTTCGTTTACGATCATCACTTTTTTGCATATTCTTCTGGGAGAACTGCTTCCGAAAACGATCGCGATTCAGAATACAGAGACGATCGCGCTTTTTATCAGCATTCCTTTATTCTTTTTTTATTATATATTTTATCCGATCACTTTTTTCTTAAACGCTCTTACTTCTTTTTTGCTCAGATTGATGGGGATTCAGGAGAATAAGAGTAGAATGATGCATTCTCCCGAGGAGTTGATGATCATCATCGAAGAGCAGAATAAGCAAGGGAAAATCGATCAGGAAGAATTTCAGATCATCCAGAATACGTTTCAGTTTTCCGAACATCAGGCGAAGGACGTGATGACTCACCGCTTGAGCATTATCGGTATTCCTCACGATACGACGATGGATGCGCTGATCTCGATCATTGCGGAACATCATTTTTCGAGATACCCGATTTACGAAGGAAATACAGACAAGATTATCGGAATCATTCACGTTCAGACGTATCTTACTTGGCTTTCCAATTCCAAAAGGGGAAGAAAAGAAAAAGTAACCGCTATCATGCAGCCTCCGATTTTTGTTCCCGAAGGACTTTCGATCGAGAAGGTGATGCAAAAATTGAGGGAAAACAAACAACATATGGCGATCGTCATCGACGAATACGGTGGCGTTTCCGGGTTGTTGACTCTCGAGGATATTATTGAAGAAATTTTCGGTCAGATCCGGGACGAAACCGATGATCACGAAACCGATCCTTTTCCTGCACAACATTCCGATAGTTTTACGATCGACGGAGAAGCCGAGCTAGACGATCTTAAGGAAATTCTGATCGGTGTCGAGAACGAAGAGATCAGCGACATCAGAACGATCGCAGGTTTTATCTTAGGAAGATTAGAAGATATGCCGGAAGAAGGTTCTACGATTTCCTTGCAATCCGGAACTCTGACGGTGGAAAAAATGGAAGGAAATAAAATTCTATTAGTGCGGTTTACAAGAGGCAGTTTGAGCAATAAAGCTCAGTCTAAAAAATAACGACGGAACCATTCTATGTCTAACCTTGGAAAAGAGATACTCATTGCAGTTTCCGGAAGTATCGCCGCTTATAAAACGTGTGAGCTGGTTAGGAATTTAACCAAAGAAGGTTTTCCTGTTACGGTCATCATGACACAACACGCAACTGAGTTTATCGGTCCGATCACATTCGAGGCGCTTACCGGTAAAAAAGTCAGAATCAACGAGTATGAAGAAGGGATGGCGCATATCGACGCAAAAAATTCCGCCTCAGTGTTTGCGATCGTTCCCGCTACGGCTAATCTTATCGGTAAGATGGCGAACGGAATTGCGGACGATCTTGTGACTTCTACATATCTGGCCGCAAGTTGCCCGATCATTGTCGCTCCTGCGATGAATCCGTTTATGTATGCTCAACCCGCAGTTCAGAGAAATTTAAAACGTTTGTCGGATGACGGCATAATTTTAGCGGATCCATCCGAGGGTGTTGTAGTCTGCGGTGACGAGGGTTATGGGAAGTTAGCCGAAATCTCCGTTATTCAGAAGTTGATTTTGGATGCGTATAAAAGAAATTCTTAAATTAGAGAAGTATTAGAGTGGGATTTTCGAAAGCCATAATTACCTCAGGTCCTACGAGAGAATGGATTGATCCGGTTCGATACATATCGAACGCTTCTTCCGGAAAGATGGGCTTTCATATAGCCGAGGAGGTCGGGAAATGGATTTCCAATGTCATTTATATCCACGGCTTAGTTTTGGAAGAATATAAAAATCCTTTGAAGGCAAGTAGAGTTTTTGTTGAAACAACTTCTGAGATGTGTGACGCTCTTTTGTCCGAAATCGAGGATGATACTCTGCTGATTATGGCTGCTGCTCCGGCGGACTTCCGACCAGTGGAGAGCAAGGACTCCAAGATCAAAAAAGAGGACGGGACCGAAACCCTGATCTTGGAACTTGTCAAAAATCCGGACATACTCAAAACGGTAAGTTCTAAGATTTCTAAGGATGGAATCGGAGGGTGCTGTTTAGTGGGTTTTGCCGCTGAGACCAATTCTTTGGAAGAATATGCACTTGGTAAACTCAAGAGTAAAAATTTGGATTACATCGTCGGAAACTATGTCGGGAAGAATGAGCAAGGTTTTGGAGAAGGGGATACGAGCGTGATCGTCTATTCCTCTGTCGGAAAAGCTGCGGAGATTGGGCCTTTTTCTAAAGAAGTGATTTCAGAAAAGATTGTGGAGTTTCTGAAAAAGGAAACTTCTAAGAAGGTTTTGAAGTCTTAAAGGTCGGAACAACGGCCCAAAAGGAAAATTCTGGCAGGTCCCAGAGGATCGAATCTACACTAAACCGACTAATTTTTCTTGATCCTGGGCTAAAAGAATCACAGATTCACAATAGGTTTCCCAATCGGTGCGACCGGATGCAAAATCTAGGTAGATGGATTCAAGTAAGAGAAAAAACATAAGTTACCTCTTTTTAATAAGATCGAATCAAACCTGGAATTTCCTTGAGTTCTTTTTCTTGCAGAACAGAATAGGGAAGTTCTTTTGAGTATTATAAGAATATGTCCCTATCACTTTCCGAGTCCCAGATTCGGAATCTCAAGCAAGCTTTAGAATCTTCCCGAATACCTTTTAGGTCGGAAGTCCGGCTTTCCATTCACTCTTCTTTTAAAATTGGGGGAATTTGTCCAGTTGTCGTAGAACCGGAGAGTTCAGAGCAGATACTGGAAGCTCTTTTCATCTTTCGTAAACTCGAAATTTCTTGGAAGATTTTAGGGGGAGGGTCGAATCTTTTGATCTCCGATCATCCGGATAATTTTGTTACACTTCGGTTATCGGGAAAATTCAAAGAATTTGAATCTTTAGGGAATGGAAAATTTCATATTGGAGCAGCGACAAACACAACTCCGGTTTTTCGTCAAATCTCTCAATTAGGCTATACGGGTGCGGAATTTTTAAGTACAATTCCAGGTTGGACCGGCGGTGCGGTAATTCAAAATGCTGGTTGTTATGGGGGTGAACTTTTTGATTTGATTCAGAATGTAGAATTCTTAAGGGATGAAAAACTTTTTATCCGAAAACCTTCGGAAATTAAACATGGGTATCGTTCGACTGAATTTTTAACGGAAAAAGATTCTATTATTCTGGGAATCGAAATTCTTCTCAAAAAAGGCGATATAGAAGAAATCGAGATGTCTTTAAAAGAAAAAAGAGATCGGAGAAATTCTTCGCAGCCGGAAAATAAAAAAAGTGCAGGTTCGGTTTTTAAGAATCCGAAGATTTTTGATGAGAATGGTAAGGAAATTAAAGCTTGGGAATTGATTGATAAGGCTGGCTTGAGAGGTGAAATGAAAGGAGGTGCGCAAATCTCTCCTGATCATTGTAATTTTATCGTGAATCTTGGAACCGCTACAGCTTCTGACGTGAATTACTTGATTAATCTTACCCTAGATAAAGTTTATCAACAAAGTGGTATTCATTTAAATCGAGAGATTGAATATTTCGGTGATATTTCGTGAATTTTTATCGGAGTTCCGACCCATTTATTCACAGTAGATTCTTATTCTTTCGACGCATACATAGAGAGATCGGCTTCATGGATAAGCTCTTCCAACTTTTGAATGGAACCTACGGACATTCCCCAAGTAAAATTGAAAGGCGGCTTATTCTCCTTACATTTTTTTAAAAGAATAGCCATTGCTTCATGAAATCTTCCCTGAGTTTGAACGATTTTTTCTTTACTTTCATGTTGAACTAAAACTAAAAATTCATCACCACCTATTCTAAAAATTTTATCGGTTCCACGAATTACGTATCTTAAAATATTTGCGAAGTGGCAAAGCACTTGATCGCCAGTTTTATGTCCGTAAGTGTCATTGATCAATTTAAAGTCATTCAAGTCGAGAAGCGCAACTAATGCAAGATGGTCTTCCATTCTTCTCCCGGACCATTCTTCTTTTAAATGATTGAGTTTATTTCTATTAAATACTCCCGTTAACGCGTCGCGAAAAGCGAGAGTTTTGGTTTCTTCATATTCATTAGAATGAACTAAAGATATTGCAGTAAAGTCTGCAATCGTTTGAAGAATAACAAGATCTTCTTGAGAAAACGAAGAGCCATCAAATCGATTGATCAATTCGATAACTCCGTGAACTTGCCCTCTAAAAGTCATCGGAACCGCTATGATTGTTTTAGTTTCAAAGCCTGTCCTTTCATCGACTTTATTTGAAAATCTCGGATCGTCTTTTGCATTTTCTACAAAAACAGGGCTTTTTGTTTGGACCACCGACCCAGCGACGCCTTCACCTGATTTTAAACGAATATTTTTAATCTGTTCTAATTCAAGCCCTTCCGCTATGAGAAAAAACAATTCCCCCGAGTTTTCATCATACCTCATTAAACTCCAGTTTTCAGGACTGAAGAATAATCGAACTTCATCCATCACCGCATCAAGAATTTCCTGTTGCTCAAGAGAAGAAGTAATTATTTTTCCTATGGAAGAATATAGTTTGATCAATTCAGGTTTGGATTCTCTTAAAGGCATAATGAATAATTCTTTCTTTTAGACTAAAATGTTGAATATTTTTGTATTTTTTAACTACTAAATTGATTTTAAGGTATAAATCGGTTTTTTATCAAGATATTTCTTTAAAATAAATACATTTTTACCAATCGACAATCAATTCGAATACTATTTGATCTTTTTTTGGAGAAATCTTTTGGATTAAATTTATTATGCGATAACATCTTGGATTACTTCGTTTTTTTGATAAATTGCCATTCTCTTGAGTATTTCTTCTCTCTAACTCTAAAAGTAACACGAAAGCTTTACACATTGAGATTCCCAAATAACGAGAAACGGATCGTAGTTCTGCCCAATCCTGGCTTTGAGGTCGAAATGACAATCTCTTCAAGTGTTGAAACTTAGATTGATAAGAAGTTCTCTCATATTTGTAAGGTTTCGTATTCTTTAAAATTTCAATATTATAATTTTTGAGTAATCGTTCTAAATAGATAGATAAATTTTTATTCTTCCTGATTCTCGATAGCGTATAAGAATAAAGTTCAAATGGAACATAAAGATCCGCGGTGAACCTATTTCTTTTTCGATAGGCATCATTCTGAAGTCTACGTGTATGAGAGAATTTATCGAATTTCGTATTTTTCCCGTTCATACTCTAAACAGTTTCGAAGAGTTTAGGTATGGATGAAAAATTCTGATTTTTTTTTAGGAATATTCGATTTTTTATCTTTTTTTGAAATGAATTTAAATGTAGTTCCGACCTAAAGCGTTATACGAAAAATTATCGATATCCTAAATACGCGTCCACCTTGAATCATAGAGCCCGTAGTTCCGACCCTAAATCCCCAAAATCAATTCCACTCTTTTCTCAAGTCCCTGAACTCGATCGATATACAAAGCATCGACGGAACAAGCAAGTACAAGGCTATGCAAGAGATCGACACAAAGTGAAAGTTTTTCAGCTTCTTTTGTGACTTTTTCATTTCTTTGAAAAGCAACCTCCAACAATTTACGGTACTGACTTCCGTATCTCTCGGTGTATTCATTTTGTAAATTCACCGGAGCGGAATAAATCAGACTGAAGGGAAGTCTTGCTTTATCATGATATTCTTTTGCTGTTTCTGCAATCGCTTTGAAAATGGAAATGATTTCCATATTTAAACCTTGGTCGCGAATGACTCTTCTTCGTATCTCATTTAAAATGAGTAAATGAGTTGCGACTAATGCCTTTCTAAATAGATTTTCTTTGGAATGAAAGTGGTGATAAATGCTAGGTTGTTCCAAACCGCATTCCTTGCTGATTTCTCTTAAGGAGGTTCCATGAAAACCTTTTCTTGAAAAGGCGATCGCTGCACCTTCTAAAATTCTTTCTCGAGAATTTTTATAGTCCCTATTTAAAGGATACAAGGGACTTCCGTCTTTACTTAACACTTGCTGGCGTCTCCAGTCTCAGTGATCTCTACTTACAACTCGTTCCAAAAATCGGGATTTTCGTTTAAGAAGTAACATCACAACCTGCTTTCCATAGATCTTCTTAAGAAGCAAGGTGTTGAGTTTTCTCACGGCCGAGTTTTTATAATAAAGATCCTAAAACTTTTATTTTTCAAATATCTTAATATTCTATCCTTTAAACGTCAAAATTCTTTTTTAAAAACCTCGAAATAATTTCTCGTATCATTGGGAAGAATGGATGGAGAAGACCCAAAACCAGGATGATTCTGATTTGGATTGTATTGTCCTTTGTTCTCTTTTTTATTCTCATTTCCTTGATAGCTTACCAAAGAGCTAAACAAGAGTTCGAAATTCGCAACATTTAAAGTAGAATCTTCTAAAGTAATTTCGACAAGAAAATGATTTCCGGAGCTCGTATAATCGAACTCGTAAAAGAAAACGGGATCCGCATAAGCTGAAAAAATCGGAGCAATTTTTTTATCCTTTTTATTGCTTCTGTAGATTTGAATTAAAAACGCATGTGAAGAATCGTCGTGCGCCAACCCGATTCCCAACTTATGTTTTTGATTTCCTTCTTCTTGAATGGAAGGCAAATGGATTTTATAGATAATCGAATTTCCTTTGAAAACCGCTCCGTTGAATTGATGTTTTTTTTCAACGCTGTATCCAGAATCTTTGAGGTTTCTTTTGACTTCTTCTAAGTAAGCCTTTAGTTCTTTTTTTTCCTCGTTTGATTTACCGTTTACAGACGTTCCCGCCGGCGTTTTATCCTGAGAAATTATCTCGCTTAGGGCGTAAAAAACGGTTAAAAATAGGAATATAGGAAGAATTCTGCGTAATTTAGAATCGGATTCGCTCATTTTATTCTCTTCTTTTGTAGTTTAGTCGAGGAATTCTTTGATGAAAAGATTTTTTTATTCTAACTCATCTAACCCTTGTGTTTTTTTCCGGAACGCCGACATATAAAGTAGTAGAACTATTTTTGGACGGATTCTTATGCCATTTAAAACCGCAATCGCTCTGATTCTTTTTTTCTCTTTTGGTAATTGTGTTTCCAATTCAAAGTATGATTCTCTTCTCAAATCCTATGAAGAATCAAAACTGGAAAATCAGAGAATTTTAGGTGAAAAGGAAGGACTTTACAAATCCTTAGAAGAACTCAAACGAATTCAGGAAGAAACGGAACAAAGGATTCGCGAATATAAAGGACTCATGGAAACGTTTCGTTCTATGATCGATTCGGGTAAACTCAAGATTAAAATCATCGATGGGAGAATGGTGGTCGTTCTTTCCTCCGATATTTTGTTTCCAGTTGGCTCCGCATTTCTTTCCGCATCGGGAACGTCCGCGATTCGGGAAGTGACTACTCTTCTTGCGTCTTTAGAGGGAAAACGATTTCAAATTGAAGGGCATACCGATGATACGCCGACCGGTATCAAAGGTTATACAAACTGGGAATTGGCTTCCTCCCGCGCTCTCAATGTATTACACACGATGGTAAAAGCGGGAATGCCCGAGGTTAGAATCAGTGCCGCGAGTATGGGTGCTTCCAGACCAGCGGTTCCGAATATCTCTCCTGAAAATCGATCCGCAAATCGTAGAATTGAAATCGTGATTGTTCCCGATCTCAGTAATCTTCCCGGAATGGAAGAATTGAAAAAATATTCAAACTAGTTTGTTCGGTGAAAATTAGAAAAATTGAATTTTAGGTAAACGTATACGCCCAGTAGATTAACAAAAGCTGGAGCGGAAGTCTGATAAAAAGCGCCCATTTTGGCGGATCCGTTTTTCTACACGATTGATAGTGGTATAAATTTGCGGGAAATACCGCAATCAAAAGTAAGATGATTCCCCAGGCGCCGAGTTGTCTCGTATCCGGAAGAAGCAACATAGCACCCAATCCAATTTCAAACAGACCGCTGATATAAACCACTAACTTGGGATAAGGAATATAAGGCGGCATGATTCTAAGATAAAATTTTGGCGATACAAAATGAAGTATTCCCGCGATGATATAAAGAATAGCCATCGTATAAAGACTAAGAGTAGACGCTTCGGGCATGATCGATTCCTTTTTTAGATTACGAGATTATATCAGAGTCAAACGGAATCTGATTTTAAAAAATTTCAATCGGGTCTTTTTTCTCTTCCTCGGTTTCGATTTCTTTGTTTTCGAATCTTGGCCTGAAAGCCGATCACCCGAAGGGAGCTGATCTGTTTTTGACGAAATTCTTCCTTTCGGAAAATTTCCTTCTTTTGTGAAAACCGGATTGAAATTAAATTCATAGGCAAACACTCCTTGCCCTGGAATTATCCGGTCATCCTAGGAAAATTTGATAAAGTACAAGAAAAAAATAAATTCTTAGAATTTTTTTTCGATTCCTTGTCCGGAATATTCGATTTTGAATTTTTCTTTATCCCAAAAAAAATTGGACCCCAAGAACAAGATAAAGAGTTATTTTGCTTTTTTAGAAGGTTTTTGCGGGAAATTTTTCACCTTGGAAAGTTCTTCCCATTTTTCTTTGAGCCAAACCGCCGCTTCCTTGGTTTTACCATCCGAAAGTTTTACAAGATACGGTTTTCCGGTTATACTCGACTTAGAGCCGATGTTCTCGATAAAATCGGGAATCGTTTGAATTTTTCCGTTCACCGCATTGAGTTTTCGTTCCATATGTTCTCTTGCTTCTTTGGGATCGTGTTCGGCTCCGTTTCTGATAAACTTACACTGACAGGATTCCAATGAGTTCATCAGTAAATTTAAATCCTTTCGAAACTCGGTAGATTCTTCCGATCCGATCGATAAGGAGAATAAGAATGCGATCAGTAATAGTATCTGTTGTTTCATGGGTCAGTCCTTTGTTGTGATATGAAATTATTGTAGATTCCGTTTCAATTCTAAGATCGCGTCTTTGAGTCGATCGTCTCCCCAGAAGAGTTCGTTTCCTATGATAAAACTAGGGGCTCCGAAAATTCCAAGTTCAAAAGCTTTTTCGGTTTGTTTACGAAGAAGATCTTTTACTTCTTGTTTGCCCGAGTTTTCCAGAATTGGATCTGCGTCGAGTCCGATGCCGATCAAGATGGAACGTAATACTTCCGGGTTTGCGATATCAAGATCTTTTGCAAAGTTTGCTTGAAAGGTTTCACGAATGAATGTGGAAATCCAGGATTTTTCCAAGTTTGCAATTGTGATTCTGGAAGCCAAGAGTCCGTTTCTTGGAAATTGAGACGGGATGGAAAACGGGATCCCGTATTTTTTTGCTCTTCTTTGCAGATCCTTCCACATATACTTTCCCTTTGCAGGAAATAGATTGAAAGGAGAATCGTTCCAACCTTGTTTCTTAAAAATCGGTCCGAGCAGAAACGGTTTCCATAGGATTTGAATTTTAGAATCGCGGAGTAAACTTTCGATTCTCATGACCGAAAGATAAGAATAGGTGCTCGCAAATTCAAAAAAGAATTCAATTTGTTGCATATAATTCGACTCCTACTAATCAAACGCGGATCAGGGTTGCAATTTTGTTTTAAAAAATTGCCAAATTTCCTCAGCCGCGTTCAATTCCGATGTGGGATTTCCCAGGGAAGAGAACGGAATTTTTCGATCTCTTCCCGGCCAGTTGTGTCCTCCGCCGACAATTTTATAAAGGCGAACGGAAGTTTTTTCTTTGCAGGTATCGTATGAAACGATTTCTAATTTTGTGGCATCGTCTTTGTCATCTCTCGTTTTTGTTTGAGAGGCTTTAGAACAGGAATTCCACTGCAGCCATCTGTTTACTGAATCTTCCACGCTTAAAATTTCACCGCCGTCTCTGACATAACCTCCGTAATAAGGAACGGTTGGATCTTCGGTTCCCGCTAAAAATGCAACGGAAACCTTTTCTGTCGGCTGATCTTTTCTAAGAACAAATTCGGAAAGTTGAGAAGATACGCTTGCTCCGGCCTTGAATAACTTTGATTTTTCGACCAACATTCTTTGGGTCATAAAGCCTCCGTTGGAATGTCCGACGATAAAAACTCGATCGGCTGCGATCGGAAATAAGTTTAAAAGATGTTGAATGAGTTTTTCTAAAAATTGGACGTCGTCGATTTGTTCCAGATCCGCCGGAGTCGCTCCTCGACCGTCGGCCCAGCTTTTCTGGATTCCGTTCGGATAAACGACTATAAATCCTTCCCGGTCTGCTATCTCGTTAAAACCGGAATCATTCATCATGATCTCTCCGTTTCCCAAACGTCCGTGTAATACAAGAACTAACGGTAGTTTGGCGGAGTGATTCTCCTGAGCCTTGGGAACATGGAGCAAATACGTTCTTGTTTTTTCGTTTACGTCCAGAGTTTCCAATTGAGCTTCTTTGAAAGATTTCAAATTGTTTCGTAAAATCCATCCGCAGTTCGAACTCAATAAAAATATGGTTACGATAAAAGTCATGGAATCGTAAGATGCGATCCGTTTCATTTTGTTTTTTCCAAGGTATCTATCGAATTGATCAAAGATTTTTCAAAGGCGGAGGAAGGCCAAAAGAACGGCGTAAAGGGAATCAATAGAATTCCTCTCCATTGATCCAAAACGAGTTTATGCGAGGTTTCTTCGGGAGATTTCATTTTTTCGAAAATACGATAGGTGATTTTGTGTTCCGTTCGAACGTGATACGGAAAAATTCCGAGAGTAAACAAGCTGAGGATAAAATTCAAAGCGTGCAGTCCGCGGTGGAAATATTTGTGTTCTTGTTCTTCGAGGATGATTTCAAGAAGAACGTTCGATTGATCGTCTTCCGAATATCCTTTTTCTAAAATTTTTTTTCGGATCAAAGCGATTTCAGAATTGTAAAAACCGAATCCGGTAAATTCGAATCTTAACTTTTTTTCTTTGGAAATCGATTTGAAGGTTTTAAGAACTTCCGGAGGTTTTGCGATTCCAATACAGTTATACAAAAAAAGAAAACAAACCAATATTAGAATTTTCTGTTTCATATCAATAGACCGATTGAGAATCCGATAAAAACTGTTTTGCATAATTCGAGTATAAATCCTCGATCTTATCCCGATCGTCAAAAAAGAGCAGACCGAGCGAAACCCAGCCGATCGCTTGAACGTTTCTGATCGTGTAAGAATACTCCGCCACTTTTTGATTCCACTTCCAAACCCGAAATACGACACGATCCGAAGATTTTTGAAGAATCGGAACTATAAAAAAAGTTCTGTATGTAAGAATCCGATTTAGAATGTAGAGAGAAAATTTTCCTGGTTCTTTTTCAAGACCCCAGGTCACGGGTTGCGATTGTTCTCCGAATAAAAGAGATAATCTCGGAGCTTTTTCTAAAATGATCTGAATCTTGATTTCGGAATCGTATTTCGTATGCTGCGAGATTTTTTTAAAGGTTCCCGAAAGATGAATCGTTCTTAGGATTTCGGAAGCGTATTTTTTACTAACACCTTCTTTCCAGCCGATCAATTCATAGGTGACTTCCTTGTTTATTTCCGGAATCGCAGAAGGTAAATTCGGATGATCTCCGATTAAAAACGTGGAGCATGCTTGGAAAAAAAGAAAACTTAGGGAAAGAATTATTTTTTTAAGCATCACGAATACGATGCAAAAGATTCTTTTTAGATCAAGTCCTAAATCTCATTTCAAATTTAGATTGTTGAAAATTACTTCGATGGACTTCGGTCAATTTGACTTGTAAAAATTAGAATCGAATCTTCGATGTCCGGTCGATGGATTCAATTCTTTTTTAAAATTTGTATCAGAGCAGACTTTTTTAAGGATCGATTTGATGATCGACTGCATAAAATACGGGACTTGGAACCTTTTCTTTTTTGAGAACGGATCGAGCGAAGTTTCTTCTTCTCTAAGTTTGGAAGAATTAGGCATGTGTGATCACTACTTTGATCGCTTTCGGACTATGAGCGGTTTTAAACGCTTGTGAGAGATTTTCGGGAGAATACGAATGTGTGATCATATTTTTTTCCAATGCTTCTGTAACCTTTGCGTTTTCCTGCAAAAGTTGGATTGCAAGATAAAAATCTCCGCAACGGGAAGTGCGAATCGATTTTCCTGAATTCAAAAATTCTAATAAAGAATTTTTTTTGGATTCTCCCTTAAAAAGAATCGCGCTTCTCGGACGGATTAAGGAATTTTCGTGATGAAAATTCGGACGGATCAACAGATCGATTTCTTCCGCGGTACCTGCGATTCCCAGATCGAATCTGGGAACATGTCCTTTGAAGTTCGGGGAAGTCAGAATTTTTTCCGCTTCTTCTATACTTCCGTAATAAACTTTGAAATGAGAAGGCAATGAAATCTTTCCGACGCTCGGCGCGACGTACACGGTTTGGTTTGCGCGATTCTCCTTTTCCCAATGAAACGTTAGATTCTCATCGCTGAATTGTAAAAGAGAAAGTTCGTCGACCACGAGTTCGGTAAGTTTTTTGACTCCGAATACTTCCTGGCCGTTTGTCGTTTTTAGATGTAGCTCTCGATTGGAAAGTCGGATCGCGCTTTCAAAACCGGATGTCGTGCTCGTCGTATCGTAAACGATTGCAAATCGGTTTGCAAGAGACTCTAAACTTGTTTTACGAAGATCGATCGCTTCGTCGGCTCCGAGATTGAGAGAAAGAGAAAGCAGATGATCGTGTCTCGCAAGCGCGGAAATTTTAAAATCGATTTTGGAAGAAGCCCGATAAGCGGCTAATGCAGCGATGACGAGACTGCCCAGTCTTCTCGGACCTAAAACGGCAACGTTATCTCCCTTCTTCGGAGGAGAAGCGATGACCGCTTGTAAAGAAGCCGCGAACGGTTCGATAAGAACCGCGGTCTTATCGGGAAGATTTGTAAACGGAATCGCAGCATTCTGCGGAGCTAAGATATAAGGACCGAATCCTCCGGGAAGTCTGTCGATCCCGAGGACTTTTCTTTCGGGACTGTGAGTGTGAATTCCTTCTTCACAGAATTCATCCATGAGTTGGTCTCCTCTCGCTTCAAAAGTATCGTTGATTTCGACTACGTATTTTTTTTTGATTCCATCGGTGGTTTCCAAATCCTCCGCGATGACTTCGTGTCCGATGACTTGAGGTAAAGGGAATGGAAGAAATCTGCGAGATAAATCCGTCGAACAAACTCCGCAGAGTTTTGATTTTAGAAGTTTATACCCCGGACCAAGATGTAGATATTCTTTTCCATTTCTGGAAATTTTCCAACCGGTTTCCAGGCTTCCTTCGAATTGATAGTCGGCACTTTCAAAAGAATCATCCGAGCGATAGTCCATGGCTGCAAATCGGATTTTCATATATCTACTGATGACTTAGACAAAGAATCTAAGAATTATGGTAAGCGTAGAATGGTTTGTAATTCCGACAAATCCATTCTCATTCGTTTGAGAATACGATCTGTCCTTTTTTCCAGACTTGAAATTGTCCCGGTTTGTAGAGGTTCCATTCTTCATTGGATGTGAGAGGGTTTGTTGCGATCACGGTGACTCTATCTCCCGGGGTTGTGACTTTCCGAAAGTCGATACTCAGATCCGCGTCCAAGAGGGTGGCTTTTCCAAACGGGGATTTTCGTGTAATCCAGGAAAGTTTTGTGGAACAGAACGTGTATAGATGTTTCGAGTCGCTGAGAAGAATGTTGGAGACCCCTTTTTGGTGGAGTTCCGTCATTAGGATTTCCAAGGTTTCGAAAAGTTTGGATTCTGGTTGGGGAGACTCTTTGAATTTCTTTTTGAGTTTCCCGAGAAGCCAGCAGAATGCGTATTCCGAGTCCGTAGTTCCGACCGGCCGGAAATCACCGAGGGGTTCGGTTTTGATCTTTTTAAACTGGCCGTTGTGTGCAAATGTCCAATAAGAACCCCAAAATTCCCTCACAAAGGGATGTGTGTTTTTCAGCTCCACCTTTCCCCGGTTTGCTTTGCGGATATGACTGATTACGATTTCACTTTTGATCGGAAGTTTCCGGACAAACGCGGCGATTTTGGATTCGATCCCAGGTTCGGGGTCATGGAAGATTCGAAGTCCTTTTCCTTCGTAAAATCCGATTCCCCAGCCGTCTTTATGAGGGCCTGTTTTTCCGCCTCTTTGCACGAGACCGGTTAGGCTGAAGCAAATGTCTGTAGGGACATTGGCACTCATGCCAAGGAGTTCACACATGATTCTTCCTTTTTGAAATTTCTAATATACTGGAATTATATTCGTAAAAACAGAAGAAGGCTGTCCAGCGATTTTTTCAAGGATTCCTTGCAGAAATGGACACGCAACTGAAAACTGAGCGGGTGATTTTGCATATAGATACAGAAACCGGCTGGAGGGGCGGAGAACGACAACTCCTGCTTCTGGCAGAAGGCCTTAAGAAGCGAAAGATTCCTCAACTCGTTCTCGGGAAACCGGGATCCGCCCTGGAAAGACGTTGTTCCGACCATAACCTCCCGTTTGTAGCCCTGGAGATGAGAGGGGAATGGGATCTCGCTTCCGTGAAGACGATTCGCGCTCTGGTCCAGGAAAAAAAGATCCGACTGATTCACACACATACCGCAAAGGCGCATACCTTGGCCTTGTTTGCAAAATCCAAACTTCCTCAAACCCGACTTGTAGTCTCCCGACGCGTTGATTTTAGCATTCGAAAAAACTTATTTTCGATCTGGAAATACAAATCCAAACGAAATGATTTGTTTCTTACCGTTTCCAATAAGATTCGTGAAATTCTTCTTCGAGACGGAGTCGATCCCGCAAAGACGGTTACGGTTCATAGTGGAATCGATTTTTCGTTCACAAAAAAACTTCCGGATCCTGCTCGTTATAAAAAAGAATTTTCCATAAAAAAAGATACAATCGTCATTGGGAATGTTGCGGCTCTTGTGGATCATAAGGATCAGAAGACTCTTTTACACGCGGTTTCTAAAATCGATTCTTCCAAGAATTTTAAACTTTTGATCGTAGGTGAAGGCGATCTCAGAAAAGAATTGGAGACACTCGCTAATACATTAGGAATTCATGATAGAGTCGTTTTTACTGGATACAGAGAGGATGTTCCCGATATTCTCTCTCTTTTTGATATTTTTACCCTAACTTCCAAGGAAGAAGGTTTGGGAACTTCGGTTTTGGACGCTATGGCGGTCGGTCTTCCTGTTGTCGCCACCAAAGGTGGGGGAATCGGAGAGATGCTAACACACGAAAAAGGTTCCTATTTGGCGGAAGTGGGCGATTCGGATTCTCTGGCAAAATATTATGAAATCCTAATTGATGATTCCAGACTTCGTAAATCCTTCGGATTGTTTAATAAGGAATCCGTCAAAAGATTCTCCATTAAAAACACGATTCGCAAAACGGAACTCGCATATTATTCCTTTTTAGGGGAAGAACTTTTTGGAGAAAAAGAATGAAACGTCTTCTGATCATCGACGGACACGCATTTGTATTTAGGGCTTATTTTGCATTCGGCGCATCGAATCTGACCAATTCTAAAACCGGAAAACCGAGCGGGGCTACATTCGGTTTTTTTAAAATGCTCTTCAAGCTTCTTCAAGATTATGCTCCGACTCACGTTGCGATGACCTTTGATCCGGGCGGTCCTTTGGAAAGGGGGAAAATTTTCGAGAATTACAAAGCGACTCGAAAACCTATGCCGGAAGATCTGCGTCCTCAGATCAAAGAGGTGATGGATATCCTCGGTAATATTGGATTTCGCGTTCTTAAACTGGAAGGACACGAGGCGGACGATATCATAGGGACCCTTTGTGAAAATTACAAAGCTACTGCGAAGGAAATTCTCATTTTTTCCGGAGACAAGGACTTATATCAACTATTAGAAAAAAAGAATATTAAGATGCTCCGCGGTAAAAAAGGAGTCACCGAGTTTGTAGAGATCGACGCTCCCTGGGTAAAAGAGGAACTCGGAGTCGATGTAAAACAGATCACCGATTATATGGGAATCGTGGGCGATACTTCGGATAACATTCCCGGAGTGAAAGGAATCGGAGATAAAGGCGCTTCCAAACTTCTTCAGGAATACAAAACCCTCGACGGAATTTATAAGAATCTTGAAAAGATCAAAAATCCTTCGATGAAAACCAAACTCACCGAACAAAAAGAAAACGCGTATCTTTCCAAGGAACTCGCGACGATCAAACGAGATCTGAAGCTGGATATTACCGAGAAAGATATTGAAACTCCGGATTTCAAATCAGACCAGGCGATTCTCTATTTTAAATCGCAGGGATACAATACTCTTTCCAGAGATCTTGCTAAGTCCGCAGGAAAGGAAGTTCCGAAAGACGCAGAGCCGACCGAATCGGCGGAAGGCGCGGAAGAAAAAACGATTCCCGCAGCAGAAAAAGGCGTTTATAGGCTGATTACTTCCGTGGATGAACTTGCAAAGATTTGTAGGGGACTTTTGAAATCTCGGATCATCGCCGTGGATACTGAAACCACTTCTCCAAATCCTGCGATGGCGGATCTTTTAGGCATTTCTTTTTCCAATCAGGAAAAAACCGGCTTCTACGTTTCCGTTCGGAATTCCGCTTCCTTGTTCCAAGATAAGACCTTGACCATGGAAGAAATAAAGGAACATCTCGGACCTATTCTATCCAGCGAAATTCCAAAAGTCGGGCAGAATATAAAATACGATCTCATTGTATTAGAAAATCATGGTTTTGTTTTAAATAATATTCAGTTTGATACCATGTTGGCTTCCTACGTTCTTCAACCCGAAGGCAGACGTCATAATATGGACGCGCTCGCAAAAGATCTTCTGAATTACGATACGATCACATATGACGATCTGGTCGGAACCGGAAAGAAAAAGAAAGAACTCGTAGATATCGATCCGGATCAGGTCGCGGAATATGCGGCCGAAGACGCGGATATTACATTTCGATTGTATCAGGTTCTCAGAAAGTCGATCAAGGATTCCGGCGTAGAGCCGATTCTCCGCCAAATGGAAATGCCTCTCATTCCCGTGCTCGCGGAGATGGAGAAAACCGGGATTTCCTTGGACGTTCCTTATTTTGAAGAACTCGCTCGGGATTTTGATCGTGAGATCCGCCATCTGGAGGGTGAGATTCACAAACAGGCGGGTGGACCGTTTAACATCGCTTCTACGAAAGAACTACAACGAATTCTATTTGATGAACTGAAACTGAGAACCGTTAAAAAAACACAGACAGGTTTCTCCACCGATCACGAGGTTTTGGAAGAGTTGCTCGGAGAACATCCGATCATCGATAAACTTTTAGATTATAGAAAGTATACCAAACTCAAGTCCACTTATGTGGACGCACTTCCGAAAATGGTCAATCCAAAGACCGGACGCGTTCATACGAGTTACAATCAAACCATCGCCGCGACGGGAAGACTTTCTTCCACGGATCCGAATTTACAAAACATTCCGATCCGGGACAAGGAAGGACGTCTACTTCGAAAGGGATTTGTGGCCGGATCCGACGACTATGAAATTTTGAGTTTGGATTATTCTCAGATCGAACTTAGAATCATGGCTCACGTTTCCAAAGATCCGGCGATGCTGGAAGCTTACAATCGCGGTCTTGATATCCATAAAAGAACCGCCGCCGCGTTATACGGCGTTCCCGAAACGGAAGTCAGCGCGGAGATGAGAGACAAGGCCAAGGTAGTAAACTTTTCAGTGATCTACGGAGTGACTCCTTACGGTCTTAGTCGCAATCTTAGAATTCCGAGGGAGGAAGCAAAGTCGTTTATCGAACGTTATATGACACAGTATCCCGGTGTTAAAAGTTATATGGACGAGATGGTCGCGTTCGGCGAGAAGAACGGTTATGTTCAAACTCTAACGGGTCGACGTCGTCCCGTGGTAGATATCAACAGTACTCACAAATCCGCCAAAGAAGCAGCCAAAAGAATCGCGATCAACAGTCCGATTCAGGGAACCAGCGCGGATATGATCAAGATAGCGATGATCGCCATCCATGAGGATATCCAAAGGAACAAATGGAAGTCCAAAATGCTTCTTCAGGTTCATGACGAATTGGTTTTCGAAGTTCATAAGAAAGAAAAAGAGGAATTCAAAGCTGCCATGAAAAAGTATATGGAAACCGCAATGCCTTTGGATGTTCCGATTCTTGTACAGGGAAAATTCGGGATCAATTGGGACGAGGCTCACTGAGTTTTGTAGTACTTCCGACAATTCTTCCGTGAAAAGACGTCGGGGCCCCTCCCGCGTTTGGGTGGAGGAGGCGGGTTCGGAACTCAACACCTGAAGGCCGACCCGTAGGAAGGCATTCATTGAGTTTCTCTACGGATCGCTCGGTCGGAAAACTTCGGGACATTTCCCTATATCAGAAAATTCTAATTTTTTCGAGCAATTTTTTATTTGAAAAGTTTGTCGGAACAAATAAAACAAAAGCTTTTGGGTTGACTTGATAACTGAAAACATGAGTTTTCCGACCCAAAAACAGATCTCTATGAGAAAATAGAATCATGAAAAACCTCATCTCTCGTGCCGATTTTTTAAAACAAACTTCCGCACTTCTGTTTGCTGCGGGGTTTGTTCCATCCTCGTTTGGAAAACTCTCTGCTAAAGAAGGAGCGAAGATGTTGGAAAGAACGATTGAAAAGAGCGGCGAAAAAATTCCTGCAATCGGTTTGGGAACCTGGCAAACGATGGATGTTTCTAAAGATTCTTTAGAACTGAAATCCCTGCAAGAAGTATGGAAAGAATTTATTGATAATGGCGGAAGTGTTGTGGATTCGTCTCCGATGTATGGAAGAGCGGAGGAAATCGTAGGAGTTCTCGCCTCCGAATTGACAGAAGAACGTAGAAAGAAAATTTTTTACGCTACCAAAGTCTGGACTCGCGGGGAGTCTTCCGGAAGAGAGCAGATCCAAAACTCCTTTCAAAAATTAAAAACAGATACGATTGATTTATTCCAAATTCATAATTTGGTGGATGTGGAAACACATCTGAAATTTTTGCGTCTTCTTCAGGAAGAAAATAAAATTCGTTATATTGGTCTGACTCATTACGTATCTTCCGCGTTTCAGGAAATGGAGAGGATCGCGAAATATCACAAACCTGAGTTCATTCAGATTCCATATTCGATCGTTACTCGAGAAGCGGAGAACAGAATTCTTCCCTTTGCGGCAACTAACGGAATTTCAGTATTGATCAATCGTCCTTTTGAAGAAGGCGAACTTTTTAGAAAAGTCAAAGGCAAGGCGCTTCCAGAGTATTTTAAAGATTGGGATTGTGATAGTTTTGGTCAGGCGTTCTTAAAATTTATCCTTTCTCATCCTGCGGTTACCTGCGTGATTCCGGCGACTTCCAAAGTATCTCATCTCAGAGACAATCTGAAGGCGGGTTTTGGCAAATTGCCGGCGGGTAAAGAACGCGATGAGTTTAAAAGACATCTTTTAGAATTTTTTTGAATTTAATTTTCGGAATTACGATCTTGTTGACTCTCGAATTAAAGTAATCGATAACAACGGTTTCGTGGAGATATTATGACTTTAGAAGAATGGAAACAATCCGGATCTTATTTTTCCTATCGAGATTGGAAAATTTTTTATCAAGAAGAAGGGAAGGGTGAAAATTTATTACTCGTTCACGGATTTCCAACGGCTTCTTTTGATTGGGGAAAAATCTGGAAGACCTTATCCAAAAACAGACGTCTGATCGCGTGTGATCTACTCGGTTTCGGTTTTTCATCCAAACCTAAGATCGAATATAGTATTTTTTTACAGGCCGACATTCTCGAAAAATTTTTAAACGATTGCGGTATCAAAGAGGTTTCCATTCTTGCGCACGATCTCGGAAATACGGTTGTTCAGGAATTGCTTGCCCGATTTATCACGCGAAAGAAGACGGGAGTCAAAGGTCTGAGTATAAAAAAAATCACGCTTCTCAACGGAGGAATTTTTCCGGAATCACATCGAGCTCGTTTGATTCAAAAATTGCTTCACAGTCCGATTGGATGGATTCTTTCCTATTTGATGAATCGGAGATCGTTTCAGAAAAGTTTCTCCGCTGTGTTCGGACCAAATACAAAACCGTCTCAAAAGGAACTGGATGATTTTTGGAACTTAGTTTACTCCGGCGGCGGAACTCAAATTGCGCATCGATTGATTCG
Source organism: Leptospira sp. WS92.C1 (assembly GCF_040833975.1). Classification (NCBI taxonomy): domain Bacteria; kingdom Pseudomonadati; phylum Spirochaetota; class Leptospiria; order Leptospirales; family Leptospiraceae; genus Leptospira; species Leptospira gorisiae. Next base: position 369,515 of record NZ_CP162130.1, read on the forward strand.
ATATATTCAAGAAAGAAAAACAAACCGAGAACGATGGGTTGGAGCGATACTCAATTCGCCAATTCCGATTCGAATGATCAATGGAATCGAAGATCCGGTAAGCGGGGCTCATCTTGTTTCTCGATATAGAGAACTTTCTCCAAAAGCGGATATCGTAGAACTCAAGGAAATCGGTCATTATCCTCAAGTGGAAGCACCGGAAGAAGTCATACGATCCGTTCTTTAAATTTAAAAACGATCCGCTCTATGTTATACTTGAATCATTCCTTTTCTAGTAAGGGATTCTCCTTGAAAAAAACGGGATCTTAAAGATCCTGATGGAATTACGCGAAAAGCGGATTTCATTCTTGGTAATCTTTTTATTTTTTCATGGCCAAAGCGAGTTATAATAATCCTAGATTTTTTGATTTTGTTTACGATGAATTTTTATCCTCCGTTGTAGACGATCAGACTTCCTCTTTTCAAGAAGGGGTTCTTTTTAATTCTCTCACCAGCGAAAACGTTCTCGAACTTCTGGATATCACCGGGATTCTTCCCGAAATCAAAAAGAAAGGATATGAAAAAGTTTATTTGGAAATTTCAGGAACCGGACAAGACTTTCAAAGGATCGTTCTTACTTCAGAAAAGGAAATCCTTCTTCATCTTCGTTTGAGTATTCACGAATACAGATTGGAGATTAATGATTACTTTTTTAAAGAAAAATATTTGATTATCAATTGGCTTCAGACACGTCATCCGAAATCGCTATCTATGGATAAAAGTCGATTGTATCCCGGACAAGATGTTCCCGGTTTGGGAATCTTTCACCAAATTGCCGATTTTATAGGATTCTTAATTTTATCTTTACGTTTGAATGGGGCGGTCATTCGTCCCGAATATTTTCACGATGCGGTTTTATTTTCTAAGAAATTTCATTTCTTAACTCCGGAAGCACAGGCTTTGTTTCTGGCTCTTCGAAGAGACTTTAAAAAAGAATCGATTCGCGAAATTTCAACGTATCTACATTCGGATAAGATCCAAGATCATAAAAATAAAGTTCAATGGAAAGCGGTGGAGATGATTTTATTTTTGGAAAAAACCCTAAACCCTTTCGTATTCAACAAAAAGTTTGATAAGAAGGTAAGTAAAATACTGGATTCGATCAAACTCAGTATCGTAGAATGAGAATATGTCTCTGTCCGATTTTACTTTAACCGGGACTTCAAGTCCGTAATCAAGAAAGATTTGACTGAGATAGCTTGTCGGAACAACGGAAAGCCATTCTATAAAATTTGCCTGCAATTCGAAGCTTACCTCTTTGTGGAATTCTAGGTTAGTCCTTTTTATTTAGTTTTGAATTCTTTATCAATAGGTTGTTATGGATTGAATGTGAGATACGGCTTCTGAGCCGCGTTTTGTTTATTTCATTGGGGGAATCAAGTCGATTTGTAATTTTATCTTTTTGTAAAGGTCATATTTTGTTTTATAAAAAGCTATAAAAAAGAACTTGTTTTTTGAATCTGTTGATTTCAAAATCTGACTTCGTCGAATTCTATAGAAAGATGGAGGTCAGCATGGAGCAGAGAAAATTTCCTAGAGTGTTGCCCGGCGTAAACGAGGTCATTGAAGTTCAATTGATGGGGCTCAATTTTCTGGATATCTTGAACGCAAAGGACATCAGTATCGGCGGGCTCGCTATAGAAGTCCCGCATTTATTCGAAGGTTGCGATATCAATTCTCCGATCCAAATGATTCTCACCCTTCCGGGTAGAAGTCCGCTCAAACTTGCCGGTAAAGTAAAACGAAAGATTTCGGCTCCCGGAACTTCACTTTTTGGAGTAGAATTCGGATCCTTAGACCCCAAAGCAAAATACCAGATTGAATCGTATATTCAAACTCGTTTGCAAATGGCTTCCTGATTTTCAAAGCTTATCAAAAACTTTTTTCCAAATTAATTTCTCAAAAACGAATCCTTTGTTTATCGTCGCCTTTTTGAATCTTTCGATTTCAATTTTACAGCGCGTCCCAAAATCCCAACTTAATTTGCCAGAAAGATCAAGCTGCAAGAACCTGTCACAGTCTAGGGACAGGTTCTTATAACTTACCATTCTATAAAAATTCTTGGTGATAGACCCATTCGATTTTATCTGTATAAAGGTAGTAACTGGCCGATTCCGAAAAAAATAGATTGAAAATTCGATTTTAAAATTTAAACAAATCTTTTTTGAATTTTACTTTACGAATTCTTACATTTTAGATCGAAAATTCGATCCTCATTTTATAGAAATTGAGTCACCGGAATTTATTTCCTCTGTAATCTGTACGTAACGAGAACGAATATGATGAGTGCAATCTAAAAACCAAAGGATGATTCTTATGAGAACTGGTTTCGTAGAGAACAAACTGAAGATAGAACGAAAACTGGAAGTTCGGATCGCCGAAAACCAGTTGGAGATAGAAAGAACTCTCGCGCTTCGTTATGAAGTTTTTAATTTAGAATTGGGAGAGGGACTTCCTCAATCGGCGGCAACTCGCAAAGACAGAGACGAATACGATCTTTTTTGCGACCATTTGATCGTCGTCGATAAAAACAGAGACGATAAAATTGTTGGAACTTATAGGATTCTTCGCAGATCCGTCGCAAAACAAAATATAGGCTTTTATTCGGATGGAGAATTTAACATCACAAAAATCTACGATTTGGATGCGGAAACCGCCGAGATTGGGAGAAGTTGTGTGCATCCGGATTACAGAGACGGATCGGTGATTTCCATGCTCTGGACAGGATTGGGAATGTATATGCAGAAAAATCACGTTAGATACCTTTTCGGTTGCGGCTCCATTCATCATACCGACGCTCAATCTGCAAACGAGGCGTATGCTTTTTTAAAGGAAAAGAACGCGCTTGCAGGAGAGGAATTTGACGTAACACCTCTTATGGGTTTTGAAATTCCCGGTTTTGATCCGAACTACATCGTAGAGGACATGAAGATAGTTCAAAAAAGAATTCCGGCTTTGATCAAGGGATACGTTCGAGTGGGAGCGCAAATTTGCGGGATTCCTGCTTGGGATCATGTTTTTAAAACCATTGATTTTTTTATTCTCTTTGATATCCGGGATATCGAATCCAAATACGGAAAACGTTATCTGGATTAAAAACTCATCTCTTATCTCGTCGGAACACCCTTGACGGGAGTTTCGGGGTTTTATTAATATCTTTTTAGGCTCTCGATTGCCGATCGATATTTTTTCCGATGAAACAGAATGAAATAGATTTTCAACATCCCAGTACACGGGACCAAATTCGATTTTATTTGTTCGTTGCGATTGCAGGAATTTTGATGATCGGCGCTTATAAACTCGGATCCCCTTCCTACTATTTGGGCTGGTTCGCTTTTTTTATCAGCGCCTTTTCCGTCGCGGGGAACGATGCGGTTCAAACCGTGGGAACGTTTATCGAAAGCAAACGAACCGTTCATTGGATTCCTAAAGTTGCGGTTTTAGGCGGGACGATCGTCATTATTTTTCTCGGTGCTTGGATCTTTCACGATTCGCAAATACATTTCGGACGTTTGGAGAATTTTCCGGAAACTAAAGAATTCAATCTGATTCAACTTCTTGCCCCTTTGATCCTAGTCGTAATTACGAGATTGAAATCTCCCATTTCCACCACGTTTTTGATCTTAGGTTTGTTCGGCGGAAACAATATCGAAAAGATGCTTACAAAATCTTTTTTCGGTTACGGGATCGCCTTTGGGGTCGCGGTTTTGATTTGGGGAATCTTAGTCAAACTCGACCCGAAAGAGTATACCGAAGATCATGCACCGGATCCGAGAAGTGAAAAACGCTGGGCTTTGTTTCAGTGGCTTTCTACGATTTATCTCTGGATCGCCTGGCTGCGTCAGGATGCGGCCAATATTGTCATCTATCTTCCGAGACAATTGTCGATCTTAGAATTCATTCTCGCGATCTCGATGCTTGTTGTCGCTTTAGCGATCATCCTTTATACAAACGGCGGAACGATTCAAGAGATCGTCACCGAAAAATCCGATATACAATGGTCCAAGGCGGCAACCATTGTAGACATCGTATACGGAACCATTTTGATCGTATTTCACGAATGGAGTAAGATGCCCATGTCGACTACTTGGGTGTTTTTGGGAATGCTCGCCGGCCGGGAAATCATTCTGAATTTTATGACTTATAGGGATTTACCGTATTTGGAAACGTTTCGAAAAGTAGGAAAGGACGTTCTTCTCGCTTCTATGGGAATCGCTGTCAGCGTCTTTATCTTTATCTTAGCTTCTCAAATTTATCCCGAAAAAACTTCTGGATTTATGAAGTAGATTGTTTCGTTTTGTTCGCATTTGAAGGAATGTTGTGAATCCGGATATTCGCTAATTCACTCCTGCTTTTACTAATTCAATACCAACGCTTGCGAATTCCAACGGTCCTTGGGGAATCCGATACGCGTTCAAACCCTTCATTCTTAAAATTTCTACGGCTTCTTTGGAAAGAACGCAATATTTACCTCGGCAGTAGGCAACGATTTTCTTGCGTTTAGGAAGAGTTTCCATTCTTGATTTGAGTTCGTTTAACGGAATTGAAATTGATCCCGGAACATGACCTGAATTGTATTCATTTTCAGGACGTACATCGATGAGTATGATATCTTTTGAAACTACTTTTTTTAAAAAGTCTTTATATTCAAGTTCGTTTAATTCTTGTTCGGAATCAAAAAAAGAATCCATTGCAACTCGAATTTCAGCGCTGAATTTTTTCCCTGTGACAGCGACGTTGTCAAAAATAGAAATTCCAGCTTTTTCAATTCGATAGAAAGTATTTCTTCCGTCTTTGCGGTCTGTCACAAGGCGTGTTTCTTTTAAAATTTGAAGGTGATGCGAGGTCGAGGCAACACTCATTCCAATTTCCTTCGATAAAAGATCCACATTCTTATCCGCTTGAAGCAAAAGATCGAGCAATTCGATTCGTTTTGGATCCGAAATCGCCTTCCCGTATTTGGCAAGCATCGAATAGACAAAATTCTTAAATTCACGGCTCGATTTCTGATTTTCCATAGTTCCTCAAATATTCAAATATTTATTTGAGTATTTGATTGACGAATGTCAATTCCCTTTTTTATATAAAGTCATGAAAGTAAGGGATAGCGGAATGCCAGAAGTCGAGTATTGGGATAGTCTTTTCAACGTGTCCCTGATTTTGGAACGAATGGAATTGTTACAAGATATCGGAACGATTGTGGAATTCGGTTCTGGATACGGAACGTTTACATTGCCTTTAGCAAGAAACCGTAAGAATCGAATCATTGCTTTTGAAATTGAAACTGATTTAGTCCAAAACTTGCGTGAAAAAGCAAAACAAGAAGGTTTGGATCAAATCATTTCCACGGAAAAAGACATTATAGGACAAGGGACTTCCCTTACTTCCGATTCCGTAGATTATGTTATGATCTTCAATCTGTTACATCATGACGATCCTATCACAATTCTTGAAGAAGCGTACAGGATCCTAAAGCCAAGAGGCTTTGCGGGTCTTGTTCATTGGAACTATGATCCGAACACACCTCGTGGTCCTAAAATGGAGATTCGCCCCAAACCCGAGGAGATTTACAATTGGGCAAAAAAAGCAAAATTTCAAATTGAATTCACTATGCCCATTGATTTACCTCCTTACCACTATGGCTTTCTTGCGAAAAAAGAAAGCGCAGCAGGAAAAGGCTGATCGAATCCGGCTTTGATAGATTTTTTGCCGGATTCAATAAGAGGAGAATTAAAAAATAAGCTCTAATTGTCCGTAAGTTAGGAACAACACCGACTTAAGGACGAACCATGAACGAACAGTCTCAATTGTTACAAACGGTATCCGAGTTAATTTCTCATGTACCGAAAATCTTTATGATCGATTTTCTCAGATACTTCGTGTTTGCCAGCATCGCATTTATCACGTTGTATATTTGGAAACATCCCTTTCAACATAGAAAAATTCAAAGTAAAAACGCGAAATCGTCTCAGTTTCGAAAAGAATTTTTATATTCCGTCTCTTCGGTCATTGTATATACAACGATAACTTTGATCGTTTTGGTTTTTCGAAAATACGGATATTTTAAATTCTATGATAGAATCGAAGACTACGGCTGGGATTATTTTCTTTTGAGCATATTTCTAATTTTAGTAATCCAAGATTTTTATTTTTATTGGACTCATCGTTTGATGCATACGCGTTTGTTCTTTAAAGCGTTTCATAAAATTCATCATGAATCGATCACACCTTCTCCTTGGACCGCGTATTCGTTTAGTCCCTGGGAGGCTCTCATTCATGGAATGATCATGCCGATTGTGGTATCCTTATTTCCGGTTCATACGTTTGCTCTTTTGATTTTTATGACGTTTCAGATCATCAGAAACGTCTTGGGGCACAGCGGTTATGAAATGTTCCCGAGCTGGCTTTTGACCAATCGAATTTTGAAGTATATCAATACGAATACCAATCATGATATGCATCACCAATACTTTCGGTATAATTTCGGACTTTATTTTACGATTTGGGATGAAATATTCGGAACGATTCATCCCGATTACGAAGAAACATATAAAAAGATAACGGAAAGAGAATCACAGATTATTCAGGAAGAAGTGGAAATAGGATCGAATTGAATTAAAAACCGAGATATTAGAGAAGTCAGGTGAATTAGAAAAGTTCAATTTATCTTTTTGGACTTTTTGATACCTTCGTGAAACGGATGGATTTAGGATTCTCATTTGGCATTTTGAGATAGGTTCTGTTTCCTGAAGTCGGAAGGAGTCATTCCGACAATTTCTCTGAACGCACGATTAAAAGGAGCAAGAGAACCGTAACCTAGATCCATTGCAATTCGTAAGACTTGTAAATCGCCTTTTGTCGAGTCGGCTAAGATTGCTTTTGCTTCTTGAATTCTATAATGATTCAAGAACTCGTTAAAGTTTTTGTATCCAAGACCTTGGTTGATCAATCTTCTAACCCTCTTTTCTTGTGCATTCAATTGTCGTGCAAGTTTTAAAATTGTTAAATTCTCTTTTAGATAGATTTTTTCATTGTTTAACAAAGCATTCAGTTTCTTGAGTAGACTTTCATCTATCGGTTCTTCTTCTTTTGCCTCGGAAACCAGGAAGGTGTTCTCTCTAAATGTAAACAGTCGATACGAAAAAAAGAATACAAGGATGAAAATGAAAAGCGAATTTAAAAAATCTAATTCGATTGAATAATTGGAACTCTTGATAATCACTTCGAGTAGAACTACGAATATGGCGTATATTCCAGTGATCGAAACGAAAATACTCCGGAATTCCCTTCTGGATTCCATAAGATCTATATTTTTATCCTTTAAAACGCTTCCTAAAGTAAAAAGAATCAGTCCTAAATAAATCAACTGCGGTGCGCTGAAAAGAATCTGAGATAGAATGGAAGTTTCATTTCTTAGATCTGAGAGAATAAAAATATAGAAACAAAACAAATTGATAAAAATAAACAGAGCTCCATGCCAAATTTTTAATTTAAATCGGTCCATAAACAGACTGGAGACAAAAAGATAAAATAAAATAGAAACTGAAAAACAGCCGAAATGAATAAACAAAAATAGAACAAAATTCACTTCGGTATGGCTTAACATTGGACATATAAAATAAGCGATTAAACTTAAAAGGAACAGACTCCCTAAGAAGGTCTGATATGTAATCCTAACTCTAACTAAAAAGTTTAAAATTAGAAAACCCAATTGTACGATCGTAACAGCCTTTAGGATGTAAATAAAACTGATCAAATCAAACATATATTATTCGCACCGAGATTTATAGATTTACAATCAAAACGAGACGCTCTTTACGATTTCCTGTAGATTGGTTTTTCGGAATTTTTAAAAAAACAATCTTTATAATTTGTATTCATTTCAAAATGCATTTTATGATCAGAAATACATCCTTATGAATTTTCTTAACCGATCAAATTCTAAACAAAAAAGCCACTCTTAAAAGCGGCCTTTGATCTCTCTTTGTAAATTCAAAAAATAGAATGTATTACGAAAACAAGTTGTATCGCAAAATGCAATAGATTGCGCGAAATCCGTCCTTCCAACCGATTTTTTTTCCCTCGGCGTAAGTTCTTCCGTAATACGAAATTCCGACCTCAAAGATGCGAATATCAGGAATCTTAGATATCTTTGCGGTGATTTCAGGTTCGAATCCGAAACGATTTTCTTTGATCTCGACGGATTGAATGATCTCTCTTCGAAACGCCTTATAACACGTTTCCATATCCGTGAGATTGATATTGGTAAACATATTGGAAAGTGTTGTGAGTATCATGTTTCCAAGACGATGCCAGTAGTAGACAACTCGATGAGGACGTCCGCTCAAGAAACGGCTTCCGAAAACCACGTCCGCTTTTCCTTTGTAGATCGGATCGATAACTTCGGGAATTTCAAACGGATCATATTCGAGGTCCGCGTCTTGGACGATTACGATGTCTCCTTTTGCCGCTTTGAAACCGGTACGTAATGCGGCCCCTTTGCCCTGATTTACTTCGTGAAAGATGATTTGGTCCGCCAGTTTTTTGAGCGCAGGGGTTTGGAGAAGATCTCTTGTTCCGTCTTTGGAACAATCGTCCACAAGAATGATTTCCTTATTTTTGATCGGAACTTTTTTGACGGTTTCCAAAATGTTACGAATCGTATTTTTTTCGTTATAACAAGGAATGACAATGGAAACTTTCATATTTACCCCAGACCGGTGATTTCTGCCATCCGGAAGTCCCGGATAATCGCCTCGGCCCGTACAATTATTTTTTCAAGAGCGATCCCGAAAACCAAATTCTGATACGATTCAACTGCTTTGGGAAATTCTTTCTCGTCGATTTTGATGGAGAGTGTTTCCGAAACCCGTTTTTTATCCACGCATTCTTTTACAGAGGTGATGATTCCTTTGAGAGCGATGCAGACTTCTTTCAAAATATTCTGTCCGTCTTTTTCCATCGCGCTCTGATTTCCATTCGCGTCTAAAAGCGCTTTGACATGTTCGTTGATTCGAATGGAAGGCATTCCTCTTCTGCTGATTCCCATTCTCTCGATGATGGTGATCGTATCCTTAAATATGGAATATTCGGGAGTTCCTTTAAAAACATAAATGAGCGCGGGCAATTCGGTTTCAGCAAAGGAAAGAATGGCTCCGTAAAAATAACGGATCTCCGGTTTTGCAAGGGGATGAAAGTCGATTCTCTGGTATTTTTTGAGTCTGGCTTCCTGTTCTTCGATGATCTTATTGATCGTGTCCCCTTTGGCGGCCTGTTTTTTATCTTCCAATTCCTTGTGTTTGGCTTTCAGGGTTTCCAAAAATTGGATTTCTTCTTTTAAGAACTGGGTCAGATTTCCTTTTTGCTGGAGAATCATCATCAATCTGGATTCGAAAGCTTTCAGATCAAAAGCCTTCGGATTTTTTTTGGAATTTTCAGAATATTCCGTTCTTAGTTTTTCTAAGACGGCGTTGATTTCGCTGCTTTGTAAGGGTTCCATAGGAGATTTCTCCTATTCAGTATCGACCCATCTTTCCAGAGAGATAAGCAAAGAAGATATATCTTCGGAACAATACAAAAGCGCGGTTCGGGCGTCCCGAAACATCTGCTGCTGATTGTAAGGAAGTTGTTTGATATGATTGTCGTTTTTGGTATTTAGGACGTTCAGAGTATTCAAAACCATTTTTTTTAGTTTTTGAATGAGACTTAACATCATCTCCTGCATTTCCCAAGTTGTGACCAATTTGAGTTTTTCACTGTCCAATGTTTTGGATTGAAGAAGCTGTTTACGAGAAGATTCGTATTTCGCGGTGTAATAGTTCACCGATCTCGGATACGTGGTCAGTTCTTTGTGATAGTTCAGAATTTTGTCCAGCTTTTGGAAAAATTCCAGATCGAATTCCCTATTTAAGTTTCCGATGAGATTCTTATTTTCGGACGGATCTCCGGTGACTTCGAAAATTTTGGAATTTTGGAGATTGTTCAAAACGGAATGGATTCGTTCCTTGATCTTTCCCAGTTCGGAGATTCTTTTTTCGATGATATTTCCCTCTCCAAAAGAGGAATTTCCACCATACTCCGTTTTCAAGGGAATATCGATCGAATCTCTGTAGGAAGAAGAGGAAGGCGTGGAATGTTCTATGATGTTCAGATCCACTCTTCCCAGATCAAATGTAGAGCTGTCTTTGGATTTTTGATCCCAGGCCGGTTCTTGAAAGAAACTTTGTTGGATCGCTCCGGTGTTTTTGTTTTGAATCGTTTCCTGCGGTTTGGGAATTTTTACAGAGGAAGGTGGTTGCTGGAGCTGTGCTTTATTTATGATTTCATGCAGATTTACTTTTCCCATCCCAGGAGAAGGCGTTCCGGGTTTTGAAGCGGTCGGCTTTTTTGCAGTAGGAGACGCGGTCGGTTTGTGTTTGTGAATCTGAGTTGCTCCCTTGTCGGGGGATTCGAGTGTGATTCTTACAAGTTCTGCTCTGTGGGTATTTCGGTTAAATCGGAGTCCGAAACGGTTTCCCTGTTTGTCTATAAATTTCTGATCCAGCTGATGGAGGGAAAGAGCGTTCGGATCCACGGAGGAGATGGAATCGACTACGATGTATTCGGTTCGTTTCAGCATAGAAAGAACTCCAGATATGTATTTTGAAGAATTTCTTCCATCACCGTATACACCGGACGAGAGCGATTCAAGCAGTAACGATAAATTTGTACATAAGAAGTTTCCTGAATTATAAATGAGGTGGAAACCTTTTCTCTGTCGATCTGCAAAAAACACTTTCCCGTATCTTCGAAACTCTGCATCAGATGGATCCCCAGTTCTGCAAGTCCGGAAAGATCGATGTTCTCTTCTTGAAGACGGGAAAAAAAGTCAGAATCCAAAGGTATGGTTAGAAAAATCTTTCCAAAACGATTTTGTATCATTTTTATACCTCTATTTCATTTCGGTTCTCGAGATCCTTCGGTGGATTCTAAAATGATCTTGGAAGTACGGAATTTTAAAAGAATTCATTTGACAGGGGGGAGGGTACGGAAAACCTGGAATCACTTATTCGATAGGAAGTGTAAGCCTTGGCTAATATCAAGTCTTCAAAAAAGGACATTCGGAGAACAAAACGCAGAAATGCGGCAAATTCTCAAAACAGGTCCAGGCTCAGAACGCAGGCTAAAAAAGTTCTGAAAGCCATCAAAGAAAAAGACCAAAACGGCGCGAAAGCTCTATTTGTAGAGTATACCTCGCTTTTGGACAAAGCCGCAAAAACGAATCTGATTCATTTCAAAAACGCAGATAGAAAAAAAAGCAGAATGGCGAAACGCCTGAATGCGGTATCTGCAACAGCTTAAAAACGGAATCATAAAGGGCGATTAGCTCAGCTGGTAGAGCGCCTGCCTTACAAGCAGGATGTCGGCAGTTCGATCCTGTCATCGCCCAATTCTTTTCTTCCAGATTTAAATTCCAACTTCTATGAATACTCAAAGCCCCGTATTCAATCATCCTGACCTGATGGTTTCTGTTTCCGGGATTCGAGGAATCATACCTACCGGGCTTTCTCCCGAAGTCATTTTTGATTCTCTCCGAGCTTTTGGCACCTGGATCGAGGGGGCAAAGATCGTAATCGGGAGAGATTCCCGCCCATCCGGCCCTTATATCGAAAATATCGCACTCGGTTTGATGCAGGGAATGGGGAAGGACATCCTACAACTCGGTATTGTTCCGACTCCCACCGTAAAAGCAGTGGTCAATCTTTCCAAAGCCGGTGGGGGAATCATGATCAGCGCCTCCCACAATCCGATCGTATGGAACGCGTTTAAGTTTGTGGGTCCGGGCGGATTTTTTACCGGGGCTGCGGATTTAGAACAAATCTTAGAAACGATTCGAAATCATTCTTATCGACCGATTCAATACAAACCTTCCTCCAAGATCGTTTCCGGAAAGGAGTGGTGCGAACGACATATCGAATCCGTACTCAAACGAGTCAACGTTGCCGCGATCCGCAAAAAAAAATACAAGGTTCTCGTGGATGCTGTCAACGGAGCCGGAAGTTCTTTAGTTCCGGAACTTCTGGAACGTTTGGGATGCAAGCCCATTCTTTTGCACTGTAGCCCGGACGGAACCTTTCCGAGACCTCCGGAACCGACCCCCGAGGCTCTCAAACAAACTTCTCGCAAGATGAAGTCTTCCGGCGCGGATATCGGTTTTGCTTTGGACCCGGACGCGGATCGTCTTGTAGTTCTGACTCCCAAAAAAGGAGCGATTTCCGAAGAATATACGCTTCCTCTTAGCTTTCTTTCTTTGGCCTTGGGTAAATTTCCCAAGAAGTCGAGTATGATCGTGAACTTATCCACGAGCTTTATCAACGAATTTGTGGCTGCGAACTACGGTGTTCCTGTTTTTCGTTCTAAGGTCGGAGAAGCAAACGTCGTCTCCGAAATGTTGAGACAGAAATCGATCTTTGGCGGAGAAGGAAACGGTGGAGTCATCGACCCGGCGATCGCCTCCTTTGGAAGAGATTCCTTATCCGGGATCGCTCATATCTTAAACGTGATGGCTGCGACCGGAAAGAAGATCGATTCTATCTTAGAAGCGTTGCCCGCGGTTCATATGCAGAAAACCAGTTTTAAAATTGCGGGAAAAAATCTTCAGGACATTTACTCCAAGTTCCAGGGGGAATTTTCCAACTTCTCCGAGGAGACTTTGGACGGTCTTCGTTTGGCCTCGGAAGATTCTTGGATTCACATTCGACCCTCCAATACGGAGCCGATCATTCGAGTGATCGGCGAGGCTCGGACCAAAAAAGACCTGAATTCTCTGCTCGACCGTGCGGGAAGCCTCATGGAGAATGCCTGATATGTGTGGAATTGTCGGTTATGCCGGTAGTAAAAATGCAGAATCGGTTCTTGTAGTAGGGCTGATCTGCCTCGAATACAGAGGGTATGATTCTGCCGGGATTGCGGTCTTGGATCAGGGGGATATCTTAGTTCGAAAAGCGAAAGGAAAAATCAAGGATCTCGAAGCTCATCTTCGAGAATTTCCAGCCCCAGGAACTGTGGGGATCGGTCATACCCGTTGGGCGACTCACGGGGAACCAAATCAAATCAACGCCCATCCGCATACGGATACAAATTCCACCGTTGCGGTTGTGCATAACGGTATCATCGAAAATTATCTCGAGCTCAAAAACGAGCTCAAAAAGAAAGGACACGTGTTCCAAAGTTTGACGGATACGGAAGTTCTTCCCCATTTGCTTGAGGAAAGCAAAAAAAGCGGTAAATCCAATCGGGAATCTTTTCTCGAACTTTTTGGCAGAATTCACGGGAAATGGGCGATTTCAGCCGTTTTTGAAACGGAGCCGAATCGTGTTTATTTTGGTCAGGACGGAGCTCCGCTTTTGATCGGAAAAGGAAAGGACGAATATTTTTTAGCTTCCGATATTTCCCCTCTGACCCGGAATTGCGAAGAAGTTTATTATGTGAACTCCGGAGAATGGGGTTACTTTTCCAAGACCGAATTCAAGCTTTTTGATTTTTCCGGAAATGAAATCATTCCCGTTTTTAAAAAGCAGGAACTTCGCTGGGAAGACTTGGATAAGGGCGGATATCCGCACTACATGATCAAAGAAATTCACGAACAAGCTGGAATTTTTAGAAAGATCATTCAAGAACGTATCTTAGATAACGGTGAAATTGTTTTTCCCGAAATCAAAATGAACAAGGACGTTCTTTCGAGAGTCAATCGTATCATCATCCAAGCCGCGGGAACGAGTTATTACGCGGGAATGATCGGCAAACACTATCTCGAAAATTTTGCAAAGATTCAAACGGATACAGAAGCTTCTTCCGAGTTCCGTTATAGAAATCCGGTGGTGGAAGGGGATACTCTCATCATGGGGATTTCCCAGTCCGGTGAAACCGCGGACACGTTAGCTTCCATTCACGAAGCGAAAGCGAAATTTATCAAAGTGATCTCTCTTGTGAACAACGTAAATTCCACGATCGCGAGAGAATCCGATTCTTATATCAGAACGGACGCGGGTCCGGAGATCGGAGTCGCGAGTACGAAAGCGTTTACCGCTCAAGTGTTGAATCTTCTTTTATTCTCCATTTATATGGCCAATTTGAAATGGCTGATCAGCGAAGACGAAAAAAAATCTTTGATCGAAGAGATTCGTCTTCTTCCCGCAAAGATAGACCGCATTCTCGCACAAGCTTCCAAGATCGAAGAGATGTCCTCTCATTTTACTTCCGCGAAAGATTTTATCTTTTTAGGAAGAACTTACAATCATCCGATCGCGATGGAGGGCGCTCTGAAATTAAAAGAGATTTCCTATATCCACGCATCCGGTTATGCGGGCGGAGAGTTTAAACACGGACCGATCGCGTTGATCACAAACGAGGTTCCGGTTGTTTGTATCGCTCCTAAATCCGAAATTTATACGAAAATGGTTTCCAACATTCAGGAAATCAAAGCAAGAAAGGGGATTATCATTTCGATCGTAACCGAAGGTGATACCGAAGCAAAGGCTCTTTCGGATTATTGTTTTGAAATTCCGGAATGTTCCGAAATTCTAAGCCCGATTCTCAACGTGATTCCTCTTCAATTGCTCGCGTATTATTCCGCGATCTCAAGGGGATGTCCTCCGGATCAACCGAGAAACCTTGCTAAGTCCGTAACCGTAGAGTAACGTCATGCCGAAGATCCAAAGAATTCTCATCGATGAAAGAGAAGTTCCGGCGGGTTTGCGATCTCTTACAAGAATCCGATCTTTTGCGGAGATTCGGAGCGGGATTCTCAATACGATTCAAAGAACCAGGGAATCGTATCCTGATGCAACGGTATTCTATTCTCATTCCAATCCCGCGTTTCAACAAGCGTTCTTAGAACGAAATCCGAAATTCTACGCCTATGACAAAAAGGATGTAGATCTGGTTTTAACTCCTGAATCCTGTCTTCCTTGGAATCTGATCAACGGAACCGCGAAGAACATCGAGTCCGATTTGGAGTTGAGCCGCGAGGTTCAAAAATGGATTCGAAAGTTAAAGGTAAAATCCAATCACTTTCATGTGGTGGGTAAATCCAAACACCTGCACGTCCATCCTTCCGCAACGGTATATCCCGGAGTCGTATTTGATACAACCTCAGGGCCGGTCATCGTGGACAAGGATGTGAAGATCACTTCTTTTTCTTTTATAGAAGGGCCGGTTTATATCGGACCGAATTCTCAAATCGACAACGCAAGAATTACCGGCGCTACCACGATCGGAGCCACTTGCAGAATCGGTGGTGAGGTCGGAACCTCCGTCATAGGAGATTTTACAAACAAACACCACGAGGGTTTTTTGGGACATTCGATCGTGGGAAGTTGGGTAAATATCGGAGCGTTAGCCACAACATCCGATTTGAAAAACAACTACGGAGTCGTAAAGATCAGAGAGGAGAATGACGACTGCATCACCGGTTCGATCAAGTTCGGTTCGGTGATCGCCGATTATTCTAAGATCGCAATCGGAGTTATGTTGAACACCGGTACGGTCGTTGATTTCGGATGTAACGTGGTGTCTCCCCGCGTGAGCGGATATGTTCCTCCGTTTACCTGGGTAGAATCGGGGCAACCGTATATTCTCGATTTATTTTTGAGAGACGCCCGGAAAATTATGGCGAGAAGAAATCGGGAACTTACGTTATCTGAAACGGAACTCATCCGTATTCTGTACGAATCTAAAGTAAAAAAATAAAATCCGGAGGGTTCTCTATGGAAATTATAGAATCCAAAATACGTACGTCCTCGTCGGAGTATAAAGAGAATTTTGAAGATCTAAAACAAAAAGTAGAATCGATGCGTGGTCTGATTCGTAAGATCGAGTTAGGCGGCGGTGAAAAGGCGATCCAACGTCATAAAGGAAGAGGAAAGTTTACCGCGAGGGAACGAATTTCGGCGTTGATCGATCCGGGAACTTCGTTTCTGGAACTTTCTCCTTTCGCGGCAGAAGGTGTGTATCCGGATTCGGTTCCTTCCGCGGGAATTTTGACCGGTATCGGAAGAATTTCCGGAGTCGATTGTATGATCGTTGCAAACGACGCCACGGTAAAGGGTGGGACTTACTATCCTCTCACGGTAAAAAAACATATCCGAGCGCAAGAGATCGCTCTGCAGAACTCTCTGCCTTGTATTTATCTCGTGGATTCCGGAGGAGCCTTTTTGCCGATGCAAGACGAGGTTTTTCCGGATAAGGATCATTTCGGAAAGATTTTTTACAATCAAGCAAATCTTTCCGCTCTCAAAATTCCGCAAATTTCGGTCGTAATGGGAAGTTGTACCGCGGGCGGGGCATATATTCCGGCCATGTCCGACGAATCCGTAATCGTAAAAGGAAACGGAACCATCTTTTTGGGTGGTCCTCCTTTGGTAAAGGCGGCGACGGGAGAAATCGTCACGCCGGAAGAATTGGGCGGAGCCTTTGTTCACAGTACGATATCCGGTGTTACGGATCATTACGCGGAAGACGACGCACACGCGATCGAGATCACGAGAAACATAGTAAGCACTCTACATCTTGCCGGAGACGTTTCAAAAGGATCCGGAATCAGTTGGGAAGAACCTTTGTATCCTTCCGAAGAAATTTACGGAATCATTCAAAAGGATATCCGCAAAAGTTACGATGTTCGAGAGATCATCGCGAGGGTTGTAGATGGGTCTCGATTTCAAGAATTCAAAAAGTATTACGGAACCACTCTTGTCACCGGATTTGCAAAGATCTACGGCAAGATGGTGGGAATCATCGCAAACAATGGTGTGTTGTTTAGTGAAAGCGCTCTCAAGGCTTCTCACTTTATCGAACTTTGCAATCAGAGAAGTGTTCCTCTTCTGTTTTTACAAAACATCACAGGGTTTATGGTGGGTAAGAAATATGAGAACTCCGGGATCGCAAAAGACGGTGCAAAGATGGTAAACGCGGTATCAACTTCGATCGTGCCAAAGTATTCGATCGTGATCGGCGGTTCTTACGGAGCGGGAAATTACGGAATGTGCGGTCGTGCTTTTAATCCTAGATTTTTATGGATGTGGCCTAATTCGAGAATTTCAGTGATGGGAGGTGAACAAGCGGCTAACGTGCTTCTGACGGTAAAGATGGAACAACTCGAAAAAGAAGGAAAGAAAATGTCCGAGAACGAGCAGTTTGATTTCCGAAAACCGATCTTGGATGATTATGAAAGTCGTTCTTCTTGTGTCTATTCTTCTGCAAGACTTTGGGACGACGGAGTGATTGATCCAGCGAAAACTCGCGATATCTTAGGAGTGACTCTTTACGCCGATCATTCTAAAAAGCTCGAGGTCCCACGATATGGAATTTTTAGAATGTAGAAAAAATTGCTTTCAAATTACAGTTTGAGCAAATAATTATTTAATTCCTTTGGTATTGAGATGTTTTCAAAAAATTATTTCTATTTTTTTCTCTTCTTATTGCCTTCCTTTCTTTTTGGCGAAACTATCATTTTCAAAGACGGATCCATTCTTAAAGGAAAAATCTCCTCTCAAAACGCGCAGAGCGTAACGATCAAAACCGAAGATGGCAAACTTCAGGAAATTTCAAAAGTTCGAGTTTTAAAAGTCGTCTACAAAAATGTCAGTCAAGAAGAAGCGCAAAAAATTAAAAAAGAGGAAGAGGCAAAGCTCTTAATACAAGAGCAAAAGAAAAAAGAGAAAGAAGATCAGAAAAAAATCGAAGAACAACTCGTTCAAAAAAATAAAGAAGAAAAAGAAAAACAATCCCGATCAGAAGAAGAAGTAAAAAAGGCGAATACCAATCAAAAAGAGCAGGAACGTCTTTCTCGGATTCAACAAAAGGGAATGAACCCTTGGGACGTCACTCGAAGATCCGCGGTGCTTCCGGGATGGGGTCAATGGACGGATGAGCGAAAAGTTCCCGCTATTGTTTTTTCTTCTCTGTTTGTTAGTGCTCTTTATTGGATCCATCGAGAAAATCAGATCTATAGAAAGTCTGTAAAGGATCTGAATCATATAAACAATCCTTATGAAACTTTTTTACCGGTGCCTACATTTGGCGATCCGATCACACTTTATCTTTACAGTAAGCCGTTTGAAGATCAGAGAGAAAGAGTAAGTCAAAATTATCAGAATCTTCAGTTATCGATCGGTTTTGCAATTCTTGTCTATGCGGCCAATATTTTTGACGCGTATTTTTTTCATCCTCTATTGACGAAGTCGACTTCTTCTCATTTGATTTTCGATTACAATCCAATGGTGAGATTGGAGTCTTCTGCTCCGCCCTCATCCAATACATCCGGCGGATCTCTCGAAGGTTTTTGGAAGTTAGGAATTTGCTTCTCTTTAGAATAGAAGCAGTTTTTAGTTTTTCTGGGCAACTATCGTATAGAAAGAGCAAAAAATTGATTTTTGCCTATTTTTTAGGCAGAATGGGGTACTTTTTAGATCGAACGTTACGCTTCTTTTTCAGTCGGAATTCAATTCATCCTTAATTTTCGTTTATAGATTCAAGAATCGCGGAAAGTGGAAGTTTTTTGCGATCCTTTCCATCTTTTTGAGAATTCTTAAATAATTCGTAAACTGGTACCAATCTTGCAGTAAGATAAACAAATTGATTTGGGATGAGAATGACTATGAATTGGACCAAGAGAATACTCTTATTACTCACTCTGCTTCTTCCAATTGTCCTATTCGGACAAGAAGCAACTGCTCCTGCGGCGGCGCCGACGCCTGTCGCCGATAAAGGAGACACGGTTTGGATGCTTGTTGCATCTGCGTTTGTGTTTTTTATGATTCCCGGCCTTGCCCTGTTTTATGGCGGTCTTGTTAGATCTAAAAACGTACTCTCTACCATGATGCACAGCTTTGTTGCGATCCTGGTACTAACCATTCAGTGGACCGTCTTTGGATATAGCTTTGCGTTTTCCGGAACGAATCCGTATTTCGGTAACTTTGACCTTGCTTTCCTCAATGGAATTGATGAGAATACTTTAGAATTAACGATTCCAAAATACGTTCACTTTCTCTTTCAAGGTATGTTTGCTTTGATTACCCCCGCGCTGATTTCAGGAGCGATCGCAGAGAGAGTAAAATTTGGCGGATACGTAGTTTTTATCCTCCTCTGGTCCACATTCGTTTACGATCCCGTTGCACACTGGGTTTGGGCAGCTGACGGTTGGTTGTTTAAGATGAGCGCTTTGGATTTCGCGGGAGGAACTGTGGTTCACTTGATTTCCGGGATCGCGGGACTTGCAGCGGCCATCGTTCTTGGAAAAAGAAAGGGTGGCGGTCCCGCTCTTATTGCTCCGAACAATCTTACTTACACTTTGATCGGTGCGGGGCTGCTTTGGTTTGGTTGGTTCGGTTTTAACGCAGGATCCGGTCTTGCGGTCAATGGACTTGCAGCGAGAGCTTTTTTAGTGACTTTGATCGCACCTGCGGCTGCCGGTGTGGCTTGGTTGGTGATCGAATACATTCATACTAAAAAAGCTACGGCTCTTGGAGCGGCTTCCGGAATCGTTGCCGGTCTGGTGGTAATCACTCCCGCATCGGGTTTTGTAGGAGTGCAAGGAGCTTTGATCATGGGATTTCTCGTAAGTCCTGTATGTTATCTCGCAATCTTGTTGAAAGGTAAACTGGGATACGACGATAGCTTAGACGCGTTCGGGATTCACGGCGTGGGCGGTGCGTTAGGCGCGATTCTTACCGGTGTGTTCGCTCTTTCTCTCGGAGCTGGAGTCGCTACCAGAGGAGATCAAATTCTGGTTCAGGTAATCAGCGTTGTCGCTACCGGGGCTTATTCTTTTATCGTTTCCGTGATCCTTGTGTTCCTAATCGATAAAACTATCGGATTCCGTATTTCCGAAGAGAAAGAAATCGCCGGTCTGGATTCCGAGATCCACGGTGAAAAAGGTTACGAACTTTAATTTATAAGTTACTGAAGAATTTTAATAAGGAGATTGTATGAAATTAATCGTTGCTATCATTCAGCCGCATAAACTTGAAGAGGTTAAGGCGGAATTGACTAAAAATGAGATCTACAGACTGACCGTAAGCGATGTCCAAGGTTACGGACAGCAAAAGGGAAAAACCGAGGTTTTTCGCGGTCACGAATATCAGGTGAACCTTTTGAGAAAGGTTCGTCTTGAAATCGCCGTAAACGACGAATTCGTAAAACCCACCGTGGATGCGATCTTGAAAGCGGCAAAAACCGGAGATGGAAAAATCGGAGACGGAAAGATTTTTATCACTCCTCTCGAAGACGTGATCCGTATCAGAACCGGAGAAAGAGGAAGTTCGGCGATCTAATTTTTTCTTTGAAAAACGGATTCGTCTTGAGTCGAATCCGTTTGAGGGTTTATTTTGCTTTGATTTTTTCAAAAACCGAGTTTAAAAGCTCGGTTTTTTCGTTTTGGGAGACCCTTGTTTTAAAGGTTTAAGAATCTGTTTTTCTTCCGATACGCGGAAGATGTGGGAACTCATACATTTCGCAGACCGCTTTTTCGACAAGTTTTGACGATGTAGGAACTCCCACAGATCAAACGGGGATTACGACGTGATTTTATTGTATCTAAAAAATTTTCGTTTTACTTTGTCAGAACGATAAAACGATTTTTTGCCGAAAGGTCCTTTTCCACTTTCCCTTTCCTCCAGCCTTTTGTCAGAGATTCTAAAACGAGATCGTTTGCCAGAGCAGGCAGAGTTTCCATGTAGAATTTTCCATCTTCTTTCAAACGAGAATGTGCGTCGGCGATTAATTGAGATAAGAATTCTTTCGGATTTTCAAGAAACAAAGCAAGGTGCGGTTCGTAATCGACCACGTCTTTCATCATTCCCTCTTTATCCGTTAGGGGAATGTAAGGCGGATTGGTCGCGATGAGGTCGAACTTGAGCTCGGTCGGAATCGACGAAAATAAATCACTTTCCAAAAATTGAATGGAATTTGTTTCTTCCAGGATTTGGGCGGCGTTTTTTTTCGCGATTTCGAGCGCCTCTTTCGAGATATCGCTCAACGTGGTTTTCCAATTTTTGCGCGCCAATTGCAGACTGATTCCGATACACCCGCTTCCGGTACAGAGATCCAATACGCTTTTTTCTCCGGTATCCTCTTTGAACTCGGATAGAATTTTTTCCACGAGTTCTTCCGTTTCCGGTCTTGGAATGAGAACATTTTCGTTTACATAAAACACGGAATTGTAAAACGATTTCTGACCGGTGATATAAGCGGTCGGTTTGTTTTTGGAACGATCTACGATTCGATCTCTGTAAGCGTTTTTTTCGGTTTCGTTTAACAGTTTTTCAAAGTTGACGTAGAGTTTGACTCTCTGAAGACCAAGAAGATCGGCGAGTAAAATTTCCGCGTCGAGTCTCGCGCTGGCGATCTCTTTTTTTTTTAAGAAATCTTCGGATTTTTTGAGAAGGGAAAGAATGGAATCTGGGTGTTGCATTGGAGTGTTGGGGTTGGTGCCCCCGAGAGGATTCGAACCTCCGACCAAAAGTTTAGGAAACTTCTGCTCTGTCCACCTGAGCTACGGGAGCATTTTAAGAATTCGGTTTCCGTTTTTGTGAGACTATTCTCTGAAAGTCGGCGATATTGTGTATAACAATTTTGTCCTCATAGAGTTCTATTTTGCCGCTCTTGGAAAGAGTATTGAGAACTTTCTGAACTTCACCCACCGGTTGCGCACACCATTCCGCAACGTCGTGTTGCGACACGTTGAGGACAATCTCCTTAAAATCGGAATGGGCATGCATCTTTTCGTAGAGCATCAGGAAAACGTCGGCGACTTTTCCTTGGATATCGTCCATGAGAAGAATCAGGAGTCTTCTTTTGGCGTCGTTGATACGGACCGAAAAGATGGTAAGAATTTTCAGGGCCAACATCGGATTTTTTGTCATCAAAAGTTCGAAGTTTGCGCGGTTGAAATTGAGGACCTTTACTTCGGAAATTGCGATCGCAGTCGCGGATCTCGGTTGTTCTTCGAGAATCGCCATCTCTCCGAAGATGTCGCCTTGTTCGAGAATATCCAGTGTTTTGATCAGATAGTCTTCTTTTTTTGTCGGGTTTGGTACGGTTTTGACGATTTTTACCTTTCCGGTTTGGATCAGATAAAAGTCGTTGCCGGGTTCGTTTTCACAGAAGATGATTTGGTTCGGTTCGTAAGTCTTACCAAACTTGGAAAACATGGATTCGAGCATCAGATCCATTAGGTACTCATCTCCTTTGCTTTCACTCTAGACCTTTGGGAAATGCTGTCTTTTTCAGGAGGCAAGAGCGCAACTTTTCCGTAGAGCATTCTTGCTCTTTGACGATCCCCTTGAAGCTCCGCGATTTCCGCCAGGTGAAAAAGCGATTCTTTGATCGATTCGCCCGAAGGATGTTTTTTAATATAAGTTGAAAATGAGGAATTGGCTCCGTCTAGCTCGTTTGCTTTGAGAAGACAAACCCCCAATTGAAATAGGGAATTTTCCACGAGCTTCTTCTCCGAGTCGAACTTAAAGTCGGTTCGGTTGAGAAGATCTTTGTAGATCACCATCGCATCGGTATGTTTGCCGACATTGACCAAGGTATGCGCTCTGTTGTAAAGCGAAGTGATGGAACTGTCCACTCCTTGGGTAATCGATGATTTTTCAACAGCGGGTTTCATGATGTTTTGAAGAGTTTCCGGACTCACTCTGCTGCTACTTCCTTCGTAGACCAAAGGAGGCATGTTTAAAGGAAATGGACTTCCTCTTCTCGCGAGTTCCAAGAGCTCGGTAGCGCGTCCGGTATATGCCGTTCCCGGATAATTCTGTAAATATTTTTCGAACGCATACACTGCGTGAGGAAGATTGCTGTTTTTGTAAAAAACTTCCGCGACGTTCATCAGTTCGAAGGACGGATTTCTTGTGTCGGATTGTCCCAAAATTTCTTTTAATTTTTTGTGTACTTGTCTGAGTTGGCTGGAAAAAACTTTCATCATTTTTAAAATGAGGTGCGTTTTTTCGGCCACGAACTGTTCAAACTCATTTGGCTTAAATACCAAAACGGTCGCGCTTCCGATTACTTGAGCGGTCTCTTCCCGAGGATATTTTCCAAGTGCGGATTTGACCCCGAAAAATTCTCCAATACGAACATCTTCTTTGACTTCTTGTCCCGTATCCACCGCCGGGAACGTCAGGATCACACGCCCGTTTCTCAGGACATAGATATCCTCGGCTTTATCTTTTTCAAAATAAATGATGGAGCCGCCTTTATAATTTCTGATGATCGGACCGGCCAAATGGATTACCTACTCAAAGTTATCAAATTCTTTCTGTGCGGGGAAAAATGCCAAATCCTTTTTATAGCCAAGGGAGATGCCAAGCGATTCCAGGAGATTTCCGGGAGATCCAATCATATATTTATCGGCTTCGCCGATACGAATTTTTTCCACCATCGCTCCTGATTCTTCAAAAAAAGATTCTAAACTTAGATCTCCATAAACGGGAGCGCCGTCTCTGAGAACGAGTCGAATGCTGTTTAAGTCCGATTCACAAAGATTGACATAAGGATCTTCGGAATTCCGGGTCATTATCACCAAATCGGCTTTTTTACCGGTTTCTATATTTCCTAGCTCTTTTTCGATTCGGAATGCTTTTGCAGGATTGGTGGTTACCATTTCAAAAAGAGTTTTTGGAGAAAGATCTTCCCCGTATTCATTCTGATAAAACTTTCGAGCAGAACGAATTTCTTCCAATAGATTGAGTGAACCGCATAAACTGGAATCGGTTCCAAGACATACGTTGATTCGGTGTTTGATAAGATCCCGTATATCCGTCGTTCTTTCGTATAAAAATAGATTTGCCTCCGGACACCAGACAAGATTCGCTTTTTTTTTGGCGATCAACACGATATCCGATTCCGACAACACGACTCCGTGCACTAAGACCGTATGTTCTCCTAAACAACCCAATTTATCGAGAGTTTTGAGAGAATCCCGTGATTCGGAATCGAAACCTTCCGCGATCCGAGTGATATACGGAAGATCGTCTTTTAGAGCTTTTGCATATTCTTCTTTGGGTCCGTCGCCCCAGTTGAGAGAATACGAACAGATACTGTGAGATAAAGAATAACGATTTAAAATTCTCACAGGCATAGAATTTACAAATGGATCTTGCACAAAGTGTGGAATATGATCTTGAACGGCAGTGACTCCGGAGATCAAATTCTTAAATGAACCCAAAAGATACAATTGCTCCGGTTCGAGCTGTTGTCTTTCCGAGAATACGATCGAGGACTTGAGATCGTTGTCCCAAGGAAGCCAGTTTAAATACGGTTTGCTTGGGGCGACTCTGGGAAGATAAGAACTGAGGAGATGATCGTGCGAATTGATCAGACCGGGATAGACATAAAGGCCGTTTAGATTGAGCCTCACTCTTTTTCCCGCGGGAGGTCCGCCCGGATTCAAAGAATGAATGATACCGTTTTTGACCACGATACTTCCGTTCGGAATCAATCGATCCTGAGTTACGATACACGCGTTGACGATTTCGTATTCCATATGTTTCGGATCTTTACCGAAGTTGTAATCCCGGATTGATCGCCGAGCCGCCGTGGTTGAGTTGAAAGTAGAGCCCCTTTCCGGATTCTAATGCTCCTAAAACTTTAGAGGAATCTACAATTTCTCCCTCGGCGACGGAAACACTTTTTAAATTTGCGTACACCGTGGAGTATCCGTTTTTATGTTCTAATATCACGTATTTCTTATATCCATCCATTTCATCCACTACCAAGACTTTTCCGGAGGTCGCTGCTTTTACTTCGTTATGACGCGTCGCTTTAAACAAAACCCCTTTGTTGGGCGCAAAGCTGAGTTTACTATAGGGAGATTGTAAAGGAGGTCTGCTTTTCAGAGGAAAACGTAGATTCGGCTGAGAATCGGATTCTACAATGTTGAATTTAGGATTCGTTTTCGGACTTTGCAAGTTGGATCTTCCATTCTCCCTAATTTCGGACTTCAGAATTTTTAAGGATTCTCCCGGAATCAATGGATCTTTGTTTTTCTTTCCGTTTAACTCCATAATTTTTTGATAACCGATGTTGAATTTTTTTCCCAGAGAATAATATGTGTCTCCTTTTTGGACGGTATAAAAGGAAAAATTTTGAGTATTTGCAGCAAAGATCCGGGTCGTGATCGAAAAAAAAATAAATAGAATTGATGCAGGAAAAAAAGCACGGCCCATTTCTTTTAGTATCGGCAGAAATACGGATGGAACTCGATGCGAGAACGTTTTCAGGATAAAAAAAGGGGAGCCGCAGCTCCCCTCCTTTTGCAAAGAATCGATTTTTTTTGAAAATCAATCTTCGTCTTTTTGATGAACCTTGTATTTTTTCATCAACTCTTCCGCTACGTTTCTTGGAACCGGAGCGTATCGGGAGAATTCCATGGAGAATTCAGCCTTACCTTGAGTAGAGGAACGTAATACTGTGGAGTATCCAAACATATCCGCGAGAGGAACTTCCGCTTCCGTTTTACAGTAGCTGTCTTCTTCGGTTGTGTTCAAAATCATACCGCGTCTTTGGTTCAGAGATCCGAGGATCGCGCCTTGGAACTCGGAAGGACCGTCGACTTCCACTTTCATGATCGGCTCGAGAATCTGAGGATTCGCTTTGTTAAAACCTTGGCGGAACGCGTAACGACCGGCGATTTGGAACGCCATATCGGAAGAGTCCACATCATGGTAAGCACCGTCGTTAATCACACAACGAACTCCGATGATCGGGAATCCGATCATGGATCCGCGCTCTAAACAACTTTTAAATCCTTTATCAACGGATTGGATGTATTCTCTCGGGATCGAACCACCCACAACCTTGTTTACGAAATCGTAATTCAAGCTTTCTTCAAGAGGGATCGGTTCCATGTAACCGGCAACACGACCGAACTGACCTTGGCCACCCGTTTGTTTTTTGTGAGTATAATCGAAGTCCGCTCTGTTTGTGATGGTTTCACGATAAGCAACCTGAGGCGCTCCTGTGATCAATTCCACGCCATATTCGCGTTTCATACGCTCGATATAAACTTCGAGGTGAAGTTCCCCCATTCCTTTGATGATGGTCTGACCGGATTCTTGATCCACGTGCGTTTGGAACGTAGGATCTTCCTTGGTGAAACGGTTGAGAGCTTTGGCCAAGTTTGCGAGATGTTTGGATTCCTTCGCTTCGATCGTAAGAGAAATTACCGGAGCCGCAACGAACATCGATTCCATGGAAACTTTGAGTTTTCCATCGGTAAAAGTATCCCCGGAAGCACAGTCGATACCGAAGAGAGCGATGATATCTCCCGCTTCCGCGTAGTCGATATCCTCCATCTCGTCGGAGTGCATTCGACAAAGTCGACCGACGTTGTGCTTCTTATTGCTCGACATGTTGTAGATGGTCATACCTTTGGAAAGTTTTCCTTGGTAAACGCGCACATAAGTGAGCTGACCATAACGACCGTCTTCGAGTTTGAATGCGAGACAAACCAAAGGTTTCTCGAAATTGGATTCCAGAACGATCATTTCTTCGTTGTTTGCTTGATCGAGAGCTTTGTTTTTAACGTCAACTGGACTTGCGAGATAATCCAAAACTCCGTCTAGAAGTTTTTGAACTCCTTTGTTTTTGAAAGCGGAACCCATAAAAACAGGAGTCAGTTTGAGTTCGATCGTTCCGGTACGAATCGCTTTTTTGATCATTTCTTCCGTTGGAGTTCCTTCGAGAAGAGCTTCGGTCAATTCGTCGGAGAACATAGAAGCAGCGTCCAAAAGTTCTTCGTGTTTCTTTTGAGCCAATTCTTTCAGATCATCCGGAATCTCTCTTTCCTGAATGTCCATACCGTCTTTTCCTTCAAAATAGAAGGCTTTCATTTTGACGAGGTCGACAACACCTTTGAGATCGTTTTCAAGACCGATTGGAATTTGAACAGGAACCGCGTTGTGTTTGAGTTTTTCTTTCAGCTGATCAATCACACGGAAAGGGTTCGCTCCGGTTCGATCCAGTTTGTTGATAAATGCAACGCGAGGAACGTTGTAACGTCTCATCTGACGGTCTACGGTAATGGACTGGGACTGAACCCCGGCCACTCCGCAAAGAACCAGGATCGCAGAATCCAGAACACGCAAAGAACGTTCCACTTCTACTGTAAAGTCGACGTGACCCGGAGTATCAATGATGTTGATCGTATGGTCTTTCCACTGACAATACGTAGCAGCAGACTGAATGGTGATCCCTCTTTCTCTTTCGAGGTCCATACTATCCATTTTCGCACCGACTCCGTCCTTTCCGCGAACTTCGTGAATGGCGTGAATCTTGTTTGTATAGAACAAAATTCTTTCGGTTAGGGTCGTTTTACCAGAGTCAATATGGGCGGAGATCCCAATGTTTCTGGTTTTGATTAGTTTTTCGCTCGGTTTGAATTCGGCTACAGCAGTGCTCATGGCCATTCCTCTTATAAAAGATTGCAAATACATCCGGTGAAAATCACCAGTGGGGAGCTTTGGGAAAAGTCCTTCAATTTACCAAATTCCAAAAAAGAGCGGATTTGTAAACCCAAATCAGAGATTCAGACCGTTTGAGAATCGTTTTTCATTTGCGCGGGAACGGTTTCAAAAAATCATGATCTTTTGCATCCCGGGCGGGACAAAATGCAACCACTGAAACTCATAAAAAGAAATGTAAATCGAATTGCGAAAGCGTTTCTTTTGTTGTCCGTTGCAAGGACTCTTTGTCTTGGATTTGCAGCGGCGATCCTGATTGGTTCTTTAGGAATTTATATCAGCGAGTCCGGACGTCTGAGTTATACCGTTTCTCTTTATCTTGCTACCTCGTCTATCTGCGTAACCGGGCTTTCTCCCGTTCTTCTTTCCGAACTCCAAAAATCCACTCAGTTGATTATGATGTTTCTGATTCAAATCGGAGGGTTGGGAATCATTACGTTTACCGTTTTGATCGGAGTCTTGGTGGTTCGAGGTTTGTCTCGAAGCACACGGTTGGCGTCTTTTGTCTACGAGGCTACGGACGCGCATTTGGCAAAAAGAATGCGCGAGAAAAAAGGACATCCACATTCCGGAGTGGTCGCCCCTGGGAAAAGAAAAACAGAAGCGGAAGCTTCGTATGTAAGAAGAATGCTTCTTTCTCTGTTTAACATTTCTCTTTCCATCGAAGTAATAGGCGCCGCTCTTCTTTATTTTTTTATGCCTGTGACGGATCAGCTTCCGGGCGCACCCAATCGTTTGTTTTTAAGTTTGTTCACCTCCGTTTCCGCGTTTAACAACGCCGGGTTTTCTCTCGTAGATGATCTCAGTTTTTTAGCAAAAGATCCGATTTGTCTTTTGGTCGTTCAGTTTCTCATCGTGATGGGGGGAATCGGATTTCCAGTGATCATTTTTATCGAAAAATCCATTTTGGAAATTTTTCAGAAGTTTATGACAAAGATAGAAACGGTAACGGAAACGTTTATGATGAGAAGGAGCGTGCTTCTCGGAGAAGATCCGCCGAAGTGGTATATTTTTGTGATCGCCACATCGGTGCGATTGGAAGAACGACTCGAAGTGTATAGAAAAGAATTGTTCGGGGACGCGAACCGAATGCAGATGAGTATCATCGTTTTGGGTTCGTTGATTTTGATTCATATCGGAGGGATCTCTATTCTCCTGATCGAATATAACAATCTGGAAACCATCGGCAAGATGGGATTTACCGAAAAATTATTTAATTCCTTTTTTCTTTCCGTATCATCCAGAACCGCAGGGTTCAATACGTTTGATATCACCGAAATTCGAAGCGCGACTTATGTGCTTTTGTCCGCACTGATGTTTATCGGAGGCGGCCCTCAAGGAGCGGCGGGCGGGATCAAGATCACCACATTCTTTATATTAATCTTATATTTGAAAAACGTAATTAGTCCTCAGACAAGGGTGCAGGTTTGGGGGGAGGACGTTTCTAAAAATTCTGTCGCGATCTCCACTCGGATTTACTTTCTCGCCACGATTTCTCTCGTGATTTTTATGTTTTTGATCACTCTTGCCAACGGAAATAAACACGGAATCGAAACCATATTTTTCGAAGTGATGTCTGCGTTTGGGACGGTCGGGCTCACCTTGGGAATGACTCCTTACACAAACGATATCGAAAAATATCTGTATATCGCTCTGATGTTTATGGGAAGAATCGGGACGTTCACTCTTCTGATCGCATTTACCGGACATTCGGGTCTCGGGGATTTGGGAAGCAAGGATGATGGGCTGAAAATTCAGGTCGGATAAAGTTTTATTCCCTTTTGCCGATTTACCCTGTTCGTTTTCTTCCTTTTAACTTTTGGAATTTCAGATTCGCTTTCGGTAAATTCGGGTTTTACTGTAAGATTTTGTCCGGAGTTCCGACCCATTTCCGTAAAATCACAAACCGGTTCTGCAATCTCGGAAAAAACCTCCCTCCTCAAATCTCAAAACGCTGGCACCGCATTCCAAATCTCGACTCTCAAATCTCAAAAAAATGTCATGGAGGACTTGACAAAATTTTAATGAGTATATAATTCTATACACTATAGGAATTTATCTATATGGCGCTCAGTATCAAAGATCCCGAAACCGACCTTCTCGCTCGAAAACTATCCAATTTAACAGGGGAAACTCTGACTGAGGCGATTACAAATTCATTGAAGGAGAGATTAGAGCGAATGGAACACAACCTGAACATCCATTTTTCACTAGATGAGATTTACGATCTTTCTCGGCGTTTTCGGGAGCGGATCAAACAGCCGATTTCCTCTTTGGATCATGGAGACGAACTCTACAATGAAAACGGGCTGCCGGATTGATCGTAGATACATCTGCGTTGCTCGCCATTCTTCTCCAGGAAGAGGAACAGGAAAAATTTACGCTCGCGATCGTTTCCAGACCCAATTCTCGAATGTCGGTCGCAAATTATCTCGAAGCAGCGATTAAAACGGATCGACTGAAGGATCCGGTTTTATCTCGTTTATTGGATGATGCCGTTTCCAAACTCAGAATCAAATTGGAACCGGTTACTGCGGAACAAATCAAGATTGCCAGAGAAGCGTATCGAGATTTTGGAAAGGGAAGCGGTCATCCTGCGGAACTGAACTTCGGGGATTGTTTTGCGTACGCATTGGCGAAGAATGCAGGTGCGCCTCTTTTGTTTAAGGGAAGGGATTTTTCACATACGGATGTTGAACTCGTTCGATTGGATTGAAATTCTGGTTGCAGTCGCGTAAAAAAAGAGGATCCTCTGGGACGTGGAATATAGAATTCGGATTCAAAATCGTCATTATCAATTTGCGGATCTAAAAAGCCTTCTTGCAAAGGCAAGTCCTCATCGTTCGGGCGATGTTCTTGCCGGAATTGCCGCCGCGAGTTATGAGGAAAGGGTTGCGGCGCAGATGGTTCTTGCCGATCTTCCTTTGTCTTTGTTTCTGGAAGAACCGTTGATTCCTTATGAAGAAGACGAGGTAACTCGTTTGATTTTAGATCGTCACGATTCTATTTTGTTTTCTTCGGTCTCTTCTCTGAGCGTAGGGGAATTTAGAGAATTCTTATTGAGCGAAAAAACGGACTCCGAGGTTCTCAAAAATTTAGTTCCTGGGATCATTCCGGAAATGGTTGCCGCGGTTTCTAAAATTTGCTCGATCCAAGATCTGATTGGCATTTCCAAAAAATGCAAAGTGGTTACGAAATTTCGAAATACGATCGGCTTGCCGGGACGATTGTCTACGAGATTACAGCCCAATCATCCAACCGACGACTTAAAGGGAATTTCGGCGGGAATTTTAGACGGGCTTTTGCTCGGAAGCGGGGATGCGGTGATCGGAATCAATCCCGCCACGGACAATCTTCCTTCGGTTCATTCTCTGTTGAATCTTTTGGATGCACTGATTCAAAAATATGAAATTCCGACTCAGAGTTGTGTGCTCAGTCATGTTACGACTACGATGGAACTGATTCAAAGGGGCGCACCCGTCGATCTCGTTTTTCAATCCATCGGAGGCAGTCAAAAGTTGAACGAAAGCTTTGGAATCAATCTGCAATTGTTAAGCGAAGTGCGAGATGCGGCGCTTTCCTTAAAACGCGGAACCGTCGGAGACAACATAATGTATTTTGAAACGGGTCAAGGATCCGGGCTTTCCGCGGACGCTCATTGGGGGGTCGATCAGCAAACTCTGGAGGCGAGGGCTTACGCGGTCGCGAGGGAATATTCCCCTCTTCTCGTGAACACTGTGGTCGGATTTATCGGGCCCGAGTATCTTTATAACGGAAAGCAGATTCTCAGAGCGGGGATGGAAGATCATTTTTGCGGAAAACTTCTCGGACTTCCGATGGGTGCGGATGTTTGTTATACAAATCACGCGGAAGCGGACGGAGACGACATGGACACGTTACTCACTCTTTTGGGTGTGGCGGGCTGCAATTATATCATGGGAATCCCCGGAGCAGATGACGTTATGCTTTCTTATCAGAGTACTTCGTTTCACGATGCGTTGTATCTCAGACAAGTTTTGGGTCTCCGGCCAGCTCCGGAGTTTGAAGAATGGCTTTTGAAAAAGGGAATTCTCGATTCTAATTTTATTCCTTTGGATCAAAAACTCCAGAGCGGTCTTTTGTCCGATATCGAAACACTCACGGGTTAATTTATGGACTGGGGAGAATGGAAACAGTGGACAACAGCTCGAATCGGTCTCGGTCGTTCCGGTGTTGCAGTTCCCACAAAGTCGGTTTTACAGTTTCGTTTGGATCATGCGAAGGCGAGGGACGCGGTTTGGGCGGAAGCCGATTTCAATCTTCTATTCGATTTTTTAGAGGGAATGGGATTTTCTTTTGTCGAAATCAAATCCAAGGCTTCTTCCAGGGAAGAATATTTAGTCCGGCCCGATTTAGGTAAAAAAGTTTCGACACAGGGATATCAGAGTTTGGAAAAATCCAGAGATTCCTTTTCCAAAGCTCCGGAAGATTTTGATTTGAGTCTTGTGATTTCGGACGGTTTGTCCGCGAGCGCGATCCGAGATTCCCTAATTCCTTTTTTAGAATGTTTGATCCCGTATCTTCAAAAATTGAAAATCAAAATCAGCCCGATTGTCATCGTAAAAAACGGAAGGGTGGCGATCGGAGACGAAATCGGCGCCTTTTGGAAATCCAAAGTGGTCATCGTTTTGATCGGAGAAAGACCCGGTTTATCTACCGAAAACAGTCTGGGTTTTTATCTCACATACAATCCGATCGGCGGTCTTACCGATGAAAAAAGAAACTGCATCTCCAATATTCGTCCCGGTGGGATGACGTATGAGGATGCGTCCAGAAAGGCTTTGTATCTTTTAACTCTTTCCTTAGAAAAAAAACTTTCCGGGGTCTTGCTGAAAGATGAAGAGACTCCTTCTCTTTCTGAAAATCGCAAAATCGAATAAAAAGAATCACCTTTGGATTCGATCCTTTGCAATTTTTTTCCGATTCCTTTTTTGCGAATTTGACAATTTGATTCGATATGTTTTGAAAGGATTCCTGGATTTTCCTTGATGAATTGGGGGTTTTTGAGGAATGTAACCGAGTATGCTTTTCCAGTATTTGAAATTGCTCCGGATTTATCAATGG
This sequence comes from Leptospira sp. WS92.C1, assembly GCF_040833975.1. Classification (NCBI taxonomy): domain Bacteria; kingdom Pseudomonadati; phylum Spirochaetota; class Leptospiria; order Leptospirales; family Leptospiraceae; genus Leptospira; species Leptospira gorisiae. Next base: position 402,157 of record NZ_CP162130.1, read on the forward strand.
ATCAAAAACGTGATCATCTTTGCGGGAATTATTTTCGCAAAAAAGTTAACAGATTTTGAATCTTTACAAAGAGTGATCGCAGCCTTTTTTCTTTTTTCTCTCGTAGCAAGTTGCCAATACGCGATCAACGACTATCTGGATCGAAAAGAAGACGCTTTACACCCTGAAAAAAAGCATAGGCCCCTTGCGTCCGGAAAATTGGATCCTTCCTTCGCCCTTTTTATCACTGCGATCATTCTTCCGTTGTCTTTGATTCTCGCGTATCTTTTACATCCCGTTTTTTTTGGTCTGGTTTCCTTTTATCTCGTTTTTAATATTTTATACAGTAAATTTCTAAAACATATGGTGATTTTGGATGTGATGAGCATCAGTATCGGATTTGTGATTCGTGCGATTGCAGGCGCTGTCATCATTCATGTTACGTTTTCGTCTTGGCTTCTTCTTTGCACGTTTATGCTCGCCTTGTTTTGGGGCTTTTCCAAACGAAGAGGGGAGCTCATTATCTTAGAAGGGAATGCGAAGGGTCATCGAAAGATTCTTGATGAGTATTCGACCAGCTTTCTGGATATGATGTTGGGAATCGTAGCCACGATGACTCTGATGAGTTACGTTCTTTACGTTACGAGTCCTACCACGATCGCAAACTTGGGAACGGATCAGATGATTTATACGATTCCGATCGTTGTTTACGCGATCTTTCGTTCCTTATACATCATTTATATTAAGAATATGGGGCATAACCCTACAAAGGCGATTCTTTCGGACGCCGGTGTTTTGGTTGCAGGTCTGATCTGGGTGGCTTTGGTAATTGCAATTATGTATTCCGGTTTTGGTAAGGGAGTTTGGTTCGATTTGTAAGATTGTGGTTCGGATCCGATTGAAAAAATGGAGATTTGAATTTCCCCGTGATTTTACTTTGAATCGGACTTTAAGTCCCGTTCAAGCAGATTTCGAGTGAAAGGCATTTGTAGGAACTCCTACAAATGCAAAAGTAAAAAAGGATTTCCTACAAATTTTGAAATTTTTTTGCATCTGATTTTTCTCAAAAACAAAAATCCGAACCGTAACAATTTCGAATGTCGGTCGAATTTTATCGTATGAAAGAAGTTTTAAAAAAGGGAACGAACATAGGACTTTGGATCCTTTTATTTTTAACGATTACGATTTCGATTTCAATTTTTAGAGCATCCGATTTAAAACCTTCCGTATTTCTTTCCGGAATGAATCTGACTGAGGGAGAAAAATACGATTCTAAAAATCGCGTTTCGATCGTTTATTTTTGGGCGACTTGGTGCGGGGTTTGTTCCACAAATCTCCCCTTGGTCCGTTGGTATGCGGATGGATTGGAAAACAGTTCGCGATTCTCCTTTGTTACCGTTGAAGAAGGCGAGAATTTTTCGGAGCTATCCGATTACATCCGAAAACATCAGTTGAAGTTTGCGGTAATCCCCGGAAATTCTCAACTTTTGAAAGAATGGAAGGTCGGCGGATTTCCTTCCTTTTTTATTCTGGATAAATCAGGAACGATTCGTTTCGCAGATTCCGGAATGATGAATCCTTTGAGTTTTTTGCTTAGAATCTGGATCGTATATTTCTTTTTTTAAAAACGTTCGTCTTTTTGGACCTCCCAATTTTGAAAATAAATTTCAAAAATATCAAAATCTCGAATCGGGTATGGATTGTAAAACGAAGATTTTTTACATCTATTCCTTTTAAGGGTAAAGGAATTTTCGAAACGAGTTTTCATTCATGCGAATCAAACATTTTTTTAAAACATTTTTACTTCTTTTCTATTTTGCTTTCGGCGGGTGTAAGGAAAAACCCTTAGACAACTCTTGTAGTCCGGAATCCAAATCACATTGGGAAGCGGTGATTTTAAGCGCGGCTTCGTCTAACTTGATCCCCTATTGCGGAGCCGATCCGAACGCTCCCCGCGCTTTGAGTTATCCGAGTCCTTCCGCGTTTGCAAACGGAGTTCCGTTTAGTCTGACTCCCACAGTGATCGGAAATGGAATCACATTTTCCATTCTTCCTGCGCTTCCCAATGGATTGGCCTTAGATTCTCAAACCGGAACGATCTCCGGTTCTTACATCGGTTATTCCGGTGTGGACACGGTCTTTACGGTCACCGCTTCTAATGCAAATGGATTCGTTTTAGGATTTCTGGAGTTGATTTTATCCGGACCACTTCCTCTCAAAACGGGACAAACGATCTGTTATGATTCGGTAGGAAATCCGATTTCTTGTGCGGGCACAGGTCAGGACGGACTTTTTCAAAACGGAAGGAACGCGAGTTTTTCAGGCCCGACGCTGGTGAACGGAACCGACTATACTACAACCGATCACTTTTCCGGTTTGATCTGGAAGAGCTGTAGCGAAGGACAAACGGGAGCCGCTTGTGTTGGTATACCAAATGATTTCGATTGGGTTGCGGGAAATGCCGCTTGTACAAATTTAAACGGAATTCCGTATGCAAACCGTACGGATTGGAGACTTGCTTCCGCAAAAGAATTGTCCACGATCGTCCATTATGACGGGAATAGTCCGGCTACGTATCCCGGTCCATTTCCAAATACCAGCGGATCCGGTTATTGGAGCTCGAGTCTTTATGCGCCGATCGTCGGTGATTCTTGGTATGTTTCTTTTACGGACGGAATCATTGGTGAAACGATTCAAGCGAACGCGAATAAGGTTCATTGTGTATCCGGATCACAATTGCCTGCTCCGCTTTTCAGAGACAACGGAGATTCTACCGTAACCGATGTAAATACCGGATTAGTTTGGACTCAGTGTCCTGCGGGATTGACCGGATTCGGCTGTTCAGCCGGAGTCGCTTCTTCTGTAAATTGGACGAATGCCTTGATCGGCTGTAATTCTTTGAACTTATCGGGAAGAGTTTGGAGACTTCCTTCGGTAAACGAACTTCAATCGATAACGGATATATCGGGGACCTTTCCCGTTTCGAATATCAATTCATCCTTTTTTCCGAATACACCGGCTGCCAATTTCTGGACTTCGACCAGTTATACAAATCCGGCCGACGCTTGGGTGCTTCAATTCGGGATCGGCAACGTAGTTATGAATTTAACGAAAGGTGCGATTGCAAACGTGCGTTGTGTGGCGACAGGTCCTTGAGTTTTATCTGGATAACATTTTAGAATGATGTCTTAGAAAACCGATATTTAGAATAAGCATGGAGCCGTTTAAACCCAAACCCCTTTTAAATAAATCAGAACTCCGTCAGATCAAAAAATCACGGACTCGGGTCGAAGGGAAAAAAGTAATTACGGACGATGTGAAAAAACTGAAGTCGCTGAATGTGACTCCGGATCTTCCGAAAAAAGAACTCATTCAATATTACAAAGAACCGATTTGGATCGAATATTATATTCCGAGAGAATCTAGATTTGCTTATGAAGTAAAATATCTATTTGTAAAACTCATCGATCCGATTCCCAGACCGGAACCCGCGGATCGAGTTTTGAGAGAAGCTTTGAAAAAGGGAGAATTTATAGATCTGATCGACGTTTTGTTTCAATATCCCGAAAAAGAGAATTTGATACGGAGCAGTTATTTGAATACCTTTTCGTTTTTGGAATCGATTTCAAGTAATTACAAGCAATACCTAAAAAGTAAGGATGCATATGATCTCCGAGTTCCATTGTTTCATACGGAAGCATTGATGAAACGGGAACCGACAGTGGCGACTTTGGAGTTTTTAGGAGCATTTACGATATACAATTTAAACTGGCTGATTCGAAAATTAAACGAAGCCGGCGAGGAATTTTCGCTTGAAGACGAAACGATTTCCATGTTGATCAAAAGACGAAACGAATACTGGGACGAAAAGTCGCTTATTGCAGACGAAGATTTTGAATTGTTTGCCGCATTGTTTTACGAGCAGGCGTTTCCGCACAGGGGTTCCGATTTTGATGAAACTTTATTGATGAGAGATCAGATTTGATTTTATATATACATTCATTATAGTGATAAATTTTTGAAAACACTTCCAGCAAATTCTTAAAGACCCTTTCTTTTTTTGAAATATAAATCACGAAACCTAAACTGTATCAAATTTCGTTTTAGAAGAATGAATTGTATTTTGAAATTAGCTGATTTTGCTTTGAACCTCTGTCAGTTTATCTTTGAGAATTAGAAACGGTTGCTCGATCAGTAGAAAGAAAAACCAAGAGATCAAGAACGTTATCAATACTAAATAGATGCTGCAAACAAGAAACATCCAGACGGAAGGTATTCCTTGAATCAAAGGAGTAATTTTTTTTGCAGCGACTGGGATTGCGAAAATATGCCAAAGATAGGCTGTGTAGCCTAGTCTCGCAAACGGTCTAAAGATTATAAAACTGAAAAAAGTTTTTAAGTATCCCGGATAAAAGGAGAAATACATCAAAATTCCGAAACCGAAAGACAGAAAAATAGGACGTAAAACCAAGGCCCAGGATGTTCCAGGATCGATTTGATGGGTTCCGATCACGATCAAGAACCCGAGGATTAAAGTTATTCTCAGCGAAAGTCGGTATTTGCCGATTCTTTCTTCCGTGAGCGGAAAATGATGGAAAAGTTCATAGACGACCATTCCTGCTAGTATCGAGTCGAATCTCGCGTGAAAATGATAAGCCGCATCTAAGTTAGGAACTGGGAAAGCGAGTTTTAGTCGTACAAAAAATGCTGTCAGAAAACCAATAAGATAAAACAAAAAACGGATTTTTATATTTACTCTAAAAAGAAAGATCCAGCAGAGAAAAGGTAATATCAGATAAAAATGTTCTTCGATCGATAAAGACCATCCCCCGTTATATAACGCATGAGGTAAAAAATCGGATAAATAAAAAATATCGACCCAGACGTGCTCCAATCTTAGTTTTTCATCGGCGATGAGAGCTAAAATCTGAGAATTTGTAATATTCAAACTTTCTAACTTAGATATTTGCTGATATTTACTGTAAAAAAGAATCGCTAATGCGAAATAAAAAGGAGGGAATATTCTAAGGGACCTTTTGATAAAAAATTGTTTGATTTCTATTTTTTCTTTTCTTTCATGTTCTCGAAATAAACCGCCGTAAATTAAAAATCCGCTGAGAAGAAAGAAAAAATCTACTCCGGAAGAAAGGGAACCGAGAAACAAACGAAGAGAATCCGTTTCTCCCGGAATGATTGTTCTTGCGGTTACCCATCCATGGAATACGACAACAAAAAGAATCGAAATTGCTCTAATTCCGTTTAGGTTCTCATATTCGTTTTCTTTTTTTTGAAATATTGATAAAAAGTACTCTTTAAAATTCATTCTACGAAAAACCTGCTGTTCTAATCTTTTATAAAAAAAGCCAGACCTTTCCTCTTAATTTTTGAAACGGAATTAATCCGTAATTTCTAGAATCTGTCGAATATTCCCGATTGTCTCCGAGAACCAAAAAATATCCAGGCGGAATTCTCCCCACATCTCCGATTGGAACGTTTCCTTTTACGGCTGTCATTGGAATCATGGATAGAGAAGGCGCAATCGTTTTAAAACCAGGTTTTAAAAATGTTTCCTGAAGCGGCCCGTCGTTGATTAAAATTCGATCGTTTTCAAAGCGGAAATAATCGCCCGGAAGTCCGACTACTCTTTTTAAGCTCAGTTCTTCCTCTATACCGTCTAAAACTAAAACGTCAAATCGACTTACCCTTCCTTCCAAAAAAGAAACTTCCCATTTACCGATTCGAGCAGGGAATCCCCATTTTGTCACCAAGATCAAGTCTCCTTCCTTATAAGAAGGGGACATGGAATAACCGGAAATGAAGTAAATTTGGAAAAGAAAAATTCGCATCAAAAGAATCGTAAATAAGGAAAGAAAAATTGGAAAAACTTTGAGGATCGTTTGCCGGATCTTACTTTTTTTTTCCGAATTTTTCATAACAGACTGGAACAGAATTCAAAAAAATCCGTATAAGGAAAAGAACAAAAATTCGACGGAGAATTGAATCCGAAAGAATTCTGCGGCTTCGTTTATTTGATATTTCCAATCCAGATTTCGTAACTTCCCGTTTTTGAGATCGTAAAGTTAGGGAGAGAGTTTTTTAATTTTGGTATAAGAATTTCACGATCCCACGTGACGGGTTTAACGATCTCGATGCCCATAGAATTTTTTTTGATTTGCTGCTTGGCCTTTGTATCCACGAATTCTAAGTTATATTTATGAAACTAATGACCTCGGTTGACAGGTATAGTATAATATTCAAGTTCAGGAGTGAATATGGCAACCGAAGTCGGACTCGATCCAGCCCTTGGCCTGCAGTATTTTCATCAGGCTGTCCGATGCGAAAGAAGATTCAGGAATCAGATAATGAGTTCCGGAAATACAGAGTGCAATCAAAAGAAGGACAACGATAATCTGAATCGGAAACAACGAGATCCAGTTCCTGAGTTTATCATAGAGATCGTTTGCTTTCATTCTTTGAGTATTCCGAACGGTTTCAGAAGATTTTACAATAGGAATCTAAAATCGGTCTTTTTTCCATAATTTATTTGAATTTATAAAAAGTATAAACGATCGAAAACGGATCCGCCGTTGATTACGTGAATCCCTATGTCGATATAAAATTCTTTCAAGATTCCTTTTGAGGGATCAACTTTTCTCTCAGTTTTTGAAACGGATATTCCATTAAGATATAAAAAAAGATCGAAAGCAGAAAAACGGTGAAAAAACTTGCAATCACTCCTAAGTAGAGCTGAGAAAGAGTGATGTTCATCGGATCCTTGATCACTAAAGCGGCTCCTGATAAAGAGAACAATATATGCCATAAATACATTGTGTAGCTCAAGTGGGCGACCGGAGTGAATGTTTTCCAGCTTAAAAATTGAGTCCACATTCCCTTTACTTTGAGGATCGAAAGTAACACTAAAATTCCGTATGCTAAATTTAGAATGTTATATTTAAGAGTATAAGTAAACATCATACTGCTGTCTTTCGGCGTTTGCAACACCCAAAGAAGAGTCCCGAGCGTAAAAAACAGAATCGTATTATAGATCGTTTTGCTTTTCTCTATCTTATCTATAAGATACTTACCATTATAATACAAATCCATTACAATGACACCCGCGATCAAAGAATCGAACCGGGTATGAAACGGACGATAGATTTCGGCCTCGAAGTCGCTCGGTTGTGGGGTAGTCGAAAAAATATACATTCTTAAAAAAGTAGGAACGAGGTATAAGCTCCAGAGCAATATTTGTCTTTGCGGATGACTGCGTCTGAATAGGGCTAAACCGCAAAAGAGAGGAAATATGAGATAAAACTGTTCTTCTATGGAAAGAGACCAGGTATGAAAATTCAATCCTTGCCAGTAATTTCCTAAAAATACGAAATCCGCCCAGGAATTTGCCATTTGGATTTTAATCACGGACATCGTTTGGAGCAAACCGGGATCGTTTGATTCTTTGATTCTGGATTCTATGATTAAAAAATTCGCCTTAGAAAGCAAAAGGCTGATGGTTATAAAAAAGTAATAAGCGGGAAAAATCCGAAACGTTCTCTTGAGATAAAAGCTTTTGTAATCGATTTTTTGATTTCGATTCCAATCTTCCCATAATCCTTTTGAAATTAAGAAACCGCTCAATACGAAGAACAGATCCACACCGGAAAAGAAATTATCGAAGTAGACGAAGAGTAAACTCTGAAACGGATCTAAATCTTTGAACTTGCCTTGAAGGACATGAAAATAATGAAAGAGCATCACCATTAAAATTGCAATCGCTCTCAATCCGTTTAATGAGGCCTCTTCGTTCTGTTTTTTTAAGAAAATGCCGCCGAATATCTTTTTCATGGATCGTACCTTTACTTTGATTCACTGAATTGAAATCCCGTTCCAGACTTTAAAAAGAATGGAATGAATTTAGAATTTTGTTAAGAGATTTTACCGGTTTAGTTTTTATAAATCCCGTAAATGATCTCAATGTTGCCGATCGCTTTCTTATCCTTGACCTCGATCGATTGAAATTTCGAGATCTCGGAAGGATCGAATTGGTTCAAATAAAAAACCATTCCATCCTTTGTTTTTTCGTCATATTTGAGATTCTTCATTCCATCTGTGTATTCTTTCGCATAAGCGAAGTATTCGAAAGGGACTGACTTTTGATTTTTAGTAAGAGAATATTTTTTTAGGAGATCGTTCAATTCGCCGACGTTCACGGCTTGGTAAACCCTTCCTTGAAAGTATAAACCTTCGCTCGCCATTCCTCCGAGGGGTCCGTCGTTGATTAAAATTCGATCGTTTTCAAAGCGGAAATAATCGCCCGGAAGTCCGACTACTCTTTTTAAGCTCAGTTCTTCTTCTACGCCGTCTAAAACTAAAACGTCAAATCGACTTACCCTTCCTTCCAAAAAAGAAACTTCCCACTTACCGATTCGAGCAGGGAATCCCCATTTTGTCACCAAGATCAGGTCTCCTTCCTTATAAGAAGGGAACATGGAATAACCGGAAATGAAGTAATTTGGAAAAGAAAAATTCGCATCAAAAGAATCGTAAATAAGGAAAGAAAAATTGGAAAAACTTTGAGGATCGTTTGCCGGATCTTACTTTTTTTTTCCGAATTTTTCATAACAGACTGGAACAGAATTCAAAAAAATCCGTATAAGGAAAAGAACAAAAAGAAAAAAATTGGATTGATTGAGGGCATTGTGTTTCGAGTTCTCAAAAAAAAAGGATGATATATCTATACAGATTGATTTGTAGATTTATCTTTCGAGCCGACAGATACTCGGAACGATGATTTATTTGTTTTTGAAAACCGGGACTATCTCTGTCAGTGAGAGAAGTCCGGTCTTCGTATTTCGGATTTCTCGGATAAAATTTCGTTTTTCGATATGTTTTTTTGCATAGTCGGAAAGCGATCTATCAAACATATCTTCAATCAAAACGATCGTTCGTTTTTCATCCTTGTCGAGGATTTGACTCAATACTTCTTTGTTTGGTATGAGTAAGATGGTTTGCGAAATATAGCGAAGTCCGAACGTATTTGCGATATTGTTTTTTTGAGTAATGAATATTTTGGAACTATCCCATGGAATCTCGGATTGAATCTGCGCCAATTGAACGGATATCTTCCGCATCGTTTTTATGACTTTCTGACTTACATTCAAAGAATATAAAATACCAATCACAGCTCCTGCAAAAACGAGATTTTGATAGAGTTTTTTTTCTATCTTTACTGGGTGGAGTTCCATCAAAAGGATCAACGGGATAAAAACGCTGCAAGTAAAATATCGGGAGCCCCAATCAATATTAGAATCGTTTGGTGTCAGGATGCAAACAAACAAAAGATTGATACCGAACGTGACGATCCAAATCTTCGAATTTTCCTTTAACTGAGACCACTTAAGGACACAAAAGAAGAGAATCAATAAATACCAGGGTGAATAACCGAAAAACCCCATTCGTCCATTGCCACCGATCAGCAAACCTTTGGTGCTGATGATTTTCGTGGACGGATCGAAATTTAAAATAGATTGATTGGATACGATTCTTGGTCCGAGTAAAGAGTCATACATTATAAAATTATAAAATATAAAAGCTCCAAATAGGATTAAAAATCCGATCGCAAAAAAGGACAATGTGGAAAGTTCCTGAAAATCCGTTTTTCCGGTTCGGATCGTCCTGATTGCAATTGCAGTCAATAGGAAAGAAATTGCTAAGATCAAGATTTCTGGCCGATACCAACACCCCGCTCCTAAAAGAACTCCCGCCAAAATGTCTCGACCTTGATTTCCAGAGGAAAATAAAGATTCCTTTTTTGATAATAGAAAAACGCTTCCAAGAACAAAGACGGCCGCGATCGCGACGTCCGAAAACGAAATGAAATGATGGAATAAGGGGGTTCCAATTACTGCAACGATCGAGACCGAATATCGTTTCGTGATCTTATACAACAGAATCGTATAAAAACAGAAGAGAAGGGCGGAAAGATATAAAATCAATTCCGGATGATCCAATCGAATAAACGGTGCAATTGCTACCGTATTTGCAAATGGAAAAGGGGCGATCCTCTCTCCTTTGGAAGACGGTATGGTCCGAACAAGAAAAAAATTGAAATCGGGATCGATTTGTTTTCCTAGGTAATGAACTTCCTGAGACTGAAGATCCGATTGGACCCAACCTTTTGCCTGAAGAACTTTTACGAGGCTATCCGATGCAAAGGCGGATTCCGGAATGATATAATAAGTGCCCGCAAGCGTAACGATTATGAATAAGACGATAATTAGAAATTGACTTTGAAGCGACTTGGATAATGATTTTCCTCGAAACGTGTTTTTTGTTTGCTTCATCATCTTGTTTTGTCTATTCTACTTTGTTGCTAATCTTTCTGTTCGATTTAAGGTTTTGTGATCTTTATAAGTCGTGTCGCCGTCGTGCCCCTTTGTAAATCGCAGGCTCAGACGTTTTTGCAAACCATAATTCAATTTTTTAATGAATGTATTTTTTGAATCCAAAGATAGGATAGGTATTTTGTCTTTCAGTTTTTCAGATTCGATTTTGTTCATCTCAAAGAGAATCAAAAGAGGAATGAGATATCTTCCGGATATCGTAATTCGTCAGATTTGAAGGCGTTTTGTATGAACGAAGGTCTGCATCGCTTTTATAGTAAAGTCCGCTATTAAGCCAAAATTGAAGAAACGGAATCATTATAATTAGAAAACAAATCGTCCATTGTTCTTTAGCATGAATATAGATTGTTTTTAAAATTTGAGTCGATACGGTTTTGTTAAATTGTATAAGGCTTAGATCGCCGACTTTCTTCATCAAAATTGAATACGAAGTCAAATTGGGACCATGCCATTTTTTTTGGATAAGAAAAAATGTTCGGGCAAAAAAAGTGTCGTTTATTTGTTTTTTAGAGATTTGTGTCGGTTTCGTTTTTATAAATTCCGTAAATAATTTCGATATTACCATCTTTTTTTTACGATTCAAATGGCTTTGATTTTGGAAATTTCGGAGGAATTGAACTGGTTTAGGTAATTCATCATTCCCTCTTTTGTTTTTTGATCATACATAAGATTTTTCTCGGTATATTCTTTTCATAAGCGAAGTAAGGAGAATGTTTCGTAAGTCCCAATATAAACCGATAAAAGTCAAAGATCCCAACTGAAACCAATAACTCAAGGAAATCAGGATCGTGCCGATGAGCGCTTGTAAAATGGAATGATTTTCTTTGGATCTCTGATAAAAAATCATACCCGTTACGAACAAAAAGAGACCGACTCCCACATCCATAAAAAGATATCCGTTGATTACAATCGGAGATAGAATGGAAAAAAGAAAAATCTGCCAAGATGGTATTTGAAATTCTTTTCCGAAGAAATATAAACAGGTTCCGATCAAAAACGCGGATAAAAGATAAATCGCGTAAGCTTTTTCGAAAGGAATTAAAAACGCATAAAGCAAAGCTAAGGAGATAGGAAACGCGATGATTTTATGGTTGTTTACTATGGACATCTTTAAGAGGCTAAAGTCGAGTCGGGAATCAAACTCAAATCCCGGATAAAATACGTCCAGAGAACTAAAACCACTTAAGTATTTGGACTTGCCCAAGATGAATTTTTCGTAGTGATCCGCTGAGAGAAGATATTTCGGAGGAATCATTTTAAGTAGATAAAATAGGAAAAGAAAAAAGCGGTGAAACTAGCGCCGTAGTTGGTTTTGAAAATCGAGGAAAGAATATTTTTCAGTTTCGATGTCATCGATTTTTTACTGAATCCAAAATATAAAAATTTAGAACGGACATTCCCTTTATTTTGTTTTTTGAAAGCAAAATAGAGATGAAAAAACTTGTAAGTTCGACGTTCTTTCGTGTCGGAGTCAGCCTATCGAGTCCGATTCCGAGGTCAATCCGCTTTCACGTAAGCGAAACGATGTTTTGACGCGCGTTTCTTCCAGCGATAAACCACTTTTAGATTCAGAATTCTAAAAGGACAATTTTTTCATTGATCCCTTCTTCAAAATATGCAAAGCTTGAAGTTATGCAGCAGGAAACCCCATCCGATCGAAATTTAGTAGGTCAATTTCTTTCTCAATCTCCCGTAAAAACTTTAATCGATCGTTACCGAAGCGAAAAGGGAAAGATCCGAAAGTTTATGGAAAAGTTACCTCTCTATTCAAGCGGTCTTCGAGGAATCGAATTTCAAAATACAGATTCTCTTTTGAGAAAAGAATTGGCTTCTCAGATTTCTCTTCTCAAAGAACCTCTTCGCAGATTGGAAGAGATGTTTATATCCGCTCGAAAAATGGAACTGATCGGTAGCAGTGAAATTGCGGTGGTTTTGATCGACAAACTGACTCAAGCGATCCAGTCTGCCGGTTACGGACTGAACGGATTGGGAAGCGGACTCAAAGGAACTTCCGAAGAATTGGAAAAACTCGCTGAATTCGATTTTTCCCTTTTTAGAGAAGTGGAAGCGATTGAATCAAAAGTGAAGTCTCTTAAGGTGACTGCCGATTCCACGACGGAAGAAGTCAGAGCCTTAGTCAGTGAAATTCGTTCCGCTTTAGATGGACTGGAAAATGCGTTTCGCTCCAGAAAGGAATTGTTTACGAAACTCTAAGATTTTTGAAAAGGTCATACTGAAAAGATGGTGTTTTAAAAGAAACGCGTCGATAACCGAAAGCAATCGAAATTAAATTTAAGGAATGAATCATGGCATTGATTGATGTAATCAAATACGAAGGACTACCCGGTGAAATCGTTTGGAAATTTCCGAGAAATGATATCAGCCATTTCGGTCAGCTTGTTGTAAACGAAAGTCAGGAAGCTGTTTTTTTTAAGGAAGGAAAGGCTTTGGACACGTTCGGTCCGGGAACTCATACTCTAAAAACCGGAAACATTCCTATTTTGGAAAAACTCGTCAATTTGCCGTTCGGCGGACAAACTCCGTTTACCGCGGAAATTGTATATGTAAACAAATCCATCATCAATATGACTTGGGGAACGCCCACACCGATTCAGATCGAAGATCCGAAGTATCATATTACTCTCGGATTAAGAGCATTCGGAAACTATAATATAAAAGTAATCGATTCCAAATCCTTTGTAAACACAGTGGTAGGAACTCAACAACGATTCAATCATGACGGAGTGGATCGACTTCTCAAGCCGATGATCGTAACACGATTGAGCGATTTTATTTCCGAGGTCGTTTTAAAAAACGGAGTCCCGATCACTCAAATTTCGCAACACTTGGAAGAAACTTCCGCAGCAGGAAAAACAAAAACCCAACCCGATTTTCAGAAATACGGTCTTGAGATCGTAGACTTTTTTATCCAATCGATCAACTTTGATCAGAACGATCCGAATTTTCAAAAGATTCAGAAAGTTCTCACCGACAAGTTCGAAATCGAAACGATGGGAAATATGTATCAGCAGAAAAGAATGCTGGATATCGGAGAAGCGGCCGCAAAAAACGAAGGCGGATCCGCAGGTGAAGGGATGAGTGCGGGAATGGGACTTGGAATGGGGATGAACATGGCCAACATGATGGGGAATATGATGGGACAAAATCAGCCCGGAACAAAACCCGCAGGCGAAGACGCAGCGAGTCGAATTGCAAAACTCAAATCTCTTCTCGACGGCGGACTGATCACTCAAGAAGAATTTGATACCAAAAAAAAGGACATTTTGAATTCTATCTAAAATATGGTCCCCACTCTTACCCGATACAAAGCAGAATTTGAATGTATTAACGACTCTTGCAAAACTCGATACGATTTAAACGAGATCGTCTACGAGTGCAAAAAATGCGGGAGTCTGCTTCAAGTCTCTCACGATCTGGATGCGTTGGGAACGTTGTCGGGAAAAGAATGGAAACATCTTTTTGATTCCCGATTTCGGTCCGTCAAGTTTCCGAATTCCTCCGGAATTTGGAATAAAAGAGAATGGGTTTTACCTCACGTCGAAGATCAGAATATCGTGACTTCCGGGGAAGGTCTTTCCCATTTGTTTGTATCCGATCGTCTGACCGCGGATCTGGGACTTGGGAGCTTTTATGTAAAGCAGTGTGGGATCTCACACACTGGATCTTTTAAAGACTTGGGGATGACGGTTTTGTTGTCTCAAGTAAAACAAATGATTTCTTCCGGGGTTCCGATTCAGGCCGTAGCCTGCGCGAGCTCCGGGGATACTTCCGCGGCTCTTGCTTCGTATGCTGCTAAGGCCGGAATTCCAGCGATCATATTCTTACCTGCGGGAAAGGTTTCTCAAGCACAGCTCATTCAACCAGTATCCAACGGAGCCAAGGTGATCGCTTTGGACACGGACTTTGACGGATGTATGGAAATCGTAAAAGAGGTCACTCGGGAGGCGGGGATCTATCTCGCAAACTCGATGAATTCCTTGCGTATCGAAGGTCAGAAAACGATTTCTGTAGAAATCACGCAGCAGTTGGAATGGAAGGTGCCGGACTGGATCGTGATTCCCGGAGGAAATCTGGGAAATGTGTCCGCGCTGGGAGCGGGTTTTGAAATGATGTTGTCCTTAGGGCTCATCGATAGACTTCCGAGAATCGTTTTGGCTCAGGCCGAACATGCAAACCCGTTGTATCTTTCGTATTTAAAGAATTTTGAAAGTTTCGAGCCGATTGCCGCAAAAACGACTTTGGCTTCCGCGATTCAGATCGGAAATCCCGTATCCATCCAAAAGGCGATCAAAACCTTAAAGCAATTTGACGGTGTCGTGGAACAAGCGAGCGAAGCCGAATTGGCTGACGCGGCATCCAAAGCGGATTTATACGGTCTTTACAACGATCCTCATACGGGGGTTGCGCTTGCTGCGCTCGGTAAACTTTTGAAAAAAGGAACCATTGCCAAAGGAGAGAATGTCGTCGTAATTTCGACGGCACACGGTCTCAAATTCACCGAATTCAAACTGAAGTTTCATGCAGGAGAGATTTCTGGAACGGATTCAAAAATCGTAAATGCGATTCATCGAGTGGAGCCGAAATCGGGAAAAGTGATCGATTTGATCCGAAATTTGTTACGATGAAATAGATTTTTTTCAAGAAGATTCTTCTTATTTTTCTTATACTTTTTTCCCTGAGATTTTTTTTTTCGTCGAAACTAGGAAGTTTTTCGTCATATCTCTAATTCATGAGGGATTTTGACGACGTATCAGCCGACTTTCAAATGGAAGTCGATTCTGCCATTTCCAGAGAAGTCCCGATTTCCCTGATCACTTATGTCTTAACACCAAAAGGTGAGAAAAAGCTAAAGTATATCATTCAGGGTATTCTCACTAAATACAACCGCCTAGACTTAACCGAACTTTTATATACTTCCTCGAAAGAATTGATCGTCAATGCGACAAAAGCGGCGATCAAACGAATCTTATTCAAAGAATCCAGATTGAATATCGAGTCCACCGAGGATTATAAAACAGGAATGGAGTCCTTTCATAACAGTTTAAGCGATAAAAAGTTTCCTTTTTATAGAGAGAAGATGAAGGAACACGATCTGACGATCAAAGTTACCTTTTATTTTAACGAACATAGAATTATACTGAAAGTATTGAACAATTTTCCGCTCACGGATCAGGAGGAAAAACGAGTTCGTGAAAAATTTAGAATTTCGAGAGACTTTGACAACTTATTCGAGTTTTTTATGAAGTTCGGAGATTCTACCGAAGGCGCCGGTCTTGGGATTACGATGGTGGAAATTTTGGTTGCACAAAGCGGATTTGACAGACACTTGTTTACGATTTACAGTAGAAAAGGGGTTTCTCAAACTGTAGCAAGAGTGGAAATTCCTCTGAGAGAGGACTACATTCCGAGACGATTGAAATTCAGCAAGAGCCAAAATTTCATACCTAGTTTTGTAAAATGAGGATGAATGGAACCGAGTAACCAAGTCAATAAACTACAGGAACAAGCGAATCTGATGAATCTCGCGCTTGAGTCTGTGGTTACGGAAGAACAAGCGGTCGAGTTGATTCAAGGAAAGATCAGGGACGCATTTCTTTTAAAAATCAGAATCGATATCGAAAACAGAAGCGGCGCGGTCATTGCTTTGGTCAGTAGATATAAAAATGAAGTCATAGAAATTTTTTCGCTCTTTTCAAACTCCCCTTTGATTCGAAAGATCAGAAGTTTTGAGGATGCGGCTGCATTTGCTTTGGATATGGTGGAAGCCGCAAAGTCGGAGCCGTCTGATCCGGGACTTTCAGACAGCATCGGGCGAATCGTTTATTCCAAACTTACAAAATCCGTTTTAGAAACAGCCTATCCAAACTGGGAAAAAAACGACGCCTCAAGTCTGGTGAATATTCTTGAAAACCAGATTAAAACATCATTAAAAGTGAATATTGTCAGAATTCAAGCGGATGTCGAATATATCTCCAGTTTGAAATTCAGGGCAAAAAACGTATTTTCAGGAATCATTCCCCCGGTCAATCGTCCGAGTGAAGAACCTGCGATCGGACAGATTCCGGAGAGTCAGGAAAAATCTCCGGTTCAAAGACAGATCGAACAATTTCGTAGACCGTTTGGAAGAGTCGTACTTTCCAAGACGGTTTTATCTCCGGTTGGAGGAGTCGACTTTGACGATTTAGTGGAAGGTGATAAACTTCTGTTTCAATTGCCGATAGGTAGCATGGATGAAAAGGCGATGGCAAAAACCTTGGGTGGTTACGACGACGCGGGCAATCCAAAGAACATTGTAGGCGAATTTATCGGAATCGCATCCGGCAAAGGCGAATATCATATTTTTGCAAAGGGGCCTTCCGGAGTTTTGCTCCAGGCCTTTGAAGAACGTCCGGTTCGTCTTGCAAAGCTCAAAGGAAAAACTTCCGGTTCTACGTCGACACCTGCTAAGATAGAAACCGCGGGCGGTTCCTTGGGAATGATCATCGTTGCCGGAGTGGTGATCGTCTTGGGATTACTTGTTTTTTTGATCATGAAATGATAACTGTCATCCCCGCGAGTACCAAATGACCCGTAAGGGAGTGTGGTGCTCTGGGATTGGGTTTTCGCAATCGATAGGAGTTCCTACAAATCGAAGGGAATCGGATTTCTTATCAAGTCGATCGAAGTTTGCTGTATGATTCTAAAATGTAGGAACTCCTGCAAAATTCCTGAATTTTCGATCGGATTTTGATTTGTCCCAAAGAACTTTGTGACTGGCTTCGAAAAAGAAGTTGGATGGAGGGTCAACCGATCACGAGGTTTACAAGTTTTCCGGGAACGTAGATCTCTTTGCGGATCATTTTTCCGTCTAAAATCCCTTTGATTTTTTCGAGATTTTTCGCCATAACAATCGCGTCTGCTTGGGAAACGTCCTTGGATGTTTTGAATTCGTCTCTTAGCTTTCCATTGATTTGAACTACAATTAGGATTTCCGATTCGATCAGAAATTGAGCGTCGGCTTCTGGAAAGGTTTCTTTGGTAAGAGATTCTTTTTTACCGGAACGTTTCCACAATTCTTCGGCGATATGAGGAGCAAAGGGAGCGAGCAGAAGAATAAACGGTTCCAACGCTTTTTTCGGACGTCTTTCCGAAGGAGTGAATTCGTTCACAAAGATCATCAATTGTGAAATTGCCGTATTGAACGAAAAGTTTGGAATGTCTTCGGTTACTTTTTGGATCGTCTTGTGGAGAATCTTCAATTCTTCCGGAGTAGGTTCGATATCGTCTAAACGGAACGACTCTCCTTCCCCGCTATGAAACAATCTCCAGATTCTATTTAAGAATCTGAAAACACCTTCCACGCCTCGAGTGCTCCACGGTTTTACCATTTCTAACGGACCCATGAACATTTCAAAAAGTCGGAGACTGTCCGCGCCGTATTCTTTGATTACGTCGTCGGGGTTGACTACGTTTCCGAGAGACTTGGACATCTTCCGTTTGTCTTCTCCCAAGATCAAACCTTGATGAATCAGTTTTCCAAACGGTTCCGGTGTGGATACAACTCCGATATCGTGTAAAAATTTATGCCAGAATCTAGAATAGAGTAGATGAAGCACTGCATGTTCGGATCCGCCCACGTAAAGATCGACGGGCATCCAATTCTTCTCTAACTCCGGATCGCAAAATAGTTTTCCGTTTTTCGGATCGATATAACGCAAATAATACCAGCAAGATCCGGCCCACTGCGGCATTGTATTGGTTTCTCTGGTTCCAATTTCTCCGGAAACGGGATCCTTATACTTTAGCCATTCTTTTGCAAGAGCGAGAGGAGATTCTCCGGTTCCCGAAGGTTTAAATTCTTCTAAATCAGGAAGTAATAATGGAAGTTCGGACTCGGAAATCGGTTTTGTAACTCCAGACGGATAGTGAACCAAGGGAATCGGTTCTCCCCAATATCGTTGTCTTGCAAAAAGCCAATCCCTGAGTTTGAACTGAATCTTTTTCTTTCCGATCTTTTTGGATTCCGCCCAAGAGATGATCTTAGAAGAAGCGGACGCATAGTCGAGTCCGTCGATTGAAATTTCATTCGAAGATGAATTGATGCATGTTGAAGTTTTAGAATCGAAGGCCGCTGTTTCCGTGATTTCGCCTTCGATTACGGGAAGAATTTTGAGATCGAACGCTTTTGCAAATTCATAGTCTCTTTGATCGTGTGCGGGAACCGCCATGATGGCTCCGGTTCCGTATCCATAAAGAACATAATCGCTGATCCAAACCGGAATTTCCTGAGAAGGGTTGGCCGGGTTTTTTACAAAGGCTCCTGTGAAAACTCCGGTCTTATCCTTGTTCAACTCCATCCGATCCAAATCGCTTTTGAGAGAAGAGGTCTTTTGGTATTCTTCCACTTTTTGCCTTTGTTCGGGAGTCGTAATCAGGGAAACGATCGGATGTTCGGGAGCCACTACCATATAAGTCACCCCGAAGATCGTATCCGGTCTGGTCGTAAAAATCCGAATTCCATCGAGGTCGTTGACAGGAGTCTTGAGTGGGAATGTAATTTCCAGTCCTTCACTTTTGCCGATCCAGTTTTTCTGCATTTCCAAGGTGGAAGTCGGCCATTGAACGAGAGTGAGGTCTTCTAAAAGACGATCCGCATAGGCGGTGATTCGCATCATATACTGGCGCATCGGTTTGCGAACGACTTCGTATCCTTTTTCGACCCATTCTTCCACCTCTTCGTTGGCCAGAACGGTTCCCAGGGCTTCACACCAGTTTACTGGAATTTCGGCCTGATACACCAATCGAAAGTCGGAGAGAATTTTCTCTTTTTCAACGGTAGAATACGATTTCCATTCTTCGCCGCTGAACTGTCTATAATCCAAGCCGGAAGAGCCTTTTGCTGCAAAACGGGCAGTTAACGTTTCGATCGAAGCGGCCTTTTTCGATTCCGGGTTAAACCAGGATTGATAGAGTTGGATGAAGATCCATTGGGTGAATTTATAATAATCCGGATCGGTTGTGGAAAGTTCCCGCGACCAGTCATAAGAAAGTCCGATCATTTTGATCTGGCGGCGGAAATTATCGATATTGTTTTTAGTAGTAGTCGCCGGATGGATTCCGGTCTGCATTGCATAACGTTCTGCGGGAAGTCCGAACGCGTCCCAACCCATGGGATGCAAAACTTCGAAACCTTTCATTCTCTTGAATCGAGAGAGAATGTCGGTTGCTGTGTATCCTTCCGGATGTCCCACGTGGAGCCCCGCGCCGGAAGGATAAGGAAACATATCCAAGCAGTAGAATTTTGGTTTAGAAGACCGGATATTTGTCTGAAAGCTGTTGTTTTCTTCCCAGAATTTTTGCCAAAGAGATTCTACTTCCTGAAACGGATATTGCATTTGGATCCTTTACTTTCTTACTGAGTCGATTACCTTGATCAACCTTTGAAAGGTCTTGCTCAAACAAGATTTGCAAAGATCATATTGGTAGAGTTGTGTGACTTTTGATCTGCATCCGGTGCATATCAAAAGGTGATTTCCTTTAGCTTCTGTTTGTTTTTCTTCGAGTAACTGCATTGTGCTCCCAGACTTATCCATGGCGATTTGTTTATTTACAGAGTGTCAATAAATCCGGAAAGAATCGTGATCCAACAACATCCCTTCCCGGCCGATCGGAGATTACGTTATAAAAACCAGGTAGTTTAGAGTCAAAAAAAATTAGCGAACTCTGATCAGAAATAAACGGAATTTTTTTTAAAAAAATCGAGATCTTTTGTTTTATGTGGAATGCTTTTTTAAATGGATGTTTCCAATGTATGATAGTCAATCAATTGGAAATTTATTTCTTTTGTCGGTTCGATAAGAAAAGGAGCGCCGTTTGCTACAGGTAAAAAATCTTAATAAGTCTTATTCTGTTTCAGGAAAGAGGCTTGATGTGTTAAAAGATATCTCTTTTCAGATTCAAGAAGGAGAATTTATAGCAATTATCGGTCCATCCGGCTCCGGTAAGTCTACATTGCTTGCTATTTCAGCGGGTTTGGATCGTCCGGATGAAGGAGAAGTTTTTTTAGACGGAATTCCGCTTTTAGAAAAAAACGAAGACGATCTTGCAAAGTTGAGAGGAGAAAAAATAGGCTTTATATTTCAGAATTTTCAGCTCATCAAATCGCTCAATGCATTGGAGAATGTCTCATTACCCTTAGTGTTGAATTCGAATTGGAACGCCGCTCAAATCAGAGATCAGGCTTTGAATTGGTTGGAAAAAGTTTCGATGAAGGAGAGGGCTTCTAACTTTCCGGGACAACTTTCTGGCGGAGAAGAACAAAGAATTGCGATTGCAAGATCTTTTATTCACAATCCTAAGATTCTTTTTGCAGACGAACCGACCGCAAATTTGGACAAGAAAAATGGAACGATGGTCATGAATCTTCTCGCTGAGTTGAATCAAAAAACTTCATCGACTTTGATCGTAGTCACTCATGATCATTCTGTTGCGGAACTCGCGGATCGTGTATTAGAAATGAGTGATGGTCGAATCGTTAGAGAAATTCAAGGCAAAAAGAAACAAAAAAAGAAAGTTTTGTCGGCGAAGAAAAAGGTTTTAAAGAAAAAAAGATGAAATTCAGATTTTTAATTCAATCGATCTTACGAGATTTTCAGTCGAGAAAGAGTTCCGCTTTACAAGTTGTTTTGGCGATAGCGATCGGGACCGGCTCTGTGACCGCGATTCATGCTTATCGGGAAGAATTGAGCCGGTCCATTTTAAAGGAGGCCCGGAATCTGATGGGTTCCGATCTACTCGTACAGAGTCCGTCAGCATTCACTGCGGAACAAAAAAAATTTATGTCTCAAAGGCTTCCGAAAGGCTCGGAAACTTCCGAACTTGTACAGTTTGCTTCCATGCTTCGAAATCCGGAGAATGATGAAACCGCGCTTTCTCTGATCAAAACGATGAAGGGGAAATTTCCCTATTACGGGGAAATTTTAACAGAACCTCCCGGTGTATATCGCAGGTTAAAGGAAGGAGAAATTCTTCTGGAAGAAGGTCTGATTCGAAATCTAAAACTTAAGATCGGATCGTCCGTCTCTCTTGGTGAAAGAGATTTTGTTTTAAAAGGAAAAGTGCTGAAAGAGCCGGGAATTGCGGGAAGTTTTTTGTCTATGGCGCCGACCTCGATCATTTCAGGAGAATCGCTTGCATCCACAGGTTTGGAACAGAGGGGTTCGAGAATCAGTTATCTGATTCCAATCAAACTGAAAGATCCTTCCCTTGCGGGAAAGTATAAGGAAGCTTACTTTAAAGACTATATTCAAAAAGACTTAACTTTATACGATTCCACTGAGACAAATTCCGGATCCAGAAAATTTTTGACCAATACTTTGGACTTTTTTAGTTTGCTGGGTTTATCAGCGTTTTTTTTGGGGGGAATCTCGATTTTATTGGCGAGTAGGGCGGGGATTCGTGAAAAATCGGGAGCTCTGGCTGTACTCAAATGT
Source organism: Leptospira sp. WS92.C1 (assembly GCF_040833975.1). Classification (NCBI taxonomy): domain Bacteria; kingdom Pseudomonadati; phylum Spirochaetota; class Leptospiria; order Leptospirales; family Leptospiraceae; genus Leptospira; species Leptospira gorisiae. The sequence continues at coordinate 424,028 of NZ_CP162130.1, forward strand.
TTGGGTGCAAGTCCTCGCACCGTAAGTTTTATCGTTTTGAGCGAACTGTTATTTTTCTCTTTGATCGGTTCCATACTTGGGATCCTAATCGGAAGCGTTCTATTGAGTTGGATTCCGGATCTCGCGGGTGAAGATACGCTCAATTTTCGACCTATGATCGGAGTTTCTTCTTTTTTTTGGGGACTTTTGATCGGAATTCTCATTCCATTTTTCGCTTCCATCGAATCGTTAGTCGAGATCCGGACTTTGAAACCGATTTTGGCTCTTAAGCAGGAATTTCAAGAAGAAACAAATCGGATTCCTAAATTCAGATTCACTCAAATATTCGCGTTTCTGATTTTATTTCTTTTGTTTTTTCTACTGGCTTGGTGGGAGACGGAAAGCGCTTTTAAGGGATTGATACTCTGTTCCATTCTTTTTGTATTGCCGTTATTCGTATTTATAGCATATTCCGGAATTCGAATATTTATTTCTAAGTTTCGGGATCGGAGCGATTTGACTCCATTTGTAAAATTCATCATGGGAAAGTTTGACAGACCGGGAACTACTTTATCCTTATCCGTTATCGGGTTGACAAGTTCGCTCTTTATTCTTCTTTTATCTTTGATCGTAAGCGAAAGTCTTTTGGAATACAGCGGGTCCAAAGATAAAGAAAGAAGACCGAATCTATTTGTGATGGATATCCGAGCCGAACAGAGGGAACATTTTGAAGAGGTCGCAAAAGAATTCGGGGCCGAGAGATCCATCATCGCTCCGGTAATCGGCGCGAGATTGGCGAAGATCAACGGGGAAGTCGTCAAAAAGGAAGACACTGAATCTTCCGCTTTCGAAAGAGATTGGAAATCCACGGCTCGAACCCGGGAATATTTTCTTTCCTATCGAAATGAACCGTATCCTACCGAAAAAATCGTAGACGGCGATTTTTGGAGAAAGGGTGAGGAAGATCAGATTTCCGTGGAAAAGGAATTTTCCACATATCTTAAAGTAGATTTAGGGGATCGTCTTACTTTTTTGATCGGCGGAGTAGAAGTAACAGGGATCATTCGGAATTTTAGGACGGTAAACTGGGCGGATCTGCGGCCGAACTTTGTAGTGTTATTTTCAAAGGGAATTTTGGAAAAAGCTCCCAGTTATTATTTGAGCTCATTAAGAATCGAGTCCGAAGAAAAGAGATATGATTTTCAGAAAAACCTCGTATCGAAGTATCCCAATTTAACCATCGTTGATACGGATAAGGCCGTTCGGGCGTTTCTGGGAATATTGGAAAAAATATCTTTTACGATTCGTTTGATGACATGGTTGATTTTGGGTTCCTCTCTTTTGCTTGTACTGACGGCTTTGAATTCGAGTCGCAAAGAGAGAATTGAAGAAACGACCTTGTTGAGAATCATCGGCGGGACATCCGGGTTTTTAAAAAAAGTTTTCTTATGGGAAGGAATTCTTCTCGGAACATTTTCCTTTGTTCTCGCTTTGTTTCTTGCTTGGATTGCCAATGAAGTGATTCGTCAGAAAATTTTAGAAATAGAATCTTCTCATCCAATCTTAGAATATGTGTTTGCCTACTTTTTTACGATTTTGGCAACAAGCCTTGTCTACTATTTGAATCTAAGAGGGGAATGGAAAAGACCGCCTGTTAGTTTTATGAAAGCACTCTGATTGATTTTGAACGCATTGAAAATGATCTATAAATACGGTCTTGGCAGAAGTGATCTTGTTTTTTCGGGATAAAATTTTCTGATTCTTTGATTTTTTTGAAAATTTTGTTTCTTTGAAAGATTTGAAGAACCGTTTTCGGTATGGAGCAAATATTCTTTAATTCGGAAGAGAAAATAGAATCGGCCATGACCGAGCGAAAGGAAAGAGTAGTCAGTTTACTGATTCCGGAAGTTTACTACGATCGTTTATCTAAAGAAGAACAGAAACGTCTCTGTCGAAAACTTCCTTATCTTTTGAGAAGGTATACAAAGTTTATGGCATCGCATAGTCGTTTGAATTGTAAAGCTGTCACGACCCTTTATCAAAAAGATCGTGGAAAAATGAAAAAAATCAATCTGAGGGTAAGCACTGGCTTTTGGTCTGTTTTAGGTGCTTTGTCTCATGCTCATGGCGTTTCTCGTTGCTATCTTTTTAATTTTCTCTTGTCCTTGGAACAGGCTGGGGTCGGAGATTCTATTGTAGAAATTTTAAATGCAGGAGTTCCTACATTTCATCAAGTTTACAGATATATCTGGCAACTAGATATAGATCAAAACAAGGCGGCTCGTTTTCTGGAATTTACTCCAAACCCGATTCAGCCGTTTTTCGACATGAGTTTTCCCTGGGCAAAGCATAATTTAGAGAAAAACAATCGAACACAAACAGAATCATAGTGAGTTTAATAGTGAATGAACTTCGGATATTTATTTTTCACATCCGAGTGGTTTGGGCGAAAGGGAAATTTATATTTATTTACGGCCGAAGGAAAGCAGATCGAAGTTTTGTAAGTTTCCTTTAGCAGTACAAACTTTATAGTTGGAAGCCGAAGGACAAGATGCTGTGCCGCCTACTTTACATCCTCTATCTTGACATTTCTTTCTATTATCAAAAGAATCCGAGCCCAAGTATCTACAATAATCTCTGCAGATATCCGTAGAGCCTGAAGTGCAGATATAACAACCGTCTGCAGAAAGACGAGTGATTGAAAAAAAGGAGATCAATATAATCAGAATGAAAAATGAAATTCGCATCGTCTTCATTGGAAACCTCTGAATTTTTTTTTAATCGTATAAGAACTTGGATCTCTGTAAAGATGAAAATTGAAATCGATTGTCAATTCAACATCGGATCTTTCGTATGATCCACGAAATATCTGTAGATTCCCCCTTTGCTTCTCAACGCTTCCTGCCAGGTGGTTTCGGGATCTTGGTTTAAAACAAATTCTTTTGTAGCTTCGTGAACAACCCAGGACTTCCGATTCATTTCCGTCTCCAGTTGTCCCGCACCCCAGCCCGAGTATCCTTGGTATACGTGAAATTTTGAAGAAGAAGCTAATAGTTCCAGCAAGGTATCGAAACTTCTGGCGAGAAACAATCCAGATAACACTTCGATACCCGGTTGAGAAATATTGCCGTTATCATGCAACACGGAAATAAAGGTAGGATCCACCGGACCTCCCGAATAGATCGGAAGCGTTTTACTTACAGGATCCGGTATTCCTTGAATGACTTCTCCGATCGAGGCTTCCTGTTTTTTATTGAGGACTAGACCAAAGGCGCCCTGGGAATCGTGTTCAACCATAAGGATCACCGTCTGATTGAAATAGTCCATGACAATCGAAGAGTTTGAGATGATAATTTTGCCGTTATAGGTTTCTTCCATACCTTTTATCCAAGTTTAGACCGCGTTACTTCTTGGAAGTTCCGTGAATTTCAGAAAGAATTTTATAAGCGATTTCCAATGTAGATACATCGGAATTTCTATGAACGATCGGATCCGTTTCTTTCCGGATACAACGGATAAAATGTTCGTGTTCCTGTTTTAGCGGATTGTCTTTGTGAACAAAGATTTTTTCCACGATCGATTCCTGACGATATTTGATTTCTTCGGATAAAAGAAGAATGTCCGAAGTCGCTTGTCTATGCAGTTCGATTTCCTGATCCGTAAAATCGAGCATGATATACACGTCTTTTTGAGTGATGTTCAAGGTTCTGATTTTTGCTTGGGTGGCTCTCGAAGCAGTGATACTTGCAAGACATCCATTCTGAAATTCTAATAATACGTTTGCGATATCTTCGTGATTGGACTGAACCTGTTTTCCGGAAGCGGAAAGTTTTGTGACTGGGGAATTTACAAGATTCAACACGATATCGATATCGTGAATCATCATGTCTAAAACCACACCTACGTCTTTGATGCGCGGATTAAACGGTGCAAGTCTTCTTGATTCGATCAGAAGCGGGTCTTTAACAATTTTACCTAATTCTAATACTGCTCCGTTAAATCTTTCGACGTGACCTACAAGAAGGACTAAATTTTTATCCGTTGCGATCTTTACGATTTCTTTCGCCTGTTCGATCGTTTCCGCGATCGGTTTTTCAACTAATACGTGTCTGCCCGCTTCGAGAACTTTTTTGGCAATTTCATGATGAAGAAACGTAGGCACCGCGATAATAACAGCGTCCACTTTTGAAATCAGATCATCGATTGAAATAAAAGCGGAAGTTTTGTGTTTTTCGGCCATTTGTTTGGCTCTTTCCGGATCTGCATCGTAGATTCCGACTAACGTTGCATCGTTCAGAGTTTTTGCGACGTTCACATGATACTGCCCCATATGCCCGGTTCCGATTATGCCGATTTTTACTCTTTCTGTCATTTTATTTCCTTTCCATTACGCCCTTTGGAGCGTTCTTTGGGGATGTTTCCCGCTCTGAACTGAATGATACAACCGGACTTTGATTTTCAATTTATGTAGAATCTTGAAGGCCGGTTTGTCGGTTATTTTGTGAATATTTTTCCCTTGGATCCGGGGATGTTCTCTCCGGATTCTCTGGCAAATTCTTCGATCAACTCTCTTTGTTTTCTCGTAATCTTTTTAGGGATTTCGATCTTAACGATTACGTGTTGATCGCCTTTGCCGTAAGCTCCAAGGTAAGGCATTCCGTGACCTTTTAAACGGAATACTTGTCCCGATTCGGTTCCTTCCGGAATTTTCATCTTTGCTTTTTTACCGTCGATGGTTGGAACTTCGATTTCAGCGCCCAAGATTGCCTGAGCTAAGGAAATTTTTCGAACTAAAATCAAATCATTTCCCTGACGTTCAAACAATTCATGTTTTTTAATATGAGTTACGACATAGAGATCGCCGTGAGGTCCGCTGTTTGGACCGGCTTCGCCCTCTCCGGATACTTTTAATCTGGATCCGGTTTCGATTCCCGGAGGAATCTTGATGTTGATGGTCCTGCGTTTTTCCTGTAAACCTTGTCCGCTGCAAGTTTTGCATGGATTGGAAATGGTTGTTCCTTTTCCTCTGCAAGAAGGGCAAGTGGTTGCAACTGAGAAAAATCCTTGCGTTCTTCGAATCTGACCCGTGCCTCCACAATCACCGCAGGTGATCGGAGAACTTCCTTTTGCCGCTCCTGAGCCGTTACAGTCGACGCAGGATTCCAAACGAGGAATTTCGATCTTGTATTCGCGCCCAAGCGCCGCGTCTTCTAATGAAACTTCTAAGTTATAGCGTAAGTCCGATCCCCTTTGTGGACCGGATCTTCTTCCTCCGCCAAAGCGCGTACCACCTCCGGAGTTGCCGCCGAAGAAATCTCCAAAGATATCTCCAAAGTCTCCGAATATATCGGAAAAATCAGTGTAAGCCCCTTGGCCGTATCCACCGGCTCCACTTGCATCAACTCCCGCCTTACCAAACTGATCATAGGCTTGGCGTTTTTTTGCATCACGAAGAACTTCATAAGCTTCCGTGGCTTCTTTAAATTTTTCTTCGGATTCCTTATTGCCCTTATTTTTATCGGGGTGGAATTTGATCGCTAACTTTCGATAAGCGGACTTAATCTCTTCATCATTAGCGGTCTTGGAAACTCCAAGAATATCATAATAACTTCTTTCACTCATTGTTTCATTCCAAGTTGGGTATCAAACTTTTTATGTTCGAGTTCGACACCTGCAATGATTCCGAAATACGCGGCGGCGGTCACAGGACCGCCGCCGCGTTGTCATCGGAGTTTTACTTTTTTTCATCATCCACTACGGTATAATCTGCGTCGACGACCTTTTCCCCGTTGGTTTCGGAATTGTCTCCCGCACCAGGTCCAGGTCCTGCAGAACCGCCTGTAGCTTGATCGGCGCCAGGAGCTCCTTGTGAGTAGATCTTCGCGGCAATATCGGAAGCAACTTTTGAGATGGAAGCTTTTGCAGATTCGATTCTCGCTTTGTCATTACTTTCGATCGCTTCGCGAGCGCGTTTGATTTCGTCGATCGCGATTTGTTTTTCATTTTCCGCGATCTTATCTCCCGCTTCGTTCACGGTTTTTTCAAGAGAATAAGCGATCGTGTCTAGCTCGTTCTTAGCTTCGATCACTTCTCTTTGAGCCTTGTCGGCAGCGGCGTGAGCCTCTGCGTCTTTTACCATCTTCTGAATTTCTTCTTCGGACAATCCGGAAGAAGATTCGATTCTGATCTTTTGCTCTTTCCCGGTTCCGAGATCCTTCGCGGAAACGTGAACGATTCCGTTCGCGTCGATATCAAACGTAACTTCGATTTGCGGAACCCCTCTTGGAGCAGGCGGAATCCCGATCAGATCAAAACGTCCGAGCGTTCTGTTCGCGGCGGCCATTTCTCTTTCTCCTTGGAGAACGTGAATGGAAACCGCAGACTGATTGTCGGCCGCAGTTGAGAATACCTGAGACTTCTTTGTAGGAATCGTAGTATTTCTCTCGATCTGTTTTGTCATGACTCCGCCGAGGGTTTCAATTCCTAAAGAAAGAGGAGTTACGTCCAGAAGAAGCACATCGGAAACTTCGCCCGCTAACACGCCGCCTTGAATCGCAGCACCGACTGCGACCACTTCGTCAGGGTTTACGGACTTATTCGGTTCTTTGCCGAAGATTTGTTTCACAAGTTCTTGAACGGCTGGAATGCGAATCGATCCACCCACTAAAATCACTTCGTTGATTTCGGAAGCTTTCAGACCTGCGTCACGAAGAGCGTTTTCGCAAGGAATTCTTGTACGATCTACGAGAGCTTTGGTAAGTTGGTCGAACTTCGCTCTGGAAAGAGTCATGTCCAAATGTTTTGGACCGGACGCATCCGCGGTGATAAATGGAAGATTGATCTGAGTGGACATCGTGCCCGAAAGTTCTATCTTCGCTTTTTCAGCGGCTTCTTTCAATCTCTGAACCGTATTTTTATCAGCGGAAATATCAATTCCTGTCTGATTTTTAAATTCGGAAATCATCCACTCCATGATCGCCATGTCGAAGTCGTCACCGCCGAGGTGAGTATCTCCGTTTGTGGATTTTACTTCGAACACTCCGTCGGCAAGTTCCAGGATCGAAATGTCGAATGTCCCGCCGCCGAGATCGTAAACCGCGATCTTAGAATTTACGTTTTTCTTATCAAAACCGTAAGCAAGAGCGGCGGCGGTCGGTTCGTTGATGATTCTTTCCACTTCCAGACCCGCGATTCTTCCCGCGTCTTTGGTAGCCTGACGTTGTTCGTCATTGAAATATGCAGGAACCGTAATTACCGCTTTTGTAACTTTTTGGCCGAGATAATCCTCTGCGGTTTGTTTCATTTTCATGAGAACGCGCGCTGAAATTTCCTGCGGAGTAAATTCTCCCGCGGAAGTTTCAAACTTAACGCCTTCGTTTCCGGAACGAACGACTTTGTAGGATACGTGTTTCAGTTCGGATTCGCACTCGCTCAATCTGCGTCCGATAAAACGTTTCGCGGAACGAATCGTATTTACGGCGTTTGTGATCGCTTGGTTTTTCGCAAACTGACCTACTAGGTTTTCTCCTTTAGCGGTAAACGCAACGATAGAAGGAGTTGTTCTTGCTCCCTCCGAGTTTTGAATAACGACTGGGTCTCCACCTTCCATGACGGAAACGACCGAGTTAGTAGTTCCTAAGTCGATTCCTATAATCTTTTCTTTGGACATTGTTTTTCTCCTTTATACTTGCCTGAGATTCTTAATTATGCCTTCGGTTTGCCGATTCGAACCCTTGCGGGTCGAAGCGCAAACTTCTCTTCATTCTCTTTATAAAAATAGCCAGGTTGATAGACGTCTATCACGGTCTCTTCCGAATATTGATCCCCTTCTTCCGAAGAAAGAGCTTCCATCGACATAGGGTCAAAGGATTCTCCTTTCGGATCAAACCGAAACACATTTGCTTTTTCTAATACAGAATAAAATTCCTTTAAGACCATTCCGACCCCGTCCACGAACGGTTTGAGTTCTTCGGATGGGGACTGAGTGGAACTTACTCTTTCCAAGTTGTCGATCGGATTGAGAAAGCCCGCAGCGAGCGATTTTACCGCTTCTTTTCGGATCGAAGAAAATTCCTGAGCGGAACGGCGTTTGAAGTTCTGAAATTCTGCCCTCTCTCTCGCCCACGAATCTTTTAGAGATTCTACTTCTTTTTTTGCGATTTCCAATTCGTTTGGAGTAACTGATTCCGGCTGCTCTACGGTTTCCGTTTGTTGCGTCGTTTGCGTTGATTCTTCAGGATTCATATTCTCTAATTTATTTTCCTCTAATGTTACTGTTTGAGAATTTTTCTCTTTGGCCTGGTTTTCTTCCGAAATTTTTTTTTCTGAATTTGACGATTCGGCCATACATTCTTTCTCCTATTATTTACTAATGCGTGTCACCATTTCGGAGACGAGTTTAGATGTAAAATCGACGAGGGGAAGGGCTTTGTTGTAATCCATTCTCTGGGGTCCGATGATTCCCAACGCTCCGATTTTCTTTTCTCCCATTTTATAATTGGCTGTTATAATAGAAACACCGGACATAAACTGATCTCCGTCTTTTCCGATGATCGTATAAACTCCGTCTTGATCGATATAATCCGAAAAGAATCCTCTTAAAAATCCCTGATCGTCGAGAAGAGAAAGCACTTGTGAAAGTTGAACTTCCTCGTCTCTAAAGTTGGAATAGAGATTCTTAAATCCGTCGATATAGAGCGTAACTTCCGAATTGTCCGGAGTCATCGCCGAAGAAATAAGAGGTGCGATTCTATGAATGTCTTCTGGGCCGTCTCTGCGGACGCTCAGCTTTGGAATCACTACATTCTGAATTTCGTATATATCATAACCTCTCAGATTATCGTTTAGATATTTGGAAATCTGATACAAGGCTTCCTGAGAATAATTCCGATCCACAAATATATTTCGATGAAGAACCGTTCCCGATCTCATTACGAGAATCATAAGAATCTCGTCTCCATGAACGTGAATGAGTTCCAGATGTTTGAGAGTATCCAAATTTCTCGCGGGACCGATTACGATTCCCGCGGAGTTGGAAAGCGACGACAAAACGGAAGCTGTTGCTTTCAAGATCTGATCCAGCTTGAATTGCATTTTCAGATATTCTTCCTGAATTCTTTGTTTCTCTTTGATCGTAAGCTCATATAACGTTACAAGAGAATCTACGTAGAATCGATATCCGCTTTCTGTGGGAATTCTTCCGCCGGACGTATGTCTGGAAGCGAGATAGCCGAAATCCTCAAGATCTTTTAAAACCGAGCGAATGGATGCGGGAGAAAGCCCGATATCATGTTTGTCATAGAGAGTTTTAGAACCGACAGGTCGATTCTCCTGAATAAACTCGTCCACAAGGGCTTTTAGAATTCTTTTATGACGTTCCGTGAGATCCATTCTTTTACTCTGGCACTCTGTATATTAGAGTGCTAATCCATACAATTAGTTTCCAAATTTCGGATAAAAATGTCAAGGAAGAAAGTCTTTCCAGGTCTTTCTCAGCGAAAAATCCATGTTTTTTAGCAATCTGAGCAGTTGAGTGCAGGAATTTTGAACTGAAAGAGACATCATTTTAAAGATACGGGAAGATACAGACCGGTTCGTGCAGAAAAATGTAGGAACTCCTACTTTGTAGAATTCGACACGGAACGTTTGGAAAGAAGATCTTGAACGAAGGTAGAATAGATTTTATATCCCGTATCCCAGGCTCCGAGATTCGATTCGCTATTGATATGTCCTAATCGACCCAGGTTGATCGATTGCAACCCCCAATTTGAGGCCAATGTTTCCGAGTAGGAAACGGTTGCAAAAGGATCGTTTTCGCTGTAGAGAATGAGTCCGGGGATCCCAAGATTCTCCTTTGGAAATGTTTGAAAGTCGGTGAGCCCTTTGGGGAAAACATCGGACTTGGGGTCGGGCGGTGCCACGAGTAAAATGCCCTGAATTCGATCCTGAATCTTTAGTAGGGCTTTGCCGATCAAAAGGCAGCCGAGACTGTGGCCGACCAGGAAATTTTGTTGGCTTGGAGAATTTAGAATTTGTTCTAAGAGGCTGGCTTCCCAGTCCGCGTAGACCGGGTTTTCCCATTCTTTTTGTTGGATTCGGGTAAAACTATGCAGGTGTTCCCAATGGGTTTGCCAGTGATCCGGGCCCGAGTTGGAGATTCCTGGAATGATCAACGTTTTCATTGAGAATTTTCTGTGTTTGGAGAAATTGTGTCGAAGTTCCGACCTTCTTTCCACTTTTAGAGTCTCATCCGCCTCCGAGAAAAGAAGCGCAGGGCTCTGGACGTAAAGTGGGATCTATTTTTTATAAGTCAAGATTAAATCTGTTAAAACAGAAAAATTTCTTTTATAAGAGAATTGATCGGGCGAGAAAATAGAATTTGTAGGATCGAAAAACAAGGCTTTCCGAAATCTCCGCTTTGGTCGATCTTACTAAAAAAGAATGAATTCCCGCAAAACGAGACTTACGATCCTATTTTCTTTCCTCTGTCTTCTTTTCTGCATTCTGATCGGGAGAGTCGTCTTTCTTACTTTTTGGAACGAACGAGAAGTCGTTTTGAAAACCGGGGATCGGATCATGCGAGGAGCGATTTATGATCGTAGAGGAATCGAACTCGCGATGACTGTCGATTCCGCGACGATCGGAATTTATCCCGCAAATATCTATGATCCGAATTTTACCGCGGTTCAGTTGGCGCCCTATCTCGAGATGGGACCCGAAAAGATAGAAGCGATGATTCGGGAAAAGAGCCGTTACTTTTTACTCAAACGAGAAATCGACGAATCTCTCGGAAACAAGATCATGGATCTTTCTCTTCCCGGAGTGAGAAGAGAAAAAGAATACAAACGGGTTTATCCTCACGGAACTCTCGCTTCGAGTTTGGTAGGATTTACGGGAATGGACGACGATCGCGCTCTTTCCGGTTTGGAAGTCCAATACAATCAAGACTTGATGACTCCGACCGAATCCGATTCTTCTCGCGGAAGCAATTTGCATCTCACTATAGACGGTTTGATTCAATACAAACTTGAAAAAGCTCTCGGCAAACGTTTTGAAGAGACCGGTTCCAAAAAGGCCATCGGAATTTTGATGGAAATCAATACGGGAAGAATTTTGGCTTCCGCTTCGTTTCCGGCCTTTGATCCCAATCAATACAACGAATCCGTGGAAGATTCTCATACCAATTGGGTGATTCGTCACGTGTATGAGCCCGGATCAACGATGAAAATCTTTTTGGCTTCGATCCTATTCAATGAAAATCTAATACGTCCTGATGAAAAATTTCACTGCCCCGGCTATGTCGAACTCGGCAAAACAAAGATCAAGTGTACGGATTCTCACGGACATTTGAACTTAGAGGAAATTCTACAATATTCCTGCAACGTAGGAATCATCAAAGCGACTCAAAGAATTCCCGAATCCTTGCTCTATGATTATATGAAGAAGTTTCAGTTCGGAGAAAAAACGGGATTTTTACCGAACGAATCCGTGGGTTACTTTCCGGCTTTGAAAAAATGGACACCCGCCACTTCGATGTTTATGGCGATCGGTCAGGGAGTTTCGGTCACTCCGATTCAACTCGTAGCCTCCGCGGCGGCGGTCGTAAACGGAGGAAGAATGTTGACCCCTCGTGTGGTTTCTCATTTCAGCGATTCCTATGGAGAAATTTTACACGAGTTCAAAACCCAGGAGACACCGATCGGAATCCGGGATTATACCACGGATAGAATACTCCGTGCAATGACAAGAGTGGTTCAATCTGGAACGGGTAAAAATGCTTATATTCAGGAATACTCCATTGCCGGTAAAACGGGAACCGGTCAAAAGGCGGTTTCGGGCAAAGGTTATGTGGAGGGTTTGTGGTCCGCTTCCTTTCTCGGTTTTTTTCCGGCGGAACGTCCCAAGGTCGTGGGTCTGATTCTTTTTGACGAACCTCAGGGCGGAACACATTCGGGCGGGGGATTGGCCGCTCCGGTGTTTAAAGAAGTCGTGGAGAATATCATTCCGATCATTGAACAGGGTGAAAGAACGCTTAACGTTTCTCTCAAACGGTTTCATCGTAAGAATTTCAAAGCGGATGCCGGAAAAATTCCGGATCTGATCGGAAAGAGCAAGCGGGAGACTTTGGAAATTTTAAAACCGTTGGGCATCCCCGTAAAATTTCACGGAAGCGGATTTTGTTATCAGCAGGAACCTTCTGCGGGACAAAAAATCGGCGAAGATCGGCTGAACCTGTATTTCAAATGATCTGAATTTGCGCGAACCATCATGAATCCATCTGCGGACGTATCCATTCTTTCTAAAAATCTCGAAGCCATCTCTTTGATCTCTTCCGAGTTAAAAGATAGAATCGAAGCTTGCGATTCTTCGATGGAAATTCGAATTTCTAAAACCGGTTTTCCCGTATTGGTCGCGGACGGAATTTCTCTGCACAGTTTGATGGATCCGATTACCGAATCCAGACGTTTGCTGGACGGTTTAAAAAAAGAGGACGAAGAACGCGTTTTCCTTTTTTTCGGTGCCGGTCTCGGGTATTCAATCCAGGAAAGTTTGGGATTTCAGAACGTAACAATCGTATGGATGGAAGCGGAAGTCGGGGTATTGCGTTATGCGCTCTCTTTCTTTGATTATTCTTTTTACATCACTTCCGGCAAGTTGAGAATTTTGCTTTCACCGATCTCTGAACAGGAGCTTTATTCAGGCTTTAAGGGAATCTCAGGTTTTCCGATCAGTTTTATCCCTCACCGTGGAAGCAATCAATGGAAGAAAGATTCTTATGAAGAATTGAGATTTATCTCGGAAGCTTTTTTTCATAAGAAGGACGTAAACATTTCCACTCTGACTCGTTTTGAAAAAATCTGGACCCGCAATTTTATATTCAATTTACCTGAATTATCCGACATGCGTCCGATCCGCTCTTTGTTCGGGATCTGCGAAGGAAAAGCGGATATACTCGTTTGCGGGGCCGGTCCTTCTTTAAGTCAATCTTTACAGGAAATTCAAACCTACAGAGAGCATCTGATTCTCATCGCTGTGGATACGGCTCTTATGGTTCTTTGGAACGCTGGTATCGATCCCGATTTGGTCTTTTCGGTGGATCCTCAGACGCTGAACTCAAAGTATCTGGAAGGATACGAAGGGAACGCAAAGATCGTTTTTGATCCCACTTCTTCGTATCATACCCTCCGACTTCCTGGAGAATTTAAGAATGGCTTTTATTCGTCCTCTCCGTTTCCTTTGATCAAAATTCTTTCCAAAAATCCCGAAGAAGAAATCGGCATCATCGATTTCGGCGGATCGGTTTCTACAAACGCGGTGAGTTTGGCCGAAAAAATGTCCGCGAGAAATATTCTTTTGGTAGGTCAGGATCTTTCGTTTCCAAACAAACTCGCTCATTGCAAGGGGGCGGTTCTCGAAGAAAGACTGAATCATATCGAATCCAGAAAAACAAGAAGAGAATACCATAATCACAAACAAATGACCGCGCTTCCGGTAAAGTTCGCCACATCTCTGAAAGGTGGAACTTTGAGAACCAATGAAAAACTTCTTATCTTTAAAAAGTGGTTTGAAGAACATTCTAAAACGTCTCCTTGGATCAACCTGGGAAAGGAAGGAGTTCTTTTGGAGGGGATTTCGAATTTGGATCTGCAAAAATACATTCAAAAAAATGAATTCGATTTAGAATGGATCAAATCAATCAGAAACGATTTGATCGTTTTGCCGTCGGAAAAACGATCCGATTCTCAAAAAGGAGTTCTTTCGGAATTAAAAATTCTATCGGAGCAACTCGATGGATTTTTAGAACGTGTGATTCGTGGAAGAATTCTTGCCGATCGTCTTTATTCTCAAATTAAATCCGAAGACAAGTTTAAGGACCAAATCCTAAAAAATTTAAAAGAAATGGATCAGGTGGACGAAGACGTTTCTTCCCGGAAGGGGTTGACTGAAATTTTAGGAATGAGCATTCAGAGAACGGTTCTTATGATCACGGAAGGTTACGAAGGCGGTCTAACGTTGGAAGAAAAAAAAAACGAAAGACTCGGAATCGCCAAAAAAAGTCTGCTCTTATACCAAGGTTTGGAAGACGCGTGCAGACTCCATTCTAAACTCATTTCGAAAACGATCGTTCGGATGACACAAGAACGAACTATCCGTTGAGACAGTTCTTCAACAAGCTGTGCGCATCCCGATATAAGAAGATCGTCGCTCCTAGACTATTCACGACGATCTTCTATCAAAATTTCATCCAAGGGATGAATCCAATTCGTTACGGAGCGTTCTGGAACAAATATTCGACTACAAATCCGTCGCCGCCGTAGAGGTTGTAATTGTTTCTTCTCCACTGCTCTCTGTCTTCCGGAGTATTACCCATCGCATTTTCGCCGACGGGCTCAAAGTGTATATTTGATTCCCAGGCATTTCCGTTTACGAACAATCCAACCGCTTCGGTCGATATATAAAAACTCAAATCGTCCTTTTGTGAATTTTAAATTTTGCTAAAAATTGAAAAATAATGAAATTTTTCAATTTTTTCGATTGACGAAAATTGTGCGGCGCAATACAAAAGGTTTGTGCGTTGCACAACGAATCGATCTCAAGGAGAAAAAACCAATGGAAAAACAAATTTTAGATGTTCTGAATGCGGGTCTGGGACTCATTAAGGCTGGTCAAGAAGGTCTTGGAAAAGCGAAAGCCGATCTCGAAAAAACCTATTTGGAGCTAGTAACAAAAGGGGCTTCTGATAACTCCGAAGCAACCGTAAAAATCCGTGAAACCGTTGATAAAGTGATCAACGATATCAAGGAAGTATCTTCCGTAGCCGGAAAAAACTATGAAGAAACCAGATCTAAGATCATCGAAAACTATAACAAGATTACCGAAGAGATCAAAAATAAAATCCCTGAAGGCCAGATTGAAGCCGTAAAAGCAAAAATCAATGAAGTTGCTGAAGCGATTAAAAATACTACTTCCGGAAAAGCTACCGCTTCTAAATAATTTAGAATCGTCAATTTTTCTCTCGGGCGGGCGCAATCCCCGCCTGAACCCTTTCTTTTTCTGATTTCTCCTTTCTCTTGACATCCCTTTTTCTTTTCGTACACTCTTTGTCTTATGAACCTATCGCCGAGATGGATCCGTTTCGCATTGTATGCAGTTCCATTGGTTTTTCTTTTTTCATTTCAAAATTTATTTTCACAGAATCTCGTTCCCGTTTCCGCTCAAAATTCGGAGAGGGAAGAACAAGAATCGTCCAATCCGGGTTCCATAAAAGAGGAGAAATCTTTTTCTCAAAAAGACATCCGGATGAAAAAGAAATTTCTTCTCGGTGGGATTTACTTCAAAGGTTACGGTTCTGTCATCGTCGGTTGGAACGCTTGGCAAAAGGTTACGATCGGAGTTCAATACTACCAAAATTCATACAGAATCAACGGGGATTTTGATTCCGGATATTCTTATATGATCAACTACGGCGTTGCTCGACAATCGGATCGAGAACTGAAAGCGGCGGGAGGAGGTTTTTTTCTGAATTATTTTTTGGCGGATTCTTCCGTTTATATTCCGATTCTTGTCGGCGCCGAATTTATGAGAAACACAAGGTATGATCAATTTGTAGATACAAAAGGACCGCAATCCTACCGATCCGAAAGGATTCATTTGGACTATGGTCCTCGATATTACGCGGGAACCGGTCTCGGAGTTCGTCATCAATTCGAATCCGGATTTTTTTTCGGCTTTGAAGTCGTTATGAGAACCTTTGCTCCTTATCATAAAAACGTAACCATTGATAATCTTGAATTTACGGATCATCAGGCAGATGTCATCGATTATTGGCTTCGAAAGGAGGAAATAAAACGGGATCGCGCTGGAAAAGTATCCGATGCCGGTTTTGATCTTTCGGTCGGTGTCGTATTTTAATTTTAGAATATTCAAAAATAAGAATGATTGAAAAAATAAAAGTATCAGAGGATATTAGGCGACCGCTTGTATTCGCACATCGCGGCTTGAGCGGAATATTTCCGGAAAACACGATGATCGCTTTTAAAAAGGCGATTTCCGCCAAGGCCGATTTGATCGAACTTGATGTAACTCTTTCAAAAGATCGTGAAGTTATTGTCATTCACGACGACGATCTGGATCGAACGACGAAATTGGTCGGAAGTGTTCGTTTTTTTGAATCCGAGATTCTAAAGGATTTGGACGCAGGTTCCTGGTTTTCCAAAAAATTTAAGAAGGAAAAAATTCCACTTTTGACGGATGTTCTCGGTCTGATTCAAAAATCCAAAACGGATCTGAATATCGAAATCAAATCGACCTCTTTGGATGATTCTCTACAAGTCGATTCGATCGAAAATCTGGTTCTCGATCTGATTCACCAAAGAAAGCTCAAGGATAGAATTTTGATCTCTTCGTTTTCCTGGGAATGTTTGGAAAGAATTCGGAATTTAGATTCCAAGATCAAACTCGGCGTTCTTGTGGGAGAGGAAAGCGGAAATGTTCAAGACGCGATCGCATTCGGAGAAACTGTAAATGCATGGAGCATTCATCCTTCGAGAGAGGATGCCTCCGAAGAAAACCTAAAACTCATCGAAGAAAAAAATTTCATCAGCGTCGTTTATACGGTAAACGAGATCGACGATATGAAAAAATTTTTAGGAAGAGGCGCCAAAGGACTTTTTACAAATTTCCCGAAAGAAATGAGAAAACTCGTGAAACGATAGATTCTATTTATAATGGAAAAAATAAATGTCTGTTTTACAAATTTCCTACCACGAGGGGATTGGGTCGAAGCTGGAGAGACCGAGTGATTCTCCCTTGCCTTGGCTCCAGTTGCCAGATAAAGCAGTAGATCTCGTGGTAGGTTGGAAGTCCCACATTCAAAGTTTCTACAATAGAGTCCCCGACGCCCGCTGATTCCAGATAAAAGATGAAGTTCAAAAGATAACACCGAGAAACACCATGAGCCTCTGCCAAAGTCCCCAAGAGAAGCCAATCTACCGTTTTCATTCGAATATTTACCCTTTGTAATTTTTTGACGTCTTTTTGGTATTTTCTTTTTCCACCTTTCTGGTTTAGTCTCGGTATTGAGGAAATATATTTTGTATATTTGCCTAAAAGTGAATGAATTGTTTTCGGAAGTTTTTTTCGATCTTCTTTTGTCAAACGGTTCAAAAAATCTTCGGGTATTAAAATTGTTTCTACCGCGGACTCGAGTTTTTCGATCTTTGAAGAAATTTGCGGTTCGCTGACGGATAAAAGGATTCCCATATCCTATACGGTTCTTAGGAACTTCTGAAAATTCGTTTTACAGAAAAAAAATACGGTTTTGCATTTTATCGACATATTTTTTTTCATCCGAGTCTGATTGAGATGTAGAAATCACCGAATTCTTTCCTCAAAGTTAAGTTGTAATGATTTCGTAATCATTTCCCAACCAAGATCTGTCAGATTTTTTAAATAAGGATAGAATGATTTATATGAAGAATTTTTTCTACGCGGTCCGTTTCGCTCTCCATGCACGAAACAATTCAACTTCAGGAATCATGGAGGAAGAATTCAGTCTTTCTATAGAAAAGGAGTCTGTCGGAATTCTAAAATTCTTTCCCGAAAAAAAAACGCAGTTCAAAGGAACCATTCTTGCAATCAACGGAATGGCCTATCTTGGAAATCAGGATCCTCGTTTTAAAGCGGTATGTCGCGGAATGGCGTCTTGCGGTTTTCTGGTTTTTTCTCCTCAAATGCAGGAAATCAGCGAGTTTAAAATCAAGTTGGACAGCATCGAAAAAATCAAAGGTCTCATTCTCAACTTATCCGCAAATTCGGAATACTGCCCCGACGGAAAAATCTCTCTTTTCGCTCCTTCGTTTTCCGCAAGCACGGGTTTGATTGCGGCGGCGGAACCACAGGTCGGACAAAAACTAAAATCCATTTGTACCATCGGCGCTTATGGGAATGTCCAGACTACATTGAAGTATCTGATGTCCGCAGAAGGTTCCGATGAATACGGAAGAATGATTCTTCTTTGGAACTTCGTTCATTTTGCAATCGGAGAAAACGAGGAGGTTCGCAGGGCGCTTTATACGAGCATTTTGGACGGAGGTTTTTTAAGAAATTCTCCTGAACTTCCGAACGTCTTGAAAACGATGCAAATCGCGAACAGAGAATTGTTTTTTAAACTCAAGGACGATCGTGAATATCGATCCGAGATTTGGGACCGAATCGTAAAAAATGCGGGTCCGTTTCGGTCGTTTCTCCAGGATCTTCAAGTTTATAATAGGCTACAGGACCTTCGCGCTCATGTTGCTCTGATACATGGAATAGCGGATAACGTAGTTCCTGCTTCGGAATCTACTTTGATTTTGGAGAGGTTGCGGGAAAGAGATGTTCCTCAAGAAAGATCCAGGTTGGTTTTAACTCCTCTGATTTCACACGGAGATATCGGAATTACTCTAAAGACATTGCCTTCTTTATTCAATCTTTTGAGCGGATTTGCGTTTTTCTTTAAACACGCCACCCGCTAATATTTTGGAAAAGCTTCAGTTTCTTTCGACCGGATCGATATCCGTATTGATCCAATATTCGTCGCCGTAATCAAAAAACAATTCTTCTCCGGCCTTTACTTTTCTGATGGCTTCGAACCTTGCGGTTTTCCATCGAACGGAGACGACCAATTTAACATTCGGTTTGGAACTGTGATTCATAAACCGAGTATAGTTACTCTCTTTTCCTTCGCCGTAAATCCAATGATCTTTGCAGATCCAAAGAAGATACTTTGATTCGCAATATTTGGTGGAATTCGCGATTCTATCCGTAAGAACCTTACCGGTATAGTAGCCGATTGTATCGCCTTTGTTTACGTTTTCTTTTGGGAACAACCCCATTCCGATTCCAGGGATAGAAGACGATCTAATTTCAAAATTCTTTTCTTTAAAGATACGGGAACGAGATGACTTTTTGCGTAACTGCATTGTTAAGGTTCAAACTCCTAAAGCTGAAAGGGGGTGTAAGGGTATCATCTCTAAGAGAGTATAAAATTTGCAACTGAATTCTTATTACCGACCCTAAAACGATTCTTAGGTTACGTATTGTATAAAACATGCAGGAAAAGACCCTTCTTTAGAGAAAGTTCATGGATCTCAATTGGAACGAGGTTCACATTCAAAGGACTTTAGTAAAGACGCTTTATCGATTTCGTGCGTATCGATATGATTCCGAAAAAATAACTTGCGATCTAAAAGGAACAATTCTTACGATCCAGCGCTATGCCTCTTTGTCAATTGGAGCGACGTTTGTCTGTTAAATTCGTTTGACCAAATATCCATCATTTTGAACGAAACAAATTCATTCTTTCTGCATTTTCATCGAATCTAAAATGAATCCGATTTTTAAGATAGGATGAAATTGATTCATAAAACGTAAAGTATCAAATCATCTCCATTTCGAACCAAAAAAATTCAGAATGTTCCGTATTTTTATCATTCTCCAAACATGAAACGGGATCCGAGATCGATGAAGGTCCGGATCTTCTACAAACGAGAAAAGACAGATGAAATCAATTTAAAACTTCTTGTCATCAGAAAGGTCGGGTCGGAGTCTACTCGTATGGGAAAACCCTACAGAAAGAATGTCGGGATGGTCGTATTCAATTCTCGAGGCGAGGTATTGGTAGGAGAAAGGCTTCATTTTCTCGGATCCTGGCAGTTTCCTCAGGGAGGAATTGATAAAGATGAGAATCCGGAAACTGCGTCTCTGAGAGAGCTGTATGAGGAAGTAGGGATCGATGATGGAAGTATCGTTTCCGAATATCCGGAATGGATCCCCTATGAATTTCCTGAGAATCTTCCTCTAAACCGTCATTTACAGAAATACAGAGGACAATTGCAAAAGTGGTATCTTATTTATTGGAATGGAGAGGCCTCCGATTGCGATTTGGAAACTCATGAAAGGGAATTTGAATCGATTCAATTTATACCGATCGAAAAGACCTTGGAAACGGTCGTTCCTTTTAAGAAAGATGTATATTATAAAATAGTAAACTATTTTGGACCATTGATTCAAAAGTATCTGGAAAAAGAAAAGATGGATTCGTAATGGAAGAACGATTGATTTACATTCCACCGGAAGGTCCTCCCGGGTTGGTGCCCGGGTTACAAAACGTGCATTCGATCGTAGGGGAGGATTCACTAAGGAAACTCGTTTCGGATTTTTACGATCAAATTCCGGGAACTCAGATCGCTTTTATGTTTCCAAAAAACTTGGAAGAAAGTAAAATCAAATCTGCGGATTTTTTGATTCAAGTGACGGGCGGACCACCCTTGTATTCGCAACGTTACGGACCACCGAGAATGCGAGCTCGTCATATCCCGTTTCCGATCGATGAAAAATCAAGAAGGGTTTGGTTGTCCTGTTATCGAAAAGCTCTGGATATTTGGAACGCGGATGATTCTCAGAAGGAGATTCTTTGGAGTTTTCTAAAAGACTTTTCGGGATGGATGGTGAATCTGGAGAACAAAAAGGAGGAATAAAGGATGGGATCGAAAAATAATTCGAGAGCAAAAATCATCGCAAGAGGAAAGGTTCAAGGAGTTGGGTTCCGTTATTACATTCTTCAAAGAGCACAGGAATGCAGACTTAGTGGATTCACCCAAAATCTTCCCGGCGGAGATGTGGAAACGGTTGTCGAAGGTGATAAGATGTTTATCGAGGATCTCTACAAAGCGATTCAAAGAGGTCCCAAAGGATCGGAAGTAAAAGAAGCCGTGATTTCTTGGGAAGAGCCGAAGGGAAATTTTAGAACCTTTGAGATTAAGAAGTAGGTTTTTAAATTTTCCTGAGAATTCGATTACCAAAGAATTTTTAATCCGGAGGATTCATATTTTTTAAAATGCTTATCTTTTGTAATCAGGATAAAACTATTTGAAATAGATTGCCATATCATAATCGATTAAACGGATCGGCATGTTTGCTGATCGGTAATTGGTAAAAAGAAGCGAATACCTCGGGTTCGTCTTGCAAGAACTCAAATCCAGATTCTATAATTTTGCCCGATAATTCTTCAGATTTTATTTGATTGAGTTCTAACTTTCCAATGGCGAATTTTAATGAAATTTCCTAAAGAGAAATGTTACTGACCAAAATCCGCTTTTAACCGCCTGGATAACTTCGGAAAATCGGGATTTAAATTCGGCTACCGTCATGGTTTTCATAACTCGATTTTGATTTCGTAAATGACAACTTGTCGATTAAAAAAGCGCGGTGATTTACATTCTACCGTTTTGTGAAAGAAAATAATAAATTGAAGAACTCGTTTTCATCGGTGGTTCGGTAATCTTTGAGATCAAGAAGCAGGTTTCAATATTTCTAATGGACGTTTTTTCGAGTTGGGTTAGAACCTGACGATTTTCTCAAATCGTTTTTTGTTGCTGAATCCGGTCTTACTTCCGTTACCGAATCGGATTCGTTTTCACCGAGCCATATCGTACGGATTTTATCGATCTGTTTTTTTCTGTTTTCCTTGTATTCGATTTCGCGGCTCATCTGTTCAAACTGAGTGATCGATTCCTCGTGATCCAAAGACGATTCCAATAAACCGTAAATCCCCAACACGCTCAATATTTTTGAAAACCAAGAAAGATTATCTTTATAACAGAAATATTTGAGTTTTGTTACCGCACCCTTGAAATCTCCTTTCGAATATAGGTTTTTTAAATCGTTTTTTTCTTTTTTAATAAGATATAAAAAACTCTTAATCAGATCCTTTTTATAGGAATACTTTTCAGTCATCAATTGAATCAAAGAAAGGATCGTGTCTTCCTTTTTATGACAAAGAAGAGTGATCTTTTTTCCCTTTTCATACCAATCGCAGGAAATACAATCCGGATCTCTTTTTAGATTGTCCACAATTCCATAGGAAAATTCCTTATCTTCGTCCACATTGATCGTGACAAGCTGGGATAAGGTATCGTTTTTCATGGTCATCATCGTCTTTAACATTTTAATCGATTTGAGTTCCTCCGCGGAAGCTCGAAGAATTCTCTCCTGATCGTTTTTTCCGGAGATATAACTGGCTAAAATTAGAAAGTCTTTGTAGGATTCGGGAACCAGGCTGCTCATATTTTCTCCGATGATGCTCAACTCGTCCGAGATGAATTTCTCTTCGAGACCGGAGATGGGACCCGAATAACTTGAATCGATCGAAACTTCTTTACGGTGTTCTAAAATGAGATTCCAGGCTTTTGGAAATTCCTCCTTTAACTTTTTTGAAAATTGATTGAGATAAAAACTTTTTAAAATTTCAAAAGCTTTCTCGGAAAGTTCGTAGGTTACGTGAAACAATCCGGTGGTTCTTGTGACGGCAACATATCCGTTTTCTCGAATGGTTTCTAAAATGATCTGAATCGAATCTTCGATCACCGCTTCTTTGAGAAGTTCGCTGGATGTGAAGGAATCAATCCATTTTTTTACATTGAACGAATCTCTTACAAAGGACCCCGCCTTTCTGGAAATCAGATATTCAAAGATCGAAATGAGTTCGCTGATTTGAAGCGGTTCACAACTTAAAATGTAATTCTGAATCGAATAAGAGGATCTGCTAAGGCTGTTGAGATAAATTTCTTTCAAGTTTTCACGATTGGATTGTTTGAATTGTTTTTCCGAAATCAAACAAAGACAAACCGTGAGCTGGTTTGTTTCCGGTAAAAATTTAAACTCAGGAAACACAAAGATCAAATTGTGATCGGAAAGTTTTTTGAGAATATTCACATAGATCGGTTTTGAACCTTCGTCCTTCCAAATTTTTAATATTTTTCCGGAGAAAAAACCCTCGAGAGTCGTATGATTTCGGATTTGATAGAGTATTTCAATTTCTTTGGGATTTAAAAAAATCGCTTCCTGATCGGTCGCATCCGCCTCATTTCTGAGATGTAGATAGGACGGCATGAGATTTTCATATTTCTCCTGATCATAAAGGGATTCTTTATCCAATGGTTAACCTCAAAGCTGAATTTTATAAAACAAATGTTTGACGATTCTACACTACAATGAAATTGAATATAGCAAAAAATCGATTCAAAATAAAATTCCGCATTCGGAGATTTTCAAATAGGAGTTGTTTTTAGTCGCATGACCTGATTCAAATGAAAGGTCTGATTTTCGGATTTATACGCTCTGCTCTTGTTTTGGATTCGAATAGAGTTGTCGTCGGTCTGTAAAACAGGATTTTGGGTATCGTAATCGGGGGAACATACTTGAAAAAAAGAAGATTGGGCAAATCCGGAATGGTCGTTTCGGAAATTTGTATGGGTACTATGACTTTCGGATCCAGCTGCGATGAAAAAGAAGCATTTCGTATTTTGGACAAAGCTTATGATTCGGGAATCGATTTTTATGATACTGCAGAAATTTACCCTGTTCCGCCTGATGCGGGTTATGTCAATGAAACCGAACGGATATTCGGGAAATGGTTAAAAACAAAAACAAGGGATTCTATTTTGATAGCAACCAAGGTATGCGGACCGGGACACGGATGGTTTGTTCCTCCCGTGAGAGAGGGTAAAACCGCTTTGGATCGAAGAAACATTCGAGTTGCGATCGAAGGAAGTCTGAAACGATTGGGAACCGATTACGTGGATCTTTATCAAACTCATTGGCCGGATCATGATTTCGGATACGAGGAAACTTTGGAAGTTTTGACGGAGCTCATTGACGAAGGTAAGGTTCGATACGTCGGAAACAGCAACGAAACCGCTTGGGGAATGATGAAAAGCCTTTCGGTTTCCGAACGATACGGTTTGGCGCGTTTTGAATCCATACAAAATAATTTCAGCATTCTAAACCGCAGATTCGAAGACGCGTTATCCGACATCTGTCGTCGTGAAGGTGTGAGTCTGCTTCCGTATTCTCCGATCGCGGGCGGAGTTCTTTCTGGAAAATACAATTCCCAAAATCCGCCTCAGAACGCAAGGTTCAGTCGTTATTTAAGTTCGGGTGAAAGACAGAGAAAAATGGCAAATCGTTTTCTAAACGAAGCGACCCTGGCTTCCACTGAAAAATTATTGAAGGTCGCGGAAGAAGCGGGTATGTCTCTGACGGTTCTTTCGGTCGCTTGGTCCAAACAACACGACTACGTGGCCTCTACGATCATCGGAGCGAACACCGTGGAACAACTTGAGGAAAGTCTGAAAGCTCAGAACGTGATTTTGAGCGAAGACGTTCTCAAAAGGATAGACGAAGTTTCCAAGGAAATTCCCTATCCTATGGGATAAGCCGCGGTAAACCGTTTGATGTTATCCGAGGTTCCGAATAGAATCAGGATTTCTTTCTCTTGGAATATTGTTTCGGATTCCGGGAGAAAGACGGAACCTTCCTTCGGATCGGTATCGCGGGTTTCGGTTTTTCGAATCGCAACCAGATTGAGATGAAATTGTTCTCTGAGCCTCAGCTCTTTCAGTTTTTTACCGAAAAGATGAGGGGAAATTTCCACTTCAAAAAGACTGTATTCGTCGCTTAATAAAGTCGCTTTTTTCACTCCTTGGTAACTCAATTGTTCCGCCATGGACGCCGCTGCTCTTTCTTCCGGATTGAAAAGATTTTCGATTCCAATCATCTGTAGAATTTTGCGGTTTACTTCGGAATGATATCTAACGTGAAGAGAATGCAGATTCATCTCTTTTAAGTGATACGCCGTTGTGATCAGAGATTCGAAATTCTCCGCAAGAGCGACCACAATCTCGTCCATATCCTCCAGATCCAGTTCCTCGAGTGATTGTTTATTGCTCGTGTCCAAACATACCGCAAGCGCACAGTTGTCTTTGATCTCTTCTATCGTTTTGATGTCCTTATCGATGGCGGTCACTTCGTGGCCGTTCTCGTTGAGATAGATCACAAGAGACTTTCCAAATTCCCCCAAACCGATTACTGCGATTCTTTTTTTAAGTGTTTTGATTTTCTTTTTTGTAGCCACGGTTTCCCACCTTTATCCCACGATGATCGATTCTTCCGGATAACTGAGTCCGGATTTTTTTTCCTTCGGCATAAACGAGATGAGGATGGTCAACATTCCGACTCTTCCGCAGAACATCATCAGACATATGACGAATTTTCCAAACGAAGTCAGAGATGGAGTGATTCCTCTTGATAGGCCGACGGTCCCAAACGCCGATACTACTTCGTAACATAGATCTAAGAACGCGAAGTTTTCGGTACAGATCAAAAGAAAGATTCCGAAGAAGATCAAAAAGAGGGAGACTGATATTCCAGCGGAAGCTCTGGATACGGAGCCTTTCGAAATTCGTCTGCCGAAAATTTCCAATTCTTCTTTGCCTCGGATATGATTGTATAATTGAAGTCCGACAACCGCAAGAGTAGTCGTTTTGATTCCCCCGCCTGTGGAGTTGGGAGACGCCCCCACCCACATTAGAAAGATCGAAACAAAAATCATCGGAACACCCATTTTAGAAATGCTTAATGTATTGAATCCGGCGGTTCTTGTGCTTACGGAGTAAAATAATGAATGAAAAATCTTATCTGACTCGTTTAAACCGGCGAGAGTGAATTTCGATTCCAAAAAATAATACGAAATCCAACCGAGCAAAATCAAACCTAGCGAAACACCGAGTATGAGTTTTGCCCCTAATTCCATTCTCTTGGGAGAATCTCCGATTCTAAAAATCCAATAAATCAGATGATGAACCGTAGGAAATCCCAAACCGCCGAGTATGATTAAGATCATGATCACGGATAAAAACGCTTTTTGATCCAACATCCAAACGGATTCAAAGCCGTTCGGGAATATGGAAAACCCGGCGTTGCAAAACGAACTCACCGAATGAAACAGAGAGCTAAAAATTCGAGTTTTAAGATCCGTTTCCGAACCGAACGGAAACCAAAGAAAAATCAACAAGGCTCCCAATCCTTCGATGAGAAATGTTTGAACCGCAACCTGTTTTAATATGAGAGAGGCTCGGCCTACGCTTTCTTGACTGAACAAATCTTTGATAAGAAGTTTGTTGGTAACGCTGACCTGACCCGCAAGAAAGATCGCAAAAAATACGGTGAGAGTCATCAAACCCAATCCACCGATTTGAATCAACATCATCAAAATGGTCTGGCCGGTTCCGGTGAGTTGACTGGCTACCGCGATCGTGCTCAAACCGGTCACACAGACCGCGCTCACTACTGTAAAAAAAACGTCAATGACTGCGATCGGTATAACCTGGGCTCTGGGTAGACTCAGAGCCAACGTTCCAAAAAGAATTAAGATTCCGAAACTTCCTGTGATCACAAGGGACGGACTGATCTGTCTGTAATTTAACAGATCCGTTTTGCGGATCAATCTTGAAAAATTGCTGAACAAAAGAAAGATCTGGCTCAAGGATAAAAAAGCAAGGCTCGCGTCTTCCCCGCTCAGAGAATCGAGAGTGAGAAGTTTGTAAATTTCATTGCTGATGATCTCTTGGAATACGAGTAAAAAAACGACGGCTAATTCCGTTTTGTGCGTTTTGAGGTGATCGTAAAAACCTCCGATCACAAATACGAAGGAAAGAATTTCATAAATTACTAATGAAGCTACAATTCCGTTTACGAACAATCGGATCCAGTGGGTCCACTCGTGAGGATAATAAAATCCGTAGATGAGGATCAAAAGTCCGAGCGAGATCACGCCGCAGATCGAATAATAAATTCTTAAATAAGGATAAATGTTTGCCTGATAAAAAATAGAAGCGTTGTGTCGAATTTTCAAAAAACCGGCGAGTGTGTCCCGGAAAAAGCTCATTAGAAGCTGAGGCTAAAAATCGAGATGTCGATTTTATATTCTCTGCCGGGAATCGTAGTTTCCGCCACCGAAATCGGGGCGGAGTTTCCAAAACCGAGAGAGTCGGCGGAGGTTGGTTCCACAGGGGGAGAAGCGGGTTGATTTTCATTTTTCATCGATTCGTATTCTTTCATATCCTTCCAGGCGTTTGCAAACGCAAGACTGGCCCCGAAGGTGAATACAAAAACGGAACCGCCAAATGTTTTTTGAAATTTCTGAACCCCGGGTATTTTTGCGGCGGATGCGATCGCGTAACCGATCCCGAGAGTGATAGGAAGCGTCATAAAAAAGATGATGGTGAATCGTCGAAACGTCGTTTCGGAATATTTTTCCTCTTCTGCGATTTGATTTTGTCTTTTTTTTCGATCCGCTTGTTGAGCTTGTCTTTGCAGGATCGCTTCGACGTTGATCTCTCCTGTCAATGGATTGATTAAATTTTCCTGACCTCGTTCCGTATTTGGATTTGCGGTTTTTCTCAAGCCACCCGTTGGCGGAAATGGATTTTCAAAAGGGACCTGTGCGTTTTTCGGGGAAACGAGTACGGGTTTTTTGAAAGTAGGGGGAATCGTATATTCTTGATAGGAATCCTTGCTGCCGGAGTCCTTATAATTTCTAAGATTGAAATCGTAAGGATCCGCAAAGTCGTTCTGATTCTGAGAATACAATCCTTTCAGATTGCATACGGATAGAATGAGGGCGATGGCCGTGAGTCTACGGATTTCCTGTAAAATGAGCATGACCTTTCTTCTACAATCCTTCGCGCTCAGGTCGAGGCAACAAATTTTACTGGAATTCAGTAGCCGATTTTCTGCCGGTCAGAATTTCAGAAGTATATAAAAACGAATTCTGTCTCACCGTTTCCAAAATTTCCGCGCTCAAGCCGATCTTTTCAGCCTTGGAATATTCCTGTTCGATTGTGGTTCCGAAAATTCCGGGATCGTCCGTTGAAATCGTAAATCTTATATCGTTTTTTGCAAAACGTAAAATCGGATGTGAATCTGGGTTGCGAATCATTCCTATGTATTCGTTCGAACTCGGACAGGATTCGATGACCGCATTTGTCTTTTTGATTTGATCAAAACAGTAGTTTTGAAAACCGAAACATTCTTCCAAATACGAAGAATCGGTTTCCAATTCCGCAACTTCCTTGTGTTTTAAAAAATCGATTTCGTTTCCGATTTTTTCTCTCGAAGGAATCTCAAAGTAGGATTCCAGTTCTTCTTTTTTTTCGTAATAGAGATGAAGTTGATCCAGACGTTCCGATTTAGGTTCTAAAATTTTGCCGTTTGTCTTTTCGGAGGGATTGATTCCGAGGGCGATTGCGTGACCGAGTCTGTGCGCTCCGAATTCCGCTGATTCCAAAACCCACCTGCAAGCCGAAAGGATCGATTTGTCTCGAAAGCTTTCCGCCACGTGATATAGAACGGAAAGCGCGGTTTGTGTTTCCGCTTTGTTGTCCTTGTTTACTTCTTCGATGAACTTTTGTTTGTCTTTCGGGGGGAATCCTTCTTCTATATTGCAAAAATCCAGTCCGACTAGATATTTTTTGATCAGAGAATTTTTTTCCATCATTCGTTTGAGGACGGCATAATCTTGAAAAATATTTCCGTCCCTATGAAGTGAAACGACGAGTTTGCCAACGGCGAGTCCCTTCGTTTTTGATTCCCCTAATGCAAGACCTTCGCAGGCCGCTATTGTTTTTTGATAGATCCCTTCCTCCGTTTCCGTGGGAGCATACATGATTCTATATTCTCCATAAGTCACTCCTTGTTGAAATTGATCTTCCACAATCCGAGAGGAGACTAACGTGATTTCAGCGGGATCAAACTTGGACAATGCGATGATAAGATTGAATTTGCACTGAAACTCGGGAAACGGTCCATAATGATTGAATTGATAGAGTTTACGAAAGAGATCGGGATCGTCGTAGTCTTGAAAAAAAGTTTCGGGAGAAATTCGTTTACCAAAAATCTGTTGGTAGGAGTCGGTAAATACGCCCCAGCGCGGAGAAGGATTTGCTTTCCCGAGTTCGAACAAGAATTTGGAAGTGATGGAACCGTAGAGATGATTGTGAAGATCCGCGTATTGTTTCATGGTGTTCTAATTGATCCGATTCGTTTGATTGTGGTTTGTATTTTTGAAAAAAGATACGTGTTCATTTTCCTTTATAAGTCCATATTACGTACTTCAGGAACGAATCGCTAACGTAAAAGAAATTTTTTATGAAAAGAGGTAGTTTTCTGTTATCTCGTTATAATCCTGGATCAACCGTGAAAACTCTGCGCCATCTACTTCATACGTTTTACAGAAACATAAGACCCAGTCTTTTAAACACGATGATTCTCAAGCTGGCTGTTCCCGTCGTTTTCGGTATGCTCAGTCAAACCGTGGTTTGGATCACGGATACGATGATGGTCGGACAGCTTGGTAAGAATTCCATCGCAGCGATCGGAATCGGCGGGATCGCACACTTTACGGTGCTTGCTTTTTTGATGGGATTTTGTATGGGAATTCAGGTCATCGTTTCCAGGAGATTCGGAGAAAAAAACGATTCCGAAATCGGAAAGATTGGGATTACTACTTTGTATCTTTCCTTATTTTTCGGCGTATTTCTTTCGATTGGAGGAGCGGCGATCAGCGGCTCATTGATGAAGTATTTGAATAAGGACGCGGTCGTTTTGGGGCTTTCGAGCGATTATCTTTATTATCGATTTTTAGGAACCATATTTTTCTTTTTGTTATTCGCCACAAGAGCGTTTACAGACGGATTGGGGATCACGACCGCCGGTCTTGCCTCCATGATTATAACATGTTTTGCGAATATATTTTTAAACTGGATTCTGATTTACGGAAATCTCGGTTTTGAAGCGATGGGCGTAAAGGGAGCCGCGATCGCTTCCTCACTTGCGGGAGGGGCGGGGTTGATCGCGTTCCCTTATTATTTTTATAAAAAGAATCTAGGAAAATATTTTTCCGGAATTCGTTGGGGTTTTAGCTTCTCTCACTTTAAAGAAATTTTACAAGCGAGTACCGCTCCTGCGTTAGCCGAGCTTTTAAACAATATATCGTTTATGATCTTTATCGAATTTGCTACGATCGTGGGAACGACAGCGTTGGCTGTCACGAATATGCTTTTTAGCACTTTAAGTTTGTCTTTTTTGCCGGGATATGCGTTTGGTGTAGCTGCGACCACGATTCTGGGACAATCCTTGGGGGCGGGGAAGGCAAAACTTGCGTATCATGGTGCGTTTCGATCCGGTTTTTTTGCGGCCTGTGTGATGGGAAGTATGGGACTGGCTTTTATTTTGTTCGGAAAGACGATGTTATCGGTTTATACGACCGACAAAGAATTGATCCAGGAAGGATATATTCCCTTGGTCATTTTAGGAATCGTTCAAATTGCCGACGCCTATCACATGGTAATTGCCTGCGCACTTCGAGGAGCGGGGTTACAAGGATTTGTGTTTAGAGTCTACACCACGGTTTCTTATCTTGTGTTTCTTCCGACCGCTTATTTTTTAGGGATCTACATGGGACTTGGATCCGCGGGATTGTGGTCGGGGATCGTAGCTTGGGTTTTTGTTTTGGCGGTTACTTTTATTTTCCGATTTCGAAAAAGAGACTGGGCTCAGAATCGCGCGGATCGGTCTTCAGCCCCTTTTGGAATTTAGGAAGACGAGTCAAGTCCTCTAATCTTTCTTGCCAGATCCGGTTTTTCGGTTTTTCTGGTCTGAAGATGAAAAAAGCGCTTATAACCGGGATCACTGGACAGGACGGATCCTATCTAACAGAATTTCTTCTTGGAAAAGGGTATCAAGTCCACGGGATCGTCAGACGATCCAGCATGTTTAACCGCGAAAGAATCGAACACATTCGTGGGAACTCCAATCTCGTTCTTCATTACGGCGATTTAACCGATTCCAGCAACCTGAATCGAATCTTAGAAAAAACTTCTCCCGACGAAATTTACAATCTCGCTGCTCAATCTCACGTAGGAGTTTCTTTCGAGGTGCCGGAATATACCGCAGAAGCGGATGCGGTGGGAACTTTGAGAATTTTAGACGCAATCAAACAAATCGGAGTGAAAAGCCGGTTTTATCAGGCCTCCACATCGGAGCTTTACGGAAAGGTTCAGGCGATTCCTCAAACCGAAACCACTCCGTTTTATCCAAGATCTCCGTATGCGGTCGCAAAATTGTATGCATATTGGGCCGTTGTCAACTATCGAGAAGCGTTCGGGCTTCATGCATCCAACGGAATTCTATTCAATCACGAATCTCCGAGACGAGGAGAAGGATTTGTAACCAGAAAGATCACGATCGGAGTGGCCAATCTTTTGGCAAAAAAGGGTTCCCCGATTCAACTCGGAAATATGGATGCAAAAAGAGATTGGGGATACGCACCGGACTATGTGGAAATGATGTGGATGATGCTCCAACAACCGGATCCCGACGATTACGTGGTTGCCACGAACGAAACACATACTGTCAGAGAATTTGTCGAAAAGTCCTTTGGATTTACGGGTGTTCAGGTTCGTTGGGAAGGAAAGGGAGATTCGGAAAAGGGATTTGATGCAAAAACAGGACAACTCCTTGTGGAAGTGAATCCAAAATTCTATCGTCCGACCGAAGTTGACATTCTGATTGGAGATCCCGCAAAAGCAAAACAAAAGCTCGGCTGGGAACCAAAGGTCAAATTCGAAGAACTCGTCAAAATCATGACGAAAGCGGATTGCGAACGAGTCGGAATCAAACTCTAAACATAGATTCTATTTTTTGAATGTATTTGGGCGTCTCATCACTTCGTGATGACCGGGCTCTGCCGCGACTCCGCTTTCGCTTCGGTCTTTTCAAGACCGCGTTCCGCGTCGCTCTGATCCCTGACGCGGCGATCCATAGAGAGCCGTGTCACCTGAGTTCAGCGGTAGCGGACGCGGCGATCTGCAAATGTGATCCATAGAGAACATTTGCACTGAGTTGCCCCAGGGAGCCGTGTCACCTGAGTTCAGCGGTAGCGGACGCGGCGATCTGCAAATGTGATCCATAGAGAACATTTGCACTGAGTTGCCCCAGAGAGCAGCGTCACCTGAGTTCAGCGATCAGCTCAGCGATAGCGGGTCCTCGTATTTCGCGACTTTCCCGTCGAACAACGCCCGATCTCTTCATATCATTTTTAAACCAGATTTGCGAAGTAACGTTGAGCTTAGGGATTCAGGAAGAAATTTTCGATCGATTGCACCGGGGGTGTTTCAGGCGCAATCGATCGAGGAAGTCTTTATTTTAGCGCATTAACGCTTTGTTAAAAGTTTAGAAACACCGTCGGATTCTTTTTTGACGACTTTCATGTTTATTCCAAAGGGAACGTTATTCGAGTCGCCTTTCATCGTAAATTGAAGATTATTCAGATTTGATTTTAGAGGATCCGTATCGAGTATATTCGATACATCTAAACCGATCTGCACGTCCGCCTCGTTCCAAAGAAATCTTTTTTCGGCCTCATTTGTCTCTCCGTCAAAAGCGATCGTGATCGGGCCTTCAAACGGAATCAATACGATATTGGTATGATACATGAGGGGATAGGTTTGTCTTAACATAGAAAGGACGAAATCGTTTTCGGTCGCGGTCAAGGTTCGGCTCGAATAACCGACGCTCAAATAATTTCCCGGATGCGCATACGATTCTTCCGTCAATTGAATTTGAGCCGGCGCGGTCAGCACGTCGTTTCGGATAAAAAGGACGGTGATCGAACTATCGGTTATGAACGTTTGTCCGGGAACGTCTTGGAATTGGTGAAATCCCGGAAAGCTCAATTGAGTTGAGTGGGTCGAAACTTCGGACCACTGTGGATATTTATACAAAGGATGTTTTCCGTTTATTCCCGTTGATTCAGGACCCCAAAGAGTTCCGAAGTATTCGTTGTTATAAACCAATCCCGGTAAATCGAGCGTGATATTGAATGCGTCGATTTCAAAATTTCGATTTCCTGAAATTCCGTTGGAACGATACCAATCCGGTCGAACTTGACCCCCGACTTCCAAAACATTGTTTATAGTTTTTTGAAATTCGTCTCCGTAATCGAAATAGGCTGGAGTAGGTGCGATCATCCAATAACTCCAATCGGGAGCGTTGATTTGAAATGTCGGATCCGATTCTTGTTCCTGTTCTCCAGGCCGATAATCGTAAGCGGTTGCTGTAAGTGAATAGAGATAAAGCCCCTGCACGTTTTCGTTTGAAACCGGGATTACGGTTCCGCCTGTCATCCCGGTTAGAGTGGAAAGTGAAGATGCGTTGGACAAGATACCGGAATTCGAATCTTGCAGTTGTGTGCTCAGCTGAAATCCTGGTTGGGTTGCTCCAAGGGCTAATAATGAGGCAAGCAAAAATCCGTTTTGCTCTCCTTTACCTTTTTGGCAATTTGCAAAACAAATTAGCCCGATGAGAATCAGGGTTGTGATTTTGTTCCCATAAGAAATAATTTTCGAGTTTTCTCGAATCGTATGTAAAAAATTTGCTCGTGTTTGGCTGAACATGAAAACCACCTTTGTATTTCTGTTATTGATTACGGATTTCCACTGAGTGTTCGCCAAAATATTGGCCTAAAAAGCGAGAGAGACAAAAAAATTACTTTCGACGAATTGGGCCTTTGTCGGAATGAAATATGGTGAATAGGGGATGAAATTCTGTTTTATGATACCCGTAGGAAAGCGCATTGGGATTGATTCCGGATGGATTGTCTTTTCAACAGCTTCTTTCATCGGTTTCAGAAAAATCAGATCGTGATCGATTTGATTTTTGTTAAAAATATCTCCAGTAATATCGAGGTGCAGCGTCACCTGAGTTCAGCGGTAGCGGACGCGGGTCCTCGTATTTCGCGACTTTCCCGTCGAATCAAACGACCGATCGATTGATATCATTTTTAAACCAGATTTGCGAAGTAACGTTGAGCTTAGGGATTCAGGAAGAAATTTTCGATCGATTGCACCGGGGGTGTTTCAGGCGCAATCGATCGAGGAAGTCTTTATTTTAGCGCATTAACGCTTTGTTAAAAGTTTAGAAACACCGTCGGATTCTTTTTTGACGACTTTCATGTTTATTCCAAAGGGAACGTGATTCTCGTCACCTTTCACCGTAAGTATAGGATGTTGAAGATTGGTCAGATCCGATTTTAGAGGATCCGTGTCGAGTATATTGGATACGTCTAAATCGATTTGCACGTCGACCTCGTTCCAAAGAAATCTTTTTTCGGCTTCGTTTGTCTCTCCGTCAAAAGCAATTGTGATCGGACCTTCAAACGGAATCAATACTAAATTCCAGTGATACATGAGAGGCTGGTTCTGTCTTAGCAGCGAAAGTACGAAATCGTTTTCGGCTGTGGTCAAGGTCCGGCTTGTATAACCGATATTTGAATACTTTCCCCCATCGAAACCTTCCGCGGTCATTTGTAAGGTAGCCGGTGCGGTCAAGATGTCATTGCGAATAAAAAGGACGGTGATATCATTTGAGTTTACGAATGTATGACCCGGAACGTCGTTAACATGATGAAATCCCGGAAATTCCAAATATGTATGATAAGTTTCAGTTTCGGACCATTGCTGGTATTTATACAAAGGATGTTTTCCGTTGGGTCCCGACAGCTTAGTCGGATCTTCGGTTCCGTGCCAAAGAGTTCCAATGTACTGGTTGTTATAGACTAGTCCCGGCGCTTCGATTGTGAGACTGAGCGCGTCGATCTCAAAGTCTCGTTTTCCGGAAATTCCGAAAGACTGATACCAATCCGGACGAGTTCTGCCTCCGACTTCCAAAACGTTATTTGTCGCTTTTTCATAAAATTCTGGAGAAAAATTATAATCGCCTCTAGAATCGATGATAGTGCCCGGGGGAGCTGCGATCATCCAAGGACTCCAATCGGGAGCGTTGACCCTATTTATCGGATCGATTTCTTGTTCCTGTTCGCCGGGTCGATAATCAAAAGCGTTTGCGGTGAGCTCATTGATAAAAAGCCCCTGCACGTTTTCGTTGAAAACGGAAACTACGGTTTCGCCAAATCCAACTGAGGTGGAAGAAAAAGTGGCGTTGGACAAACTACCGGAGTTAGAATCTTGCAAACGTGCGTTCAACTTAAATTCCGTTGTCTGCGTTGTCTGGCCTAATAGCGCAGCAAACAAAAATGAGTTTTGATTTCCTTTGTCTTTTTGACAGTTTGTAAAACCAATCAATCCGACGAGAATCAGAGTCGTGATTTTGTTCCCATAAGAAATAATTTTCGAGTTTTCTCGAATCGTATGTAAAAAATTTGCTCGTGTTTGGCTGAACATGAAAACCACCTTTGTATTTCTGTTATTGATTACGGATTTCCACTGAGTGTTCGCCAAAATATTGGCCTAAAAAGCGAGAGAGACAAAAAAATTACTTTCGACGAATTGGGCCTTTGTCGGAATGAAATCCTATTTTATGATACCCGCAGGAAAGCGCACTGGGATTTTTAACTTCATTCCGGATGGATTGTCTTCTCAACAGCGTCTTTCATCGGTTTCAGAAAAATCAGATCGTGATCGATTTGATTTTTGTTAAAAATATCTTCAGTAAAAACGCCTATCTAGGCAGTTCTGATACAAAAGTAAATTTTTGAGCGGTTAGACTAGGACGATCCTGACTGATTTTTATGTCTTCTTTTCCGAATTGTGAAACAGCGATTTACGTATTGGTTGGAAATGAGAAAACGATTTTTTGAATCCGGCGGGTCGTATGAAAAAAGAAACGATTTACAGCGTGTCCCAAAAACTCAGTTTACTTTGTCAGAAAGATCAAGCTGCAAGAACCGGTCCCAGTTTTGCGACAGGTTCTTATAAAATTCTAAAATATGGAATCATTGCTGTTTGGATCGCAAACGGGCTTTTTTGCAAAATACTGGATTGGGTTCCCAGACATCAGCAGATTGTAGCAAGAATTTTAGGAGACGAAGTCGCACCGATATTTACCAAGGTCATCGGTTTTTCCGAAGTCATGATGGCGATTTGGATTCTCACGGGGATGAAATCTCGTTGGAATGCGGTTGCTCAGATTTTGATCGTAGGTTTGATGAACGTTCTTGAATTCATTCTCGTTCCGGATTTACTTTTGTGGGGAAGGGCAAATTCTATTTTTGCATCTCTGTTTATGATTTTGGTCGGTTATCACGAATTCGTCTTGAATCCAAATAGGGTGTCTTCAAATTAAAAGAGAGAATGTTTTCTTTTCTAAAAAATCATCCGTTTGCGGTAGAGGCATTCTTTGAAAGTTCTTTTGTTTTGACATTTGCCTTTCCCAAAGAAGAGCTTTTGGATCTGATTCCGGAATGTCTTTCGTTGGATACATTCGAAGATACTTGGGGATTTGTCGCGATCGCGATGGTGCAGACAAAAAATCTACGACCTAAGGGTTTTCCCAAAATTTTTGGAAACGATTTTTTTCTCATAGGCTATCGGATTTTTGTTCGATACGAAACCGTATCGGGAAGAAAACTGAGAGGTTTGTATATTCTAAAATCAGAAACGAATCGAAAGAAGATGGAGTTTTTGGGAAATCGATTTACACACTACAATTATTCGACAACGGATATAAATCAAAAAAAAGAAGGAATTAGAATCGAAACTCAGTCCAATCGATCGAATTTTAAAATCGTATTGGAAACTCCTGATGAAGATGTTTTGTTGCCGCAAAATTCTCCATTTGCGGATTGGAAAGAGGCGAGAAAGTTTGCAGGCCCTTTGCCATTTACGTTTACCTATGATTCTCAAAAAAAGATCGTCTTGATCATAGAAGGAGTTCGGCAAAATTGGAAACCACAACCGGTCTGTGTGGTTGAAGCGAAAATTCCATTTTTAGATTCTTTAAATCTCAAAAATAAAACTTTAGCAAACGCATTCATCATTCAGAATATTCCCTATTCTTGGAAGAAAGGACGAACGGAATTATGGACTCGATAAGAAAACCGTGGACTGGGGTCCGGAATATTCTTTGGTTCAATTGGCCTTTTTATGTTTTTTCCTTTGCGGGAATGATCGTTGTATCTACTCTATTGCCGTATTTTATCGACGAACGGCTATATGTTTATTGTTTCGTTTTTTCGCTTTTTATTTTTACTCCGATTTTTCTTTCTCTCGTTGTTTCTTGGTATGTTTATGATCTATCCGATTTGTATCGATTCAATTGGCTGGAGGACAGGGAAATCGCAAAAACAGAAACGATAGTAAACATTCATGCGGGTTTTGATGAAACCAGTCATTTATTAGAAACAAAGTTTCCAAATTCAGAGCTGTATGTGATGGACTTTTACGATCCAAAACAACATACTGCAGCGTCCATACAAAGAGCCAGAACCGCATATCCTCGCTTTCCAGGAACCAAAACCGTGACGACGACTCGACTTCCGTTGGAAGATCGTTGTATAGACAAAATTTTCGCGATACTATCTGTACATGAAATTCGTTCGGAAACAGAGCGGATCGTTTTTTTTGGAGAACTGAATCGGATCTTAAAGTCAGACGGACAAATTTTTGTAGTTGAACATCTCAGGGATCTTCCTAATTTTCTGGCATACAATATCGGCTTCTTACATTTTTATTCACGAAAGAGTTGGGAGAATACGATTCAGATGGCAAACCTCAAACTTAAAGAAGTAAAAAAAATTACCCCGTTTCTTACAATATTCAAAATCGAGAAAAATGGAACTACATCTTAAAATCGTCGGCGTTTGTTTTGTCTTATTATCATTTTTGCATATAATTTTTCCGAAGAGATTTCATTGGAAAGAGGAACTTCGTTCCCTGAGTTTGATTAACAGGCAGATTTTTTATATCCATACATTTTTTATTGCTCTGATCATACTTCTTATGGGCGTTCTCTGTTTTAGTTCTTCGGCGGAGCTAACAGAGACGATTTTGGGAAAACGGGTTTCGCTCGGCTTTGCGATTTTTTGGACGGCAAGACTCCTTATACAGTTTTTCGGATATTCTTCGGAACTCTGGAAGGGAAAACCGTTTGAAACTACGATCCATATCATTTTCTCAATTTTTTGGATTTATGTAAGTGCGGTGTTTTGGCGGATTTATTGGAGCTGAGGATCCTGAATTTTACGCATAAAAATTCCGATTTTATTCAATTTTAAATATTAGAATGTTATAATGTATAATTGAGTCTTCATGGGTCGTGTTCGTGTCATTCACCTTTCGACTTAGTTGAAAGCCAATGGATCACTGACTTTTGGCAACTTCTCTCGCTATGGGTCTTTCGGTTTACCAGCCTTCTCCACCGTCCACGTCCGCCCAAAGATACCAGGAAAGAATGGTTCGAAACGGAGAGAATTGTTTTAGAAAAATTTCGATCCCTTTTTTATTGTCCTTTGAAATACCGTAGTGTTTTTCGACGGATTTTCTGAGAATCAGATCGTTGATCGAAAAATGATCCCAGCGATCCAGAGCAAAGATCAAAACCATTTCCGCCGTCCAGGGTCCGATTCCCTTTAAAGAACAAAGAAGGTTTAAAATATCCGCATCCTCTAATCGATAGAGTTTGGAATCGGAAATGTCCCGATTTTTATACGCCTCCGCGATTCGTTTGATGGTCTCCGTTTTGGCCTGGGAAATCCCGATCTTTCTGAGTTTGGAATTCGGAATCGCAAGAATCTGATCCGCAGAAGGGATCTTCTTACTTTGGGCGAGCGCAATCAGTCTTTTTTCAAACGTAAGCGCCACTTTGACGGAAAGCTGTTGTCCGAGAACGGATTTGATCAAAACCTGATACGGGGTTCCGATCGTTTCCAATCGACAAGGACCCACACCATCGATCAAAGCTTTGGTGATCGGATCCTTTTTACGAAGCCAATCGGACGCTTTTTTTAGACGAGCCGTTCTGTCCTCCGACTCTTGGTCAACGGAAGGGGAGCGTTTCGCCTTTAAAGACTTTGAAGTTTTTGAAGAGGGCATTTCAATCTCAAAAAAACACGTTATGCTCTTTTCTTGAGTTTGTTTTCCATCTGGGATTTTTTTCTATAAATATGAACGAGTTTTTCCAATTCCACTAAATCGGTACAGCTCAGTTTTCCTTGATCCAGTTTGATCCACTTGTTTTTGGTCAAAAGATCCAATACTAAATTTTCGTCTTTAGGATAGGAAAGTCCCACCATCTTAATCAAGTCCTTGGTTCCGATCTCAAAGTTATATGAAACCTTCGGAGAAATCTTGATTCTATTTTTTTCCACAAGCGTAAGAAGGGTATCCGCAATTCTACCTTGGGGATCGTTGATCATCAAGTTTGCCAACTGTTTGTATGCAGTCCAAATTCTTTCCGAGAGAAGGGTGATCAGACGAGTCGCCAATTGAGGTTGTGCTTTTACCATTCCCTCAAAGTTCGCTTTGTTGATCGCAAGGAGCTGCACTTGCCCCCAGGCGATTGCGGAAGCCGATCTCGGTTTGTTATCGAGAAGCGCCATTTCACCGAAGATATCGCCGTTTTGAAGAACAGCGAGAAGCACTTCGTTTTTATCCACGATCTTTGTGATTTTTACTTTTCCGTTTTGGATAATATACAATTCTCTTCCGGGTTCATGCTCGCAAAAGATCATTTCGTTATCCGCATACATACGATTGAATTTAGTCAGATCGATCGCGGTAGCCTGCATCGGCTGGTTCATCGTTTGCAGCTTCAGTTTAGCCTGGGTTGCAAACGGGCCGTTAGGAAGGTATTGAAGATACTTTTGGAATGCGTATGCTGCGTGAGAATTATTCTTTTGATTAAAGTAGTTTTCCCCAATATTATAAAGTTCGTTCGGATCTTCTTCCACGGCCGAGCGGAATGTCAGACGAGTGATCGTCTGGTCAAACTGACGGAGTTTCATGGAGAAGTAGCGGATGATTTTCATCGCTACCGGAGTGTTTCTTTGGATCAATGTGCCGAATTGATCGTAGCTTACTTCGATTACGGATACGTCAGTGAGTGCTACTGCCGATTCGATTTGGGCGTGCTGGCTCATCGCGGCGACTACACCGAAAAAATCTCCGGGACCTTGCACCGAATTCGGATCTTCTCCGACAACAGGGTTTTCCCTGCCGATTTTTACCTTCCCTTCTCGAATGATAAAAAAACTAGGAGAATCCTTTTTTCCTTCTACGATGATGTAGGATCCCTTCTGAAAATTTACGATTTGGAAGATGCCTGTGGACATGCTGTTGCGTTAGTATTTTTTTTGAAAATCAGAGTTCAACTGTTTTCATTATCGGTTTTTA
Organism: Leptospira sp. WS92.C1; assembly: GCF_040833975.1. NCBI lineage: Bacteria > Pseudomonadati > Spirochaetota > Leptospiria > Leptospirales > Leptospiraceae > Leptospira > Leptospira gorisiae. The sequence continues at coordinate 464,074 of NZ_CP162130.1, forward strand.
GGAAGCAAAATCCAAAAAAAAGAGCTACTTTTCCCCACATTCTAAGATTTCCGTTTTTGAACCACTTAAAATCTCCCATTCTGAGAGTTCCAGAGAGGCTTTTTCAGCAAGCTCTCTGGAAAACGATTGAGAACAGATCGACTTGAAAACTTCCCTTGCTTTTTCCTCCTCGCCTACCTCCAGATAGAGTTTTCCAGCTTCAAATAAGGCGTTCAAACCGAGGTTAGAAGTCGGTTCTTGCGAATATTGATAAAGGTTGATTTCCAAAACCTTTTCCGGTCGACCCAGTCTCGAATAGTTATTCTTTAAAACCTGATAGGCTTTGTTTTTGAATTTGCTGGAAGGATAGAGGATAAGAAAACTTTTGATCTCTTCGATCGATTTGTGAAATTTACGATCTTTATAGGCTTCTTCCGCGATTCGGAGAAGATTTTCCGCTTGGAGTTCCTGGAGTACGCCGACTTCCGAGCTGAGGGGTTTTGAAAAAGAGAACCCAATTAAGAACAAAATGAGTAGGAAAACAAAGGGACCTTTTACCTGCAAGATAAACTCCAGAGGACAATTTCCCCTATTAAAGATTATCTGCAGGTTTTCCGAAAAGGTTGACTACTTTTTCTTGTCGATTGTCTTGCGATGGTGTTCGCAAAGTCTATAAAGTTTGCCCGAGGAAGGATTTTTCTTGGCAACTTTCGTTCCGCAAACAATACAAAGTCCGTTATTTCTTCTTCGCTGATACAAGAGTTGAACTCTTTCCGCGCCGGATAAATTATACTTACTGACCTGTATTCTGAATCCTTTATATAAATAATTCCCCACTGCATCAATGGACTGAGATTTTACACCTGTTACCAGGGACTCTAGGTCGTCGTTCGAGATTTTTTTTGGTTTCATACATTTATTTATGACGAAATCACCTAATTAAAATTACAGAAAAAAAATCAGTATTAGTTTTTTTTTAATCGATAAACTAAAAATAAATCGGTATTTCAAAGCTCGGTTGTTCGATCGATTTAAATCGGAGAATATTTTTTTCTAATTTTCAAACGCTTTTACGGGGAGAAAACATTCCGAAATCGGCGATTTTTTATAGAAAGAATCATCCTTGGCCGTTAAAAAAAGGAATGAGGAACTGATTTCATTTGTATCCCAAATGTCACCGAAAGCGAAATCCTGCGAAAAGCTTGCAAAAATGAGCGGTATCAAATAAAATCAAAGAGGATTTATATAGTAGAAACAAGGGAGAATTTCCTATGAAGAATGAGCTCATATTTTCAAATCCTACCCGCTTGAGTCTCGTGAATAGCAAAGGGAGATGCTCTTTTGATCCGAAATTTGTCTATAGGGTGATTTGCCCTATATTGCTTCTTGTGAGTTTATTTGCTGTCAGCGCATGTAAGCAGAGCCCGAAAGACCAGGTTCAAAAAATATTATCCAACAAACAGATACCCGTAGAGGAAAAAATTCGACAGACCTCCTTTTTGTTGTTAGGGGATCGGTTGAAAGAAATCGAAATTTCTCCCGCAGTTGTTTTGAACGGTTCCACTTCGGATCAGGTAAAAGTAACACTTGCTGTCGGCGGAAATTCGGCTCTTACGTTTTTAGAACAAAAAGAATATAAGGAAAGGATGAAATTGGAAGTCGCCTTACTGTCGTTTCGGCTTTTGCAGACTCTGAAGGAACTTCCAATTGAAAGCTTGAGAATCAGCATTATAAAACCCTATTATGTAAAAAATTCAAAACAGGAGTATCCGGAAGAATTTGAAGTATTTCGTGCGAAATTGGAAAAAGCTTCTCTTGCTTCCATCAACGGCTTTGAAACGGTCGATTCCTTTGCCGCGGATTCCTACGATTCTCCGGATCCCGAAGTTTTGGATGTGATGATTCGGATCGTTCATTCTTGGAAAGTGGAATTGGACGAGTTGGGGCGTGTGGAAATTGACTGATCGATTTCCACACGCCCTTTTTGAAAGAGATTTTTTTGTAATTTTGCTTTTAATCGGGCTTTGCGCCCGATATTAACCCCCTCAATCAGGCTGTTTGTGAAAAGATAGGGAATCGGCCGCAAGGATCATTCGTTTTATTGTTTGAGATAATCCGAACTCGGGTTTATTTTTGTATTTTCTGATCTTGGGTTGTCGGAAAGCTTGTTTTTTGGAAATGTTATAGTATTCTAATTTAGAATATTTTAATATTTTTGTGTTTACTGATCGTTTTTTGTTCGCATTATTATTGTTATAAAATTTAATGTCCTTCGATTTTGGACGAAGGTTTTGTTATGCGAATTCGATCGAAAAAGATGTTGACCGAGGGCGAAATGCGAACTCTGGTTCAGGCGAGTAAGGATTATCCGAGACATTACACTTGGACTCGAACTCTATTGTGGCTTGGATTGAGACCTTCCGAATTGGTGGCCATCCGGTGCGCCGACGTAGATATAGAGAATCGAATATTAAAAATTTGTGGATCGGCCCGGATTCAGGATCGTTTTTTAGAGATTCCCGGTTGTTTGCTGAAAGATTTTTACAGCGAAACAAGAGGTAAGAAGCCGGAAGATTTTTTGTTTTATGGAAGAGACGGAAAGGTTCATAAGAGAACGATTCAAAAACTTTTTCAAAAATTAAAATCTCAAACAGGGATTGAAATCACGTCCCCCATCATCCGAAAAACGATTGCGGTCCGTATGGATTCTTACGGAGTTCCGATCAAGGAAATTGGGTCTTATCTTGGATGCAAAACTTTACGAGCAATCTATAAATTAACTGGAAAAAGCGCGAAGACGACTCCTCAGAAATTATTTTCCATAGAAAAAATTATAGACTTAGAAACTTAAAAATGAGTTGTAAACGCGTTCTGAGAACGTAATTTAGTCCTAATTCTCCAAAAGGAAGCCATCTTTGGAAATCAAAACGAAAAAGATCGGTAAACATACTCTAGTAGCGCTTAACGGAAGACTGGATATCGGACATTCAGACGAAGTAGAAGCGAAATTACTAGACGATGTTCAATCCGGCCAGGGCGACATATTGATCAACCTGGAAAATATCTCTTACATCTCATCCTCTGGAATCCGTATTTTTGTAGGTATGGTCAGAGAACTGGAAAAGCAGGGAAGGAAATTGAAACTTTGTTGTATCACTCCTCCCGTAAAAAAAGTATTCGATGTGGTTGAACTCTTGGATCTGTTTGAAGTGTACGAAACAGAAAGTTCCGCTCTCGATTCGCTTACTTAAAATCCGGGATATCCTCCCGGATTTCTCTCGGGTCTATGTCCCGGAAACTTTCAAACCTTCTCTTTCCACCGAACACTCTTCCCCTTGTTCTCTTGTTTTTGCTGGTATTTGCATTTGTTGGGATTCTTCAGAACGACAGATTGGAATTTCCTCCAGTCTGGCCTGACGAGGTTCTTTTCCATTCTCCAGCTCAGGATTTTGCCGAATTTGGAACCTTGAGGACCCTTGTTCTGGAAGGTTTGATTCCGGGAATGGAAAACACGACTCTCTGGATGCCGCCCTTGTATTTTATCTCCGGCGGTTTTTGGATGAAGTTCGTTTTTTCGGGGCTCGAAGGGCTGCGATTTTTCACGTTAGTCACCGCGGCTTTGTGTATTCTGGTTTTGTATCTGATTTTAAGAAGAATCGGATTTTCATCGTTTTCCGCGTTTTTTTCCTGTCTTTTGTTGGCTACCGATCTTCTATTTTTGCGGGTCGGGACGATGGCGAGGATGGAAGCTCTTTGTCTTTTGTTTGCGTTACTCAGCTTGTTTTTATTGGTTCGAACCTCTTTGGATGAAAGTCCCGAGCAGGCGCGTGGAGCGGAAGGCTTTTTTTCCGGTATTTTACTCGGGCTTTCTTTTCTTTCTCATCCTTTCGGCGCCGTTTTTGGAATTCCCTCTCTCTACCTTCTTTGGAAAAGAAAATCCTTATTGACTCCTTGGTTTTGGCTGGGCGGGGTTCTTCCCTTACTCGTTTGGATCGTTTGGCTTTTTCCGAATTTGGATTTGTTTCTGTTTCAGTTTGGTCTTCAGTTTGGAAGAAAGAAGGAATTGTTTTCCGTTTTTTCTCTTTTGACAAAGATCAAAATTCTAATCGGCGGTTATGAAAATCCGGGTGTTCGACTTTTGTTTTATGTTTTTCTTTTAGTCGGAATTGGGATCAATCGAAAACTTCTAAAAGAAAAAAAGGAACGCTTTTTGTTTCTTTTTGTCTGGATTTTGGGGACCTTGGTCTTTCTTTTTATTTCCACCGAATTTTATTATGTGATGTATCTTACAATTCCGATTTCTGCGTTAGGCGGAATTCTTTTGGAAGATTCCGATCGCAAACGGGTTGTTTATACGGGTTCGGGACTTTTGTTTTGCAATTTGATCGTTCTTTTGCTGGCTTATAGAAAGGTCGGATTTGTAAATCCGGAATTCGATCTTGGAAGAAAGTTTTCGGAAGAGATTGCCGCAGAGTTAAAATATTCGAAAAAGATTTATGTTCAGGCGATTCCAGATCCGTATTTTTATCTACGAGAAAAATATCCGGATAAAAAGGTTTTGGAATTCATCCCGGGAGAACTTCCTGTTCCTCCGGAGATGTTTATAGGGACCCTGGATTCCATCGATACGTTTGTTTTTAGCGAAGGCACGAAAAGAAACGAGACGATCGATCTGTATCTAAAGAAAAATTCCTCTCTTTTTTATAAGAGAAATGTGTCGGTATCTCCTTCCACTACGAGAAAGCTGGTTCGCGCTCAGGCGGAAATTTATCTTCGGAAAAAAAAATGAACTCGAACGGAATTCGAAGGATTTTTCCATTTTGGAATATTCTAATTTTATTATTCTTTTCCTGCGTCCAGAAGGAATCCGATCCCCAGGGGCTTTCGGCGTTGTTGCCTTTGCAAGGTCCGCTTTTGAAAATCGGAATTATCGGTGATTCTCTTTCTCAAAGATCGGACGGATTCGGGCTCAGGGAAAAATTGGGAACTCGGTTTTTGCTTACGGATTATTCGGTTTCGGGAAGGTCGGTACCTGGATGGACTCAGGTGATTGGAACGGCGCTGACCGAAAATCAGGATCTTTTGATTTTAGAACTGGGGACAAACGACGTTTCGGGTTATCCGATCGATCAGTTTCCGACCAACTATGAAACCTTGTTGAGTATGATTCATTCTCATGCCAATTCCGCGATTTTGGTGACGGTTTTAGCCCCCACGATTCAGGCCGGTTATCGTGCAAATATTCTTCAGATCAATTCCTATCTGAAAAGTTTAGAGGCGCGTTATCCGATCGCGGATATGGAATCCCCTTTTTTGGAACTGGAAAATACGATCCCTCTTTATCCACAAACGGATCCCATTCATCCCAATCCCGCGGGTTACGATTTGATGGGAACCGTTTATGCAGATTCTATTCTGAAACTGTTTGTTCCGCGCTTGCAAAAGTAATTTTTTTGGTTGATTCATAAATTTGAATATTCGCAATTGAGTATGAATGGATTAAAAACCTGTGCGATATACAATCTATTCTCAAAGGGAATCGCCGTGCTTCCCGCGGATATCAAATCACCCGGTGTGGCAAATATTTCCTGAAAACTTTCGTCCGGCAAAATTATAAAAACCTGAGTAGGGGCGTGATAATCCGCATTGATTGAATGTCTCAGGAATTGATAGGTGGATCCGTGTCCGACCACAAAAATTCTTCCTTTTGAATCGATTTCCAAGTTATCGGTTCCCGAATTTAAAAAGATTTTCTCGGGTTCTCCGAGGACAGGTTTGTTTTCTTCTCTGAAAATTCGAAAACGAAATACGCTTCGGTCCGCATACCCGGAACGATATAGAAGTTCATTGCCCTGAGAATCCTTTGTGTAGAGGATTCCATTTCCATAGGAAAGAGGCCGACCCAAACTGGTCCAGGTCTTTCCGTTGTAATGGACGATCTCCGCTCGTTTGAATCCGAATAAATCATCCCAGAGAAGGTAACGCGCAAGTCCGCCGGAGCCGTGATCGTTGGATAAAAAGATTTCGTTTTCGGAAACCACCGAAAGATCGTTGGGGCTCGTGATCAAAGGATCTTGGAGAGTTCCCGCATGAGACCATTTCGTTCCTTTGCGTTCAAAGATTTCGATCGTATGCTCCGCATATTCTTTCGGATGGGAAATTACATAAAGACGATATACGGATTTTGTTTTGAGAAGGCTGATCCCGTGAGGTCGGAACTCCGGCGGGAATTTCACAGGAAGTTCCCTGGGAATCGGGGAATTTCTTAAATCGATCCAGAAAAGCTTTCCGGTTTGGTTCGAAATTCTTCGTTCGTGACTCGAAACATAGAGAATTTTTTCATCGCCATCGAGGGCGATGTCTTCCGGTCCGGGAAGTCCTTCGATTTTAGAACAAGCCGCTCCGAAAGGACCTTTGGATTTTACTTCGACTCCACAATTTAGGAAGAGGAAAGCGGATATTAGGATTTGTAGAATTGGGGAGTTCCCACAATTTCGAATGAATTTTAGCATTGAGCAGTTTTCCTCTGTTATTTTTTGGTTTCCGACCTTCGCGGAAGTTTTGGGTCGGGCAAGGAAAAAATGGAAAAAAATGTTTGCTATTTTTGTGCAGTGCATAAAAATAGCAAACGAGATCCTCGAAACGATGAGAGGGGTTGCTGTATGGAAAATAACAAATTAAACGACATAATCAATGCGGGAATCGGCGCTGTTCAAACTTCCCGAGAAATCTTCGACAAACTTGTAGACGACTTGAACGACGGGAAGGAAAAGATAGAGCAGAGATTCGATCAGTTAAAGGCTCAGGGCGAAAAAGATATGAGCGACAACGCCCTGAAATTAAAAGTCAATTTGGCTTGGGGATTGGTTCGGTTTGAAGAGATTCGGGACAATATTCTCAACCATTTTATTAAGAAATAAGGCCTTTGCTTCGCGGCTGGATTTTATTCGTATCCCTTTGGGTTTTAGTTTCCGCCAAAGGGATCTATTCCAAGGAAATTACACTATTCTCACATTTCACTGATTCCTCTCCCTCGGTAACAGGGGAGAGGATTCTTCTCAAACAAACGTTCACGCCTGCCTCCACTTTCAAATACTGGATTGTTTTATTTCTTTTGGAGCAGAATCTTGTATCCCCCGATCTGAAAATGCCCAGCTCTGAAACGCATATTCCGAATTCACCCAGAGATTTGAATCTGAGAGATGCGATGTTTTATTCCTCTAATTCTTTTTTTCTTTCCTTCTTGAAAGACGATCTCCAACGTTATTCGCAATTGGAAGATACTTTGATTCGAATCGGTTTTGTTTCCGGAAAATTCAAAAAACCTTTTTTAGATAAAAAGAATGTATATTTTTCCAAAGCGATTTTAGTCTCTCCGGAATTTCAACATAATTTTATGGTCGAGTTTTTAAAAGACGAAGGCGGTTCCAAGAATGTTTCTCCGAAAACGTTTCGACTTTGGAAGGACGCGGCGTTTTGGTCGTTTTGTGATTCTCAAAATTCGATTGTTTACGGTAAGACCGGATCCCTTGGCGGTGCATTTTGGTTTCTTGGATTTTTGGAAAAGAGACAATCTTTTTTGAATCGATTGTGGAATGGCTCTCGTAAAAAAGAATATACGGTAATTACTGTTTTACAAACGGGAGAGGGTGCAAATCGGGAAGGAGCGATTCGTTCTTTTTACAGATCCGCAGGTTGTGAAGGAGAATTGGATCAGATTGGTTTAAGAATCTCGGAGTGACTGGATTCGAACCAGCGACCCCTTCCCCCCCAGAGAAGTGCGCTACCACTGCGCTACACCCCGATTCTCAATTAACTGTAAGAATTTTCGAAATGGCTCTTCTGTAAACTGAAAAAACCGAAGACCTAAGAGAGAAATTCGGGACAAACAAACCAGATGATTTGTCCGTCATGAAATTTTTCTCTCGGAACGTTTACCGCAAGAGCTGCTCCGGGAGAGAAAAGAAAACTTTTTCCGACTCCGCCAATTCCCAAAAGTTTTTCGGCAAAGACCGAAACATCCGGACTGTGACCCACGAGTAGAATCGTATCCGAATTGGAAAGCCCTTGGATCAAAGGACAAACTCGGGACATATCCTGTCCGGCTTCTAAATCATTCAAGGATTCGGTTTCCTGTTCGGGATGGAGGATGTCCGTATAAATTTTTGCGGTGTGAGTGGTTCTGAGATAAGGGCTGTGAAAGATTTTTGTGACTTTAAATCCGACCTGAAAAAAACGCGCCATCTTATGTATGTCGTTTTCTCCCTTTATTGTGAGAGGTCTTGAACGATCGGTTCCATCGGGAGAAATCGGCTCAGCCTCTCCGTGTCTAGCAATAATAATTTTCATGTTTCTTGAAGATTTGACAGGGAAAAAATTCCCGAAAATCATCGAACCTTCTTCTATTTGGAACCTTCGTTTGCAAAAAAGGTCCCACGTTATTATATTCTTACAGCTTGTCTTAAAACTCTATTTTTCTTTTATTGAAAAACAAGGGCTGCAAGTTTCCGGCGATTGTCTACCGGTCTCTTACCAAAGGCTCTAACTCCAAGGAAAAGTCCATGTCCGAATTTGCAATTGAAATCGATTCGATTCAAAAAAAATACAAAGAACAGCACGCTCTCAAAGGCGTCTCCTTTCAAGTTCCTAAGGGATCCGTTTTTGGACTTTTAGGTCCGAACGGAGCCGGCAAGACCAGCCTGGTCCGAATTCTTATGGGCTTTTCCAAACAAAGCGAAGGATACTTTCACTTATTTGGACTTCCCTTTTCACCCGATTTGCGAAAAAGAATCGGATATCTTCCGGAGAAGGTTGCGATCCCAGGATTTTTAACCGGAGAAGAATTCCTAACGTTTAGCGGAAAGTTAGCCGGAATCAAAGGCTCGGAAATCCGAACAAAATCAAAAGTCCTTTTGGAAAAAACCGGAATCGCGGATGCGGGAGCAAAAAAGGTCGCCGGTTATTCCAAAGGAATGTTACAGAGATTGGGGCTTGCTGCCGCGTTGATCGGTGATCCCGAACTTCTGATCTTAGACGAGCCGGGTTCCGGTTTGGATCCAAAGGGTTATATCGATTTTCGAGAAACTCTTGTGGAAGAAAACAAATCCAGAGGAACCACAGTATTATTAAATTCTCATAGACTTTTGGAAGTGGAAAAAGTCTGTCACGAGATCGGGATTTTGAATCTGGGAACCCTTGCGGCTCTCGGTCCTTTGGAATCTCTGAAGGAAGGAAAGAATCGGATTCATATCAAAGTGGAATCCGTTTCCGCCGAATTGGATTCTTATATCCGTAAAATTTCTTCCGAACAAAAAATCGTAGAAAATCAAATCGAGTTTCTTCCGGAAAACGGAATCGATCTGAGAAAAATTCCGGCGGAGATCGTGAATTTAGGAGCTAACATTTTGAAATATGAAAGAATCACCGAATCCTTGGAAGAGGTTTTCCTGAGAGTTACAGGAGGAAACAATGAATAATCTTCTCTGGATCCAAGATCAATTTCCAAAAATATTTTCGATCGCATTTTTAACCCTGAGAGAAACGTTGAGAAAACGAATCGTATATTTTATTTTTATAATATCCGCTTTGTTTTTATTCTTAAATTTTTCCTGCCAGATTCAAGTAGGAGGAGAGGATCAATCCGGAAATCCGAATTTTCAGATCTATGTCGTTTTTCTTTTTTTTGCATTTTGGAATACGGTTCTCGCCTTGTTTCTTCCTATTTCTCTTTTGGGAGAAGAATTGGAAAATAAAACCTATCTTCCTATCCTGTCTCGCCCCGTTTCTTCTCTGACGTATCTAACGGGAAAATCCTTGGGTGTGCTCACTTTGATTTTTGCAAACGCAGTATTTCTCATCGGGATTTATCTTGTGAAACAGCAATTTTCAGACGGTGTTCTTTCTTGGGATTTGCTTAAGGGAAGTATCACAATGTTTCCCGTCTTTTTATTCCTGATCATTTTCGGATTTCTTTTGGTTTTATCTTTTGGGAAGAATGCGGCGTTTTTCGGGGGATTGGCGCTTCTCGTTTTTTCGACTTTTTTAGATTTGTTTATCTATGAATCGGCTGCGGCAAGTTTGGTGCAAACCTCGGATCTGAAAAAACAGATTTTAGAAGTCGTCTATTGGATTTTACCTCAAGAAGGGACCGTCTTTTTCTTTTCCAGTTCTCTTCTTGCAAAAAGTCTTTCTCAGGTCCATTATTATGGGGAATACTCGCTTGCTCAAATCGGGGTTTGGATTCTTCTTTCGTTTGTTTTGGGAAAAGTTGTCTTGGACAGGAAAGAACTCTGATCCAAAAGTACCGATTGACAAATCTTTAAAGAGTCATAATTCTACCTTGGATCGCGGTTTGTGCGATAGAATGGAGTTTCTGGAAATCGGTAAATGAAGATTCAGTGGTATCATTACGAAAAGGAGGGATATTTTCTCTCCGTTAAGAACCTCAATGAACCGATCGAGTCTCTCAATCCACTCTATTTGAGGATCACACATCTCAACAGAAACAGCGACAAGATCATCAGTTTCCTCCTGGATCGATATCTTCAGTATCTGGATATCACTTCCCTTAGAGAATGCATTTTTTCTATCTTGAGGGAAACCATCATGAATGCAGTTAAGGCGAATCAAAAGAGAGTCGTCTTTAAGGAAGCTGGTTTGGATATCACGGATCCCGCCCAATATATCGCAGGGATGGAAAAATTTAAAACCGAACTGATCACAAAGAAGGATCTATACACGGATCTACTCGAAAAGAACGGCCTGCATGTTCTGCTTACGTTCGGATTTAATCAGAATAGTTTTCTTTTAAAGGTGGCGAATAACGTCGGCATTCTTCCGGAAGAGGACCAGAGAATTCAGGAGCGAATTTCAAAAGCGCATACATATAACGATCTTTCGGAAGTATTTGAAAATCACGGAGACGAATCCGAGGGCGCCGGTCTTGGACTTGCGATGTCTCTTTTGATGCTGAAAAACGAAGGGATCGAAGGGGATTCGTATCGAATCAAATCCGAAGAAGGGGTCACATCGGCGTATGTGAAAATTCCGTTCGGATTTAAAAAACGAAATATCAATCTTCAGAAAACGGGAGAGATTTTATCCGAATTGGATATTCTGCCCACCTTTCCGGACAACATAAATCAGATCATGAGTCTGATCAATAAACCCGATTCTTCGATTCAGAGTATAACCGAACTTGTGGGAAGAGACGTATCGTTATCTACGAATATTCTCAAACTTGCAAACTCAGCTTCGTTTTCCCAAAGAAATAGAGTTGAGAATTTGGAAGACGCGATCAAAGTGATCGGTCTTTCGGAGTTAAACAGTATTCTTTTGAGTCTTGGAACCAAAAAGATTTTGGAAGAAAGATATAACGAATTCGAAGCGATTTGGGAAAGATCGAGCCTATCCGCTTTTATCTGTAGGCGTTTGGGTGAAAGAATGGGCTGGAAAAAGCAGACGATCACCGTCGTTGTCTGCGCGGCCCTTTTGCACGATGTCGGTCGGGTCATTTTGATTTCTTTGGAACCGGAAATTTCGGCCAAAATTTCGGAAATTTTGGAAAATCGTTCGTTTCCGTCCCCTTTGACTTTGGAGGAGGCTGCATTAGGAATTTCTCATACAACCCTCGGGGGAATGATTTGTGAAAAATGGAATTTTTCGGATACGATTCGGGTTTCCGCGGAAATGCATCATCGGCCGTTGCTCGTAAAAAAAGAATTTCAAGACGCGGTCTTTGCTATTTATCTTTCGGACATGATCATCGATATCTCTCAAAAACTCGCCGATTATACTCTTATACAAACATCCGTTTTACAATATTTCGGTTTTAAAAAAGAGGAAGAGTTTACGGAATTTATGGCTAAAACTTTGCAGGAATATAAGGATTTTAATAAAAAGTCCTGATCAGGTATCTTTTATCAGTTTTGAAACCGAGGAGGAAAGATAACCCGCGGCTTCGTGAAAGTTTTTCGGTTTTAATTCTTCGGGTCTTTTATCGGTATTTATCTTCGATTTTTCCAGAGACGCAAAACATTCCATTCTAAAATTTTCCTCCGAAAAATCGGTCGCGTTTTGAACTTCGAACGGAAGAGAGGAAACGGGGGCGTCTCGCAACGAAGAAGCGAGTTTTTTTCTTTTTCCCCAGAAAGCCATTCTACAAAGACATTCCAAAGCGATAAAACCGGACTCATTCTCCAACACCGGTGCGGCTCTGTATTCTAAGATCGAGGAATCCACATTGGGTCGTGGATAAAACGCGCCGGCTTTGATATTTTTTTTGAGTTTCCAAGTTCCAAAGGCCGAAAGATAAAATTGAATCGAAGAGGGTTCGCTTGATATACGTTTGGCGAATTCTTTTTGAACCAGGAAGGTTGCGCCTTTGAGTTTTTTCAGATTTCTAACGGCGCTTAACGTGAGTTCGGAGGAGATATAATAGGGGAGATTTCCGAAAAGATAAACCGATTCCTGCGCGTATTCCGGCAAAAATTGTAACGCATCCCCTTCCCGAAGTTCGAATTCAGGAAGATATTCTCTCAACCAGTTTGCATAAACAGGATCAATTTCGAAAAGTGTCACCGGTTTTTCAAACAAAAGCAATCCGTGGGAGATGGCGCCGAGTCCGGGGCCGATTTCAAGGATACGATCGATGGAGGGGAGAAGGTCGGAGTTCAAACCTCCGAGAATGATTTTGATCGCGTTCGGATCGATGAGAAAATTCTGTCCCCACTTCTTGAGCGGTGCGGAAGCTTTGGACTCCAGAAACTTCCGGATCTCAGAAACTTTCCGAAATGGGTATTCTTTGGAGCTCATCTTTTTCCAGAAACACCCAACTCTCCGGGAGCCCAAGCAGTTTTCGATTTCGATTCCAAACTTGTGCATTGTCCTTACTTCCGAACGGAGTTTCCAAAAGGATCCAGCCTCTGCCCGTTCTTGTTTTCCGGAAAAGCCCCTCTAAAGAATCCTTTTTTGTATGAAAGAAAAGTATCGTTGATCCTCCTTGAAGGCGAATTTCTCTCGTTTTTTGCGATTTGAAAATTCTCATTTTGCTTGTTTGTGCCCAGAGCTCCGGATCCCGACCCGCATAGAGGATTTCGATTTTAGGATGATCCGATATACATTGAAATGCCCAAGTAAGACAGGATTCGTCTTCCACAAAGATTTTGTCGAGAGCCTCTCCGTCTTTGTTTGTGTCGCAATAATTCTTTTTGGAGGTCTGAAACGTTTTGGAAAGTGCTCGGAATCCGTATTTACACTTTCCGGAGAGGAATAAGGAATCGCCGTTTCGAAGCAAAAAGAAAAATCGATTGTTTATAATTCGGTTCTCGATCGGAAACAGTTCGGGAGATTTGTAGAGTAGAATGTAAATCCAGACAATCCAGGAAATTAAACCGATTTCCGCGAACGGAAGGATTTTTTTGGAAAAAATTCTTTTTGTATTCAAATATATATATTCACTATTTTGAATGTTTTTGAAATTCTTTTCAAATGGGACCGCATTTAAAAAGAATTTTTCAGAGATCCACGCAAATGAGAAAACACTAAGGGCAAGACACAACCATCCGAGGATTCCGATCGCCACCGCGTCTCCCATTTCTTTATAAAACCCTAACGGTTTGGAAAGTGTGTTGGAAAGATACGAAAGGATTTGAATTAAAAATTCCGTTATGGACCAAGACGATTCTATGATAAAATCGATTTTTGTTTCCTGAAGAAGAAGGGAAAGATAGAGAATCGGTAAAAGAATTCCGGCAAGAGGAACCACGAGAAGATTGAGAAGAACGGAACCAAAACTGAAAGATCCGAATGCAAAGAGTAAAACCGGCATGGTGCCGAGACCGGCGGAGAAGGAGATCGAAAGATTTTCCTTAAAAAAGGAGGATAGAAAATTCTCATCCGAAAGAAAGTTGCAAAAGTGTTTGATCGGATAGGAGAATAAAAAAATCCCGGTTACCGCTCCAAAAGAAAGACAAAACGAAACCGTGTAAAAACGAGACGGATCCCAGATCCACAAAATCCAAGCCGAACCGAGGAGAAGATCCACGGGTCTGAGATTTCTAAAAAACAGTCCTTGGAACAAAAGCATTCCCGCAAAGATCCAAGCCCTTGCGAGTGAAACCGGATATCCAAGCGCGGATAAATAAATAAATCCTGTGAGAAGGGGAATGATCCTGGGGAAGTTGTGACCGAGTCCGGGAATTCTACTTAGAATGGAGAATTGAACTCCCATCAAAATTCCGAGATGCAAACCCGATGCCGCGAACAGATGCAGGATTCCTCCTTCTTTGGCTTTTTGCTTAAATTCTTTGGAAAGCTGTTTGGGTTCTCCAAAAATCAAACCGAGCGCGACTCGATGGGAATTTTTTTCCAGATCCGCTTTTTGGAGATGAAGCAGAATTCTTTCCCTAAACTTCTCTTGGAATTTTCTTTCCAGTTTTCCAAAGATGGTTTTCTTTTCCACGGCAACGTTCGTGTTTTTTTCTTCCCGTTGAAATCGCGAAGGAAATAAAACCGTGACCACGAGAAGAAATAGAATTCCAAATACGAACGATTCGGCGATTTGAAATCGTTTTGGAAGGAATACGCTGATTGAAAAAAGAATTATAAAAATTCCGATCCAGATCAGAACCGTGCCCGGAAAGACTAAGTCGAGCGCGATTCCGGAAAGTGTTCCCAATGAAAACTTGGAAAATGCGGAACAAGGCACCCAGTTTCGAATGTGTTTTCCCATACTCTATCCGGTTCCTGAGCCGAGCGGAGGGTGGGGAATTGAGAATTTTTTTGTGAGAAAGTTTGGTTTGAAAAAAAGAATTTACCGTGATAGGGCTCCGGTCCGGACTTGAAGTCCGTGCTAACCTTGTTTTACAAAAAAATCAAGAAGATCTCGGAAGGGCCAAAATTTCTTTTTAAAAATTATCCTTTTCGGCAAATTTAGATAGCATTTGGAAAATCAATCGATTTCAATTTTGGAATTTTTAAAAGTAGGAACTCCTAAAATGAAAGAAAAGCTCCGATTAAAATCGATAGATCCCCAATTCTTTTCTGACACGATCCAAAACGGTTGTGATCGTATTGCGGGCCTTATCTCTTCCTTGTTTTAAGGCGGTGTTTACAAAGGTCGGGTCGGATGCGATTTTTTCCCTTTCCTTTCTGTAAGGAGCAAAATAATCCAATGTATCCTGTAAAAGTTGTTTTTTCAAATCCCCATAACCAGTTCCGGGAATCAAAAATTTCTGTTTGAGGGATTCTCTTTCCGTTTGATTTAAGAATAGGGAATGAATCGCAAAGATATGACTTTTTTCCGGATCCTTTGCCTCGTCCACTCCTGCTGAATCGGTCATGATGGACATTATGGATTTCTTAAGTTCTTTTTCGGTATCAAAAAAATTGATAGTATTTCCGTATGATTTGGACATCTTTTGACCGTCGGTTCCTGGAACCAACGCGGTCGCTTCGTCGATCTCCGGTTCGGGTATTTTAAATACCGGACCGATTTCTCTGTTAAAGCTGGAGGCGATGTCTCTTGCAAATTCCAAATGTTGTTTTTGATCCTTGCCGACAGGAACTCGATCGCTGTCAAATCCGAGTATGTCCGCCGCCATCAATACCGGATACAAAAAAAGTCCCCCACCCGGGTTGAAACCTTTTGCAACCTTATCCTTATAAGAATGCGCGAGATTTAATTGGTTCACCGAAATCGAATGACTCAAATACCAAGTCAGTTCGGTGACTTCCGGAACGGACGATTGAAGCCAGAACGTACATTTGTTCGGATCGATTCCCAACGCTAAAAAATCGCAGAGCGCGTTGTAGGAATTTTCATTTTGTTTTTCTTTTGAGGAGAATGTTGTGAGGGAATGCAGATCCGCTACGAAACAGAATAAGTCCGTGGAGTTTTGATATTCTTTCAGCTTTCGAATGACAGAGAAAAAATTTCCTAAATGAAGTTTACCGGAGGGTTGGACTCCTGTAAGAATCCTCATACTTCCTCCATTCGGGTTGTTTCATAGGCTTTGCCGGCAAGTCTTTCGTATTCTTTCATCAGAGAGCCGAGTTCCGTGTCGATTTTTTTATGCAGTGTTAATTTTGTGATCGTCGCCTTGTCTTTATAGATGACGGCGTAGTTGTATAGCATCTTTGTCATTTCCAAAAATACGAAATCCAAGGTTTTTCCGTTCAATCGATTTCCGGAAACCACTGCGGAATCGGAATAAGGTATAAATCTATGCAGAATTTTGATTTCATCGATTACTTTTTCTTTGGATACCAAAACTCTTTCGTTTAACTTTCCGGTGGATTCGTATTGTTTTGCGAGTAAATGGTTTTCCACGATCACGTTAATTTTTTCTCCAAATTTTCCCATAAACGTGGAGGCCTCTCCGAGAAGTTTTAAAAGATTCTGGGTGATCTGGTCTTCAACTCCCGTCGTTGACGATGTATGTTCGTTATATGTTGCAAAGCTGTATTGAAAGCTCGGATATTTTTTGTTAAACGCATCCAGAAGCCGGAGGAGATTGTTGATCTGTTCGATTTCTGCCTTGAATAATCCGGGATGCATGATGATTACATCCCTGTTTTGATTTTTACTTCCGATCTTTACGGTTCCTTCCAGTATGGACGCGTACGAAGCCTGAAAATCCCGAAGCAAAAGATACATCAATTTATGAGGGGTTCCCTTAAAAGCAGATTTAAGCGAAGCAGATTGCATGTTCTCAGGAACGTGATTTTCGAAATAATCGTCGACGATCAGATTCAGAAAGTCGAAATTCATTCTTCCCTTATCATCGATTTTAAAATATCTTTCCCTTAAGTGCTGGAGTTCTTCTTTACGGTTGAGCCTTGTCTGTATATCGTCCGCCAATCGAATCAAGGTGGTTTCCACTTCCTTGATGATATCGGATGATCCTTGGAATTTCGTCTCGTTGATAGGAGGAACGTTGAGTCTCTGAACGATTTCTTCCCATGTAATCATTCTTTTTGTCGCAACGATATGAAACGCTCGAATTGCATCCGTCATTTTCGGTTTTCCGTCTTCCAAATTCAAACCGTAGGAAAGTCCCGTCATGATCTGAGACATTTTAGGAACTAATTTTTCATCCTTTCGGATCAGCTCCGGAACTTGAGTCATGATGATGTCTTTGGAATCTTCTCTGCTCAAATGTCTTGCGTAGTAGAGTTCCAGCTTGGTCGCTCGGTTTAAAAAAATCTCGGGAGAGATTTCATCGATAAAAAGACTGTCGAGTGAAATGATACTGTTGAGCAGTTTGTTAAAATTGAGCACCACGTTGTAGACAAGCGGTTTCCAATATCTCCAACCCTGCTGTTCGCAAAACCGAAGAGCCTGAATCGTTGCGATGATTTGATCTTCTTTTAAAAATTTAAAAAGATTCTGCACATTGGATGCGATCTGTAGTTTTCTACCGAGAAAACCCACGTCGATCGTTCCGGAATCTTTCGCAAACTTATTGATGGCTGCGTTTCCCCCAAACAGATTTGCAAGAAATCCGATCCCGCCCGCGGAGGAGGATGAGGAATCCGGTTTTTTCTGAACGGCTTGTTTTGTCGGCGGCGATTTGGACGGTACGGAACTTTTTTCGGACGTTCGTTTGGATCTTTCATCCTCGTCCGACTTCTTATTTTCTTCCTGTCTCTTTTTTTCAAAGTCCTCGTCGACCTTTTTCATCAAATCGATTCGGATAAAGATATCGTTCGATTTTTGAATGACTTCGTCGATCTGCTCCTGATGTTCCGGACTTCTCTGTTTGCGATAGAGATCCGCGAATATCTTGTGGGCGTCGGTCCTTGAATTAAAAGACAAAACTGTTTATTCCTTTTCGTTTAAGGGATTTTCAACGATCTGCGCGCTGGACGGGGCGCTGAAGTTAAAAAGAGAGGCAGAGAGACCTACGTTTGTCTGCACACCGGAAAACGTGATCGAAGTGTATTCTCCGCTTCCTTTGTGTTTCATTCTTAAAGATTTTGGTGTGTTGTCGGGGTTCATCGTTACTACGATTTCTTCGTATGTTTTTGTCGGAGATTTGAGTCGGATGGATCCTCCGACCTGGGTCACTTCTTCGTAGCCGCCTAACAATCCAAAAATGCCACCCGTGCTTCCGCGAAGGTCTTGTTTACCTACGATCGCTCTTGCTGGAGAATAAAACCAAAGAAATCTTCCGTTGGAAGATACAACTCTGCCGTCAGAAAATTTGACGTGTAAATAGTTCGGTTTCTTAAAGGAAAGTGTTCCGGAAATTTCGTTATTGATCGTCACGCTTGCTCGAAGACTGGAAATTTCCCCCATTCTTCCCAAGAGTGCGCCTAGTCTGTCGCGTCCAGGATCCCCCGAAATAGAAATGCCGCAGACTAGGATCAGTGCTGCGGCACTTGGGAGTATTCTCCTGATTTTCAAAAATGCCATAGTTTCAAACTATGCGCGAAGGTTGATTATCCAAGTACTTTTTTGAATAAAAACTCATGCTCAACTCCCTACGGGTCGTTTCGCAGGTTGATTATCCAAGTACTTTTTTGAATAAAAACTCATGCTCAACTCCCTACGGGTCGTTTCGCAGGTTGATTATCCAAGTATTTTTTTGAATAAAAACTCATGCTCAACTCCCTACGGGTCGTTTCGCAGGTTGATTATCCAAGTACTTTTTTGAATTCAGCCGTCACCGCAGGAACTACTTCGAAAAGGTCTCCTACGATACCATACGTAGCAACTTTAAAAATCGGAGCGTCTCCGTCTTTGTTGATTGCGACGATGTATTTGGAAGATCCCATTCCCGCTAAATGCTGGATCGCGCCGGAAATTCCGCATGCGATGTAGCAATTTGGAGAAACGGTTTTACCGGTTTGTCCCACTTGGTGAGAGTGAGAAATCCAGCCTGCATCCACTGCTGCGCGAGATGCTCCGAGAGCCGCTCCGAGAGTGTCTGCAAGTTCTTGCAAGATAGGCCAGTTTTCAGGTCCTTTGATTCCACGACCACCGGATACGATGATCGAAGCCTCAGTCAATTGAACCTTGGATCCACCGCTCAGGTCAGTAGAAACGATTTTTACTTTTGCATCGCCTGCCGCCGGAGAAGCCGCTTCGACAGCCCCCGCTCCCGCTTTTTGAGTGATTTCTTGAGAGTTCGGACGAACCGTAAAAATTTGGATCGGGCTGTTTACTTTGAAATTTGCGTAGGCTTTTCCGGAGTAGATCGGTTTTTTTGCCACAACCTTTCCACCGTCAACGGAGAATCCAACTACGTCCGCTACGATCCCCGCGTTTGCTTTTACCGCAACACGAGGAGAATAGTCTTTTCCTTGTGAAGTGTGTGGTAAAAGAACCACCGCAGGGTTTTGCGCTTTGATCACTTCCGCAACCAGATTGGAATACGTCTCTGCGTTGTATTCTCCCGAGTTTACGGTGATGATGGTATCCGCTCCGACCGCCGCCAATTCAGGAGCGTGTTTTTCAACTCCGCTTCCGATCAGAAGAGCCACAACTTTTCCGCCGATAGAATCAGCGATCTTTCTTCCTGCTGAAGTGATTTCTCTGGAGATCTTTTTGAGTTCTCCGTCTTTTAATTCGCCAACAATTAATACGTTGCTCACGAGTGTTCTCCTTATATAACCTTAGCTTCTTCTCTAAGAGCTTTTACGAGTTGAGCTGCAAAAGCGTTTGCGTCTGCCGCTTCGAGTTTTCTTCCCGGAATTCGCGGTGGAGGAGGTTCTAGTCCTACAACTTCGATTTTGCTCACAGGGCTTCCGAGATCCGCAGTGGATTTTGTTTCCACCGGTTTCTTTTTCGCGGTCATGATTCCTTTGAGAGATGGATAACGAGGTTCGTTGAGTCCTTTTTGAGCCGTAAGAGCGACAGGTGTGGAGGTTTCGATGGTTTGTGTTCCACCTTCCACTTCTTTCGTAGCTTTTACCGCAGTTCCGTTAATTTCTAGATTGACCGCAAATGCAACGTGAGGAATGGAAAGAAGTTCGGCAACTTGTACTACAACTTGAGAAGAATCCGTATCGATGGACTGTCTTCCGCCGATGATTACGTCCGCGTTTTCAGCTTTCGCAAAACTCGCGATCAGCTCCGCGGTGTTGTTGGTGTCAAAAGGAACGTAGTTATCAACTTTGATATGAACTGCGCGATCCGCACCCATAGCATAAGCGGTTCTAAGAGCTTCTACAACTCGATCCGGTCCGAGGGAAACAGCGATTACTTCGCCACCGTGTTTTTCACGCAGTCTGATCCCTTCCTCGATAGCAAATTCATCATAGGGAGAGATAATCCATTTGATTCCGGTTTCGTTGATGGATTTATCTCCTACTTTAATACTGGTTTCGGTGTCAGGTACCTGTTTCACTAATACGATGATTTTCATTAAATGGGTACTCCAAAAAAAATTAGTGCTGTTAACACAAAAATCTTGTGTCTATGTAGTGCAAACCACTTTTTTAAGCAAGTCTAAGCGGACTCGTTGGTTGAGAATAGATATTTCAACCAGTAATAAGTCCAGATCATAAATCCGATTACGATCAGAACATTTGCATCCGTTTTTAAGAAAAAAGCCAATCCCCAAAACAGAGGCAGGAGCATCCAACTGCAAAGAGACAGAAGTAGGAGAATCGAATTTTTTCGAAACGGTGTGTGAAGGACATTTTTGAATTCGGATCGAAATGTAGAAAGGCTTTTCGGACCCTTCCATTCTCGATAAGATAGAATGAAAAAAAGTCCACAAAGGATTGTCAAAATGAGAGCGTAGATCATATGATAGTTTTTGGAAAAGAAAGATTCTCTGTCGAGCTGTTTTAAGCGCGGGGAAGAGGATATTAGAGAAGAGGATAACGATGAGAGCATTGCTTGAAAAACCGAATGATTTATACAACCCGACGGAGAACCATCTTGCGCTTCGGGAGAATGTTGCCAAATTTGCAAGAGAGAATATGGACTTGCAAGCGAAGGAGAACGACGAACACGAAACCTTTAACCTTCCGCTTTTTCGAAGAATCGGCTCGGAGCTCGGACTTTTCGGAGTCACTGTTCCCGAGTCAGACGGAGGAATGGGGATGGACGCGGTGGCTGCAGTCATCATTCACGAAGAGCTGTCCGCTTATGATCCCGGATTTATGCTTTCGTATCTTGCACACGAAGTCTTATTCGTAAACAATTTCTATCACAGTTCGAGTCCGGCACAAAGAGCGAAATATCTTTCTAAAGTGATTTCGGGGGAATGGATCGGCGGGATGGGAATGACCGAACCGGGGGCGGGAACCGATGTTTTGGGACTCAGAACGATCGCCACTAAAAAAGGTGATAAATATTTCTTAAACGGTTCCAAACAATACATCACCAATGGAAACACGGGAAGCGTTTTTTTGATCTATGCAAAGCTGGATAAAAACTCGAAGAAGATGACTTCGTTTATCGTAGAGAGTTCGTTTCCGGGATTTAGCGTTGGAAAAAAAGAAGAGAAGATGGGGATGCGTTCCTCTCCGACCACACAACTTATATTCGAAGATTGTGAAGTTCCCGCGGAGAATCTTGTGGGTCAGGAAGACGGCGCTCTCGTTCACATGATGAGAAATCTCGAAATCGAAAGAATCACTCTCGCCGCTCAATCCTTGGGAATCGCAAAACGTTGTGTGGATATCATGGCGGATTATACGATTCGTCATCGAGAAGCGTTTGGTAAAAAGCTCGCGGATTTCGGACAGATCCAAAGACTCTTGGCGGAATCCTACGCGGAATATCAAGCGGCCCGCGCTCTTGTGTATCAGGTTGCGAGTGGAATCAATCCGGAAAGCAGAAATTCTCTCGGTGCGGCTTCCGCCAAATTGGTGGCGACTCAAATGGCAGAACGAGTGTCTCGGAATGCGATCCAAGCCTTGGGCGGATACGGATATTGCAGAGAATATCCTGTGGAAAGGCTTCATAGAGATTCGATTCTTCTTTCGATCGGTGGCGGAACCAACGAAGCGATGCAGAAGAATATCGTCGCCGACTTGAAAAAAATCTACGAGGGAATTGCCTGAGTCGAAAGAACATCCAGCTCACTGAAAAACTGGAAGAGTATATCTTCCAGAAGAGCGTTCGGGAGCCTGAACTTTTTCGAAAACTCAGAGAAGAGACTGCAAGGTTGGCTCAGGCCAACATGCAGATCAGTCCTGAAGAAGGACAATTTCTAAACATTCTTACCAAACTCACAAGAGCGGAGAAAATCCTGGAGATCGGAACCTTTACCGGATATTCTTCGCTTTGTTTTGCATCCGCATTGCCTGAAAACGGAAGATTGATTTGCTGCGATATCAGCACGGAATGGACAAACATAGCAAAAAGATATTGGAAGGAAGCCGGTCTCGAAAAAAAGATCGATTTGAAAATCGGATCCGCATTCGAAACCTTGCAATTGCTTTTGGATTCGAAATCCGATTTGGAATGGGCGCCGGGATGGAGTTTCGGATTTGCTTCTATCGATTTGGTTTTTCTCGACGCCGACAAGGAAAATTATCCCAACTACTATCCTCTGATTCTAAAATTACTCAAACCGGGCGGTCTTTTGATCGCAGACAACGTTCTTTGGGACGGAAGTGTGGTCGATGTTTCGCATCAAGAACCTTCCACCGTCGGGATTCGAACACTGAACGAGACGATCTATAACGATCCTTCGGTCGATGTCAGTATGATCCCGATAGCGGACGGAGTTTCTTTGGTGCGTAAGAAATAAACTTATCGGACCGGAACGAGTTTTCCTTTTTTCAAAACATATTCGAAAATTTTAATTTTTTCCTTCGATTCTTTGGAACAGTTCGTCGAGTTCCTGAAAATGCTGGAGCCGCTGTAGGTAATATGACCGCATTCTCCGTTATAACCAGAAAAAGCGAGCAGGGAATTAAATCCGTATCCGTTGAATTGATATAAAATTTGGCTGATATCGCCGGATCTTCCGGAAGTTTCGGTCACCATTACTTCGTCGATTCCGTCTCCGTCCAAATCCGTAAACTCGATATTGCCGATGCCGACGTGCAGATTCGTATAGGAATTTCCTTCTTTGAGAATCAAAAGGTTTCTTGTATGCGGGTATTCATCGTCGACATATATGCTTTTACGATCAACTTCCACGTGATACACCTTTTTTTTACCGAAGAAATGTTCCGTTTCTCGCACGGTTGCCAAGTCCGCATTTCCATCGAGAGCCTTGTCTATCGTTTCTAAAAAATTCCGATTTAAACTCGGTTGATGATTGGATAGGTATAACTTGGAATGAGTCGAATAGGTTTTGAGAATGTCGGAAGGAAGATATCCGGAATATACGATTTTGGTTTCGTCGTCGGAATGATCGTAATCGTATTCATTGGGCGCTTTTTCTCCGGATATGTAGAAATAAACTTTTCCCTGAGTCGTGACCAGCTTGTTTGTGAAATAAACTTCTGCATCCTTCTTCAATTCATACGGGATTTCCGAACTTGGAATCAGTTTTCCCTTGGAAAACGTAAATATTTTGCTCGGATCCTTTTTTAGGATCGCCCATCCAGTCTGACGCAGTTCGATCGTTTCCGTTTTCGACAAAACATCGGGACTGACTCCTCTCATCAGATAAGCGGTAAATGCGAATCCGATCTTGCCGTCTTTTGTTTTGATCTTCGCCCAGGTTCCCTGCATCTCATCGATTGTTACTTTTTTGGAATGTTCTTCGATGAGTTCGACGATGTCTCTGGTCGCCAATCGTCCTAAAATTTTACCGCCTGTGCTCGGAGTTTCTCTCAATAATAACTGGGTTGCGGTCACTAATCCGAATTTATCTCCGGTTACTGGAAGAAAGTTCAGAACGTTATTTTTGATGCTTTCCTCTTCTTTGGAAATAAATCCCACTTTGTCCTTTTGATGAATTTTAAACCAAAGCAGTTTGCTGACGGAATCCTTATCTTGAAGATCCGCAGCAAGAACGTCATACGGCGAGGATTGATCCAAGGAGAAGGCGATTTCGCTTTTTAAGGTCGGTTTAGAATATACTTTAATGTCCTTTTGAAGAACGACTCCAAAACCGATGGGCACGCTGGCACAGGTATAGAGAAAAAGAAAAAAAATCAGAGCGATTGATAAACGAATAAGAGAAGGAAATTTATTTTTGTGCATATTTTTATCGGATCCGGAAGTTGATTCGATAAAAATGATGTTTGCCGTAAAATGGGTCAACCTAAAATGTATTTTTTCATTCGGAGATATTAATTCTTCAAATCAAATTCGATGAAATTCAATCTATCTTTTATATTCTGTTTTTTGATTTCTGGATGTTTTTTAGTCACCTTTCTCGATTCAAAATCAGGAAAAGAAAATATAGCACTTTTGGAATTTTTGAAATTCGACAAAGGGATTCATCCGGTTTCTTTTCACCCCGACTCGGATCCGATCCGGGATCGAGAATCCCTAAAGTTGTTGGATTCTGCCGCGGATTGTAAACCCTGCCACAAGTCGGTTTACGAGAATTGGAGCCGCTCTCGTCATAAAGTCGCTCATACGAACGAAATTTATAGAAGCAGCTTTTCCCAAGAACCGATGCAGTGGTGTGAAAACTGTCATTCTCCCTTGCGTTCGAGTTTGGATCAAACTCTGTTCAAATCGGAAGAGGGTATTTCGTGTAACGTTTGTCATGTGCGAGAAGGAAAAATTCTTTCCAGCGAAGGTCCGAAACCTTCGCAAAAAAGTTATCACGAATATATCGTAATTGATTCGTTTGGAACAGGCGAGCTTTGTGCTTCTTGTCATCAATTTAACTTTCCGACTTGGGGCTCTCTTGCAGATCGTGATTCTCCAATTGAATATTCCAATTTAAACATGCAGGGCACCGCGGACGAATGGCGTCATTCCGGATTTGCGAACGAATCAAATTGTATCGATTGTCATCTTGCGCCTGCGACTAAAAATACGCATTCGTTCCGCGGAGGACATTCCATCCCCGAGTTAAGAAAAAGTCTGGAAGTCGAGGCGGAATACGTAGGTCCCAGAACGATAGCGGTTCGAGTCGTATCGATAGGGATCGGTCATTCATACCCCACCGGGGATCTTTTTCGGGCGCTCCGGCTGAAAGTATATTCAGAATCTGGAAAGTTTAGGGAAGAATTCACGCTCAGAAAGTTATATAGAAATGCGACCAAGGAGGAGAAAAAAAGATCCTCTCCACCTCGGGTTTTAGAAGCGGATACAAGAATTCCACCGCCTTCCGAAAATAAAAGCACGGCCCAGAAAGAATTCTTTTTGGACGTTCCCGATCGTCCCCGAAAACTCAAACTGGAATTGTGGATCGATTATCTGAATGACGTGGAGAAGATATTCTCCCATTTAAAACGTACGGAAACTCTAAAGAAAATTTCGAGTGAATGGATCCAAATTAAAGGAAGAGAGAATTTCACCGAAAGGGACGCAGGTTAAGAATGGAATTCGAAAATTCGAATATGAAACTGGTATATTGCAGACCCGGGACCGGATCCATCGTCAAAAAAAGAGGGGGAATGAACTCTACAAATTCCCCGCTGCTTATTCTTTAATCAATCTTTCGATCGTTTTTTCGGAAAGTTGTTTCATTTGAACGCCTTTGCCGGTGATCGCTTCCAAGGATTTGGAGAAATTTTCCTGACCTTTCAGCATTCCTACCGAAAAAATGTTCTCTGATTCTACTTCAAGGTTACGGATAGAATCCGTGAGTTTATTCTTTTTATCCTGAATCTGCTCTTTTAAAACGGCTTGATCCATATCCGGATTTTCCGCTAATTCTCGAAACAAAGGAGTTTCGCCAAACAGAATGTTGATGAGTTCGCTGTTTGGTGTGTTGCCGTTGCCCTCGTTGAGGACTCCGAGCTTCATTTGTTCTTTGGAGAATTCTCCTTGCAGACTGGAAAGGGTTTCCTGGATTTTCAGGTATCGGGATGTTAACCCCGATGAAAATTCTGTTTTGTCCAGACTTCCTTGTCCTTCTGTAGCGGGCGCGGTTCTCCCAGAAACGGAAGACCGTTTGTCGCGGATAAGCTTTTCCGCAGAGCTGATCAGATTTGTGAGTGGAACGTCCATGTTCTTTCCTCCTACCAGAAGCCCGGTTCCGGAAAGAACACCATACTGTTGTAAATTTTAGTAGGGACTTCTTTCCTTAGGTGCTCTATGTCGCATCAAAGATCTTACTTCTGGAGACAATCTATACTAGATATCGGACGGTATTCGGGAAATAAATGAATTTTTTTTACTAAATTCTAAAAAAAAATATAAATTGACTTAAGATTTCAGAGATTCATGCGACGAAACATCCAAAAACAAAGCCCCATAAACAAACCCGGTGTGGCCCAAACGCCCACAGATGGCGGAATGACGCCATTCTCTCCCAAGGATTTGCCCGCGGAATTGAAGATATAATAGATCAAAACGATGCCGATCGTGATCCCGAGAGACGCTACCCCCGCGGTCTTTTTTGTAAAATAGCCTGCGATCGTTCCGATCAAGGTCACGATGATCGTCATCATCGGCAATGCAAAGACGGAATGTTTTTCAGTGAGCACGTCTCCGTAAGAAAGACCTTTTTGAATTCTTCTTTTTTCCTCTTCTCGAAGTTGAAACAGATTCATTTCTTCCACCGAGCCTGTGGGAATCTTGAAGTAGTTTGGATCTTCGGGGAGTTCGTAATCCTTTTCTAAAAAGGATTCTTGAGAAGAAAGTTTGAGATCGTTATCGAAATGCCATTCTTCCACTCGTTTCATTTTCCAGATCTTGGTCTCGTAATTGTATTTTGCCTTTAAGGAAGAGATGACCGTTTCCGGGGATCCGTCGGGTCGCAGTCGGATATAATTGAATCCTCCGTTGATCTCGTCCTTGTCCGGATCGTAAAAATACAAATAGTAAAATCCTTCCTTTCCTTTTACGTGAAACTGATAGACGCTGTTTGCGAGAGTGCCCATTCCCTCTGTCAATAGATCGTGTTCTATCTTTGCAAGTTTGTTGACCGGTCTTACGATGAGCTCGGTTCCCAAGAGCATCACGATCCACATCAAAATTCCAAATAGAATCAAGGGCGCCACGATTCTAAAAAACGAAACCCCGGCCGCCATCATCGAAACGAGTTCTTTATTCACCGAAAACTGTCCCACGGTAAAACAGATGGAAAACATTAAGGACATGGATACTACAGTGGTCGAAATGATTCTGGGAAGACTGTAAACTAAAAACAAGGCTACGTGATACCGAGGAGCCTTTGTGGTCGTAAAGTTTCTCATGTTATCGTTGATCAGGGAGAGAAGCATGATTCCGGTGAGGAGAATTACGGTTCCTATGAAAATTTTGAAAAATTCTCTGAATAAATATTTGTCCAGGAGTTTGGGCGGGAAGAATTCTTTCTTCCACTTTTGAAAGAAAAATCGAAATCCACCGGGATTGAATTGAATTGCGGACATAGACTCTGTTATTTTCCGGAACTTCAAACCATTTTTACGAAACTCTGAGAAATGACAACACCTTCGCGGAAGACGAATGGTTTGCTTAGGCGGGTGTTTGGCCTTTTTTCTTTTGGAATTTTGCAGTGAAAAATGAACTGTGAAAGTCGGATTTTATCGAGAAACCCGAAGTGGGGGGACTTGAAGTCCCACCCGAGAGTGTTTTTCGGAAAAAGTCAATTCGAAGAAGAATTCGAAATTCTTTTTCTTCGGATTTTTATGCCTTTGCGCCGAAGAATTGCGGAAATCGGAAATGGACTTACGTCTTAACGAAAAACCGCAAAACTAGTCAGGTACAAAGCTCCGCTCAAAATGCCCGTTGCTACAGCAAATCTTAAAAGACCGGGAACGAGACCGTCGGCGGTCTGAAACCGATCCCATAAATCCAGACGTTTCTGCAACTGACGTTCCTTTCCCGGAACCAAGGTCGGATATTCTGAAACGGCTTTCGACGCCGGCGGAGCTGGATCCAATGTGGATTTTGGTTTACGGATTTTTTCAGCGACCTTGGTCTCCGCGATCAATAATTTTTCGAGACTTGCTTGTTTGAGAGCGTATAGAATTCCGATCGCTTCGTCGACCCAAGAGTCCACGACTTCGAGCCATTTCTGCATATTATCTTCCGTGGCCGGAGTGAACTTGAATTCGCTGAAACCGGATTCCCAATCTTTCAGTTCCAGATGCGCCAAAAGTTCGGAGTCTAATATTATATTTTTCTTATGTTCATGCACGGAAGCGATTGCGTTGTAAACTTGATTTCCCGCGGCGACAAGACGAGTCAGCTCTCGAGCGCTAACGTGACGATCGGCGGTGACCACGGAATATACGTTGTTCAATAAGGCTCTGCTGTCTTCGATATTGGCCCGGGAATGCTCCGAGTAATGCAGGACTTCCAACAATCCCCGCAAGTATTCCGGCCAACCGGAGCCGATCTGTTCCGCGGCTTTGTGATGAACCGAGCGACATTTCCGATCGTGTTCGAAGATGAGAGCCTGTGCCGCTTCACAATCCTTGTTCAAGGTTTCGATCACTGAGGCAAGTTCCCGTTTTTTCAATTCGGTTCCTCGAAAACGAATGATTCCGTCCGGAGGAGTATAAAACCCGTCTTTCAAAGCGGTCAGTAAGTTCCGTTCTTTTTCCAGGGAGCGGAGTTTTTCCAATTGTTCGGATAAACTTTGCGGATAAAGACTTTCGAGATCCTCCGTAACCGAATTCACTTCGTATTGATAGAATTCGTTCGGAGATGACGCATTACGCACAAAGGATCGACCCAAATAAACGCCTTTATAACGGCTGTTCAGATATTCACTTTCGTAATATTGATCCACGGAAGAAAGTATCTCCGGATCGCGACTGAATTCCACTTTGAAGGCTGAAAGAATGCGATCGGTGAATTTTTCTCTGAGAGATTCCGCGTCGTCGAAGACCATCCAGCTGCTTCGATCATCCAATAATCCCGGCATATATATTTTTTTCGCGTTCGCTTCTCTTTCATGATTGTAAGGATGGGTGGCCCACATGCGCGGAGGTTGTGCGATTTCGGAAGTAAAGATACGATGTCTTTCCGGATTCTGAGAGGGGAGTTCGGGAACTTTTCCGTAATGCGGATTGTTCCAGAGTTTGCGAGAATGATCGATGATCTTGGAATGAATGGGAAAAATATCTTTTGCGGCTTTGCCCAATCGGATCTGATCGACGATAAATCCTTGTGTGGTTTCCCAAGCTTCATCCGCAGCTTGCAATTTATGCAATGCGTGAATCAGAGCGTCGCTGCCAGTAACGGAAACCGCAACTAAGTCCGCCTGAAATTCCATCTCGCGAGAAAGCGCTCTTTGTGCGAGGACCACCAAATTGAAAAAAGATTCCATCGCCGATCGCAAAGACCATATTATTATCCGCAACAACCAACCGATCCAAGCGACTCGAAAATCGAAACGCGAAACCGAACGCAGAAAATCATCCAATGCGTCCCTTCGACCGATGAGATGCGCCGCAATCTGCTGCGCGATATAAACCCAGTTTCCGACGGCCATGCTGCGTTGTGCGAAATGTCCGAACTCGTGCGCCAAAACGGCCTTCAGTTCGCTGATGCTCAAAATATTCACCAATGCGAGTCCGATCTCCAAATTCTTCTTGGAAGGAAAGAAAAAGTTGAGCATGGATAAATCGTAAAAAACGCAGGCGTTTACCTGCGGAGAGAGAAATACGCGATGTGGTCTCGGAGCTTTTGTTTCATCCGCTAACTGATATAAAAACTGAAACAACTGAGGCTGGTCTTCCGGTGTGATTTCATATTCTTCTCTCATACTTCCTTTTTTTACAAAGAACAAAGCCTTGATCATAAACAGAGCGATCAAGCCCGAGCCGATGCCCGCGATCCAAGAATAAAGTCCGGTTCCCGATTCCGTAAATCCGTATCGGATCAAAGAATACGAGGCCCAAGCGAACCAGGAGCTTAAGGCGAAATATACGAGGACGAAGAGGACGAGTCCCAAAACGGTCAGCCATAGACTCCGTTTGTGAGCATGATTCAATCCCGTAAGATCGGAGAGAATATCCGTTGGATGAGCCGAGAATAAAGGATCCATAATCGATGTACTAGAATTCAGGAATTTTTCGGACATTGATTTAAGAGTAAAGTCGGAAAATCGAGAGATCCGGACAAAAAAATCGAAAGAAAGTTCCCGAAATTACTTTTTATCAAATCCTCGGTTTCGGATTTAAAGAATACGGAGTTTCGTCGCTGGAACTCCGGCAAGACATCGAAGCAATTTTAGATTGACGATTCCGTTTCACCGAGCGATTCTTCCGAAGGAAAGGAGTCATCTATGAAATTTCGTTCTCTTTTAATTTTTGCGTTTGTTGTTTCTTTTACTTCCGGAGCTCTTCTCGCGGAAAAATCCACGGATGAACATATCCGTTCTCTTGCTTCCGGTTCCGATTCTGAAAAATACGAATCTGCGGTCGCTCTTGGAAAGGGAAAGGAAAAGTCGGCGATTCCCGAACTGATCAATCTTCTCAATCGCAATAACGAACCTAAAATCGCTTCCGCAGCCGCGATCGCTCTTGGTAGAATTGCAGAGTCCGGAGACGCGACCATCGCTTTGAAAAACAAAATCATTTCTTCCGAAAACGGAGATATCGTTTACGCTTCTTTGGCTTCGCTTCTTAACATCACCACGAAGAATGAAAAGTTGGAAGATTCCACAAAAGAAGCGTTTGAATACGCGGATAAGAGTCGAAGAAGCGACGAGTATGTTTCGGACTTTCTCGATCTGATCAAAAAGAAACTCAAGCTCTAAAATTTTTAAGCCCTTGTTGACGCCACCGGAAATCAGCCGGTATTCCCGGAACATTCTTCTGGATGAAGTAAAACGCAAGGGTCAGGAAACTCTCAAGTCCTCTTGTGTTACCGTGATCGGAGCCGGGGGACTTGGATCTCCCGTTTTATACTATCTGGCAGCCGCCGGTGTCGGAAAGATTACCGTTCTTGATTCCGATACGATCGATACCACCAATCTCCAAAGACAGATTCTTTTTAAACATTCCGAGATCGGTCTTTCCAAAGCCACATTAGCAAAACAAAGAATTCAAGAATTGAATCCGTTTATCGAAATTGAGTCCGTTTCGATTCGTCTGAATGAGGAGAATGCGGATCTTTTTTTAAAGGACAACGATCTTGTTTTGGAAGGTTCGGATAACTTTGAAACCAAGTTTTTGACGAATGATATTTGTTGTAAGCTCGGCGTTCCTCTTTTGATCGCGGGCATTCTTCGCTTTGACGGATCGGTTCTCGGTGTTCGTCCCGGTATCGATCCTTGTTATCGTTGTATTTATGAAACGCTTCCTCCTTCCAATGCGATCCCGAGTTGTTCGGAAGCGGGTGTGATCGGCGGTATGGCCGGAATTATCGGAAGCATTCAGGCGACGGAAGCGGTTAAATTTCTGCTCGGACTTGTGACAAAAGATTCTCCTGGAGTGTTCGGATCCATTCTTCAACTGGACGCGAAGTCCATGGACTTTCATAAAGTATCTCTTTTGAGACGATCGGACTGTAAGTCCTGTTCCCATTTGCAATATGAGTAAAAAAGAATTTTCTAATGCGAATTTAGGTTATCTGGAGCAATCGGATATTTTAAGGGAATTTCAAACCCTTCCGGGCGTGGGTAAATCCATCGCAATGGATTATTGGAATCTCGGATTTCGAAGTTTGGATGAAATCAAAAAAGAAGATCCTGAAAAGCTGTATCTTCGGATCTGCGAATACCAGGGAGGACACGTGGATCGTTGTATGCTTTATGTGTTTCGATGTGTATCTTACGCTCTCAATACGAAAAAACCGGATTCTGAAAAGCTGAAATGGTGGAACTGGAAGGATACGATTCCTTCTCAAAAAACTCAAAAATCAAAACGATAATTGGCGCCTATCTGCGCATAGGTGAGGATCGTTTTGGAATCATACATCATCGGTATGAGAATTTGAGGTCCGTAAAATTTTAATAACTCCTGGGAAAGGTCGGAATTTCCTCCTCCACCGCTTTCCGAGATATAGCCGGATTGTAGTTTGTTTTTGAGCGTCATATTGCTTGCTTCGAAAAACACGCTCCAATTCCCTTTGATCCTTGCCGTCAGTTTGAGATTGATTTCCGTTCCGCTTGACTTCCAGTAATAGTCCAAAGAGTTCTGAGAATAATTGTTTACGGTATCAAATCTCAATTCCTTGCTTCGAACGGAAGAAGGGCCTTCCATTTCTATATGAAGAAGTTGTCCTTGAAATGTATATCGTTGTAAAAACTTATATTCGAATCCGATTCCGTAACTGTATCCTTTCAGAGGATTGGAAAAGTTCCGTGAGCCGAATCGATTCGGATCGATTCCGGAAATAGGAGCGGGCTCGCCGATACTGTAGATTTCTTCCTTGGTTTTTGTCCAAATTCTTTCCACTCCCCCTAAGATCTGTAGATCTAAAACCGGATGCGGATACGGGGTGAATCCTATGCGAGACGATACTTTTTGAAACTTTGTGTTTCCGTTTCCCAGAATTAAATTGCCTACTTTTTCTCCGGCTATGTTGAGACTTTGAATTCCGCCGAGTTCCAAGTTTCCTTTTGCTTCCGTTCCTCTGAGCTCAAACGTAAAACGGTTCCAGGCATAAAACAGCCGGCTTGTGAAACTGCTGTTCGGAGTTTTATAAGGAGTTGTCTGAATCTCCGCCTGACCACCGTCGCCGATGACCAATCCGGCATATTGCATCGTTTGTAAAAACGGTCTCAACTCTGTTTGATTTTCTCCGCCGCCGATTCCGAAAGCTACTTCGAGATAATGTCTTTGAGATTCAAGAAGTTCTTGTTCTCTTTTTTTTACTTTTTCTTCTTTGGATTTGAGTTTGGCGTCTTCTTGTTTTTGTTTTTCGGTCAGTGTTTTTTCTTCTCTTTCCTTTTTTTCCCGTTCTTCGGCTTGAGTTTCTTTTTGGGAAGGAGGCGGTTCTTCTATTTTTCCAAAGAAAATTTTTCGAATTAGTTTTTTGGGATACGTTTTGGAAGTTTCATCGGCAAGTTTGATTGTAACCGTTTCTTTATCCTGATTTATGACAGTGCCTTCCAATTTTTCACCCGACTTGAAAAGAATGGTTGCGCTTTGTAAGCTGTGAAACGCAGAAAACAAAAAAAAGATTACGAATAAGGAAATAATTTTTTTCATATTGGATTTAGTTTTATAACGCGAATATCGGAATGGAATTTTATCACATTACATAAATTTTGCAATTCGATTTGGATTTTTATAAGAAGGCGGGGTTGAAAAAGACCGAATTTTTCGGGATCCATTTCTTGAGAGAGAATCGCATTTGTAATAAAAAATAGAAATTCGAAACGAAAACGGATTCTAAATCGAGACTTGGCCGGAGAGTTTGCTTTTGAGTGATGAGACGAGTTTGTCTTCTCGATCCAGTTTACTTTCTAAAAGAAGAATTTTTAGATTCTCCGGAGGTTTTGATATTTTTACCAAATCCTTTTCCGTACAGACGAGATAGTCGAAATTTGTAGAGATCATATCGAATCCAGTTTCGTCTTCCATTGTATAAGAATGATGATCCCTAAAGGTCCTCGTTTCCAATTTTAGAGGATGAAAACTTCGAATCATCGAAAAAAAAAGTTCGGGATTTCCGATTCCGGTAAATGCATAAATCTTTTTTCCGTATAATAATTTTGGAGAATCCGCTTTTAAATCCGGAGACAATAGTTTTTCAGGCTCAAAAGAAAATCTGAGAATCCCTTTTTGAAATTTATTTTGCAGATTTTGAACCACACGTTCTATGGAAGGATCGTATTTGGAAAATACGATCCAGTCCGTTCTCGAAAGCGCAGAAAACGGCTCTCTCAAATTTCCCGCAGGAATTAAAAAACGTTCTTTGTGAATCTGACTCGAATCCAAAAGAACCAAATCCAAATCTCTTTCCAAACGATGATGTTGAAATCCGTCGTCCAAGATCACGATGGGATTCTCTTGAATTTTTAATTCTTTTTTCAATCGAATATAGGATGAGTATCGATCTTTTCCGATCCATACCTCCGCAAAAGGAAGATGTTTTTTTAAAAGTAAAGGTTCGTCGCCCGCTTCTCCGGGGGCTGATTGGAGATCGACCCTGAGCCCGTTTTGAGATCCGGTAGATCCGTATCCCCTGGAAAGTAAGATGATTTTTTTCTCTGGGAATTCTCTATGAATCAGTTTTGCCAAGTAAATCGAGAACGGTGTTTTTCCGGTTCCGCCCATAGAAAGATTTCCTACACTGATGACAAAGGCTCCGTGTAGTTTTTTCTTTCGAGTAAGTTTTTGGTCCAACCAGAATATTCCGCGATATACAAAAGAAAGGGCATATAAGATCGGAAACAAGACGATCCGGAGGAGGGAAAAAACCGTAAATGACTTCATTATAAAATTAGAATATTTTAATCTATGTGTTTTCTGCCGTTTCGGCGAACTGCATATCGTAGAGTTTTTTGTATTTTCCGTCGAGTGTCATCAATTCGGAATGAGTTCCGGATTCTACGATAATACCTTCTTCCATCGCAAAGATGCGGTTTGCTATCTGAACCGTGGAAAGTCTGTGCGCGATGATGATTACGGTTCTGTTTTTGTAAAGGGATTCGAGCGCTTCTTGAACGAGTCTTTCGGATTCGGTATCCAGAGCGGACGTTGCTTCGTCCAAAATTAAAATTTCAGGATCGAGCAACAAGGCGCGTGCGATCGCGATTCTTTGTCTTTGTCCTCCGGAAAGCATTACCCCTCTTTCTCCCACGACTGTTTCGAAACCTTCTTCGAAAGAAAGAATGAATTCCATAGCAAAGGCTTGCTCGCAGGCTGCGTAGAGTTGTTCGTCGGTGACGTTTTGATTTCCGTAACAGATGTTTTCTCGGATGGTTCCGTTAAAAAGAAAAACCTGTTGAGCTACGATCCCGATTTTTTTTCTGAGATTGCCCAAATCCAATTCTCTGATATCGATATCGTCTATGAGAATCCGCCCCTCTTGCGGATCGATCAATCTCGGAATCAGATCGACTAACGTGGATTTTCCGGCTCCCGACGTTCCGACTAACGCGATCGTTTCTCCTTTTGGAATGTAGAGATTGATTTCCCGAATTGCGGGATTTTTGGCGCCTGGATACGAAAAGGTCACGTTGTTGAGCCGGATTCCCTTCTCCAATTTTTTCAGAAATTTAGGATGAACCGGATTTTTGACGTCCGTTTCCTGATCCAACAATTCGAATACCCTTTCCCCGGCGGAGATTGCACTCTGAACGGAATTAGACAACATGCTCATCTGTTTAAACGGTCTCATCAGAAAGATCAAGGTTAAGAAAAATGCCATAAACATTCCCCGTGAAAACGTTCCGTCTTCCATCAGATAAGCGCCAAAACTCAGAAAGATAACCGCGACGATCGAGCTGAATAATTCCGTAAGAGAAGGTCCGATCTGATGATAAAAATGTCCTTTGAAGGTTTTATCGGAAAGGTCTTGGTTTAAATCCCAGAATCGTTTTGCTTCCACCGTTTCCATAGAAAACGCGCGGATCACGCGAATCCCCGAGATCACTTCCTGAAGATGTCCGTTTAACGAAGACAGACGTTCTTGCTGGTTGCGGGTCGCACGCCGAATTTTATCCGCGAATGCTGAGACTGGACCCATCACGAGCGGAACGATGATAAACACTGCTAAGAACATTTTCCAACTGAGATACAAAAGAATGAGCAAATGGGTGATAATATAAAAAAAGTCTGTGATCGCGTCCTTCAGATCCGAGCTGATCAATTTACCAAGAACTTCCACGTCGTTGATGATTCTACTCATCAAGATCCCCGTTTTTTCCTGAACAAAATGATTTAAGGGAAGAGTCTGGGCTTTTGCATAGAGCTCCACCCTGAGATCTCGAATCGCGAGATAACCTGCCGAGTTGATACAATAGACCGCCGCGGCGAGAAAGATCAATTTGAGGAGATAAATCGGAAATACGATAAAACAAAACAATAAAACGAGCGCGTCATGGCTCATTGTTTTGAGAGAGGAATTGAGTTGAACCTTCCACTGAGCGAGTTGCAGTTCGATCGATTCGATGCTGGTAAGCGATTCTTTTTCTTCGAATCGTTGAATCAAGGCCTTGTCTTTTTTTGTCAGAGAAATTTCGAAATTCGTTTTTTCCCCGGTGCCTAAAGAATCAAAGATCGGAATCAAAGAGGTAAGAGAGGCTCCGTTGAGAACAGACACGAGAAAAGAAAGTACGATCCCGGAAATCAGTCTATATTTGTACTTGAAGGAATACTTTAGGAGCCGTTTATAGATGTTCATTGGACAGGTGTAGTCTTTTGAATACTTCTCTACCCTTTTTTGCAGGAATCCTTGTTTTGTCCCTTCTTTTTTCCGGTTGTTCGCCGCAGGAAGAGGATCCGGAAGAACTGATTCTATCCATTCCTTCGGATCCGATCAGTCTGGATCCTTTGTTTTCTACAGATTTGTCCTCCCGTACTCTCGGAAAATTTTTATATCCGTTTTTATTTCAAAAAACTCCGGACGGAAAACAGAGTTATCAACTCGTGGAGACGTATGAACTGAAAGGTTTCGGAGAAATCCGATCTCTTCGACTTAAAATCCGATCTCATTTTTTATCCAACGGTGAAACACTCAAAGCACAGCAGATCAAGGAATCTCTGGACCGTCTTAAGGACACTCCCGGACCGAGAAGAAGTCAGTATTCGTTTTTAAAAGAGATTCAGGTTTTTGGTGATCGGGAAATCGAATTGAAAATTACGGGAGGACTCAGACAAGCCGTCGATTCTCTCTCCTTGCCTTCCGCTGCGATCGTCTGTTGTAAAACGCAAGGTGCTGCGGTTCTTGAACCGGAGTCCTTTCAAACATTAGAAAAGAAGAATGTAGATTCTTCGCCAAAACCCGGACAGTATTTGTTGAAAGAATGGAAGAAGAACAACTATGTTCTTCTCGAAAAAAATCCATATGCGAATTCTGAACTTCCGAAAAAAATCCGTTTGCGAATTTTGGCTTCCGCTTCCACCGGGGTTTTTTTGTTTTCCAAGGGAAAGATGGATCTGATGCGTCTTCCGAATTTTTTACTCAAAAATCCCAATGTACATTCGGAAAATCTAACGTTTAGAAAAGGCGGAGGCGTTCAATATATCGCCATCCAGGCTAAGGAGCCCTGTTTTGACCTTCCCTTTCGAAGAGCTCTCAACGCCGCAGTCAATCCGGAACTCGTGATTCAAAAATTACTAGAAGGCAACGCGGATCCTACGATCGGTCCGGTTCCTCCGGGAAGTATCGGGACTACGAATCGAGGGAATTTTCTTTCTAAAAATCGAGAGAATCTACAATGGAGAAATCATTCCATTCTACTTGCAAAAGAATATCTCAAGAAGTCGGTTTGTTATCCGAAGGTTCTCGAAAGAGAAATCGATTTTAGAATGCGAGGCGACGAGGAGAACAGCGCGAACGGTTTGGCGCTTGCGGGATTTTTAAAAGAACTCGGATTGAAAATCAAAATTCGTCCTATGGAAAAAGCGGTTCTTTATAAGGAAAATGCGGAAGGGAAAGGGGATCTAACGTTGCTCTTTTGGTATGCGGATCTTCCGGGCGCTTGGAATTTTATAGATCCTTTATTTTCCGGAAAGGATAAGGGAAACGGAGGAAACAGGGCTCATTACGAAAACCACGAGTTGGAAATTTTATTTTCTAAAGCGAGAGCTTCCGATTCCTTAAACTTGGAATCGGAAACTTCAAAGGCATTACAGATTTTACTTCAAGAAGTTCCTTGGATCTATCTTTGGTCACCGTATGAGACTTTTCTAATATCCGAAAAGGCAAAACGATATTCTAATTTGGTGGACTATCTTTGACTTCGGGAAGTTCCAATTCCACGGAATCCTCGTCTCCATTGTCCGCTTCGGGAAGAACGGTCCTTCCTTCTCCCGTTGGAGAACCGTTTTGTGGGATTGTCTCCGGCGTTGTAACCGCTCCTGCGGGTGGGCCGGGCTGTTCCCCGATATAATAGTATTGTCCGTAAAGAGGATATGTGCAAGGAACGGAGGAATGAAGTAAATTTCCCGTGTCCCCGCAGACGTCGACCTTCACAAAATCACCGTTAAACGGTTTGATCAAAACGTCCGAAAAACCGATGTTTTTTGCGATATAATTTACATAACGAAACCAGATGTTTCCGCTGATGGCGGAGCCCGAACCTTCGAAGGGGGCGCCTACGTCGTTTCCGATCCATACTGTCGTAACGAGGTCGGGGTTGACGCCCGCAAACCAAGCGTCTCTTACGCCCTTTCTGCTTCCCCATTTTTTACGGGCTTCTTTTGGAGATTGAACGGTTCCCGTTTTTCCTCCCATCAAAAAAGCGTCCTCTTCTTTGAGTGTGAGTTTCATCGTGCCTTGTTCGCTTAACACAGCTTGCAAAAGGTTGACGGTTTCCGCACAAGCGACCGGATCCAAGATTTGAATTTCCTCGTTCGGATTTTTGATCGGAGAAGAAAACATTTCACTGCCTTCAAAATCAGTGATTCGCAGGACTTGGATCGGAGTCACTTTTTTACCTCCGTTTGCGATCGTCGCATAGATGAGTGCGAGTTCCATAGGAGACAATTCTCCGGACCCCAAAGCCAGGGAAAGATTGGGTTGAAATCTTTTTTCAAGAACCGATTTGTCTATATCCAAAATTATCGATATCTTTTCCAGAAATTCATTGACTCCGAATTCGTTTAACAATTTGACCGCGATCGTATTGATGGACTGAGCGAAAGCGATTCTCGCGGTGATTTCTCCTTTGTATCCCTTATACCAATTTTTAGGAGAATACCCTCTGATATTGATCTCTTCGTCGATTACCTTGGAAGAGGGGGTGATGATTCTATTTTCAAAAGCGAGCGTATACACGAGAGCTTTGATCGTGGATCCGGGTTGTCTGAGCGCCGAGACAGCGCGGTTGAGTCTGAATATATTCGAAATTTTGTAACTACCAACCATCGCTTCGATGTAACCGTTGCTTGGGTTTATGGAGATCAGAGATCCGTTCATGTTATCGATGATGGACTGTTGAACCCGCGCTTCTTCGGAATTTCCCTTTTTGAGATAACCGGATTTGATATCGTTTAATTTTTTACGAACGGATTCGATTCCCTCTCTCAGAGAAGTTTCGGCTGCGTCTTGTTTGTCGTAGTCGAGGGTTGTATAGACATTCATTCCTCTGGTTTCGATATCGATTTCGGAGAACGTGTCTAGGATATGCTGGCGGATTCCATAGTTGAAATCGGGGGCAAGATTTACGGTGAAATCTTTGTCAAAGCCGTATCTTGCGATTTCGGAGGAATAGAATTCCTTATCCCCGTCTTTTGTGACTTCCACCTTGTAAAAGGATCTGAACGCTTTGAGACTTGCGTCGATCTTTTTTGGAAAATTTTGATCCACCTTGGAAGGATCCGGATTGAGGTGAGGATTTTCAGACATTGGAACCAAAACAAGCTTTTGTCTTTTGAGAGCTGTTTTGAGACTTCGTACCGGGTTGTAATTCGAAGGCGCGGGAATGATTCCCACAAGCAAAGCAGCTTCCTGCGGAGTCAATTCGGCCGCGGCTTTGTTAAAGTAATAACGGCTGGCTTCTTCCACACCGGTGTTTCCTTCCCCTAAAAAGATCCGATTGAGATACATGGAAAGAATCGTATTCTTATCAAATTGACTTTCAAGATAGAATGTGCAGTAGAATTCCGTAATCTTATTGAAGATGTTTCTCGCACCAAGATCCAGAGTTAGTTTGGCGAGCTGTTGCGTGATCGTGGATCCGCCTTGTTTTTGAAAGGTGGTCAGGTTGATGATCAACGCCCGAATGAGCGCCGTATAATTGATACCGTGATGATTGTAGAATTCTCTATCCTCTGAAGAGAGAAGGGCCCAAACTATGTTTCTATGTTCCTTGAGGTTGTCCGTACGAATCGGTTTGAACTTTCTTCTTGAAAATTCTCCGATCAATTTTCCGTTCCGATCCAGAATCCGGATGGGTCGAATTTGACTGATTTCATAGTAATTTGTAACTTCGTTTTTAAATTTATCCAGGTTGGAAACGACTTCGTCCTTTTTGGTCAGCCATACGACGTAGGAGCCGCCGATCAGAAACGATGTGATGGCGATCGCAGCGATGGTCGCATAACGGAGGATTTGTCTCCAGTGAGCTTTGGAAAAGAGGAGGAGTTTTAGGATGCTCTCTTTGAATTTGTATAAAACGGAGAATCTGTTTTCGTTGTCTGAAGTCATTGTTTTCTCTATCCGATCTGATCTCAGAGAAAGACAATAGAAACCGCGGCATCTTTGTAAAGTATTAGAAATCTTTCGAAATAGAATTCCGATCGATGTTCGAAGCATTTCCGGAGAGCACAGATTTTCCGCACTGTCAATTGGAAATCATTTCGGAATTTTGTAGGAACTCACACAAAGTCTGTGATTCACTGTAAAATGTAGGAACTCACACAAGATCTGTGATTCACTGTAAATGTAGGAACTCACACAAAATCCGCGATCCACTGTAAATGTGGGAACTCACACAAAGTCTGTGATTCACTGTAAATGTAGGAACTCACACAAGATCAGCGATTCACTGTAAATGTAGGAACTCACACAAGATCCGTGATTCACTGTAAATGTAGGAACTCACACAAGATCCGTGATTCACTGTAAATGTAGGAACTCACACAAGATCCGTGATTCACTGTAAATGTAGGAACTCACACAAGGTCTGTGATTCACTGTAAATGTAGGAACTCACACAAGATCAGCGATTCATTGTAAAATGTAGGAACTCACACAAGATCCGCGATTCACTGTAAATGTAGGAACTCACACAAGATCCGCGATTCACTGTAAATGTAGGAACTCACACAAGATCAGCGATTCATTGTAAAATGTAGGAACTCACACAAGATCCGCGATTCACTGTAAATGTAGGAACTCACACAAGATCCGCGATTCACTGTAAATGTAGGAACTCACACAAGATCTGTGATTCATTTTTTCTTCAAGATCGTAAAGTTTACTCTTCGATTTTTTCGACGTCCCTCCTCGGAATCGTTTTTGTCCAATGGGGCCCTATCTCCGAAACCTCGTGTCTGAATTCTTTCCATGGGGATCGAATGTTTTTTCGAAAGATATTCCGCAACTGCGATCGCGCGCTTTTCGGAAAGAAGCAGATTGTCTTTTTTCTTCCCCACGTTATCCGTGTGTCCTTCGATCTGAATTTCGATCTCCGGATTTTCCTTAACGATTTCGGCGAGTCTGTCTAGTTCGGGAACGGATTCCCGTGCGATCTCAAAACTTTTGGATTCAAAGAAGAGGTTGTTGATCTGGATTGTTCCTCTTTCGCGGATTGCGGGAAGTTGCAAAAGGACCTCGATGTTTTCGGAAATTTTCTTTTTAGAACTTAAATTCAGGTTTTGAGATACCGGAAGATATCCTTTTTTCTGAGCGTAAAATCCGTAGTTTTCACCAAAGGGAAGGATGATCGAAAAATTTCCGGTAAGAGGATCGCTCTTTGCGCTTCCTATCTTTTCGTGAGACTTTAAGGATTCGTAATGTATATCCGCGGATAAAGGGCTCCCTTCCGTGTCCGTAACTTTTCCATGGATCACAATCACCTTTTCGGGGCGCATTTCCTTGGGAAGATAGGCCATAAAGAGCTGACCTTCTTTGCTGATATACGCCCAATCGCTGTTAGCGGGAATCGAGAAAAAATTCACCCCTTGCAAATTTTCGGAAACTTCGGTGGGGGTGGTCCATTGATCCCAGCCGTCTCCGATTCTTCGTGTCATATAAATGGAGATTTTTTTGTGCCCGTCGCTGGAAAAGTAAAGGGTCCTGTCATCGCTTGCCAAGAACGGAGCCATCTCTTCGTGTTCCGAGTTGATCACTGCTCCGAGATTGATTCCCAACGAAAAACTTCCGTCGGATTGCATCTTGCTCACGTAAAGATCGAGTTTTCCCTTGGAGTCCTTGTGTTGAGAGGAATAGATCAAAATTCTTCCCGAAGAGGCAAGAGTGGATCCTCCGAACACTTCCTGACTGGAATCGTTTTTCTTTCTATAAAGATTGTAAAAATCAGGAAAATTTAATATACTCGGTTTGGACCACGAGTCCTTTTCCTTAAAACTTTTATAAAGAGGAACCCGTCTTGAGATCTGTCTTTGTCTTTCTTCGTGTTCGTTTCTCAGATCGTCGATTTTTTTTTTGTATTCGTTCGGGTTTTTGGAGGAACGAGCGGCTGCGTCTTTTTTGAATCCAAATTCTTTATCCAAATCATCGAGTAACTCTTTTTCTCCGAAGGTTCCGAAAACAAAAAGTTCGTTTCCTCCGGGAAGAGCGGAGATCACAGCAGAAGGCATTTCGTTATTGAGAGGCGCGGCCATTTCTTTTCCGTCTTCCCAAAAACCTCTTTCGTCCAGTTTGGAATACCAGATCTTTTGGGTTCCGGATCTTCCACGTTTGATCAAAGCTGTCCAAAAAAGATATTTCCCATCGGGGGAGGCGTTTGGGTTGAATGCGAAAAGATTGCGGTTTACATAGTCGGGAATTTTTTTTATCGTCCAGGGTTTGAGTTTTTTTGAATCCAGGAACGGATCGATTTCGTATCGTATCGGATTGCATGTCGAACCTTTCATGCTACAGAGAATTCTCACGGTCTTATCGTTGAGTCTGGAAAGTTCCGATGTGATCTCGTTGGATTCGATGGGGATAAATGTATTTTCAGTGCTGAGTAATTTTCCAAACTGTAAGATCTTTCCGATAAACAATTGTTCCTCGGCTTGTAGCCCGGTTAAGAACGGAAAACTGAGTAGCAAGGGTAGAATGGATCGAAGTTGGGAGCGCATACAATAAACCTTTCGGTAGAATTTCAAAACTTCTTAATTCTCCTTTTTCTTGGCAAAAAACCCTACTTTGAAAACTATGGTCATGATTCTCCCCTAGCAGGTATTCTCAGATGATCAGCACTTCCGGATTGACCCTAAATTTTGGTAAAAAAATTCTTTTTGAGAATGTAACGGTTAAGTTTAAGGAAAACTGCCGGTATGGATTGATCGGCGCGAACGGCTCTGGTAAGTCCACGTTTATGAAAATTCTCGCGGGATTGGAACAAGCCGCAAACGGTGCGGTTTCTATTGACGCCGGGATCAAGGTCGGTTACCTAAAACAGGACCACTATGAGTTTGAAAATGAAACCGTACTCAATACGGTGATCATGGGAAAAAAAGATCTCTGGGAAGTTTCTCTGGAAAGAGATGCGATCTACGCAAAAGAGGAGATGTCGGACGAAGACGGAATGCGCGTTTCCGAGCTGGAAGAAAAATACGGAGAATTGGGCGGCTACGAGGCTGAAAGCACCGCGGGAGAACTTCTCGAGGGTTTGGGAATTCCGACCACAAGTCATACACAAACTCTTTCCTATCTTACCGGTGGATTTAAACTCCGTGTTCTTTTGGCGCAAGTGTTGTTTCAAAAACCCGATGTTCTTCTTTTGGACGAGCCTACCAACCACTTGGATATCAAGACGATTCACTGGCTCGAGGAATTCTTAACCAATTACCGCGGAGTGGTTATCGTGATCTCCCACGACCGTCACTTTATCAATTCGATCGCGACTCATATTGCGGATTTAGATTATCAATCTCTTACGGTTTATCCCGGAAATTACGACGAATACATGGAAGCTTCCACGATGGCTCGTGAAAGATTGATCGATGAAAATAAACGGAAGAAGGAAAAAATCGCCGAACTTCAAGAATTCGTAACTCGATTCAGTGCGAATGCGAGTAAGTCCAAACAAGCGACATCCAGACAAAAGCAGATCGAGAAGATCAAACTCGATAACGTAAAACCTTCTTCCCGAGTTTCTCCGTATATCCGTTTTAAAATTAAGAAACCGTTGGGCAAGGATGTGATTCTCGCAAATACGATTTCCAAGTCTTACGATAGACCGATCTTTAAAGATTTTACGATCAATATCACCAAAGGCGAAAAAATCGCGATCATCGGAACCAATGGGGTCGGAAAAACGACCCTTTTAAAAACTTTGATGAAACAAATCGAACCGGATTCCGGAACCGTTGCACTTGGAGATTCGGTTACTTCCTCTATCTTTCCTCAGGATCATAGAGAGGGAATCATGGAAGACGCGGAAACTCTTGTAGAATGGCTCTACCGTTATGCGGATCCGGGTACTGAGCTGGAAGAGATTCGGGCTATCTTAGGAAGAATGTTGTTCAGCGGTGATATGGCTAAAAAATCGACGACCGTTTTGTCCGGAGGAGAGAAGTCTCGAATGATCATTGGAAGAATGATCATTTCCGGAGACAATCTTCTCGCGCTTGACGAACCTACCAACCACTTGGATTTGGAAACGATCGAAGCCCTCAACTATGCATTATCCGTTTTTGAAGGAACCGTAATCTTTGTTTCTCACGATCGTGAGTTTGTTTCTTCTCTCGCCACCAGAGTGATCGAAGTTTCCACGGAAGGAATTCGGGATTTCAAAGGAAGTTACGAAGATTTCCTTGAAAGAGAAGGCGCTGAATTTTACAAACGTTTGTCCGGCGGACCTGTACTGGCTGAATCCTGACGAGCGCCCCATGGGAAGCGAGTCATCCAAAGTCTTCTTTGGACCCCAACGCAGTTGGGCAATAGAGCGCCTAGGAAACTCAGCGTCTCACTTCCTC
Organism: Leptospira sp. WS92.C1; assembly: GCF_040833975.1. Taxonomy (NCBI): domain Bacteria; kingdom Pseudomonadati; phylum Spirochaetota; class Leptospiria; order Leptospirales; family Leptospiraceae; genus Leptospira; species Leptospira gorisiae. The sequence continues at coordinate 508,768 of NZ_CP162130.1, forward strand.
AAACTCAGCGCTTCGCTCTTGAACGCTGATCCTGAGCTACGACCCGTAGGGAGTAGTTCTCCTGAGTTTCAGAGAAGCATTCATTGAGTTCTCCTGGATCGCTCAGCGGATCATCGAGTTTGCCCATTTTTGTTTCGATATAAAAATTCTAATATTCGAAATTCATAAAATCGTTTTCAATCACGAAGCGAATTTCGGATCGGTTGCAATTTTTATAAAATTTAAATTGGTTCCGATTCTTTGGATTTTAAGAATGTAAGAAGTGCGTCCAGGGCTTTTTTTCTGTGCGAAACGCGATTCTTTTCCACTTCGGAAACCTGAGAGAATGGTTTTTGAAAAGGGGGATAGACAAATACGGGATCGTAGCCAAATCCAAACGTTCCTATCGTATCGTATACATCTGCGATGACTCCTTCGCACTTTCCTTCGAAAGTCTTTTCTATCTTATCGTCCACATAAGCGATGACGCAGGCGTAGTGCGCTTTACGATTCGGATTTCCTTTTAGTTTTTCCAAGAGTAAAAGGGCTCTTCCTTGATCATCCAAACCGGCTCCGCCAAAACGAGCGGAATAAACCCCCGGCTCACCTCCCAACGCGGAAACGCAGATTCCGGAATCATCCGCAATCGAAGGTAAATTTGTTATACGAAAAAGCTCACGTGCTTTGATCAGCGCATTTTCGGAAAAGGTCGAGCCTGTTTCCTCCGCTTCAAAAGAAATATCCAGATCCTTTGGGGTTAGAACCTGAATTCCGAGCTCCAAAAGAATGGAGCCGACTTCTTTTACTTTGTGAGAGTTGTTTGTGGCGAGAGCAAGTTGCTTCAAAGAGGAATTAACGATTCAATTTAAATTCGTCAAAAGCGTCTTCGATGTTGGGAACTACTTTGAAAACCTTGTCTAACATTGTAATTTCGAAAAGTTGCAATAGGTCTTCGTCGTTGACTACGATGATGATATCACCTTCCGCGCTTTTGAATTTCTTTTTGTAGGAAACGATGATACCTAACGCAGTGGAACAGATATGATTTACCTCCGTCAGATCGATGATGATCTTGGGTGTAGGGTCGAAGTTGTGTTCACTGAGATTTCGATCTAGTTCTTCACTATCGGATTGAAGAATGGATCCGGCAATTTTGATGATATGTATATCGTCTTGTACGGTTATTTCCATGGGCGTCCCGTTACTTCTGTGGCCGTTTGATTTTTGTTTTTCAACTAAAAAAAGGGCTCGGAATGGGATTTTTGACGTGTTTTTTAGAAATTTAGTCTTTTTCTATGTCGCCTGGAAGAGGAACCGGATTCTTCCGATTCTATTTTTTGGTTCTTGACGATCGAACACAAAATTTGGATCTGAAATCGGATATTGATTTTTAAAACGCCTGTTTTGTATCAATGTCACGATCGAATTTCGATCGTTTTGAAACCTATCCCCTCTTTGAAATTTGATTTTATAGGTGTTTTCAAAATAAAAGAGAGGAACTTTCCAAAATCTATGATTTTCTCCCTTTGAAATTTTGGATCGGTTGGAGTGAATGATGGTAAAAAAGATCGGATTTATAACAGTTGGAATTTTATTTTTGTTATTCTTGCTCTATTGGGTGGGACAGGGACCTCGGGTGTCGATTCCTAAAGACACAAAACCCGGCGCCGAGTTTGTTTTTCCGGGGGAAGAACAAACCACACAAGATACTCTTGCTCTTTTGATTTCTTCTTTAAAGGAGAAATATCCGGCGGGTTCCGAAGCGAAAAGAGACGCACACCCGTTTGCTCACGGATGTGTCAAAGGAACTTTTACCGTATCTTCTTCGGTTCCCGAGGATTTAAAATTCGGAATATTCAATTCTTCTAAATCGTATCCGATTTGGGTCCGATTTTCCAACGGATCGATCACTAAAAAATCGGATCAGGAAGGTGATATTCGCGGCATGGGGATTAAATTGCTCGGAGTGAAGGGAGCTAAACTTTCTCCGGATGAGAAACAAACTCAGGACTTTTTATTGATCAATCATCCGGTACTTCCCGTCGGCGCGCCGGACGAATATCTCGCCTTGTTCAAAGCCGCTTTTGCCAAAAAGCCGATGTCTTATTTTTTCGGAGGACTTCCCTGGAACTGGAAACTGACGGCTCTCAAAGAATCGATTTCCATTCGAAGTAAAAAAATTTCGGACGTGTTGGAGATTCGTTATTGGAGTACAACTCCGTATCGTTTGGGACAGGAAAACACTGCGGTTAAATATTCAGCTAAACCTTGTGAGGCGAAGAATTTGAACGTTCCGGATTCTCCCGCGGACGATTATCTGCGTCAAACGATGATCTCACATTTGAAAGAAAAGGGCGCTTGTTTTGAGTTTATGATCCAGAAACAAGGAGATCCGATTCGTATGCCGGTAGAAGATCCGGCGGTTCCTTGGAACGAAGGTGATTCTCCGTTTACAACGGTTGCAAAGATTGAAATTCCCGTTCAAGAATTTGCGACTCCCGAACAAGATCGGTTTTGTGAAAACCTTTCTCTCAATCCTTGGCATTCCTTACCCGAACACCGTCCTTTGGGAGGAATCAATCGTGTGAGAAAGTCGGCGTACGAAACGATCGCAAAATACAGACACGAACAAAACGGTATCAAACAGATCGAACCGACCGAATGATTTTAGTTTACGACTTTGTTGAATCGGAATGAATTTGAGTCGTCCGTTCTCAGATTTTTATTTTCTGAAACGACGAACGACTCTAAAATTCAAGGGACATCCGCGTTCTTTAAGCCGAATTTCCTCTTCCTAAAGATCGGTTCAATCCTGTTCAAAGCACGCCCTTTGGACGCGATTCATAGAAGCAACACATTGAGTTCACGTAATGTGTTGCTTCTGTCGGTTATTTTTGTTTTTTTAAGAACAAATCCAAATTTCTTTTCGCCTCGGCCCTGACCTTGTTTTGTAAAAAGGGTAGAAATCCTAAAAACAAACCCGCAGTTCCGAGGGCCTGTCTTGACCAGCGATAAAAACCGAATCGGTCCGTATGTTTGACGATTTTTCCATCCTTGCAGACGAGTTCGGCGTTGATTACGTTATGCACCTTTTTGCCCGTTTTGGAGAAAGTATAATAGGCTTCCCAGGTTATTTTTGCGGTGTCTCCTTCGGATTGAATCGGATTTAGTTTTAATTCCAAATCCTTTCCTCTTGCGATCAACATCTGCCACATGGCTTTGACTTCGGTTGCGTTTAGGTTTGGAAAAACCGGGTCGCTAAAAATCGCAGAATCGGAATAGAGCGAACCCATCGTAACGGCGTCTTTTTTTTGAAATGCATTATAAAACTCTTGAGTAACTTCGGCAGCGGATTTCATAAACTCTTCCTAACTTGTATAGTGTTGAAAGCCACCTTTTCTGGCTAAGATCCGCGTAAAGTCAAGGAGTTATTGAAAGCGGGTAAATTATTTTTAGAAAACGGTTTTTTGATCAGGACACCGTTTTTATTTGTGCGAGTTCCCGCATTCAGGTGTTCTTTTGACGGTTTGATTCTGATTCTTCCGGATTTTTTGCGGTAGGGATGTGGAGGGCGCTTTGCGTTCCGAGCGTTGGATAAGAAGATTTATTAAGGATTCAAACCAAATTTGAATTTGCAAACCGACTTTGATTGATAGGATTCGAAATCCGACTCAACGGCAATTTCGGCGGAGATTCGCGAGGAATGAGCCGCTTGCGGCGAACCCGGAACAAGCCCGGTTTCGCGTTTATAAAAACATCTTTCTGATCGAAACCCATTGCGAAAACCGCCCAAATGATTTTTGTTTAGCGTTTTCTTTTGGCGAAAGACTTTTTTATTTCCCTTTATTTAAAGCAGACGGGTTTGTTTTTTAAAAGAAAAAATATTTTAGAATCAACTCTAAAACGTTAACCTCTATTTTTCATTTTATTTTCTTTGAAAAATAGTATTGAATCATTCCTTCTATTCTCCGATCCTACACTTTATGAATCATCTCAATCGAAGACAGTTTCTCAAATCGATTCTTTTTTTATTTTTGAGCGGTGCTGGAGCGGATCTTTTCTCTAAAGATAAGAAAGGTTTGAAACCGCCGTTTTTTTTGGAACAGAATTCGAATTTTAGAAACGTATATTCGGATCCGAAGTTGAGAGACGACTTCTTTCAATTTCTGCAAAACGTATATCATTTGTATCCCGAAGAGGAGTTTCATAAAGTTATATTCGAAATTTCTAAAACAAAAAAAACGGATCGGGAAATTTACGAAACGATTCTGCAGGAAATTCCCCATATTAAACCGTTTGCGGGAATGATCACATACGCGTTACCCGCTCTTAGAAAACAAAAGATAGAAATATCTAACGAGGTCATCGAACTTTTGGGAGAAAACGGTTCTTATGACGGTTATCTCGAAATCGGTACCACGGGCAGATATGTAAACGGTCTTCGAAAAAAATTAAAGATCCAAGGCAAAACGTTTATCGTAAACGATTTGGAACCTAAGTTTAGTCCGGAAGATCTCGTCGAAAGGGGACAAATTTCAAAGGCCGGGAATTTTGTTTCTCTGGGAAATTACGATCCGATTTCGGAAAATTCGATTCCTTCGGAGAGCGTCGGATTAGTGACCAATTTTATAGGGTTTCATCATTCGCCTTCGGATCGATTGGACGGATTTATTCGATCCGTTGTTCGTGTTTTAAAACCGGGCGGCAAACTCGTCTTAAGGGATCATAACGTTTATTCTAAAGAAATGAAGGCGATCGTCGCCCTGGCTCACGATGTGTATAACGTGGGATTGGAAATTCCCTGGAAGGAAACCTCGCTTCAAATTCGAAATTTCACATCCGTTGCTGAAATCGAAGATAGATTAAAGTCGTTCGGTCTGAAACCGATGGGGAAATATATATTACAAAAAGGCGATCCTACTAAAAATACTCTAATGGCATTTGTGAAATCCGCATGAAACAATTTATTCTACTTTTATTTTTATTCGTAAGCGGTTCGTTCGCGAATCCGACAACAGTCAATGATGTCACTCAGATCAATCCGATTCAAGTCGATCGTGTCGTTGCCCCTGCGACTTTGGAGGAAATACAATTCCTCGTTCGAAATCATCAAGGTCCGATTTCCATCGGTGGAGGAAGGTTTTCCATGGGCGGGCAGATCGCGACGGAAAACGCGCTTTTTATCGATACGAGAGAATTTCATAAAATTCTATTTTTTGATCCGAAACAAAAAGTGATCACGGTCGAATCTGGAATCACTTGGAGGGCTCTGCAGGAATTTATTGATCCTTACGGACTTTCTGTTCAGATCAAACAAACATATTCCAATTTTACGGTCGGCGGATCGTTGAGCGTAAACGCTCACGGCAGATATGTCGGATACGGACCGATGATTCTTTCCGTTCGTTCGATCCGAGTCGTGTTGGCGGATGGAAAGTCGGTCGTTGCAAGTCCTACGCAGAATCAGGAAATTTTTTACGGATGTATCGGAGGTTACGGCGGAATCGGGATCATCGTGGATGCGACTCTCGAACTTACCGATAACAAAAAGATCAAAAGGATCGTAAAAAAACTTCCGATTACCGAATATAAAAAATTCTTTTTTGATAATATTAGAAATCATTCCAAAGCCCAATTTCATAACGGTGATATCTATCCACCCGAATATACCAACGTAAACGCGGTGACATGGGAGGAAACGGACGAGCCTGTTACCGTTGAGGACAAAATCGTTCCCGTTAAGGAAAGTTATTGGTTAGAAAATTTGATCTATTTCTGGCTTACCGAATTGCCGTATGGAAAGGAATTGAGAGAGGCGGTTTTGGATCCTTTGTATTATCGCAAGGATCGGATCGTTTGGAGAAATTACGAAGCCAGCTATGATGTGCAGGAATTGGAGCCCCCCACCCGAAAAATCAGCACTTATGTTCTTCAAGAATACTTTGTACCGGTGGATCGTTTCGATGATTTTTATCCGTTGATGCGCGCCATTCTCCAAAAACACGACGTGAACGTGATGAACATATCGATACGTCATGCGAAACCGGATCCGGGTTCGATGTTGGCGTGGGCGAGAAAGGAGGAGTTTTCGTTCGTAATTTATTACAAACAAAGGGTCTACGAAAGCGCGAAAAAGGAAGTGGGGATTTGGACTCGGGAATTGATCGATGCGGTTACTTCCGTGGGAGGAGCTTATTATCTTCCGTATCAGTTGCACGCTACGGTCACTCAGTTTCACAAAGCATATCCGAACGCGGATCGTTTTTTTGCGTTAAAACGAAAGTTGGATCCGACATATAAATTTCGAAATAAACTTTGGGATAAATATTACTTTCATAAAGAACGGGATCAAAAGATCCGAATCGAATTGGATTTGATGAAGGATTATGTTCGAAACGAAGATCAGACTTTTTTGACTCTTCCGGAATGGTATATCGTATTTAGTTCCGATGAATATGCGAAGTTTCTAAATCATTCGGCGCCGAGCGCGTTTCCTTATTTTAAAAGTATCGCGCAGTTTTGGAAAATATACGGAAGAGTGTTTGCGAAAACCTGGGATTCCTACGAATTCAATTGGGGATATCATCTGATGATCAATGTGATCGGAATCAGTTATTCCTCCGAACTTTTGTTCAAGGCTGTTTATGAAAATACCATAGGAAGAGTGACGGAATGGTTTGCTGTCGGTCCCGTATCGAGCCCCGATCGAAAGGTCGAAGGTTTTATGCAAAAGGTGGCTCAGGATTATACCGATTTTGTACGTCTTCGTCCTTGGTATGAATATTCCTTTTATGGAAAGTTCAAAGAGTTTTGGGGAATTCAAGACGGTGAAAACACGAGTTGGGTTCGAAGAATGGAAAGAAGGATTTTCTTTTCCACAGAGCTGCTCGTAAAGGCGGTTTATGGAAAGTTAATCGGTATGGGCACGGAAACCGTTTATGCACCTGAGAGCTTTACGGTCAAAGCATGGGTTGTTCAATCCGGAGAAAGTAAAATCATATCCATTCCGAGATACGAAGCGTTTACCCAAACGGTCCCGAAATTGGTTCAAAACAAAATCTCCTTTTTAGAGATTGCCGGAAATCGTCAGATTTTACTGACTCTGATTGTTCCTGCGGACGAAACTTTACTGGATTCGAAAAACATATTGTATCAATGGCCGATTCTTACGGAGCCAAATCGGAAACGGGTCGCGGTGATCGTTCCTATGCAAGAGTTACATCTTCTTTTAAACTTAGCGCGCGATAAGGGATTTACATTGGATCATATCTTCGATTATTAAGCGAAGTTTAAAAGCGAAGGATTTTTGGGGAATGGATCGCGAAGTTAGAAACCTTTTCAAGGGATCATTCGAATTCTAAATTCCCCGGAATTCAAGTTTATCCGGAGCACCAAAGTCTAACATCCAAATAATTCAAATTTTCACTCAATTAAAAATGGAGAAATCATATGAAAGAAATTGATCGTTCGAAACCCGTTCTTGTCACAGGGGGCGCGGGTTATATCGCGTCTTGGGTAATTCAGTATTTACTGGAGGAGGGCATTTCCGTCCGCGCCACCGTTCGAAGCAAAACGGATTCTAAAAAAATCTCACATTTACAAAAACTTTCCGATCGTTTTCCGGGAAAACTCGAACTTTTTGAAGCGGATCTCCTGAAGGAAGGCTCCTTCCAAAACGCGATTCAGGATCGCGGCGGAGTGGAGTTGATCATCCATACCGCGTCCCCGTTTTTTATAGACGGCGTTAAGAACGCGCAGAAAGAGCTGGTGGATCCCGCTTTGCAAGGAACCACTAACGTGTTAAATTCCGCAAACAAAAGCCCTTCTGTGAAACGAATCGTTCTGACTTCTAGCGTAGCCGCAGTGTTTGGGGATAACGTTGATTCCGAATCCGTTCCGGGTCGTTTGATGACGGAAGAACACTGGAATACGACGAGTAGTCTGACACACCAGCCGTATCCTTATTCTAAAACAGTGGCGGAAAGAGAAGCATGGAAAATTGCGCAGTCTCAAAACCAGTGGGATTTACTGACGATCAATCCCTCTTTTGTCATGGGACCCTCCCTTTCGGAAAGAGCGGACGGCACCAGCGTGAACTTTATGCAATCGATGGTAAACGGTAAGTTCGCCTCCGGAGTCCCGGATATGATGATCGGTTTTGTGGATGTGAGAGACGTGGCGCGAGCCCACGTTTTAGCGGGTTTTACTCCAAATGCAAAAGGTCGTCATATCGTTTCTGCGGAGACCCTGACTTTTCTGGACGCGGCAAAGGTGATTCGCGAAAAATACGGAAAACGTTTTCCGACTCCTAAGAGCGCTCTCCCCAAGTTTTTAACGTATCTTATCGGTCCTTTTTTCGGATTGTCCTGGCCTTATATTTCGCGTAACGTGGGAGTTTCTTTTCAGCTCGATAATTCCTACAGCAAAAAAGATTTGGGACTGAGCTACAGACCGATTTCCGAAACCTTTGTGGAACATATCCAACAATTGATCTCCGCAAAGATGGTTCCCGAAAAAAAAGTTTAAACATTTTCGAGAATTAATAACGATTTTTAGAAACGGTTTGTTCTTTGAAATACCCTTTCAAGCAAAAACTTGGAAGGGTATTTCTTATTGAAAGCAAAGGTTTGAATCATTGCGGAATACAGGGAACTGTTGTTTCGGCAAGATTCTGTTATCGATATCGATCCAAAAACAGGATGATCGCAATTTTATTTTCGGCACAATTTTGAATCTTATTTTTGATTTTTAAGACAAATTTTGTAAAACAGGAGATTGAAGTTCTAACACGCGTCTCCTCCGGTTGAAAACATAGATTCCATTTTATCGTTTTTGATCCGGTAGAATTCGTGTATATAACCGTCGTATCCGCTGTGATGTATGATCAGAATGGGAGTTCCATTTTCATCCAGATCGAACGCATTTATAAAATGATATTGGCCTCCGTAAATCTCCTGATCTTGACTAAGAACATCAAATTTTTCGAATGTTTTTTTCCCCAATTCGCCTTCTTTGAATTCGTAAAGAGCGGCGTAATAGGATTTTTCCTCTACTTCCATATTCATCTTGATCGCATATCGTATAAAAATATATTGTTTTGCGGGAGAATGGATCTTATAGAAGTCGCCTTGTTTTAAAAATTTTAGTTCGGTTTGTCTGGGATGTTTTTTCTTAAAGATTTCGCTTACTGAGGAATCCAGAAGTTTGGATATTTTTTCGATCGGCTTGTAACGATCCGATTTTACCTTATCGGAAATCTTGGAACCGAATATTCCAAAAACTGAATCTTCTAAAGTATTGATTTCGCCAATGGTGGGTAGGTTTCCTCTTAGAACGCGAAATCCCTGACAACCGGCGTTTCCTCTTTTCTCAGGAGAAAATTCTCCGATTACGCCTGCATGTTTGTAAGCGATGGCTTTTTCTTTTGTCTGAATCGTTTGTTTTTCCAGATAGGACGCCTCCGCGGAATGATCATTTGCAGATACCCACTGGTTTTTGATCCGAATCGCCAAGGTGCGAAATGAAGAGCCGTCAATATCCGTATCTAACGATCCGAAAAGTTTTGCGTCCCGCAGTTCTTCGATCGATTTTTTTCCCAGGAACTCGGCGGCTGCGTATCCTTTCGCTCCGGACTTTGTCGTGATCGCAGGCCATTCTTCCCATTGAGATTCCTCGTTTACAAAAACAATTTCTCCCTTTTCAACCTGGAATAAAACCTTTCCGTCCTTGGGTTTTTCCCTTACGTTTAGTTTTCCATCGCTCGTAAGAACGTATCTCGGAGAACGTTTTTCCTGTGCGAGGACGGGATCAAAAAGAAAAGAAAACAAAATGATTGCGATGAAAATCAGGATCGATTTGTTTTTTAGGTCGGAATGATTTCTTTGCATTTCGGGAATTTGAACGGAAACGGGTTCCTTTTCAAGATTTATTTTTGAATGTTATTTCGTTTTTTGGAAGAACCCGTTCCAAGTTTTTGCAGTTTTGGCTTCCTCTAAAAAAATTCGGTCTTACGCAACCGGTAAGAATCCGTTTGATACAAACGCGACAACTCATTGTCTTAGAAAGATTGTTTGCGGATCTTAGGAAAAAATCAGATTTACCGATGTTCCTTTTTGTTTTTCACTATCGAGCCAAAATTCGGCCCCGGTCAACTTGGCAAAATCTCTGCAAAGTTTGATTCCGAGACCTGCTCCGGTTTCGTTGAAAGTTCCGGGTGATGAAAACGATTCTTTCGAAAATACCCGTTTCAATTCTTCCGGTGTCATTCCGATACCTGCGTCGGAAACGGAAATTTGATATTTTTTTTCGGGCAATTTTTTGGCGCCAAGGATGATTTTGCCTCCGGGTTTTGAGAATTTAATCGCATTTACAAAAAGATTTCGGATGATCACTTTGAAAATTTCCCTATCTCCGAAAATAATAATTCCCTCATCTAAATTCATTTCGATTTGAATGAATTTTGTTTTTAAGTAATCGTTATAAAGTTGGATCAATTCGTGCAGGATACCGTTTGGTGAAAAGGAAATCTTGGTTACGATGATGTTTTTCGCGTTCGCCTTTACCCAATTGAGAGTGTTGTCTATCAAATCTATGGTTAGATGTGTTTGGATATTCAACTTCGAAAGATGCAGATATAAATCCGCAGCACCGATCTCTGCGTTTTTAAATAAGGAAATTAAGGATATGATCTGGATCAAAGGAGTTCTCAGATCGTGAGCAAGAATGGATAAAAGTTGAGTTTTGGTCGAGTTTGTGCGGGTTAGTTCGGAGTTTAGTGTTTCCAGATCGTCTATGTCTTGAAAAGAAACCGCGCTTAATTCTCCGAATTCGGCGCTACGAATGTTGAGCCATTTTTTTCCGTTGTATTTTGTTTTGATTTTTGCCTTGAGAGACGCGTTTGATTTTCCGCTTCTTTTCGCATGATGGATTTCCGCCCACCAGTCTGCCTTGATTTCTTTTCTATAATTATCGTCCGGATATGCTTGTAAAAACCATTCTTCGATCGTAGAAATTTCTTTGATTTCGTATCCGATCATTTCCCTAAAACTGCGATTTAGATACAATGTCTGATATTGATCGTCTTTGATCTGCGAAAGCAAAACCGGGCAGGGGATAAATTCTACAAAGCGTATTTTATCTCCGATATCTTCTAAGGCTTCTTGTATTAATTCCATTTTTTTAAATCCGCATTTGTTTTGGGGTGAAATCCCAAAACGTTCTAATATGAAGAACGATTTTTAGTATATACGCTGTAGAATGGAAGATCCATTTAAAAAACGGTTTTACGCGCGGAAAAGTGAGAATTTCCTGCGTCAATATTCTGTTTCCGGTATCGAATCGCACGGAGTTGAGATCATTTTGGGATTCATTGAAATTCTAAATATGAGAGCTTTTGCTCACATATTAATTTTTGTTTTTAAAATACATTCAAAAAATAGAATCTAATTTAGGATTTTTTTTTACCAAGTTCAGGACAATCATGGTCGCTCTGTTTTTGATCGAATCCAGTTCGGCTTAGAGCGATTTGTTTTAAACGGACGCTGCGAGTCCGTTCGACTTTTCCTGTTTTTATAAAAGAATCCGGGAAAGCCGGAATATAAGCAAATAATCGATTGATAAGGTTAAAAATGAATGGAATTTTTTTATTTTTATGACAGTCTAATGATCTGAATTCCGAGAATTAAGCGAAACTACTTTTAAAATAAAATCGATGTTACCAGATACAATTCAAACCAAGGAGGACACCCTCCGTCGCTTTAACAAGGAATTGATGTCCTTGGCGAAAAACCCGATCATCGACAGCGGAGATTTGGATCCCGCGTTAAACGTTTTGACCGAATCTATTTCGAGAGCTTTGGACTGCGAGCGATGCAGCATCTGGTTTTATAGCGAGGCCAAAATATCGATCCAATGTCTGGATCTTTTTATTCTCTCCGAAAATTCGCATAATTCCGGGATGGAACTTTTTCAAAACGACTTTCCTCATTATTTCGAAGTTCTTCGAGAACAAAGACTGATCATCGCGGACGAAGCCGTTGCAGATGATGCGACAAAGGAGTTTGCACGAAATTATCTGATTCCGCTCAACATCGTTTCCATGTTAGACGCTCCGATCCTGATGGACGGAAAGCTGATCGGAATTATCTGTAACGAACAAGTCGGCAACACAAGGGTCTGGACCTTGGAAGAACAAACGTTTGTGGGTTCGATCGCGGATATGCTGCCGAGAATCTTTCAAGCGGTTGAAAGAAAAAAGGCGCAGGAAGAATTAAAAAAAGCGAATGAACGCCTGGAGCATACGGTTCGTGCCAGAACCAAAATTATCCTGAGTCAAAAGGAAGAACTCGAACATCAGATCAAGATGGCCAAAAAAATCCAGGAGGCTTTGTTGCCGGTTACTCTTCCTAAATCGAAATATTTGGATCTTCAGTTTCTTTATACTCCGATGATGGAACTCGGCGGAGACTTTGTGGATTTTTTATACGACGAAAAGGATTCCACTCTCGGTTTTTTTATCTGCGACGTTTCGGGTCACGGTGTCTCCGCGGCCTTACTCGCGTCTATGGTGAAAATGTCATACTTCAATTGGAGATCTTTTCTTCAAAATCCGGAATACGGTATGACCCAGATTTACGATTCGCTTCGAGGGAAATTTGCGGGTCATTTTATCACCGCGATTCTCGGTACCTTAAACGTAAAAACAGGGGAAGGGCAGATGACAAACGCGGGTCACTGTCCGCCGGTTTTGTTACGTCCCGGAAAAAAACCGCAAGTGTTTCATCAAACCGGCGCTCTTCTGACCGATTTGATTCCCTTAAAATTGGAAACGATTTCCTTTCACCTGGATCCGGGAGATCGTTTGGTTCTTTATACGGACGGAATCGTAGAAACTTTCAATTCAAAAAAGGAAATGTTTTCCGAAGAAAGGCTGCTCTCCATTTTGGATTCTTCCAGGGCGGAGTCTTTACAAGGTCTTTGTCAAAAGGTATTTTTGGAAGTGAATCATTTTATCAAGGAAACCCAAGGTCACGAAGGACTTTCCGACGATCTAACGATTTTGGCTCTCGAGCGAAAATCTGAAAATTCTTAATATAAAAATAGGATTTGATTCTATTTATTCGTTTTTATATTCGAAATTTGCATTATAGTTTTTTAATTCAATTGTCAAAAAAATCCAGTTCGATAGAAATGTAACTCCATTCTTTAACTGGAAAACGGAACGTATGAAAGTTGTACCCCACTATTCCATATTACTTGCCGAAGACGACGAAAGTAACGCGGAGCTTTTTATTCGACATTTGGAAAGATATAACTTCGATGTGGATCATGTCGTGGACGGAATTGCCGCGGAAATCAAACTGAGAAAAATACGTTATGACCTCATTTTAACCGATAACCAGATGCCGAAACAGAGCGGTCTTAGTCTTTTGGAGCGAATTCCCGAAACCAATCGTTTAACCCCGATCATTTTTTTAACGGTCAGCAACGAAAAAGAAACCATCATCCAAGCCGCTCATAACAAAAGACTGGTCGCCTATCTGTTAAAACCGATAGATACTCAGATTCTTGTAGAAAAAATCTGCCAAGGTTTAGGAATTCGAGTAGAAACCTTGATCGATAAAAAGGCGTATCCGTTTGAAATTCTACCTTTTACAAATTCCACATACGGTGCGGGCGTCGGTGTCGAGTTGAAGGGATGTCCTTACGGTAAAAGTATAGAAAAGTTGGTTCAGGAAATTTCTTTCTTTTTAAAAGAACTGCCTTCTCTACGGAGTATCATGATTAAAGTAAATCCCGAATTTTATTATTATAAAAACGGGGGGCAACTTCTTTCCAGTTTGAGGGATCGTTTGGCTATCAAATACGAAATCAAAAAAGAGGATATCTTAATCGTAAATGAAAATTAAGGGTCGTTTTCAAATTGAAATCGATCTTTGATTCTCGTTTTAAATCGTTGTATTGAATATTTTTTGGTTAAACTTCGGATTTTTGACAACCTTCGGAAATTACTTTTCGAGGGTTTTGTTTTTTAAGAACGCGCTTAAAAAATTTCTTTTAAAAAAGCGGAACCTCCGTTTCGAGTTTTGGTCAGAGGATTAGAAAATGGGAGGAATCCAATGAAAGGATTTTTTAAAGTTTCCGGTCTGATTTTGATAGCTGCGGTTTTATTTGCCGGAGGTTGTAGATATTACAAGTCTCCTGAAAAAAGAGCGGAGTATGTTGTAAAAAAGATCACTTCGGAATTGGATCTGAATGATTCACAAAAAACGGAGCTCAATCGTATCAAGGACGAGGTTCTGTCTAAGAGAAAGGAACTCAAACTAGAAGGACCGAGAATTCCCGCGGAAGTACTTGCGCAATTTCGTCAACCAACTTTGGATGAGAAAAAAATAAACAAACCGTTTGAATTAGAAATGAATAAAATGACGGAGATGAGAAGTTTTATGACAAAAAAAGCGATCGAGTTTCATGCGATTCTCACTCCCGAACAAAGAAATAAACTAGTGGATTTGATTACCGAGTTTCAACAGAAACATCGTCATCATGATGACTGAATCCGAGTTTACAGAAATTGTCGGTTCCACTCGGGACGTTGTCCTCTCTGCGATTGAAAAGAACCTCGCAGAGAGGTTTTCTTACGCGATAGACGACGTAGCCCAGGAAACTTATTTTCGCGCGTATAAGGCTCTCAAAAAAGATCAGTTCCGAAAAGAATCCAAACTGAGCACTTGGCTTTATGCGATTGCAAGAAACGAATCGCTTCGTATGAACGATAAACTTCGAAGAGAAGAGGAACGTGCAGAGAAGTTTGCACGTTCTAAAAAAGAAGAAGACTTTATCACGGTAAATTCTACCGTGAATGGAAATTTGAGAGATTCCGAAACGAATCACCAGGAAGTGATCGGAATGCTTCGTTCGATTCTGGTCAAGATTCCAGAAAAATACAGAAGGGTTTTGGAATTCTATCTTGCAGGATATTCCGAAAAACAGATTGCCGAAACGATGGGTGTAAAACCCGGTACGGTAAAGTCCAGGGCCGCCAGAGGAAAAGAGATGATGAAACGAGTCGGAAGAATGGAGAAATTTTATGAAGAATAACGATCCTTCTCCTATGAAAGGAGAAATTTTAAAAAGAAAACAAAATCAAGACTGGATCAAACAAATTTCTTCGAATGTCGTCCAAAGAGACAAACGGGAAACAAGAAACAAACGATTTGCGGGAGCTTCTCTTGTTTTGTTTTTGGGGCTCAGCGCGTATGCCGGATTTTGGATTCAGGATTTTGATTTTGACATGAGAGATCATGATTTGCTGAGTATCGGGGTTTTTGAGGAATTGGAAGACGCGCTTTCTAGATAAAAGCGGATTTGATGGGGCCGAAACGAATTTACGATCGCTTCTCGGTTATCTATTTTTTGAAAACAAAATTTTTCCCTGATTCTCTCTTTGGGGGGACTTTAAGTCCCTTTTCAACCTTTTTTTACGATTGCATATTTTGTCGTAACAACTAACTGCGGATTCTTAAAAAAAATAATTTCAGGGATTGGATTCTGCTGCGACTTACAGTGCGGTAGGTGAAATTATGTTAGAATTTTTGAATGGATTTACAACAGTCATCGACTGAAAACGGATTCCGATCTTTCTTGGGAAACCGCAGACGGAGAATGGGAAGACGCGATTCTTGTTTGTTCCCAGTGCGCCGCCAAAATTCCGGGGAAAACCTTTTTTAAGCAAAGTAGAATTAAGAATGAACTGAAATCTTTGATTCATTCCGAAACGATTTCCGGACTGCGGGTCGTGGAAGTTTTTTGTATGGACGTTTGTGAGAAGAATCGGATCGCAATTGCAAACAGACAAAATTCTAAGATCGGAAACAAAATTACTTTGGTTACCTCCGGATCGTTTCCGCACAACAAATATTGAATGTGTTGGGAATTAGAAATCCAAAATAAAATTTCAGATTTATCGATTCAACGTATTTTTACATTTTCCTTTATCCCTTCACCGGGATAAAGAATCACTTCGTCGCCCTCTATGAGTCCATCCGTTATCAGGGCGTTTTCACCACTTTTTGCTTCAAGTTTTATTTTTATTTTCTTCGCTTTATTTTTAAGGACCTTAAAAACGAACCAATTTTCACCTTCACGGAATAAGGCGGAAGTAGGGGCTATTATCTGATTCTTTTTTTCATCGCTTATGATCTTGCATCGTACTTGAAATCCTTCTCCCATCGTTGACGGAGGAGTAAAGTCCACAATGACTCTGACTCTTTGTTCTTCTACACCCAAAGAAGAAATTTTCGTATAAGCGGCCGGCTCTACCAATTTCAAATATCCTGCGAGTCTTTCCCCTCCCCATCCGTCGATTTGGACCGGATTTCCAGGACGAAGATGAACCGCTTCCTGAGTTAGAATTTCGACTGCAATTTCCAATTGATTCGTATTTCCTACTTCTAAGAGTGGGGAACCCATTTCAATCGGTCCTTCGCTTTCCCTGATTACTTTGAGCACTTTGCCTTCGATCGGCGAATAGACGGGTTTGTCAAAATCCCATTTTATAATCGCAAGAACCTCTCCTTTTTTGACCGATTCTCCCGCATGTTTATGAAGTCTTTTTAATATTCCGCTGACCGGAGAAAAAATGGTGAATTTTTCACGAACTCTTGTAATACCTTCTTCTTCTACGATTTGTTGGTAGGTTCCCTTGGTTACTCTTGCAGTTTCCGAAGTAACCGGTTTCGGTTTTAATAAAAACCAAAGGAACAAAACGAAAATTCCGATTCCGAATCCAATTCTGACTTTTTTATCCGAAGTGATCGCGATTGCTTTCTCTTTCCAGTTCATAGTCATTCCCTTATTTTTAGGATCGAGAGAAGATCCATTTTTTTGATTTTAGAATACAATATAAAATAGCTCAAGACTGAAGTTACTGACGTAGTCATGATTGCAATGACATACGTTTTGTAGGAAATTATCAATGGTATTTTGAAACCTTCGGTTTCGACCGTGTTCATTAGAAGGTAGGCAAATAGGTATCCCAATAAACATCCTACCGGAAGGGAGGTTATGATTTCGAATCCTAATTCTCCCGCTAAAATTCTGAAAACTTCCTCTTTGGTAAATCCGAGAATTCTTAGACTTCCAAGTTCGAAAACTCTTTCAGACAATGTGATCATTGCAGTGTTATAAACGACTCCGACAGCGATTATCGAAGCAAAAAGAAATAAAATCACCGTAGTGGCCAATACGCTTCTCGACATTGTGTCTTTAAAAATTTTTAGACTTCCTTCGCGAGTGGTTACACCCGATATCTTCGGAACGTCTTTAAGCCTCGACAATAAGCCGATTTGTTCTTTTGAATCCGTTCTAAGGGCGATTAGATTGACGCTATCTCCTTCACCTAACAGTTGATTTACGGAAGTCAGATCCATATATGCGCCTTGGCCTAATAATTCGTCGACTAACCCGTCTACGCGGACAATTATTTTTTTACGGCTTCCTTCCAAGATCTCCATATGAATTTGGGATCCAGTTGTGATTCCTAATTTTTGTGCTACATTTGAATTGATGAATATTCCCGAACTAGGTGGCGTAAGGATATTTCTGTCTTTTCCTATCAGTCTTCTCAGTTTCGCGTTATTTGGAATCCCCTGCAATGCCATTTCTTTTACGAGATGTGCAACTCGGATTCGGATCGGAATCATTCTATATCCTTCCGCAATCAGAACGGAATGATCGTTTTTGAGATTGTCCAACGCGACTTTGGAAACAGGGCTTAAAAATGAAACCGTAATCGATTCCCTTTGTACGAGATCGTATTGGATTTCGATCATTGCATCGACCGCGTCTCTTGAAAACATTCCTAAAACCATAATCATCACCGAAGTGGAAATTCCTAAAATGGCAATTAAGGTTCGTACCGGTCTTCTTGTTAAATTTCTAAGAATCATTCTATTCTGCGTAGATAAAACGGTTAGATACGATTCAAGCCAATTCTTTCTAAATCGGATCGGAACCGGCGGCCGCATCGCTTGTGCCGGATCCAATCTAAGTATTTTAAAAACCGAGTACAGGGTCCCTGCGGTTCCGGAAAGAATTCCGATCAAAATTCCTAATATTCCCAAAAGAGGATCAAATTGAAAGTCGAGACTCGGAAAACGATAGTAATCTGCGTAAAGATTCGTCATCGCTTTCCCCAGCCAAATTCCCAGCAGGACTCCTAATACGGATCCAATGCCGCTGATTACGGATATTATTTTGAGATAATGGAGAGCTATCTGTGTATTATAATATCCTAATGCTTTTAATGTTGCAATCTGTTCTCTTTCTTTGGAAATGATTCTCGTGGAAAGAATATGCAATAAAAAGGCGGCAACCCCCAAAAATATGAGAGGCAGGGAATAAGCCATGGTTCTAAGCTGTTTGAATTCATCTCTGAGAAAGGAATGAGATGGAAGTTTATCGCGGTCATAGGCGCCAAAACCTCCGTACGGTTCCAATACAGAATCGATTCTTTTTAAGACCGGTTCGTGAAGAGCATCCGGGGCAAAGGTGAAAACGGCGTCGTTAAACGCTCCAACCATTCCGAACGCGTTCTCCATCCCTTTTCGATCCATCCATAAAATTCCGAAATGTTTGTCGTCGGGCAGGGGATTGGAGCCGCGAAAAATATAGACATATTCCGGAGAGAGTGCAATTCCAGTAATCGTAAGAACTTTTTTTTCACCTTCGAGTATTCCGACAATTTGATTTCCCGGAACGAGCTGATTGGAAAGCGCGAATGCTTCGCTTAACAAAACTTCGGTGTCTCCTTTGGGAAATCTGCCCGACCGAAGATGGGGCAGGTTGATTCCGTCCGTCAAAGATACGAATTTCCCCGAAGTGGGAAGCGATTCGTTCGGAATATCCAATACGGCTTCAAATACGATTCTTGAACGGAGAATTCCAATTCCCGGCACATCCGATAAAAGTTTCAGTGTCGATTCCGGAGCTCTTTTTAATGAAACAAACCCCTGAGCAAAAAAGGAAGACGTATAAAATTTCTCCCGGGCTATAAACAAAGAATCATATGCGCTTCGGGATGCGGTGAAAATTCCCACACCTGCCGCGACAACTAAGGCGATGGTAATTCCCTGAGTTCTGAGAGATCTTATCTCTCGAATTACCTTTCGGTCTAAAATTCTCACCAGTTCAATTCTCCGGCGGTTTTTTTTCGGACGTTTTTGCGATTGGAAAGAATGGTTCCGTCCCTCATTTCTACAACCCGGTCAGCCATTTGAGCAATGGTTGCGTTGTGTGTAATCACGACGGTTGTTGTTCCTAACTCTCGATTTACTTTTGAAATGGCATCTAAAACAATTCTTCCCGTTTTAAAATCGAGGGCCCCGGTCGGTTCGTCGCAAAGAAGCACATCCGGTCTTTTGGCGATCGCTCTTGCAATTGCGACTCTTTGTTGTTCTCCTCCGGAAAGTTGAGCTGGGAAATGTTCTTTTCTGTCGAGCATGCCGACTAGATCGAGAGCCATTTCCGCTTTCATGGAGTTAGAGCTCAGTTCGACAACCAAGGAAACGTTTTCGATCGCAGTGAGACTCGGAATTAGATTATAAAATTGAAATACAAAGCCTACATGATTTCTTCTGAAAAGAGTTAGATGTTCCTCCTCCCCTGAAAATAGGTTTTGATTTTGAAATTGAACTTCGCCCGAGCTTGGGGTATCTAAGCCGCCTAAAATATTCAGAAGCGTGGATTTTCCTGAACCTGAAGGTCCTAGTAATACTACGAATTCCCCCGACATCAGTTCGAGATCGACAGAAGCCAATGCTGGAACTTGTATTTCCCCCATCTTGTAGATTTTGCTGATTCCCTTTGCTTTAAAAACTGTCTGCGTTTTTTGCTTTTGTTTTGAGGCCATTGAAGAGCCATTTTGTATTTTTTTCTAAAGTCGGAAAAGAAAAATAATCATAATCGAAATTGATTTGCATCCTGTAAAATTACCTTTAGCGGTCGGGTGTCTTCAATTTTGAGAATGAATTTTAATTTAAAGTTTCTCGTATAACTCAAATCCTACCGAAACTTTTTTTACAAAAAAAGGGATTACTTGAAAAAAGTTTCAAATTTTCGATCTCTTTCCGCTTCACGAAGAACCGCTTCCTGTGAGGGGGAATGGAAATTCCTTCGATCAAACAGGAGTATCACGATGAAAAATCTATCTCATATCATTCTGGACGGAAATCTTACCTCCGATCCGGAACTCAAAACCTTGAATAACGGAAAGAGCGTAGCGACATTTACCTTGGCAGTAAATCACGACTATCGATCGACCGCGGAAAATCCGGGAGAGGTTTCATTTATCGACGTAGAGGCCTGGGACAAACAAGCAGGGAATTGTCACGAGTATCTCAAAAAAGGAAAGAAAGCGACGGTGATTGGGGAGCTTCGTCAGGATCGTTGGAAGGCTCAGGATGGAAGCAATCGAAGCAAGGTAAAGGTCGTGGTTCATACGGTTCGATTTGACGGATTGCCCGGACGTAAGGAAAGGGAGGCGGCGTAACATTTCTTTGGGGAGGATCGAAAGATTCTCTCCTTTTTTATCGGCACGCCCAGAAGTCGCAAGGCAGACGTCTTCTGGGCGTTGAACGAAAGCGTATGATTTGTTGGAGGTCCTACAGTTTCAGTTTTTATAGAGCAAAGTTTTGATTTCGGAATTTTCCCGCAGGATTTTGTGATGCAGAAGGTCCGACCGATGAGTTTGTTACAGATTGCATGTGTTGATTTTGAAGTCGGAAGTCCCCGCTGGTCCGGTGGAAGCGGATGATTGTTGGAATGTTGGAGATCCTACATTTAGAGTGGATTTGGAAGACACCCAGGTTGTGTTGAAGAAAGTTTGGTGTGCCGGATGGGATGTTTTTGGTGATCATGATTGAATTATAATTTGATTTTTAGTTTTTGAAGAATGGTTTGTGAGGAAAGATATTTTGGTTGTTGAAATGCAGAATGAATTGCATTGAAACAGGAATGAAATGCTTTTTAGCTTTTTATATTCAACTTTCTTAAAATAAATTGACTTTTGTTTTTAGTTTCCTTTTGTTTGTGAATATTCCGTCGTTTTTGGATCACAAGTTTCGAATTCGATGGATTTTTATCATTTTTTTTGAAGGGTTGTCCGTTCTGAGATACTTTGCGGATAAAAAATCACAAAAGGATTCTTTATAGAATCTGGAATCTCATTCTATTTTTAAAAACTTTGGGATCGCGTAGTTTACTTTTGAAACTGTTTCTCTTTTCAATTCTTTTGTTTTTTGCCTCGATGGGGAGTTCCTACAATTCGTTGTATGCTTCCGACGTCGTGGTGGAGGCCGATTTTGAATTGGCGGAGAGCGTTGAAATTCAAAATTCTTTTTTAGAACCTTCTTCTGTTTTTGCTTCTGCGGAAGCTGTGGCGGTGGCGATTGACCGGGCTTCCGCTTCCGGATCTATGTCGGAAGATCTTGATCTTTCCGTTTCGGTCTGGGATCGGATCGTTTCTCGGCTGGATTCCTTTTTTTCTTTTTTGCGGAGTTCCGACCATCTCTCGAAAGGTTTGATGGAGTTCCCACAGATTTCCGGTTCAGCTTTGGTTGCTCGAGACGACCGGTCCTTTGCGTTGGAGTTGGATCGTATTTTTTTGGATTCTTTGCAGAATGCTTCGTTTGTGAGCGATTCGATTTTTGCGATCGTTTCGAGCGATTTTGCTGATTCTCTAAAAGAGGTCAGCCTTTCCAATTCGGCGAATCGTTCTTCTTTGTTTGCGGGGTTTGTCGTTTTGGATCTTTTTTTGCCGGAGCGAACTCGAAAGAAATTGGTTCCGTCGATTTTTAGGACAAGTCCTTTGCTTTCGGCTTTGTTTTCTTCTTTTTTGGGGAATCGTCTTGGGATCGTTTCCGGTCCGGTGCTGATCTTCACTCATCTTTCGTTTCATCATTCTTTTCTCAATCGTAAACTTTTGCGTTACTATGCGATTCGTTCGGATGGTCCACCCTATCTTTCTTTTCAGCAGGTGTGTGTATGAAATTCGTTTTTTCACTCTTCTCTTTTTTTAGAGCCTTTCTCCGCTTTTTCCTCGGTGTTTTTTTTAGAAACGCTTTTCTTCGCTTCGATCCAGTCGCTTCTGACAAGTTGTTTGTGCAGAATCCTTTTTTGCGGAATTCCGACCCTTCACAGAGAAGTCCGTATGAGTTCCCACAAATTTCAAATCTGCCTTTGCTGAGAAGTCCGTATGAGTTCCCACAAATTTCAAATCTGCCTTTGCTGAGAAGTTTGTATGAGTTCCCACAGATTTCGAATCTGCCTTTGCTGAAACGTTTGTATGAGTTCCCACAGATTTCCGATCTGCCTTCGCAGAAAAGTTTGTATGAGTTCCCACAGATTTCGAATCTGCCTTTGCTGAAACGTTTGTATGAGTTCCCACAGATTTCCGATCTGCCTTCGCAGAAAAGTTCGTATGAGTTCCCACAGATTTCAAATCTGCCTTTGCAGAGAAGTCCGTATGAGTTCCCACAGATTTCAAATCTGCCTTTGCTGAGAAGTTTGTATGAGTTCCCACAAATTTCAAATCTGCCTTTGCTGAGAAGTCCGTATGAGTTCCCACAGATTTCGAATCTGCCTCTTCGGGAAAGTTTGATGGAGTTCCCACAGATTTCCGATCTGCCTCTTCGGGAAAGTTTGATGGAGCTCCCACAAATTTCAAATCTGCCTCTTCGGGAAAGTTTGATGGAGCTCCCACAAATTTCAAATCTGCCTCTTCGGGAAAGTTTGATGGAGCTCCCACAAATTTCAAATCTGCCTCTTCGGGAAAGTTTGATGGAGTTCCCACAGATTTCCGGTTTAGCTTTGGTTGATCGGGGTGAATTTTTTGACCACGCTTGGGTTCTTCGGGACAAGTCATTTGTATTTCAGAAAAACATAAATTACAAAACTGCTGAACGTTTTGTTTCGATTGGAGGGGGAAGCTCGGCCCTGCGCTTTCTCTGCGCGTCGTTTTGGGAACCGTTCTTGTTGAGAGGTTCGCTTTGTTTGTAAAATCTTTGAATCGTTCTTTTGCTTTTAGGAGTGTGCTTGTGAAAAAGTTTTCTTTGTTTGTGAAGTCATTCAATCGTTCTTTTGCTTTTAGGAGTGTGCTTGTGAAAAAGTTTTCTTTGTTTGTAAAGTCATTCAATCGTTCTTTTGCTTTTAGGAGTGTGCTTGTGAAAAAGTTTTCTTTGTTTGTAAAGTCATTCAATCGTTCTTTTGCTTTTAGGAGTGTGCTTGTGAAAAAGTTTGTTTTGTTTGTAAAGTCATTCGGTCGTTCTTTTGATCTCTCGTGCGTGAGCGATCGAAAGAAACTCAAATTCCGCTTACGCGGAATCAGTCAAAAAATTGAAATATCAACAAAGTTGAATGTTGTTCAAGTTCAACACAATTTGTTGACTGAAGTGGAGAGCGCGACCCGCATTCACTCGGCGCGTCGTTTTGGGGAAACTCAGCGTTTTACTCTCTACGGATCGCAAAACAGGATCACTCCGAAGGGCACGCCCAAATCCTCTCAAAGCGAATCTAACGTTGCAGCCTCGATTTCATCTCCCCGAAACAGATCGTTTGTATTTGGAACGGTGTTTGTTGAAAAGATGGCTTCGTTTGTGTTGCTTGTTGCGTTCTTTTTTACGTTTGTTTTTCCGTTGTCCGAGTTTTCCTCTTTGTGGGGGCAATCGGTTCCTCAGTTGAATTCGGCGAGGGCTTTTAGTTCAGGAGAATTGCAGCCGTATGTGGATGCGGCTCGTTTGCAAAGCGATCAGTCTTCTTTTATGTCGACGATGACGGGTGGGGAACAAGTGATCGAAGCGAGTTGGGAAGCGGATGTAAACGCTGAGATCGATGCGATCGTGAACTCGGTGACGAACAGCGATCCCGTAAACGACGTTCAGGTTTACAGAGACGCGGTTCGCGCGCAGCTGGAGCTGCAAAAACAACAAGCAAAGAGCCAGTGGTTGGCGGATGCCGCTGCGTATGTGCAAACGGAACTCCAGACATTCCTAAACATGTTGTCACAAGCAACGGCGTCTAACGTGACTTCTTCGAACGCGACTGCTGTCAATTCGATCGACCCTTCTGTGCAGGCGATGTCTGCTGCTTCCGCTTCTCAACAAGTGAGTCCTGCACAAGCCGCACAAAGCTACTATCAAGGTTCGCAAGCTTGGGACAACAAATGGCAGGACCTTCTCACAAAACAAGCGGCTTGGGAACAGAATTCGTTGAACTCAATCCAGAACGGTTTGTTGCAGTGGGACACGGCGATTGCGGGTTTGCAAAACGACAAGCTTGCGTATTTGAACGGGATCGAAGCGACGAAGGCGCAGTGGCTTGCAAACAAACAAATGATCGAGAATGCGGAAAACGGCGTGCGTGGTGCGCTTCAAAACGCGGTGCATTCGATCCGTTCTCAAGAAGATCAGTTGAGATCGAGCGTTGCGGGGGATCCGATTTTGAGTGATTCGTTTGGCGATATGGACGCGCTGCTTGACAGCATTCAAGAGGCGTTGGATCAACATTCTTCTTTGGATTCTTTGGCGAGCGCTTTGGGGAATTTTTTTCAAAATCAAAAGAACAACGCGGATTCTAAGGTTGCGTTTTGGGATGTCGCGAAGTGGCAGGAAACGTATGCGAACGAGACGGTTTCTTTTTCTCAGGTTGTGGGTTCGAGTGCGATCAGCTGCGTGGATCATGTGGGCGGGGCTTGTGCGAATCAGTATCAGGGAACAACCGCAATTCAGTATCAAACCGACGGTTCGATTTTGGGTCGTCTTGCGCACAGCGGGGGCACTCATCTGGGGAATGTGAGTTCTTACTTGAGCCAAGGCAATTACAGTTCGAGCGCTCGTCGTGTGGAAGATCATTACATTGCGGTTTGTCACGCTATGGACTTTAGCGGTACTTGTTGGGGTGGTACAGGTCAGTATGCGTTAGACACCACTTACTGCGGGAACTCTCCGTTTGCTCCGATCTCTTGCGGGTATCACCTTGATACGGTTGTGGACAACGACTTTACGGTTCGTGTAAACGGGAACTTGAACACACAACAGATTACACAAAACAACAACATTCGGAACGCGATCTTTGGCGGATATGACGCGAGCTTTTCTCTTTCTTCGGGTGCGGGTCTGATCGCGGGTGCTACGACTCCGATCGTTCAGGAAACGAAAGTATTTTTGGGTGGGACTGTTTTGGATTCCTCAAATTGGTTTTCTTCCTTGGGGAGTGTAAATCAGGTTCAGGTTCAGACAAAATACAAATACATCGACGCATCGATGCAGGGGAATCAAAACTTCTGGTCGAACTTGTCTTCTCAGTTTTCGAACATGGCGAACTTGTTTTTGTCTCTTGTCAATCCCCTGAAGTCTTGGGAAGAGCGCTCAGCGGAGTATGCGGATGAATACGATGTAAAACTGGAAGAGTTGGAACTGGCAAAACAGACAACGTCTGCCAATTATGATTCTCAAATTTCTCTGATGAAATCGGAGAGAGATTCTTGGATTACGGATGTGTATGGATTTCATATCGACGGATATGAGGGTTCTTTGGAGAACGCAAACAGCCAATACCGTGCGGGTCAAGCGGCTTGGTCGGATGAGATCAACTTGTTTCAACAGGTGGAATTGAACTGGTATCTTTCTGCGAGAGATGTGTTGCAGGCGGCTGTGGGAGATCCCACAAACGGAGAACAGCAGTTTCAGACGGTTGCGATGGCTCAGGCAAGTTCTTTACAGACTTTGATTGGCAATTCGGAATCGAACACGAGTTATCTTTACAACACGGCTGTGGGTCTTTGGGACAGCTATCAATATGCGGCATCGGGGAATTTGATCGATCAGGCGATTGCAAATCAACAGAGCGAGTCATCTTGGAATTTGCAAGGGGCTGCTCTTTCTCAGAGCATCGCAGATTCGTTTGGAAGAACGGAGGCGTATCAAACGGCGCAAGCGAACGCGGGTTTACGGATCAATGAACTCATAACGTCGCTTTTGGGTGAGCCCGCAGAGATCGTGGGCAACGCGGAGCTTCAGGCTTTGCAGAATGGTGCTTTGTCTGCGGGTCAGGCGAGTTCGTTTTGGTCCAATGGGAATGCGGCCGGTTTTGATTTTACAGGTCGTGCTGCTGACAATCAATCTACGATTGACGAATACAGCGCGGTGCGTGCGGACGTAACGATCGCGAGCAACTTGCAGTCGGAGATGAGCGATCAGGAAGCGACGTTTTTGAACAAGGCCGCGGAGTATTTTGAAAAATCGGAGAGGTATTTGAGCTTGTCCGCGACCGCGGAGTCCGAAGGCAGGTTTGACGAAGCCTCTTACTATATGAAACTTTCTGCAGATCAAAAGGGAATCGCTTCTAAACTTTTGAACAAGGGTTACAACGCACTGGGTGATACGATCAGTTCGGAAGTGGATTTGCGTGGATTGAACTTTACTAAAAGTTCGTTTTTGGAATACAAGGATTCTCTGTTACACAAGAACTTTAAAAATTCGACAGAGATTGCAAAACACATTCAATCGGAGAAGAATTCCGCAAGTGGGATTTTGAATTCTGGAAAAACATACGATGAAATTCAGACGATGTTGCAAGCGGCGAAGAATTTGATCGTTCAGGGAAATGACAATCATACTGCGATCGAGAGCCTTCTTTCGTATTCGCAGGAGTTGGCGCAGAGAGATATCGGTGGCAGCTTGCTCGACGGTTTAGAAGATTTGATTTCTTCTTTAGGATCACAGATTCCAAAGGACATCAGCAATGCTTCCGTGACACAGGCGGTAGCAAATTCCCAAAAAGAAATGGAAGAAAAACAGTCTGGAGTGAACGAACTGTTGCATCATATGAACTCACTTGTAACAAACAACAACGACTTGCAAGCATTGCAGGCACTGTTGCAAGGGGGAAGCCAGTCGATGAACTTGGCGGCGAACACAGCGATCGCTCAGTATCTGGATGAGACAACTCGGAAGATACAAAAAGAAAACGCAGAACGAAGCGCAAACCTGCAAAAGGAATTGTTTGATTCTCTTTTAACCGGAGACGCATACAAATATCTTCGAGACGCGGGATACGAGTTCCGAGTGAGCGGAGACAGCATTTCCGGTTACAGACAGATCCAGAGCGGAGACATCGCGATCGACGGAAACGCGATGAAAGCGGAAAGTTATTCGCCGGTTTTAGAATTTCAATACCTTGAGATCGCGACTCGATTTGATCCTGGGAACTTGAGCACTGCGATGCTGGGAGATTTGAACAGCACGAGCTTTAGCGCGAACTTAGTTCAGAACGTGAGAGATTCTCTGTCGTCGATGCAAGAGCAGATGGAAAAGATGTTCTCGGAGTTTCAGGACAAGACCGCGGAACTCCAAACATTACACGCATACAACCAACAAATCCAAGAATATCAGGAAAATCAGTTTAAGGAAATCAAGAAGAACGTAGTTGCAGCCTTTCAAGGATTGGAGCCCGGATTTCAGAAAAATTTCAAACCGGCGATGAGCGGAATGAAGGAATATCATACCGAAGCGTCACGCTACAGCTTTGAAGAAGGAAGTTTTGGGTCTCAGTCGAGTGCGATGCGAAGCGCGTTTGACGGAATTCGCAACGCAGGCGGAGTGTACAACGGAAGTCGAGAACTCAAAGGTTCTGTGAACATCAAAGGGATTCCGGTCGAGGTCAGCTATGGCATGCAGGATCTCTTGATTTTATCGAACTTCGAACTCGGCGCGTTAGACTATGATTTCAACTTGAAGGGAACGGGAACGAGCTTTGCGCAAGAACAACTGACGACGATCAACGTAAAGTATCAAACGTATGTGCAGGACGTTCAACAGAGAATCGAAGACCAAGCAAAGGCGAATGACGCAGAAAAAGAAAGCAAGGGCTTTATCTTTACGATCATGAACGGAATGAACACGGGCTCAGGAAGCATGAGCGAGCGGTTCACTCAATCGGTGCAAGGAGAACTTCAAAGCAGAGTGACGGGAGCGGTTGCAGAAGCAACGGGCCTCCCCGCTTCTTTTGTTGGAGCGCTCGTCGGCGGTTCCAGCATGAAGGACGCGTTCCAGGCGTTTCAAAAACAGACGATCACTTCGGAGATCTCGAAAGCCACGGGGATCCCGGAATGGGTGATCTCCGGCCAGATGGACAAGATGAACAAGCCCAAAGAGGAATTCTATGAGACGCAAGAATTCCAGATGGCGATGAGTGTTGTCGCAGTTGTAGCTGCGCCTTTTACGTTTGGATCTTCGATGCTGATGATGGCGGCGATTGGAGCGGCGCAGGGAGCGGCCGAAGGCGGATTGAAGGGAGCGCTTGTCGGTGCCGTGGGTGGAGCAATCAGCTCGTATACCAAGGCAGTGGGAGTGAGCGTGAACTTGAGCTATTCGGAAGAGAACGGCTTTGGAGCGAGTGTCGCAGTTGGAATCGGACCTGCAGCAGTGAGCGTGGGAGTTTCGGAACACGGAGGAGCGACAATCAGCGCTGGACTTCAGTATGGCGGGGTGAACGCGGGAGTCAGCTACAACACAAAGACAAAGGACTTGAGTGGCAACATCGGACTGTCTTCCCAAAACGGAACGAACATGGCACTTAGCTACAGTCAACAAAGCGGGTTTGGAGTGAACGTAGGTTACAATCACAGTTCGGGAGTTGGAGCGAACGTTGGCTGGAGTGAACACGACGGTCTTGGTGGAGGTTTGTCGTATGGCAAACCGGTGAAAGAAGGCGGAGGCATTGAGAACCGTTGGGCTGGAACCGGAGCGAACGTCAACTGGAGTGAATACGGAAAGACAACCGTGAACTTAACAGCGGGAGCGGGTAGCGGACATCCCGGTATGAACAACGTATCGAAGTTTGGATCCGGTGGTGTGACTGCAGGAACTTGGACGCAAGGAAGCGGGATGTCGATGAACACAAACTTTCTGAACGACAAGTTTATGCAGGATTACTTGGGAGCTCAGGAAGAAGAAAGGCAGAACCAGCACAAAGAAAATAACAAAAACATGGGAGCGGATGTCTTGGCCGGTGCAGGGATTGAAGTTGCTGGAAGAAAGCCAGAGGATGGAACGGATTTATCAAATGGGACACAGAAGCCGAACGGCGAACCGGCCGATCCAGTAGACCAACGCATTGCCCAGTTGAAAAAGGAATTGAGTGAGGGAATTAGCTTGGCTCATGACAATGGAACGATGAGCGATGCAGGAAATCCGGTATTAGCAAACGCTGCAAAAGAGCTTTCAAGTAAGATGAATGAGTTGAATCGTTTATTGGCTTCCAAAGAAGCTGGGGGGAGTAAACATCAAGTTGGCCAAGGAGAAAACCCTGCAAAAATTGCTGAAAAAATGGGAATCCCAGTAGAACAACTGTATGCAGCTAATCCAGGTATGAAAGAACGTTATGAGAAAGTCGGCTGGTTATACAAAGGCGAGAGTATTAATATTCCTGGCAATGGTCAGGACTCGAATCTATTAGGAAATCTTTATGGAAAAGCTAAAAGCGGAGCGACAGAGCTTTATGGAAAGACAGCATCCGTTTTTGGTTCGGTTGTGGATGTTACGAAAGGATTGTGGGATCGGGCGTTTGGTAGTTCTAAACGACCAGGTACATTCGAAGGATCTGACGGAAAACTTTATAGCATTTCAGATGGTAACAGTAACTATGAAAAAATGTTAGAAATTACGGATCGAAACGGTAACCTAATTTTAGATCAAAATGGCAAACCTGTTAATCCTTTTCCAATTTGGAGCGGGGAAGGACCTTTAAAACAATTTGAAATTGTTAACACAGGAAGACATGATACTTTTGTGGGTCCAGAAGGTTATTCATTGTCTCAACCATTAGAAGGAAGACATGTGGTAACGGATATTGTACACGGTAACGAAAATTCGGCTAATTATCCCGATACCGACTTTCATAAGAATCAACCGTATCACAAAGGTGGACATTTGGGTACCGATTTAATTCCAGGTAATTCTTCGAATGTTAGTTTATATGCTGCAGAAGGAGGATCGATAGTAAGTATTGATCCAAATACAAACGGTATTAGAATAAAAGCTGATTCTGGATATACTTTAAATTATCTACACTCAAGCGGTTTCTCAGAAGGAATTTATCCTGGGGCACGAGTTGAGGCAGGCCAAATAATTGGCAGATTAGGCGGGGCTTCAAATTCAAGACCGAATGGATACGGACCACACCTACACTTTCAAGTTAGGGATGCGTCTGGGAATTTACTAACAACGGATAAAGTCTTTGATCGTTACAACATTCGATAAATATAAAATGAGGTAGAAAATAATGATTATAAAATGGATAAGTCGAATATTCTTAGTTCAACTAATTTTAATAGTTTCTTTTTGGACATGCAAAGAGAAATCAAATGAAACTAATTCAAAAGTAATCGACGTCTCAAAGAATAAGGATCATTGCGATATCTTAAAAAATGTTGCACATGTTTATGAGGGGACAAGGCTTACTATTCTTTTATGTTTAAAGGGTAAAGCGAGTAATTTGGAAATAAAGGTTAATGGTGGAGGAAGTGATTTTTTACATATAATTGATGCAACATGCAACGGTTTGAACTGTTCAATTGAAGCTGAATATCAGACAGCTGCGTCTGCTACTCTAAAAATGAAAATTTATGGGAACGAAATTCAAAACGGGTATGTTGACATTGAAATCGATGGTAAAAAGCAGAAATTCGAACTTATTGATTAAATTGTCGTGAGCCTCGCATAAATTAAAATGACAGAGGTATTTGCGAATATAGCGGAGGCTTGGATCAAGCCAGTCTCCGTTTTTTCATGAAAAAGACTTTCAGAAGTTCTAATGTATCATTTTTTGGAGCGAATTTTTAGGATTAAAAATGAGTTAGGACATGATGGTCCGGACTCATTTCGAAAATGAGCTTTCAAAAGAAGTGAGAGAACTTAGAAACTAAGCTGAGCCTCGCATAAATTAAAATGACAGAGGTATTTGCGAATATAGCGGAGGCTTGAATCAAGCCAGTCTCCGTTTTTTCATGAAAAAGACTTTCAGAAGTTCTAATGTATCATTTTTTGGAGCGAATTTTTAGGATTAAAAATGAGTTAGGACATGATGGTCCGGACTCATTTCGAAAATGAGCTTTCAAAAGAAGTGAGAGAACTTAGAAACTAAGCCGCTTCTTTGTAAGAATAGGTGTGATAGAGTCCGCCGAGGACGGGGGTAGCAATGAGCTTCCCTTTTCCACTCGGTGGCGGTTTCAAAACGGGAGATGGAACGGGACTTTCTTTGTTTAATGCCAGATGAGTTCTGTGATGATTGTAAAAGTGAATAAACTCGGTTAAGTTTTTTTCGAGATGATACTGGTTGATCGGAATGAAGAAATCCAGGAATTCATTTCTGCAGGTTTTAATCCATCGTTCGGCGTAACAATTTTGCCAAGGAGAATAACGCGTTGTCTTTTTGTGTTTGATTCCGATTCGTTCTAAATAGTTTGAAAATCGTTTTCCGAAGAGCGGATCGTTATCCGAAAGAAAATATCTGGGTTTAGAACGATCATTCTCTTTCGCTTGTTTTCGAATTGCAAATTTTAACACCTTTCTCATCCATTGGGTGGTAGGATTTGTATGAATGTCGAAGTGAAGAATTTGTCTCGAACCGACGTGTAAAAAGAAAACGACTCTGTAAATTTCTTTAAAATTTGTAGAGTAAGCGGTAAATGTATCGGTGACGACCATTGCGTCTGCATGAAGAGAGTAAAACTGTTTCCAAGAGAGTCGTTTCTTTGGATCTGGGGGTCGTTTGGGAATGTATTTTGAAACGGTTCGTTCAGAAATATCATCATGACCGAGTTTTCGAAGTAGGCCATGCAGTTTTGTGGCACCCCAGATTTTGTTTTCTTTGGCGATTCTGCGGATGAGCTTGATCAGTTCCCAAGGAGCGTTGGGTCTTCCTGGTTTTTTTCTTCTCGAAAGCAGAGCCCAAAAGATTTTGAATTTTTGTTTTCTCCATTTCAAGAGAGCAGCCGGAGAAACGAGAATCAAATTTTCTTTCCAGTTTGGATCCAAATAGGAAAGGAGTACGAGCTTTAGTCTTTCGAATGGTTTTGTTTGAATCTTTTTGTTTTTTCGTTTGTATGCTGCAAGCTGTGCTTTGAGAAACAGAATCTGAGTTTGATTTTGGCTATTAGAGAAGAGTCGAAATAGTAAAATACAATTGAGTAGAGGGGAGAGTTCGAAAAGCAAATTGATTTCCTTTTTTATTTGTATCGGAAGAATTTTGTAGAATCTTACAAATCAAAATGGGAACCGACTTCCTTCGTTTTCTGATTCGAAAGAATGAAATTTTCTTAAAATTTGGTTCTTAACTTGACAAAATCGGGCTTAGAATGAACTCTTCAAGTATTGAAGAGTTGATCATTTCGATCTTCAATCCTCTTTTTATTTTTTCCTCCCAACTAACTTTCACCGAAAATTATCTCCGACTGCACAGGCTGTGCGAAGCACTCTTTCTAACTCCTTTCAGTTTTTTCTTCAAACAAAATAATTTCCCCGCGTGAGCGATCGTAGCGAAAATACTGCTACGCAACATCTACTTTAGAAAAACATTCCATTCCAAAAACGTTAAATGGTGCGTTGCAGATTGTAGCGTAGAGCGCGACCTGAGCGAAAGCGAAGGGCACGCCCAAGAATGTAGTTGCAGCCTTTCAAGGATTGGAACCTGGATTTCAGAAAAATTTCAAACCGGCGATGAGCGGAATGAAAGAATATCATTGTCCTGGTTCAAAAACCGTCGTTTGTTTAGTGTTTGTTAATTTGCCAACTAACACATGTTAAGTGAGTTTTCACTAAGCGACCTCGGAATGTGAGTAAACATGATGTAAACCTCCCAAAACTTTTCGTTTGATAACCTTGGAGGTAGGAGTTGGAAATGTAACGACCCTACCACAAGGTGAATCCTTGTTCAAAGCAAGATGCGGCCTCCATTGATTGTAGTATTCAATGTATTCCTGTGCAACGCGGTGCGCGTGGTTCAAAGACAAAACCGGAATGTGATTAAAACATTCCCTTCTTAACGAACCGAACCATCGTTCCATGATCCCGTTGCACCAAGGGGAAGCGGGTGGAGTGTGAAGCGATCGAATTCCCAACTCTTGCAATCCCTGGAGAATTTTTCTTCCGGAAAAGAGAACATCGTTGTCTCTTAACAAAATTTGAAACTCGGGACAAAGAGATTTCGCCTCCTCGATTTGTCTCAAGATCCATTCTCTGGTTGGATTGAGAGTAATGTTGAAATGAACGATTTTTCTGGAACCATGATGAATGAATGCGAGAGAATACAGAGTCGTTCCGTAGATCGTCTGAATCCTACAAAGATCCATTGCGACGATTTCACCTTTGAAGTGATTGAGTAATTGCAACCAATACTTCCAATTTCCGGACGGGTACAATCGTTTCAAGATCCTCTTGATGATTCTCTTTACCGTAGACAAGGAAGGATTGAAACCGAGTTTTAAAATCTCACCATGAATTCTGGAAGCTCCCCAATCCATATTTTTTCTGTGCATATCAAGGACATGGTAGTAGATTTTCCAATATTCGTTAGGCCGTCCTTTGCTTTTGATTTTGAAGTAATTTCTAAACTTGTTTACGAAAGTTTGAATTCCTTGGATACAAAGAGACGGTGGAACTTTCCAGAAGAAATAGAGAAGGATATTTTCTAAAAGAAAAATCGAGAGTAAGAGATTGAAATAACAAGAAGTATGAGAATCCATATTAGCGTTTCAGCCATGGTTCTGATCCTTTTTGTTAGAACCAGGGAAAATGGAACTCCAGTGCTTTCGGGTTATAAGAACATATCTACAGATACGCCGAAAAGCTCTGCTAACTTTTTAGCTATTTCTTTCCCTATGGAACGAGTCCCCGATTCCATTGCCGAAATGTGAGATCTCGGAATTCCTCCGATCTTTTTACCAAGCTCTGTTTGAGTAAGTCCTGCCATAGATCGATATGTTTTCATATGATTTCCCGGTGTAAAAAGTTTTTTATTTTTTTGAAAGAACTCGCCTTTTCGAAAAGGGATTGCGTCGTCACTTTCAATTTTTACTTTTTTTCCGAACTCTTCTTTCAATACATCGAGAAGTTTTTCTGGAATTTCACCTATAACCCTAACTTCAGTAAGGGGCGTTTTCACGACTACCAACATAATACACCTCAATTACGATTGAACCTTTTACATTTTCCCAACAAGCAACCCAGCTATATGATAAATGACAGTGATATTTATTTTTTCCTAAGGAAGAGAAGTTTGGCCAATTTTTTCTGATCGGTCCTGATACTTCGAGTTCTCGTAGTAGAGTTGCATATTTTCCCTTTTCTATTGATGGGAGTTCAATAGCTCCTTTGAGAGCCTTCTTTTTCTCTAAAACTTTGAACATCATCTCTAATAAGCAAATGTTACCAAATTTGATAACAGTGTCAATTTGATTTTTTGATTCGATTTCGATAGACAACTGCGTGAGCGATCGCAGCGAAAATACTGCTACGCGCCATTTTTTCTAAGAAGATCCTAAAAAAACCAAAAATATAAATGGTGCGTTGCAGATTGTAGCGTAGAGCGCGACCTTCGCGCAAGCGAAGGGCACGCCCGAATCCTCTCAAGTCTTGGGAAGAGCGCTCAGCGGAGTATGCGGATGAATACGATGTAAAACTGGAAGAGTTGGAACTGGCAAAACAAACGACTTCCGCCAATTATGATTCTCAAATTTCTCTGATGAAATCGGAGAGAGATTCTTGGATTACGGATGTGTATGGATTTCATATCGACGGATATGAGGGTTCTTTGGAGAACGCAAACAGCCAATACCGTGCGGGTCAAGCGGCTTGGTCGGATGAGATTCAGTTGTTTCAACAGGTGGAATTGAACTGGTATCTTTCTGCGAGAGATGTGTTGCAGGCGGCTGTGGGAGATCCCACAAACGGAGAACAGCAGTTTCAGACGAATGCGATGGCTCAGGCAAGTTCTTTACAGACTTTGATTGGCAATTCGGAATCGAACACGAGTTATCTTTACAACACGGCTGTGGGTCTTTGGGACAGCTATCAATATGCGGCATCGGGGAATTTGATCGATCAGGCGATTGCGAATCAGCAGAGCCAGTCGTCTTGGAATTTGCAAGGGGCTGCTCTTTCTCAGAGCATCGCAGATTCGTTTGGGAGAACGGAGGCGTATCAAACGGCCCAAGCGAATGCGGGGCTCCGGATCAATCGGCTCATAACGTCGCTTTTGGGTGAGCCCGCAGAGATTGTGGACAATGCTGAGCTTGCGAGTTTGCAAAACGGCGCTTTGTCTGCGGGTCAGGCGAGTTCGTTTTGGTCCAATGGGAATGCGGCCGGTTTTGATTTTACAGGTCGTGCTGCTGACAATCAATCTACGATTGACGAATACAGCGCGGTGCGTGTGGACGTAACGATCGCGAGCAACTTGCAGTCGGAGATGAGCGATCAGGAATCGACATTTTTGAACAAGGCAGCGGAATATTTTGAAAAATCGGAACGTTATTTGAGCTTGTCTGCGACCGCGGAGTCCGAAGGCAGGTTTGACGAAGCCTCTTACTATATGAAACTTTCCTCGGACCAGAAGGGAATCGCTTCTAAACTTTTGAACAAGGGTTACAACGCGCTCGGTGATACGATCAGCGCCGAGGTGGATTCGCGTGGATTGAATTTTACGAAAAGTTCGTTTTTGGAATACAAGGATTCTCTGTTACACAAGAACTTTAAAAATTCGACAGAGATTGCAAAACACATTCAATCGGAGAAGAATTCCGCAAGTGGGATTTTGAATTCTGGAAAAACATACGACGAAATTCAGACGATGCTGCAAGCGGCGAAGAATTTGATCGTTCAGGGAAATGACAATCATACTGCGATCGAGAGCCTTCTTTCGTATTCGCAAGAGTTAGCGCAGAGAGATATCGGCGGCAGTCTCTTGGTTGGTTTGGAAGATTTGATTTCTTCTTTGGGATCACAGATTCCAAAGGACATCAGCAATGCTTCCGTGACACAGGCGGTAGCAAATTCCCAAAAAGAAATGGAAGAAAAACAGTCAGGAGTGAACGAGCTCTTGCATCATATGAACTCGCTTGTGACAAACAACAACGACTTGCAAGCATTGCAGGCACTGTTGCAAGGGGGAAGCCAGTCGATGAACTTGGCGGCGAATACAGCGATCGCTCAGTATTTGGATGAAACGACTCGGAAGATTGGGAAAGAAAACGCAGAGCGAAGTGCAAACCTGCAAAAGGAATTGTTGGATTCTCTTTTAAACGGGGATCAGTACAAATATCTTCGAGATGCTGGATACGAATTTCGAGTGAGCGGGGACAGCATTTCCGGTTACAGACAAATTCAGAGCGGAGACATCGCGATCGACGGAAACGCGATGAAAGCGGAAAGTTATTCGCCGGTTTTAGAATTTCAATACATTACAATTCAAACAAGATTTGATCCTGGGAACGTGAGCACGACGATGCTGGGAGATTTGAACAGCACGAGCTTTAGCGCGAACTTAGTTCAGAACGTGAGAGATTCTCTGTCGTCGATGCAAGAGCAGATGGAGAAGATGTTCTCGGAGTTTCAGGACAAGACCGCGGAACTCCAAACATTACACGCATACAATCAACAGATCCAAGAATATCAGGAAAATCAGTTTAAGGAAATCAAGAAGAATGTAGTTGCAGCCTTTCAAGGCTTGGAGCCCGGATTTCAGAAAAATTTCAAACCGGCGATGAGCGGAATGAAGGAATATCATACCGAAGCGTCACGCTACAACTTTGAAGAAGGGAGCTTTGGATCGCAGTCGAGTGCGATGCGAAGCGCGTTTGACGGAATTCGCAACGCAGGCGGAGTGTACAACGGAAGTCGAGAACTGAAAGGTTCTGTGAACATCAAAGGGATTCCGGTCGAGGTCAGCTATGGCATGCAGGATCTCTTGATTCTCTCGAACTTCGAGTTGGGAGCGTTAGACTATGATTTCAACTTGAAGGGAACAGGAACGAGCTTTGCACAAGAGCAACTGACGACGGTCAACGTAAAGTATCAAACGTATGTGCAGGACGTTCAACAGAGAATCGAAGACCAAGCAAAGGCGAATGACGCAGAAAAAGAAAGCAAGGGATTTATCTTTACGATCATGAACGGAATGAACACGGGCTCGGGAAGTATGAGCGAGCGGTTTACTCAGTCCGTGCAAGGAGAACTCCAAAGCAGAGTGACGGGAGCGGTTGCAGAAGCAACGGGACTTCCCTCCTCTTTCGTTGGAGCGCTCGTCGGCGGTTCCAGCATGAAGGATGCGTTCCAGGCGTTTCAAAAACAGACGATCACTTCGGAGATTTCGAAAGCCACCGGGATCCCGGAATGGGTGATCTCTGGACAGATGGACAAGATGAACCAGAAGAAAGAGGAATTCTATGAAACACAAGAATTCCAGATGGCCGTATCCGTAGTCGCGATCGTAGCTGCACCGTTTACGGGGGGCGCGAGCCTCGCAGCCGCGATGGCGGTTAACGCAACGATCGGAGCGGCGCAAGGAGCCGCGGGTGGCGGATTGGAAGGAGCGTTAGTCGGTGCAGTCGGAGGAGCGGTTTCCGGATATGTGCAAAGCATATCTGGAGGATCTGTGAACGTGGGACTGAGTTACTCAAAAGAAAACGGATTTGGAGCGAGCGTTTCGGTTGGCTACGGACCTGCAGCAGTGAGCGTGGGAGTTTCGGAACACGGAGGAGCGACAGTCGGATTGGGATTGCAATACAAGGGACTGAACGCGGGACTGAACTACAACAGTAAAACCGGAAGCGTGGATGGGAACATCGGGTTTAGTACGGAAGGTGGAGGCAGTTTAGCACTCAGCTACAGCGAAGGCAGCGGAGTTGGGTTTAACGCGGGACTGAACAGCTCGAAAGGAATCGGAGCGAACGTTGGTTGGAGTGAGAAAGACGGATTTGGTGGAGGACTTTCGTACGGGTTACCCGGAGAAGGCAAGTGGTCCGGAACGGGAGCCAACATCAACTGGACTCAGAACGGAGGGACGAACATCGCGTTGACCGCAGGAGCCGGAGAGAAATACGGAGCGGATGGAGTTTCTCGTGGTGTTGTACCTGGTATGAACAACGCAGCTAAGTTTGGATCCGGCGGAACGACGGCAGGAACTTGGTCGAGTGAAGGCGGGTTCCAAGCGAACAAGAATTTTATCAACGACAAGTGGGCTCAAGATTACTTAGCGGATGCCGAGGACAGAAGGCAGGATCAAGAAAACCACAATCAACACGCCGGTGCGGATGCGTTATCCGCGCTTGGTACAAGACGGAGAGAGGATGAAGGGTCGAACGTCGCAATTGCTCACGGGGAAGCTGACGTTCCGAACCTCCTCGACAGTGCGTTTGATGCTGTTGGGAGCGCGGTGAGCGGGGCTTGGGGGAATGCGAAGAGCGCGTTGGGTTTTGGTCCTGATCGAGTCGTGATGATGCCTGCGATGGAGGGTGGCTACGCAGAAAATCCATCGGATCGTAACCTGAGAGTTGGTGAGGATGCAATATCAAATCACTTAGACAAACAAAGAAGTGAAAAACCATATTTGCAGAAGAATGAATTAGATGTAAGCCTGGATCCTAAGTATCATACAACTCTAATTAACATGGAATTGGAAGCCGGAGTGAGCGGAGGCAATTTGATCCGAAATGAAAAAACCGGAAAGCTGTATTACAGAACGGAAGGTCTCGGAGCGGATCATACGTTGATCCCAACGAATCCGAATGAAAGAGTAAAATCTCCTTGGAAGCAGACGGAATTGCATACGGATAGCAGCAATGGAGTTCAGTCCGGGGATTATCACGCACCAAAAGGATCGGCGCATTCAGTTTGGGGACCGGACGGTGGAACGTTTAAGATTACACGCATAAAAACATTAGAATTGGGCGGTAATGAAATTCGAACAGAAACTACGATCAATGGAGTAAAGATTGTAGAAGATCACAGACACGTAATGAATCAAATGCCGGACGTAGCGTATAGGGCATATGAAAAAGGAACTCCATTGCCCTACGGAACTCCGATCGGATATACGGGGATCACAGGAAACATGGCCGTATCGATCAACAATGACAAGAACAGCCCAAGATACGGAATGTTGTCTGCTCCAGCCTATCATATGTACACAAAGGTTGATAACGCTGAAACACATTCCGGGTTTATCAAAGGAGTAACTTTTGGTCCGGAGGTGAGACAATCGCAAGGTTTGCCATCTTTTGACTATACAAGCTATTACAAGAAAAAACTATCAGATTTATTTGCAGGAGGAAAGTAATGAAAACAAAATGGATGGTGATTTTAATTTTAGGTGTAATAGCCAGAGGGTGTCAGCTACATTGTGTAAATGACTTGTGACTAACCAAAAAGTAACAAGGATAAAGCAATATGAGCAAACCAAAGAATCGAGCTGAAGAACTTCTCGATGAGTTAATCAAAGGTAAGACCCCGGAAGAGCTGATCGGAAACGAAGGACTTTTAAAACAACTCACCAAATCGCTTGTTGAACGAGCGATGGAAGGAGAGATGACACATCACCTTGGATATGAGAAGAACGCCTCGACTGGCAATAACTCAGGCAATTCTCGAAATGGAAAAAGTAGCAAAAAGCTCAAAGGAGACTTTGGCTCTATCGATTTGGAAGTTCCTCGAGATAGGAACGGAAGTTTCGAACCTCAGATCATTCAGAAAGGACAGACACGCTTTACGGGATTCGATGAAAAGATCATCTCGATGTATTCTCGTGGAATGACAACTCGAGAAATTTCCGGACATCTCAAAGAAATCTACCAAGTCGAAGTCTCAGCGGATCTAATTTCTCAAGTAACGGATTCCGTAATGGAAACGGTGATCGAGTGGCAGAACCGCCCCTTGGACAAAGTGTATCCGATTCTCATTATGGATGCGCTGATCGTGAAGGTAAGAGATGGCAATCACGTCGTGAACAAAGCCTTTTATTTGGCTTTAGGAATCAATCTACAGGGCACAAAGGAGATTCTTGGGATCTGGGTAGAAAGAACCGAAGGAGCAAAGTTCTGGCTTCAGATTTTAACCGATTTAAAGAATCGAGGGGTCGAAGATATTTTAATCGCTTGTGTCGACGGACTAAAAGGATTTCCGGATACGATCATATCAGTCTTTCCTAATGCACAAGTTCAGCTTTGTATCGTTCATATGGTGAGGAATTCTTTGAAATGGGTTTCTTACAAACAGAAGAAAGAGTTGGTAATCGACCTAAAGGCCATCTACAAATCTCCATCGGAAGAGATCGCAAAGAAAAGCCTTGATGATTTTTCTGCCAAGTGGGACAGTCAGTATCCGATGATCAGCAAGTCCTGGAGAAGTAATTGGGAATCGGTGATTCCTTTTTTGGCTTACCCACCTAATATTCGTAAGGCGATATACACTACAAACGCTATCGAATCTATGAATATGGGTCTAAGAAAAATAATCAAGAATCGGGGATCCTTTCCTACCGATGAGGCGGCAGTCAAGCTTCTCTATTTAGCGTTGAATAATATGTCTAAAAAATGGACCATGCCGATTCAAGATTGGGGAAAAGCAATGAATCAGTTTTCAATTATTTTCGGAGATCGATTGAAATTAGATTCGTTTTAAAGAAAGTTATTTACACAGTATTCATGACACTACCAATAGCCAAAATAAGATCTGACACTCCGTGTTCCTGTTTATTACGAAAATTGTAAGTTGTCGAGATACTTATTCTTAGCTAATTCCTTCGTGTCAAGAAAAGTCTGTATCGGAGTTTTACCAAAACAATACTTGCCTTGATGTGTTCTTTCGTTATTATACGAATCGATCCACTGATCCAAATCTTTTTGCAAATCTTCAATCGAGCTGTATACCTTTTTCCTGAAAGCAATGGCATAAAATTCGTCTTGAATGGTTCGGTGAAATCTTTCACAAATTCCATTAGATTGAGGATGCCTTGCTTTTGTTTTTGAATGGTCTATATCTTCCAAAGCAAGGAACAACTGAAATTCATGGTGTTCTCTATTTCCGCAATACTCGGTCCCTCTATCCGTTAAAATTCTCAACAAGCGAAGGCCTTCTTCTTCGAACCAAGGAATCACTTTGTCGTTTAACATATCGGCTGCTACTAAAGCATTTTTTCTATCGTAAAGTTTTGCCATCGCCACTTTAGAATAGGAATCGATAAAGGTCTGTTGGTAAATCCTTCCTACGCCTTTGATTGTGCCCACGTAATACGTATCTTGACATCCTAAGTATCCTGGGTGTTCTGTTTCTATCTCACCTTCAACTTGCTTTTCTAATTTTCTTCTTTCTAATGCCTGCACTTGTGATTCGGTTAATACGGGAGAATTCCCTTGAGCCATGAACGCCTCTAAAGCCTTCAGTCTTTTTTGAAAGGTCTCCAGATCGTGACGAACCCATACACTACGAACGGTCGCAGGTGCTACTATGATTCCTTGTTTTTTCAATTCATTCGATGCTCTCTGTTGACCGTAAGCAGGAAAGTCGATCGCCATTTTTTTTACCGCTTCTTCTTTTTCAGGTTCGATACGATTTTTAGGATTCGGTTTACGTCTACTCAGATCCTGGAGAGCGAGTTCGCCTCCTTTCTCATATAACTCTTGAAAACGATAGAAACTATCCCGTGAATAGCCCATAACGTTACACGCCTTTGAGACGTTCCCTAAGGTCTCTGCTAACTTCAAAAGACCTACCTTGTTCTTGATTATTTTTTGTGCCGTTGTCATCTTTTTTCTCCTTATTTATTTTAAGGAGTGTAAGATCAACTCTTAACTATTACATTTTAGGTTTGGCGGGGTATATGGGGATCTTTGCTGAAAAAAGTCTGAAAGAAAAGGCATACGAGTATTACAGCTCAATCAGTCCTGAATTTAAAAAGTACAATTTAGATATGGAACCTGGAAAGGTAGGTAATCTCAGAATGTCCTGGTTCAAAAACCGTCGTTTGTTTAGTGTTTGTTAATTTGCCAACTAACACATGTTAAGTGAGTTTTCACTAAGCGACCTCGGAATGTGAGTAAACATGATGTAAACCTCCCAAAACTTTTCGTTTGATAACCTTGGAGGTAGGAGTTGGAAATGTAACGACCCTACCACAAGGTGAATCCTTGTTCAAAGCAAGATGCGGCCTCCATTGATTGTAGTATTCAATGTATTCCTGTGCAACGCGGTGCGCGTGGTTCAAAGACAAAACCGGAATGTGATTAAAACATTCCCTTCTTAACGAACCGAACCATCGTTCCATGATCCCGTTGCACCAAGGGGAAGCGGGTGGAGTGTGAAGCGATCGAATTCCCAACTCTTGCAATCCCTGGAGAATTTTTCTTCCGGAAAAGAGAACATCGTTGTCTCGAAGTAGAATTTCAAACTCTGGACAATGAAGCCTCGCCTCCTCGATTTGTCTCAAGATCCATTCTCTGGTTGGATTGGAGTTCCCCCGATTTAGTGGACACGTCTATGCAACAATAAAGGATGAAAAAAGCATGTCCCGTAAATCCCAATATGATGAAGAATTTCAAAAGAATGCAGTCGACCTTTTGCTCAAGACAAGTAAGTCCTTAGGCCAACTATCGAATGATTTAGGTGTATCGATAAATACGCTAAGAAATTGGAAGAAGAAATATCTGACGGATGAGGGTCCGTTCAAAGATGCGCTTCAGGACAAAGTAGATCGCCTCGAAAAACAGTTAGCGGAAGTGACGGAGGAGAGGGAGATCCTAAAAAAGTCCGTGGCCATCTTCTTGAAACCCCGCAGTTGAAGTATTCGTTTATTAAAACGAATCACATTCCTTTTCGACTTGAGAAGATGTGCAACGTTCTTGATGTATCGAAGAGTGGGTATTACAGCTGGCTGAAAAGACCAGAAAGCGGGAGGTCTAAAGCCAATCGCGAATTGGATAAAAACATCCAGCGACTTTATGGGGAGAATGAAGGCAGAGCCGGTTATTTACGAATTCATCAGGACCTGCGAGCAGAATCGAATCTCGTTTCAAAGAACCGAGTTTACAAGAGAATGCATGTAATGGGCTTAAAGGCCGTTCGGAAACGTTCTTTTCATCCTGTAACCACCAATTCTAAGCATAAACTCCCAGTAGCTCAAAATCTTTTGAATCAGGATTTTAAGACATTCTCCTTAAATAAGATTTGGCTCTCGGATATCACCTACATACCTATTGCCGGAAGATGGTCCTATCTCTTTGCAATCAAGGATCTCTACAATCGAGAAATCATCGGTTGGGAGTTAGCGCCTACCCTTGAGGCAAGGCATCTTCTTCATGCATTCGAAAAGGCTTTAATGCGGAGGAGATCCCCGAAAGCAGTTATATTCCACTCGGATAGAGGAGTCCAATATGCCAGCGAAGATTTTAGAAAAGCTTTAAGTAAAAATGAGTTCATCCAAAGCATGAGCAGGAAAGGTAACTGCTACGACAATGCTCCGATGGAATCTTTCTTTAAAACTCTAAAGGTAGAAGAAGTTTACAGAAGGAAATTCAACACTATTAAGGATGCGAAATATTTTCTGTTTGACTATATCGAAAGATACTACAACAGAAGGAGAAGACACTCGGCTTTAGGCTATCTTAGCCCTGTCGAGTTCAGAGAACAAATTACTGTATGAACCTGTCCGTTTTTTCGGGGGAACTCCAGATTGAGAGCGATGTTGAA
The DNA here is from genome assembly GCF_040833975.1 of Leptospira sp. WS92.C1. Lineage (NCBI taxonomy): Bacteria > Pseudomonadati > Spirochaetota > Leptospiria > Leptospirales > Leptospiraceae > Leptospira > Leptospira gorisiae. The sequence continues at coordinate 552,534 of NZ_CP162130.1, forward strand.
GTGAATGATTTTTCTGGAACGATGATGAATGAATGCGAGAGAATACAGAGTCGTTCCGTAGATCGTCTGAATCCTGCAAAGATCCATTGCGACGATTTCACCTTTGAAGTGATTGAGTAATTGCAACCAATACTTCCAATTTCCGGACGGGTACAATCGTTTCAAGATCCTCTTGATGATTCTCTTTACCGTAGACAAGGAAGGATTGAAACCGAGTTTTAAAATCTCACCATGAATTCTGGAAGCTCCCCAATCCATATTTTTTCTGTGCATATCAAGGACATGGTAGTAGATTTTCCAATATTCGTTAGGCCGTCCTTTGCTTTTGATTTTGAAGTAATTTCTAAACTTGTTTACGAAAGTTTGAATTCCTTGGATACAAAGAGACGGTGGAACTTTCCAGAAGAAATAGAGAAGGATATTTTCGAAGACAAAAATCCAAAACCAAATACAATCGAAATACGAACAAGATTCCATGCAGCTTTATTCTACGGCATATTCCAAAATCGAGTGAATGACTCGTTGTAAATTTCCTTTGTCAATTACAGATAAACTGCCTAAAAGCTTAGTGATTTGATTTTGCTCGATCGTAGCGATCAGCGGTTTTAATAGAGAGGGCTTGGCCAGTCCTGCTTTTTCCCAATCTTGTAGAATTGCCTCTCCAATCAAAAGTGGCTCGCGAATCTGACTTGTGATAGCCATAGACCCCTGCTGTCGCAAATTACGAATATTCCGTGAAGCGCGCGAAATCAGAGTCACGGAAATTACGGAATCATTTTAACCGACAGCGTGAAGGCGAACTTCTTCCTTACATCTTTTCCGTAAAAGCTAAAAATAAAAACTGGATGTCGGGACTTTCAAAAAAAATCAGTAAGTGTAGTAAAGATCAAATTGATAAGACGAACTGCAAAATCGGTAGAAAATCTTTTTTGTGGAACGCAGTTGTTGCGGAGTAAATTCCAAATCCAGAGAATTCATAGAAAAATCGGAATAGATCAGAGCGCTATTTCAGATAGTCCGTCTTTAGTTTGTTTGGATTCTAAAAAATGAAATCAAAGTTGTTTCTTGGGAAATTTCAATCGTCCAAGTAGAAGGAGTTCCTACTTTTATTGGAAAACGGCTGATTCTTCTCATTGTTTTGGAAAAAGAGGGAGTTCCCACATTTGCCGGGCGCTCTGGTTTTTTCAGTTTGGTATGGACTCGATCGGAATTTTAAAAACCCTGGTTTTAGGAGTTCCTACTTTTTTAAATCAGCTATGAGTTCCCGCAAAATTACAGTAATTCGCGCTCAAAGTCCAGGCAGGGAGATTTCTTCCCTGACTCGAATTTTGGAAGAAGACCTGCCCGAGTTGAGAAAACATCTTCCCGAAGGAGTTCATGAAGAAGTGGATTGCGACGAAGACACCGTTTTGTTTCTTCATTCGAGCTTTTTTCCTTTGGACTTTTTTAAAATGCGGGATCTCCTTCCTCTTCAGGAAACGGAGTTGATTCCTGTGGTTGCGATCGATCCGGAAGGTCAGATTCTCATGCAGGCGTTTGGGAATGAGGAAAGCCAAAGGCTTTCTTTGGAAACCGGATTTGCACATTACTTCAGTCGTTCCAGAAATCAACTCTGGAAAAAAGGGGATACTTCCGGTCATACCCAAAAAATTCTCAGAATTCTTTCTCCGGAGGATTGTTCTTTTTTGGTCTATCAAGTAAAACAGGAAGTTGCCGCTTGCCACGAAGGTTATTACAGTTGTTTTTTTAGAGAAAGAATGCCTGGGGGAGAATGGCAAGTCCTTCCGATTCCGAGAAATTTTCTTCCAGAAACGACCTAAAATTACATTCTGACTCATAATTCGAGGAAACTTACCGAAGGAAATAATAGGACTTATGAATTTTAAAAAATTTCTGATTCTCTCCGGACTTTTTGTAGGAGTTCTTCTTTTGTTAGCGGTTACCGCTTTTTTTGTAATCGACGAACTCAAAGGTGGGGCGGTAGGTTCCGGACAAACCAAGTTGGATCTTCTGATCGAATCCGGCGATACCCCCGGCAAGATCGTGGAAACTCTTTCCACTCACGGAATGATCAAGTCTTCCAAATACTTTCTTTATTTGGTTCGTTTTACTCGCAGTGCGGGAAAGATCAAACAAGGTCTTTATGAGATCAACGACGGAATGGATTCTCGCAAAATTCTCCAAGTGATCACAGAAGGAAAGGTAAAGCTTGTAAACTTTACAATTCCGGAAGGATATAACAATCGTCAGATAGGAGATCTTCTTACTTCGAAAAAACTTATTTCCAAACGTCAGGATCTTTTGCTCGCGGCAAGCAATCCGGAACTTTTAAGAGAATTTAAGATTCCCGCAAATTCCGCGGAAGGATATTTGTTTCCGGAGACATACAGCATTCCCATCAACTTTCCGGTGGATAAGATCGTTCGGATGATGATCAAGCGGTTTTATGTTCGGATCGCAAAGATTGATAAGGCGAAAGATCTTTCTCCCGCGGAACTTCATAAATATGTAATTCTTTCGTCCGTCGTGGAGCGCGAAGCAAAGAGAAACGAAGAAAGACCTTTGATGGCCGGGGTTTTTAATAATCGTCTCAAACGCGATATGCCTTTGGAATCTTGTGCTACAATTCAATATCTTTTTGACAAACCTCACAGTCGAATTTTTGAAAAAGATCTGAAAATTGTTTCTCCATACAATACATATCTGAACAAAGGATTTCCGCCAGGGCCGATTTCCAATCCCGGTTTTCCTGCTTTAGAGGCTGCTTTTTATCCAAAAGAATCGGAATATCTGTTTTTCCTGTTGAAAGGGGACGGATATCATTACTTTGCAAAAACTCTTAAGGAACACTTGGAAGCGAAGAAAAAATATATAGACGTCCTTTACGACTGAGACAGGATTTTGTGGTTCCGTATTTCCCTGTGAATTTTACTTTAGGAGGGACTTGAAGTCCGATTTCAAGTCCTTTTTTAAAATATATGCCTGTCGGAACAATTTCGTCTTTTCTTTATCGTTTTCCGAATCGGATTTTGCAAAATACAAAATTGTTCTGTACAGAAAACGAATTCTGTGACCGAATCTTAAAATAGGAAATTCAATCGTCTGCGATTGATTTGCAATTTAGAAGTATGACAAGCTCCGATTTAGAAATCAAAACCGTCACTCAAGAACTGATCGAGGTTCAAAAAGCTCTTAACGTCTTTCGGAAAAAACAGAAAAACAGAGAATCTCTAGATGACGCCGCGATCGAATTTGTTACCAAAGCGGATCTCGTGATCCAAAGGGCGGAGAGAAAGGAAATTTTTCTCACGAACGATCAAAAGAGAAAGATTAAAAATAATCTCCTTCGGATCCGTACCTCTTTAGTCCGCAATCAGTCTTCGTAAGATTTTTTTTATAACACCCGCTTTTTGTAGTAGTTCCCACAATTTTCGTATTCAAGAAGAGCTTTCTTGAAACGTGGTAGTTCCCACAATTTTCGTTTCTTCTCTGGATTCCCCCGAATTCATTTTCAAATCCTTTTTGACACCGCAGGTGCACCCACTTCCAGATATCGAAAGTATTCCCAAAGAGTGTTTACTTGGATCTCTCAATCCAAGTTGGAATGATCGTCTTTGAGTTTCACATGGAGGCGCTTTGGATCCTTGCAAAAAATCGGGGAACGATTCAAGAAATCGGAATTCATTATATTTTTTCCAACTCTTCTTTCAATCAAAGGATGTTAAAACAAGCAATGCACTTTCCATTGAAACTTCTCAGAAGAAAACTCGGATTGCCTGGTTAATTTATGAAATTTGAATCTTGGTTTCGCAAATTAGATTCTCCCTTAAACGGACTTTTGATTCTGACTTTTTTAGGGACTCGTGACTGTCGCGATCTAGTCCCGCTCCGAATGGAATCTTTCTTCGATGGTGAGTTTTGGAGAAGAATGAATGGAAAAGAATTCAAGCGAATCTTCGAGCGGCGCGATCCTTTTAAAGGAAGAGAAGGAGATTTAGGAGTCGGATACGACGGACAAGTTTTTTATTTTGATTCCAAATCGATTTCGAGTTTGAGTTTTCAACGGCCGATCGGTTTTGATACGACCTACAGAGCTCCGAGGGTCGGTTATCGTTTCTGATTTCCATCCGGGGAATTTTCGGCAAATGAGGAAATCTTGCCGGGATGTATATCCTGAGTATTTCATTACTTTATCTTTCCTATTTAGCGTTACGCGTCCTTTTAAAAGAAAAATCTCATTGGCGATTCTTTATCCCATCTCTCCATTCGCGAGGCTTACGGTTCTCTACAAAGCTCAGGATTATATTGTGAAATAATTTTTTGCACTTTGACAAATGTCGTTTTAAAATTCGACTCGATTGGAACGTTCCTTTTCATCGCGGTTTTAGTTTGGAATTTTGCTTTGATTTTTGTTCCGATCGATCTAACGATTCCTGCAAGCGTTGGCTATGATCTAACCGCTCCGACAAGACCCCGACTCTGTACAGTTCAAAACTAACGATAGAAAGAGCTTTGTCGATAATGTTTAGGGATTGAATGGCAAAATCGGGTGTTTTTACGTTGATCTTACTTTTGAAATTTTTGGAATCACAGGAAGAAATGCCGATTTTTTCAGGTGCTAACTCCGGTAACGGAAATCGAATCGCGGAACTGTGTGCATCGATTTGCAGAGACATGTTTCTCGAGGGGGGACCTTCCGTTTCAAACAGCATTTCATTTTTGAAATGAGCGCTTTCGCGAATTCTACAAATTTCTTTGAGTATTTCTTGAAACAACACATCTTCTTCCATATAAACCCCGTTTGCACTTTGGACCGCAAGCATCCGATTTCTTTGAATCAGATCGAGGATCGTCTTAAGATAGATTTCTAACCTTTCCAGAAACTCACGCGCTTCCGTAATTTTAGTAAACGAAATCGGATTTTTTAAAACGCGTTTTGTTGTAAGAGAATTACACGAAACATACGTTGCCAAAAGAAAAAACAAGATAGTCGAGTAAATAAAAAAATGAAGAATTCGATTCAAACTTTTTATCATTCCTTGCTCGCAGCGGAAGTTTGGAAACGGAAAACTTTATACGTTAAAAAAGTCAAAACCGTAAGTCCTAAAAAAAAGAATGCCCGCAGGATCCAAGTGGAAACCGGAGGCTCGGTTATGGAATAGCCAAAATTTTCATTTTCATGTTCTTCCGTGACGATCATTTCCTGTTGAGATACGGATTCTGAAAATGTTTTTGAAAAGTCAAATTCGGCTTTTTGCGAATACGGATTTCCGTAAAAAATTTTAAAATCCCGATTGGAGTCTTCCTCTAATTCTTCCAAGTTGATTGGGAATACGATTTCCTCTTGAAGAATGAATATTTCCATTTTTTCCAATGTCAACGGTAAATCGTCCCCGTCGTAGATTTCAAATTTTAATTCGGAAGCGATCGGGTTTAAGAAAACCAAATTTGTATCCGACTTTGTATTCGGTTTATTGAGAATCGTGTGGGTTGTTAATGATTCGAATTCTTTGGAAGAATTTTTATAAAACACGGTTACATCGCGTTGGTATTTTTTTTCTTTGATATGGAGGACGACCCTGTGAACCGGGATCTTCATCGGATTTCTAAAATAAAATACGCTCGATTTTGTATCCGCATTAAAGCCGAATTCCAGATCGGATCTTTCTAATACTCTTTTGAATTCCTCAACCTCGATTATCGGTTTATAAGTCGCCTTGGAAAATGTCAGGCTTACCGGCGACTTTGTTTCGATTCGTACATACGTATCTTCTTTGCGAGCTTCAAAATGAATTTGATTGGAAGCGTCTTCTCCGGCATAACTGTAAACGGTAAACTCGGAACCGAATCGTAGATCTTCCGGATTCTTACCCAAATAGATACTTCCTTTTACCTCGTATTCTCCTAGGCCCGTCGCAAAGATCGAAGAGTATCGAGATTTCGAAGAAATATTAGGGAGTTTTAATACATAGTTTCGGTTATTTTGAATTTTTTCTTCGAAAAGAAGTTTGATTCCGATTTCTCCGGAATCGCCGGGGACGGCGAGCGTATTCCGCGAAATAAACGGAACGACTCGACCATTGTGGAGGATTCTTCTATCGTTGATTCCCGAATGTCTGACGATGTCTTCGTCCAATTTTATTTTTCCGTAAACGATAGACTCTTCTTCCGTGTTCTTTTTCTTTGGATCGATTTTGGAAATTTGAATTTCCTTATAATATCGATATCCTTTTGTATTTATCGTTTCCGCTTTTAAAGAAGAAACAAGAGGCGAACCGAAAATCATAACAAAAAATAGGAATAGGCCGCCGACGTTTTTTGAGATCGCGATTTTGTCCTTAAACTTTTGATAATAGACGCTGATCAGGACAAAACCGATGCCGAGAGTAAAACCGGCGATAATTCGAACGATCATACTCATCGTCCAAATATCGTATAAAAATAATTTTCCCACTAAAGTCATAGACACGATTATACCTGCGATCCTAAGAGATTTGAACGAGTATTTGAACCCGAAGAAAAGAAACAAAGAAGAGTAAAAAGCAAGGACATAAGAATATCCTAAATTTCTGTAGTGTTCGTTATGAACCGTATGGTAAACGTCTACTAAGGTCCCTGATATTGCAGTGACGATTCCCATGTATATAAATCCTCGATTCAATTCGAATTCGGTTTTGTTTTTTTGAATATAGTAGGTTCCAAAAAGGAATAAAGACGCGAGGATGTATAAGCCAAAACGTTCGTTGAGTAGGAAAATTCTATCCACGTCGTCGATATGATTTAGAAAATACAATCGGAACAATGCGATCATCCAAAATATGATAGCAATCATCCGAATCTGAATGTTTTTTAAATTGACGCTTAACAAGGAAAGCGTGCCTGCGAAGGATATCCATGAAAACGTAAGCCAGTTGTCTTCCGAAAAATCGGAGAGCGAGGTAAATGTGAAACCTAAAAGAAGGCCGAACTGAACCGTTTCGAAAATTTCATGATCTTGTTGTTTGAAGACAAATTTCGATTTTTTTCGAGTGAAGTGGATCAGCAACGCAAGAAGCAGCGCCCCATAGAGAAAAAAATGAGCGCTTGTGTTCGGATAAAATTCACGTATTTGATAGTATCCCGTAAATCCGAAACAGAGGGAATTTAAAACGAGAAAGATCGGAAAAAAAATTGAATTCCATTGTGTAAATATTGCGCCTGTATCTTTCGTAGTTTCGGATAATTTAGGAAATAAAAAAATCTTTTCGTAGAGAAACAACAAATACGTCGCATTGATGAACAAAAATGGAACGATGAATCCACTCTGATTTATATTTTTTTCTGCCCAGAAATAATACATCGTAAAGTTTGAAATCAATAAAAGAAAAGAGGATACGATCCAAGGAATTTTTCTTGTGATTAAGAAGTGAATCATATTCAAAAAGAATAAATATCCAAATAGAAACCGATAAGAATTCTCCCCTTGAGAAATCAGAATTGGGGATAGAACGGATCCTATCAATCCGAAGATATACAATATCTCTCTACGAATCCAATAGGCCAAACCGGATGAGAATACGCTTAATAAAGAAAGATACAGAAATGTTTCGGAGAGCGAGAAAAGGTCGTAGTAATAGTAAGCTCCGAACAAACTCAAATATACGATCGAAAATCCTGCGCCTAAAACGGATTCGGGTAAAACGCGAAAATTCTTTCCGGCCAATCTGAGACCCGCAAACGAAACACCGAAGCCGATCGATAGTCCGATCAAAATTCTACCGGATTCGTTGACCCAGCGGTTGTCAAAAGCAAACTTAATAAACCAAACGCTGGCAAGGAGAATCGAAAGTAATCCGAATTTTCCCAAAAGATTGCCGCCTAAAAAAAGTTCCCATTCGCGACTTTTGGGCTTTTCGATCGGCGTGGCAGGTTGCGAGATCGGAGGAGAAAACAATTCCGCTTTTTTTTTCGTTTCGTTTAACGTATATGCGAGGACTTCCTTTTTGAGGGATACGATCTCATTCTCAAGTTTTTCTAAACGTTTTTGTATTTTCTCGATTTTCAAAGTAAGTCTTACCTCACCGCGTGTACGAGTGAAGAGTCTTTTCAAGTTTCCGCGGAATGAAAGCAAAATATAAAAATCAAAGACAAGTTGGAAAAATAATAATTTCAAAAATCCGGGATGATTTTGATTTTTCGCAGAAAGCGATGCATGCAAACTCAACGTTTTAATTGCTCTCCTGATAAAGCAAGGACGGAAGGAGAGTCGCTCGCTCTTTCCGACATAATACAATTCTTTCGATTGCTTTCGCAAGAAGTCCGTTCCTTGTGAGAATGATGTTCAAAAAGCAAATGACAAGGGAAGAAGTTATGATTTTGTAGTTATCAGATTCGAATTTTTTACTTCAGGATTAAAAACCCATGAGCGCAACTAAGACCGTCGTTGATCAAGCGACCGCTAAAAAAGCTCTTTCTATCTCCGCAGGAGTGATCGAGGACGTTACCAAAGCCCTTGCTGCACGTTGCAGCGTAAACGGAAAAGTTTCCGTAGATAAGATGGACGCAAATCAACTTGTCCAATATCAAATCGCATGGCTTACCGCTGAACAAAAGATTGCAGAAAAGTTTGTAGAGTATGCTTGGAATGCCGCTCTTGGAACCGGTGATCTTGAGCAAGAAATGGCGGTGGTTTTTGCGGCTGAAACCGTCAATCACGTCCGTTCCGAAATCAGCTCTCGTCCTTCCGAATACGGAATCAAGTCTTCCGATTTAGTTTCGAGAATTTTTAACGAAGAAATCAATCAGTTTCTCCAAGACGCGATGGCGATCGAGAACTACAATGAGATCGCGGATAAGATCGTTGCAAAAGGTCATTTTGGTTCTTACGGAATCGACGAAGATCACGAACTTTTCCGTCAGACTTTTAAGAAGTTTGCGGAAGACGTTGTCATGCCGCACGCGGAACACGTTCATAGAAGCGACGATATCATTCCCGAGGATATCATCGGCGGACTCAAGGATATGGGATGTTTTGGTCTTTGTATTCCCGAATCTTACGGTGGAATTCAACCGGACGACAAACCGGATAATCTTTCCATGCTCGTTGTTACCGAAGAACTTTCCAGAGGCGGTTTGGGAATCGCGGGATCTTTGATCACAAGACCTGAAATCATGTCCAAGGCACTTCTGAAAGGTGGAACTCAAGAACAGAAAGACAAGTGGCTTCCTCTTCTTGCATCCGGAGAAAGAATGGCGGGCATCATGGTGACCGAGCCGAATTACGGTTCCGATGTTGCCGGAGTTTCGGTGACCGCAAAGCCCGCAAACGGCGGTTGGGTGATTAATGGCGTGAAGACTTGGTGTACGTTTGCGGGTTATGCAAATCTTCTTCTGATTCTTTGCAGAACCGAGTCTGATCCTTCCCTGAAACACAAGGGACTTTCCATTCTTCTTGCCGAGAAACCGAGCTTTCCCGGTCACGAATTTACTTATACTCAACCTGAAGGTGGAAAGATCGAAGGAAAGGCGATCGGCACGATCGGTTATCGCGGGATGCACTCCTTCGAAGTTTCCTTTGACAACTACTTTGTTCCCGCTGACAATCTGTTAGGTGGAGAAGCAGGAAGAGGAAAAGGATTTTACTTTCAGATGGAAGGTTTTGCGGGTGGAAGAATTCAAACCGCAGCTCGTGCTCATGGTGTGATGCAAGCCGCTCTCGAAGCTGCACTTCGTTATGCTCAAGAAAGAGCGGTTTTTCAAAAACCGATTTTCGAATACAATCTGACTAAGTATAAAATTGCGAGAATGGCGACGATTCTTCAGGCATCTCGTCAGTTTTCAAATCACGTAGCAAATCTTCTGGATGATCACAAAGGACAGATGGAAGCAACTCTGATTAAATTCTACGCTTCCAAGGTCGCGGAATGGGTGACCAGAGAGGCGATGCAGATTCACGGCGGAATGGGTTATGCGGAAGAATACGCGGTTTCCCGTTATTTTGTGGATGCCCGTGTGTTCTCCATCTTTGAAGGCGCGGAAGAAGTGATGGCTCTTCGAGTAATTGCAAAATCTCTAATGGACCAATACGCGGCTGGATAAGATTCTCCACTAACATCAATTTAGCGAGGGGAAAAACTTCTCCTCGCTTCAATTGCATTGCGTCCTGAAAACAAGCTATCTCCCCTGCGGACCAATCTATAGCGCGACGCGCTGAGTTTGAGGGACAATTTCGTTTCAAAAAGGCTCGGACCATCCTTGAGTCGATCACGCGAAAAATTTGACTTGGTATTCATTCTTTGAAAATTCCGTAAGCTTCGTGTAGGAACTCCCACAATCCTCAGTAAAATCGTAGGATCTGCCTTCTAAACTCAATATCGCAGATTTCCTGCTGGTCGTTTGACAGGTGGGAGGGGTTGATGCAATACAATGCTTCCTTGAGGCGCGTTGCAGGGAAAAAAATCGAAAAATTTTTTTATATCATAAAAACTGCATTCTTTCAAGAAAATCTTTCATTCTTCATTTTGTAGGAACTCCTACAGAAGTTTTTCTTTTTGAAATGGTAGCGTAGTAGTTCCTACATCATCCGTGAAACAAAAGTGCGCACGCCTTGAATTGGGTTCGTTAGGGAATCGAGAGAAATTTCTCTATCACAAAGATAAACTTTTATTCAAGAATTTTTTTGTGCTCCGCTTGGTCGGAACTACGGCATATTTTATAATTCTCTTTTTTAATTTTTCCTCACGATTCTAATCCAACGGAGAATAGATGTTCCTTTCTCCGGTGATTCCCTTAAGATTTTTCGCTCCGATCAACTCAAAGTTTTCTTTTCCGATCTTTTCCGCAAAAGTTTCCGTTGTCAAAATATTCTTTCCAAAATCTTTACAAAGAGATTCGACTCGAAAGGCTTGGTTGACCGCGTTTCCGATAACTGTAAAATCGAGTCTGTCTTTGGCGCCTACGTTTCCATAAACTACGTCTCCTACGTTTAAGGCCATTCCCAAAGAGATCGGCGTTTCCGGATGTTCTTGGTTCCATTGAAGGGTCGATTTTTTGATTTTTTGCGCTGCTCTTAGCGCGGAAAGACAAGCTTCATATGGATCGTCCTTAACGGGAAATACCGCAAGAATCGCGTCTCCTATAAATTTGAGAATTTCTCCTTTTTCTTCCTGAATCGGCTGGGCTGTGAGTTCAAAATAATTGTCCAAGTGCTCTACGATTTTTTTGGGTGAATTGTTTTCGCTCAGAGAAGAAAAGTCCCTCAGGTCTGCGCAAAGAATCGCGGCATAAATCGTTTCACCGGTCCCTCGTCTGAATTCTCCGGATAACACACGTTTGGCGGCATTGGATCCCAAATAGACTTCGAGTAATTCGTTAACCGCGAATTTTCTGGATTCCAAATCCAAACGTAAGGACAATACTCCCAAAATAGATCTAAAGGATTCGATCTGTTCTTCCGTAAAACCTCCGGGCGCGTTTGTCGTCCAAGAGACGACACTTCCTATATTGAGACTGAACGTGGCGGGAAAGATGCAGTAATCGGTAGCGCCTTTTTCTTTTAAATCGACGCAGATTGGATACGATAGATCGGCTTCCGGTCCCACCAATTTACAACGGATGAATTCTTTTTTTCCCTCTCGGATCAAATAGATGGGACTGTCGATGTATTGTTGTTCTTTTAGAGCTCCGTGAGGAATGAAGAGCATCTGTGTTTTTTCGCCGTTTGTCCAAATGATCGATCTCACCATTACTTCGGGGTGCATGGTTGGAATGCTCGTAAAAAATCTCCAGACCGGAATTCCGGAATCGATCAGTCTTTGGTTGAGCTCTTCTAATAATTCTTTTGCTTCCAGATTTCTGGACTTGGGACCGGATAACCAATTGATAATTTCTTTCATTCCAAACTCTTTTGATACGATATTTATGATTTCCGCTTTAGACCGTTCTTGGTAACGTTTTGGTTCAGATAACAGCCGGCTTGATTCTGATTTTTATAGGATCAAGCGTAAGGATTTTCGATATAAATTCTACAACGTTTTATTTCGATTTGTGTACGGCAAAATTTATAGAAAACATTCCGATTTTAAAAGGGATACGGGATTGACTCGATCCTGAAAACACAATTCGCCAAACTTTGATTATTGATTTGATGTAGATTGGGTTTCCGATTCAAAATAAACTAACGGGTGGAATGCGATTGGGATTTGCGGAGGGATAGTCGTATTTTATAGATTCCGATTTACAAAGAGTTCTCTTTCTCTGTAAATCGAAATTCAATTTTTCGGTTCTAACTCAATTCGGTCCCGGAAAGCTCGTCACGTATTGGATTTTGATATCCGGAAAACTGGTTACGAACTGAACTTTGGTATCAGGAAATGAATTTACGATTTCCCATTTACCGCACGAATCAGCAAACGAGGATACCTTTTGCACTTTTAGATCCGGAAAGCTAGTCACTTCCTGCACTTTCACATCCGGAAAGCTAGTCACGATTTGAATCTTTCCGAAAAGCTTTTTCCCGTTGAATGTACAACCCGATTGAACGTTGCCTGCATGTGTTACCCCGGCCGTCAGTATCAGGCCAAGTAAAAAAATCATGAGCGACACTTTTCTTATCATTGAATTCTCCTTTTATTTTGAAATCTAGTATGGGAATTTATTTTTGAAACTAATTTTTGATAAAATGCGTTAAAATAGTAATGAACAACCTGTGATCGGGGCGTTTTCCTTTTTTCTCGGACGGCTTTTCATTCCGAAATTGAGTTGCTCAATCGACTGTTTTTTTCGGTATAGTTGGAATGAGAGAAACTTGTCTTGGACCTTTTTTTGTTTCTCAAACGCGTTCGAAAGTATATGTCCACAAACGATTCCTCCAAAAAAAACAAAACAGATCTTTCTCCCGAAGAGATCGAAAGTTGTATTCGTCTTCTTGAGTCTTTGGCAGAGGCGCCAGAATTACTGACGTCTCTTCCCGAAGAACAAAGAATCGCTCTGATGATCGTTGCCGGAAAAATTTCTCGTCCGGATCGAAATGAAATTCGAATTCGAAATAAAACGATCAAACATTCCAGACGAAAGGAAATCGTCGCTTTGGAAAAAAAAGCCAGGGCCGCGACCGGAATCCGCGCCGCTCGAACCGTTTCCGTATTCAAAGCTCCGCTTCAAATCGCGGATCAAACCGATATCTGGAAAAGTCAGAATGCTCCCGAGTTGACTTCTCCTCGAAACTGTTATGTCTGTAAGAAAGAATACACACGTTTACATTTTTTTTACGATTCCATGTGTACTGAATGCGGAGAATTGAATTATAAAAAACGTTTTCAAACCGCGTCTCTGCACGGACAAGTCGCATTGATTACAGGATCTCGATTGAAGATCGGTTATCAATCCACTCTGATGCTTTTAAAAGCAGGCGCAACCGTGATCGCTACCACCCGTTTTCCCGTCGACGCCGCTCTCCGCTTTTCCAAAGAAGAAGACTATGCGGCATGGTGCGATCGTTTGCAGATTTTCGGATTGGATCTTAGACATACTCCCAGTGTGGAACTTTTTGCGAGTTATATAGAACAAACCGTAGATCGTCTTGATATACTGATCAATAACGCGGCGCAAACGGTCCGCCGACCGCCGGGTTTTTACGCGCATCTGATGCAATCCGAATTATTAGAGTTTCATGATTTACCTAAGAACGCGCAAAAACTTCTGAAACTTCATCAGGATTGTAAAGAGCGTCTAACGTCTTTTGGCGGCGAAAATTTGGCGAATGAAACCGCGCTACCCGTAAGCTGGAACGGAAAATTACCCGGAGTGGGGATCCGGTCTTCCGCGCAACTTTCTCAGATTCCGTATTCGCACGATAATTCTTTCGAACTGGAAACTGTTTTTCCCGAGGGCCAGGTTGACGCGGATTTACAACAGGTAGATCTGAGAAAGACCAATAGCTGGAGACTACGTTTGGGAGAAATTCAAACCTCCGAAATGCTTGAAGTTCAGCTTGTAAACGCCGTCGCCCCTTTTGTTCTCTGTAATCGTCTTGTGTCTGTTATGCGAAGAGAGAACACCGGACAAAAACATATCGTAAACGTTTCCGCGATGGAAGGAAAGTTTCATCGTTTTAAAAAAGAAGACAGACATCCTCATACCAATATGGCAAAGGCCGCACTCAATATGCTGACTCATACTTCCGCGAGTGATTTTGCAAAAGACGGGATTTATATGAATGCGGTGGATACGGGATGGGTCACCGACGAGGATCCCGTCGAGTTATCGCAGAGAAAACAGGAGCTTCACGATTTTCAACCGCCTTTGGATATCGTAGACGGGGCCGCAAGGGTCTGTGATCCGTTTTTTGACGGTATCATCACCGGAAAACATTGGTGTGGAAAATTCTTAAAAGATTATTTTCCGATCGATTGGTGAACAGATTTTGATATCATTTTTTTGTAAGAATGTATTTTTACGATAGTGTATTAGTAAAATAGAATTCGTTTTTCTTTTAAATTTCCTGCGAATTATTTTTCGAAACAATAGTCAATCTTTTTAAGCGTTCTTTTTATTTGTTCCGACAAAGTATTTCTGTGAAAATCTGCTTGCAACGGACTTGAAGTCCGTCTTGAAATAAAATCACGGACAGACATATATTTTTAACCATTCAATCAAAACTTTTTAGAAAAAAGTCCTGACGTCTGTTTCAAATTTGATTGTCTCGTTTGTCTTTTCATTTTAGTTTGATTTCAAAAGATCGTTCGGATGGATCGTTTTTAGTTTTTTGAAATAGCTAAAGAATTCGTTTTCGATGGTTTCTCTTCTGGATTTTTTTGCGGCTCCTAAAATCAACAGCTTGTTCTCGGCTCTGGACAAAGCCACATAAAGAATTCTTCTTTCCTCTTCGATCGTTTTTTGTAACGAATCCGGTCTTGCGTTCCAACCATCCGCGAGGTCTACAAAGACTGTATGAAATTCCAACCCTTTACTTGCGTGAATCGTCATCAGATATTTTTCCGGAATTCCGGAACGAACGTATTCGCCGATTCTAAAGTTTGAACGGCATAAAATTCTTACGTTGTCTTGAGAGGAGGGAATCGCACGGATCAAAAACGGAATTAAATCCGTGATTTCTTCCATGGGGATTTTACCCACGATTGCCTTTCCGTCTCTTGCCGGAATGACCTCCTTTTTGATCCGGTTTTGATTCTTTTGAATGGGAATATCCGAGACCCGAATGATTTCAGGAAGCGAACGATAATTTGTGTTTAAAAAATGAATTACGGAACCGGAAAAGAATTCCTTAAATTTTAAAAATGGTTCCGGGGTCGCCCCTCTGAATCCGTAAATCGCCTGCGAGTCGTCACCGACTACCGTGATCGAAGCGCTTTCCGATAAAAATTGGAGAAACGCGAGTTGTTCCAAATCTGTATCTTGAAATTCATCCACCAATATTTTTTGAAGACTTTGTTTTGCTTCTCGAGTCCATTCGTGATCCGACTTTAAACCGTCTAAGAACAAGGTCACGAGATCCTCAAAATCTACGAATCCGTTTTTGTTTTTATAATTTTGATAAGCGAATTCAAGATTTTCCAAAAGATCCGAAAAATTCTCTCGAATATAAGAAACGTTTTCGTCCCAAAAAAGTTCGTAAGGAATTCCGCCGATCTTGAATTTTTCTCGTTTGAGATATTCCCGAAAGAATCGATTTTTGTCTTCGGGGGAAAGGACTTTCGGTTTTTGAACGGAGAATCGCGGATGCCATCTGCTCAAAGCATACAAACAATATGCATGGAACGTTTGAACCCGGATCTTATCATTGCCGGTTGCCTTCCGAATTCTTTCCAAAATTTCCCCGGCAGCTTTTCTGGAAAATGTGAGAACTAAGATCGATTCTTCGGGAAATAAATTTTCTTGGAGAATCCTTTCTAAGATACCGACCATCGTGCTCGTTTTGCCGGATCCTGCCGCGGCCACAACCTGTACAAATCGCGAATTTTCCAGGATGATCGCTTGTTGTGCGGCACTGTATCGAACCTTGTTTTTCATTTTTCACCTCTATCCGTTACGGTTCCAGGGGCTTTTTAAAAGGAGAATTGAGGTTCGTTTTTTTAATATTCGAGATCGGGTCGTAGGATGAAAAAGGCTGTACTTCTATCAAAAGAAATCAAAAGATAGGATTCGCTGATCCTAATCCGGGCTTTTGTATATAAGGATTCCTATGGCTGAAACAATCATAACTCAAAATCCGGTCCACATTCTTCCTCGAAAGAGAACCCGTTTTCGTGCCTCGGTTGTTTCCGTTTTCAATCATAAGAATCCGGAACAATCCAGAATTCTGTTGCAAGATATTTGCCTTTTGATATCGGGAAAACCGGTCATTCAGTCTCAGCTTTTTTATCTTTCTAGAAAGTTTCAATCCATGAATCTAAAGACGGGTGACGAGGTGGAGTTTGACGCGAGAATCAAACCGGATCGAAAAGGCCTTTCTTCCAATTTGATTCGTTTGAATTACCCCACCAAAATATTTCGTTATAGTCCCGGTGAAGAACGTCTTCTTTTTTAGAGTTTACGCGTTTGACTTGTCTGCTTGTCTCTACATTCTATCCTAAATAGAATTATCATTGAACCTGGCTCGTATCGAGCAGGGAGGAACCTTGGAAACCCTTCAATTTTTTCTCGATTTCTTTTTAAACTTAGAGACACACCTGGATACGATCATTCAGACGTATCAAAGCGGAACTTATATCATCTTATTCTTAATTATTTTTGCGGAAACGGGTTTGGTTGTGACTCCGTTTCTTCCGGGTGATTCCCTTCTTTTTGCGGTCGGAGCGTTTATTGCGAGGGGTTCCTTGGATCTGACTAGTACCTTGATTCTTCTGATCATCGCGGCTATCTTAGGGGATACGGTCAATTACTCGATCGGCAATTTTACGAGTGAACGTATCTTGGAAAAAGAAAAAATCCCTTTGATTAAGAAGGAACATTTGGCAAAGGCGCATAAATTTTACGAAACCTACGGCGGTAAAACCATCATCATCGCTCGATTTATTCCGATCATTCGTACCTTTGCCCCTTTTGTCGCCGGAATCGGAACGATGACCTATGCTAAGTTCATCGCGTATAACGTGATCGGTGGAATTTTGTGGATCGCGATTTTTATTTTTGGCGGTTATTTTTTCGGAAATTTGGACTTTGTAAAAAGAAATTTTAAGATCGTGATTTTTGCGATCATCATTATTTCCGTGTTGCCGGCGGTGGTTGAATATCTGAAAGAAAGAAGAAAGGGTAGAATTTAACTCTTTTCGAATCTATGATTTAGGAAAAGATTTTGCCGAGAAGAAGCGTATGTTTTTTTCGTATCGATCTCTTGATTTCTACTTAAAAAGTGAGTAAGAATCGAATTGGGCCGGTCTAAGAAAAACATAATAAAATGACAAGAATGGAATACAGATTCGGAAATTGATGGAAACATACCTAAGGAAAATTTATGCAGCGGTCATCGCTTGTTTGATTCTTTATTGTGCGATTTCTTTTTTGCAGATTCCGGATTTTGGTAAAAATGCCTCTACTTCGCCGATCGAAGCGACCAGTTCTTCTGCGGAACCGCAGGAAAACGAAGAAGAGAAATCCGGCGAACTTGTAATGGAAGAATATCTTTCCAACAACGATTCGTTTGTGTTCGGATTTTATTTGGAATTCGTGTCGTATTCCGATCATTGCGAATTGAATTTGATTCAACGAAATTCTAAAGTAGAAACCCCCCCTCCGGAAAACCTCTCTTTTTCGATTTAACAAATTTTAAAATCGATCGGGTTTTTAAACCCAAAGGGAAGTTTTATGCATTCATTTTTATCTTTCAATCGTATGTCTTGGAGCGATCTGAGACACGACTTTTCGGCCAGTTTGGTCGTGTTTTTAATCGCCTTGCCGCTTTGTATCGGAATCGCATTTGCATCCGGCGCTCCGATCATCGCGGGTTTGATCGGAGGAATCGTAGGCGGTGTGGTGGTTTCTCTAATCAGTAAGTCCCCTTTGTCCGTGAGCGGGCCCGCGGCGGGACTTACCGTTATAGTCCTGGATTCGATCCAAACCTTGGGAAATTTTAACGATCTTCTTCTCGCTGTCTGTATCGCTGGGGTTCTTCAAATCCTATTAGGATTTTTGAAAGCGGGAATTCTCGCGGATTTTTTTCCTTCTTCCGTGATCAAGGGAATGTTAGCGGCGATCGGAATTGTTCTGATTTTAAAACAGATTCCGCACGCCGTCGGATATGATAAGGACTATGAAGGGGATTTTAATTTTTTTCAGAACGATCGCGAAAATACGTTCACAGAAATTTGGAACGCATTTTATCGGTTCACCCCGGGGGCGATTTTTCTTTTTGCAGTTTCCTTGGGAATCATCGTTTTTTGGGAGCGTTTTCAACTGCATAAGAGATTTTTAATACACGGATCTTTGATCGCGATCGTCGCCGCCATTTTGATCAATGAGGTTTTTTCCGTCATTTGGCCCGTGTTTGGGGTCGGTCGCGAGCATTTGATTCAGCCGATTCAACTCGGAAGTATTTTGGATCTTTTTAGGGACGATTATTTTCCCAATCTTTCCGAATGGAAGAACGAGTTGATCTATTTGGTCGCGATTAAACTTTGTGTGGTTTTGAGTTTGGAAACCTTACTCAATTTGGATGCGATCGAAAAGATCGATCCTCGAAGAAGAATCGCTTCCAAAAATCGAGAACTGATCGCACAAGGAACAGGAAATCTCTTTTCAGGAATTCTTGGAGGACTTCCGATCACCTCGGTGATCATCCGAAGTTCTGCGAACCTCCATGCCGGTGCAAGAACAAGATTTTCCGCGTTTTTACACGGTTTATTGATTTTGATTTCTCTACTTTTCATTCCGGGTTTGCTTGCGAAAATTCCTTTATCATCCTTAGCCGCCGTTCTTATGGTCGTGGGTTACAAGCTCACGGATTTTAGAATCTTCAAAGCTCAGTATAAAAAAGGTATGGATCAGTTTCTTCCTTTTGGGGTCACGGTGATCGGGATCGTGTTCTCGGATATTTTGATCGGAATCGGAGTGGGTTGTATTTTTGCGATCTTCTTTATCATGAGAAGAAATATTCTCAATCCGTATGAGTTCAACAAAAAGGATAAGAACTACGGAGTCGAGATCAGAATCGATCTTTCGGAAGACGTTTCGTTTTTAAACAAGTCAAGTATGTTGTATAAGCTCAATCGTGTTCCGGATAACGCACATTTGATCATAGACGGATCGAAATCTAAGTATATCGATCCGGATATTCTCGAAGTCATCGAGGATTTCAAAATTTCCGCGGAGTCTAAAAACATCATACTTGAGATCATCGACGTGACGACTTCCTACGAAAAAATAAAAAACAAACCTTTGGATGTCGTTGCGCAACAGGATTATGAAAAACTTTTTGAAAACAATCGGATCTGGGTAGAGGAGAAACTTTCGCATAACCCGGATTATTTTAAAAATCTGGCGCTTGGCCAGGCTCCTCAATATCTTCTGATCTCTTGTTCCGATAGCAGAATTTCGGTAAACGAAATGACCGGTACGAATGCGGGGGAACTTTTTGTCCACAGAAACATAGCGAATCTTGTGATCGATACGGATATGAATCTGATGTCCGTTCTACAGTATTCGGTGGAAGTGTTAAAGGTGAAACATATCGTCGTCTGCGGTCATTACGGATGCGGGGGAATCAAGGCCGCGGTGGACGGAAGATATCACGGTTTAATCGACGCTTGGTTGCGAGATATCAAACAAGTCTATCGGATGAATCGGAAGGAACTTGGTTCTATTTTGGATGAGGATAAAAAACACGAACGTCTTGTGGAATTGAACGTGAGAGAACAGGTTTATAATCTTTGTATGACCACGATCGTTCAAAATGCCTGGAGCCAAGGCAAGGAGCTTCAGCTTCACGGCTGGGTTTATGATATTCGAGAAGGTAAAATTCTGGATCTCAACATCGATATCGATAAGGACTTTCGCGATTATGATATATTCCGATATCAGTTCGAACAACGTGAGTGAATCTTGTTCCTTTCTTTGATCAGGGAACCGGATATCCGGTTCCCGCTTCCAGGATCTGAAACCATTCTGCCAGATTCAGTGCCACATCAAAAGAATGCGCGGCCGATCGGATTCTCTGATACTTTTCTGAATGACGTTGAGGGGTTGAAAATTCGAAAGGATATCTCATTTTATATTTCGTTTAAGAGGAATGAGAATCAACTCTCAAGTGATGCTCTTGCTTTTTTTATTGACAAGCGGTGCGTGACATTAAGCTGACAGTATGAAAGCCGCGCTTTTCAAAACATGGATGGGTCTTATTCTGCTTTCCGTTTTTGTTTTGATTTTAAATTGCGGTCCGATTTGTGAAGTCGATTCTAAATTTGAATCTCCTATCTCACAAACGAAATTTTTTCCCTGCCATCAAAATCAAACCACCGATGACAAACCTGGATGTGAATGGGATATTGATTCGCTGATTATCATCGAGTCTGATTTGAACGTTCAGAAGCTGACTTTGGTTTTGCTTCCGATCCATTTTAGTTTTTATGCGGCTTCTTTTTCTCTCGATTCTCCGTATCCGGTTCAAGAATTCGTATCAAATCGTTTTCGGTTGAGGTCGAATTTGACTCTCAATTTTAGTTCCGTCCGTCTTCTCATTTAATCTCCACTCACTTCCAAATATTAATTTAGAGAGGTGAAGTCCATGATATCGGATCAGGATTCTAATATTTATAACGCTCCGCGAAAACATTTCGGTTTAAAATTGAACTTTTATGAAAATCCTTTGGAAAGCCAAATTCGTTTTTCTTTTTTCTTTAATAGAGAAATATATTTTGCGGTGTTTCGTAAAAGTTTAATATTTCAAAACAACGTAACATTTATAGTTTTATCTCTATTTATAATTTATAGTGTTTTAACGGTTTCTATTTTTTCGGAAACAAAAAAGGATTTGGATATTCAGTCGATATTGTCTTTGGCGGAAAAAAATTCCCCATTGCTTCTTTCCTTAAACGCGGATTTGGAATCCCTATTTTATCAGCGTAAACAACATGGCAAAACTCAGAATCCTTCGATTACGATGGATTACGGACAGAGAAAAGCCGCTAACGAAGTGGGATCCGAATATGCGCTTCAGTTTGAGCAGCCTGTTTATTTTCCAGGAAGAAAAGAACT
Source organism: Leptospira sp. WS92.C1 (assembly GCF_040833975.1). Lineage (NCBI taxonomy): Bacteria > Pseudomonadati > Spirochaetota > Leptospiria > Leptospirales > Leptospiraceae > Leptospira > Leptospira gorisiae. Next base: position 573,720 of record NZ_CP162130.1, read on the forward strand.
CAAACAGTTACTGGTCGACAACGATTCTCAAATTAAGGAAGTTCAATTGGCCGAAGCTAAAAATTCGATTCGTTTTAACGCGGTCAAGTTTGCTTATCGATATTTGGTTTCAGCGGGAAAGAAAAATCACGTAAAGGAAAGACTCAAACGATTGTCCGTCATCGAAAGTTATATCCGCGCGCGTCCTTTTATCACCCCTCAGGCTAAAACGGATTTGTTTATCATTCAAAGAAGAATTTTGGCTCTGAGAAAACATTTCAACGATCTTGAACTCGATGCGAACAAACAATACGAATCTATGAATTTATATCTTTTATTGGAAACGATTCCTTCGATTCGAATTCCCTTTTTCTCCTCGGGAGTGAAGTTTGATTTTACCGAACTTCAAAAAAAAGCAGTTTCGGAAAACCTAACCCTTATGGTAGCAAGAAGGGAAATTGAAAAAGCAAAAACGGAACTTCATTTGGCAAATCTTGAAAAGTATCCGGATTATTCGGTGATCAGTCAGGTGGGAGAGGACCGTTCGGGGGTTGCGAATCGGTTTTATGATTTCGGACTTAAGTTTAGAATTCCCGTTTGGGATCAGTTCCAAAACAAGGTCTCCGCAGCAGAGATCAACGTAAAATCCAAACAAGGAATTTTACATCATCAGGAAAATCTTGTAAAAACGGCATTTAAACAGGCCTTTCTGGACTACGAGCAGGCCAAGGTGAATTTGAAATTGTTCGATCTGGAAAAGTTAGACGAAATTGAAAGGGATCTTAACTATGCCGATGTCGAGTTTAGAAAGGGACGTATCCTGTTGATGAGTTATCTGGAACTGGAAAATCAGCTTCATGAAACGCATCACGCGATTCTGGATGTTCAAATTACGCATATCGAAACATTACTAAATCTTCTTCATCTCTCGAACGAAAAAGAAATCATAGGAACCTTAAAAAATGCTGTCCAGACTTTTGAATATCAGTTTAAATAATCCGATTCTTTCAGTCGGCATTGTATTTTTCTTATTTATATATTCCTTTTTTACGTTAAAGGAAGTTCCGATCGACGCGGTTCCGGATATCACAAACGTCCAGGTAATCGTGACGGTTGACACGGGCTCGCTCGATCCGGAGCAAGTGGAAAAAGTAGTTACGTTTCCTCTTGAGACCGAACTGATGGGAATGCCGAATTTGGCGGATGTCCGTTCGGTATCTAAATACGGACTTTCTAATATTTCTTTGATCTTTAAGGAAGGGACCGATATCTACCAAGCTCGAGGTATGGTTTTGGAAAGAATCGCGAGCGCTAAGGAAAGACTTCCAAAAGGAATGAACCCTACGATTGTTCCTAATACGACAGGTTTGGGTGAAGTCTTTTTTTATACGGTGGAAGCAAAACCCGGTTCCAAGTTGGAAACCCTTTCTGAACAAGATCGACTGCTCTATCTCAGAACCATTCAAGATTATACGGTTCGTCCGCAATTAAAAGCTCTTGTTCCTGGAATCGTGGAAGTGGATTCCAACGGGGGATATGAAAAAGAAATTCACATCGATTTAAATCCATCCAAGATGAAAACATGGGGGATCACCATCGATCAATTGATCGAAGAACTGTCCACCATCGGAGAAAGTTTTGGAGGAGGTTTTATAGAGAACGACGGTAAGGTATCGATCGTTCGGGTTTACGGACTTAAGAAAAATTTGAAATCTCTATCTGATGTCAGCGTAAGAAGAACCTTGATGGGATCGGCGATTCGGGTTTCCGATATCGCGCAGATCAAGGAGCACGGCAAACAAAGATTAGGCGGAGCAAGTTCGGAAGGTAAGGAGATCGTTCTTGGAACGGCGATGATGCTGAGGGGGGAAAACAGCTACCAGGTCAATCTTGATCTCAATAAAGCGATTTCTCAGTTGACGCTTCCCGAAGACGTAAGGGTCAGAGTTTTATTGGAAAGATCGTTTCTGATTCATTCTACGATCAAAACTGTGATCACAAATCTTTCCGAAGGTGCGATTCTTGTAATACTGACTTTATTCTTTATCTTATTCAATATCAGAGCTTCGATGATCGTAGCAATCATCATTCCAGGATCGATGTTGCTTACTGCCATTTTTATGAAGGTATTTGGGATTTCTGCAAATTTAATGAGTCTCGGTGCGATCGATTTTGGACTTCTTGTGGATGCTTCGATTGTTATCACCGAAAACGTACTGACGAAATTTGAAAAAGAAAAATATAAAAATCAGGAAGAGAAAAAGGAAATCATTCTCAAAGCTTCTCTGGAAGTTCTAAAACCTGTGTCTTTTGGAATCGTCGTGATCATGCTTGTGTATCTTCCGATTCTGACTTTAGATGGGATTCCCGGAAAGATGTTTCGCCCGATGGCAGAAACCGTCTTACTCGCTCTCGGGTTTAGTCTCTTACTTGCTGTTTTTTTTCTTCCACCTCTGTTGTTCTTTTTTATTTCGTCCGAAAATCACGCAAAAATCCGCGAAAGCAAAAAGAGCCGTATCGTAGACTTTTACGAAAAACATCTTCCAGATCTATTAGATAAACCTAAACCGATTGTCATAGGGTCAATTTTATTTTTTACTCTTACTCTATTGATTTATTTTAGAATGGGAACCGTTTTTCTTCCAAAATTGATGGAAGGCGATCTTATGTTGGTCATTGTGCGAGAAGGCGATATCAGTATAGAACAAAGCCTTAAGGAGCAAAAAAAAGTAGAGACTCTTTTGATGGAGCTTCCGGAGGTTCAAAGCGTTTTTTCGAGAATCGGCACGAGTTCGGTTGCAAACGATCCGATGGGCACTTTTAACGCGGATACGTTTATCATTCTCAAAAAGGAAAACATATCCGATCTGTTAAAGGAAGAAAATTGGGAGAATTTTCAAAATAAGATTCATACGAAAATTCAGGGCGCATTTCCGAATTCGGAGCTAACTCTGAGTCAACCTTTAGAAGCGCGCTTTAACGAGTTGTTGGAAGGAAGTCGTGCCGATATCAGTGTGAGAATTCTCGGAAAGGATTTGAACAAACTTCTCGAACTTCAGAAAATATTAAAACAAACTCTTCACGAAATTCCCGGCGCCGCGGAAGTGGAATTAGATCCGATCATGGCTTTGAGAAAATCTACGGTAATCGATATCGTTCCCGATCCGGATAAACTTAAATATTATAATATTTCTCTTCCGGCTTTTAATAGCGTTGTCGAAGCCTCTATGAGCGGATTTGAGTTGGGCGGATATTACGAGGAGGAAGTCAGATTTCCGATTAAGATCTGGCTTTCGGAGGATTTTAGAAATAAAGAATTAGAAATATCGAATATAGGTATCGGAACTCAAGACGGGGGCATGATCCCAATCAAGTTATTGGCCTCGATTGAAAAAAAGGAAAAGGTAATGACCATCTCTCGCAACAAATCTCGAAGGTTTGTTGCGGTTTCTGTCAACTTACGCGGGAGGGATCTCGAAGGATTTTACGGTGAAGCAAAGGAAAAAATTTCCAGCATCGGTATCCCCAAAGGATATTCCGTTTTTTGGGGAGGACAGATCGAAAATCTGAAAAAGGCAAAGGAAAAGTTATCCGTCATTTTGCCTTCGACATTATTGATGATCTTTGTAGTTCTTTATCTGGGGTTGCGTTCCGTAAGACAGGCTCTGCTTGTATTTTTCTGCGTACCATTCGCATTGACGGGTGGAATTTGGCTTCTTTTTTTGAGAGGAATGGACCTGAGTGTTTCCGCCTTTGTGGGATGTATTGCGTTATCCGGAATCGCCGTATTAAACGGACTCGTAAAGTTGGATACGATTCATCGAATCCGAGAAGAAAAGCGTCTTTCCGTTAGGGAAGCCGTATTGGAAGGGGCGATCAGTAGAATTCGTCCCGTGATCATGACCGCTCTTGTAGCCTCTTTCGGATTTCTCCCGATGGCGATCGGCTCCGGGCTGGGTTCCGAAGTTCAAAAACCTCTAGCAACGGTGGTGATCGGGGGGATTGTATCTTCCACAATCTTGACTCTTGTGATTCTTCCTGTATTTTATTATTGGATGGAAAAAAATACGGATCAATAACGTTGTTCGGTGCGAATCCGTTTTAGATAAAGAGATTCTTGTGTTTTGATGAAAGCGATTTTACCAAAGACATTTTTTATCAGAAACGAAACATGATGAGGATCGATTTTGATTTAAGTGAGATAATTTTTTAAAAAGTGGAAATCAAAACTCACTTCCCACGCTGATTTGAAAACCAGGCCAAGAGAATTGCAAAAGAAATCATGGATTGATTTTCGCGTGAGACGTAATCGACAATTGTCTTAGGTCTATTTTTGAAGAAGAGACAAAAGAATGCGGCAGAGATGTCGTTTGTTGAAGGGACTTGTTTACGAATAGGATAGAATCAAACCGAAGTGTAATTTTAAAGTTTGCTTTATTTCCGAAGGATTCGAATAGAAAAGCGGATTTTAGAAATTACAATCCAGAATCTGCTTTTCGTTTTTTATTTTGGGGGAATCTGTAAATTTTTTGCCTGAGTCGGGTTTAATTTTTGTAAAACTTTTTTCCGATACACTCACGGCAGCGAAGGTGGACGCCGAGAAACAAATCGGAAATTTTACTGCATAAAGAATTTTATAAAACAAAATTTTATGGTTCTCGAAAATTGCTTTGTTTTTTGAGAAATGCGAAAACAGAAAAAAATTGAATATAAAGATTAATATAAGAGTGATGATACGGTGAATACAATCCTCAAATGTGGGGTTAATTTTAATTACAGAGTATATAAATTTTTTATTTGATGAGCTTAAAAAAAACTCTTTACAATAAAATAACGTTGAATATGCGCAAGGAAATGAAATTTTATTTCTAAGTGAATGTTGGATATTTGATAACATAATTATGAAACGTATTGTTTGTTATAAACCGATCATTCTATTCTTTATAATTTTTGCATGTTATGCGCCCAAACCAAACTTGTGGAACATACCGAAGGATTTTCCTGAATTAGACCTGGTTACGGTGCGTCGTTTTAACGCCGGTATTCGCGCAATCGATGGTGTTGCTTTCACTTTTAATCGTGACGATGTGACAATGATGCCAGGTAAACATAGCATAAATATTCAACCGGAAATGTGGATTTCAACCTTTCCTCATGGAGAACATCTTGAACAAGTTAAGACCGTCAACTTTGAAGCTAAGTCTGGAGAGATTGTTTATCTATGTCTTGGACTTAAAAAATCTAATGAATGGAACCCTTATACCGTCATTACTCAGTCTGGAGAGATTGTTTATCTATGTCTTGGACTTAAAAAATCTAATGAATGGAACCCTTATACCGTCATTACTCAGTCTGGAGAAAATCCAACGCAAAGATTATTATTTGCGATGGAAAAGAAAGGTGGTTGTGTTTCCTCACGAAATACTCTACCTGTTATTTGGACAGATCCTTAAACGTGATTAAGCGACTTTTTCGTTTCTAATCTTTCAAAGGTATTCGGTGTTGTAAAATTTTTTCTTTAATTTAAAATTTTCAATTGGGAATCAAAACTAAAATGAAAAAAGAAAAAATAGATTCGAAAGCTCATAAAGAGAGACCAAGGATATTTACTACCTCTTTTGCCAATGTTTATCCTTTTTATATCCAAAAGGCTGAGAAAAAGGGAAAAACGAAAACAGAGGTCGATAGAATCATTTATTGGCTAACAGGATACGATGAAAAGGGACTTCAAAAACAAATTGAGCAAAAAACGAATTTCGAGGAATTCTTTGACCAAGCCCCGCAGATCAATGAAAATGTTTCACTCATTCAAGGTGTAATTTGTGGATACCGAGTAGAAGAAATAGAGGATGATCTTATGCGAAATATTCGGTATCTTGATAAGTTAATCGATGAATTAGCAAAAGGAAAATCCATGGAAAAAATACTTAGGGTATCAAGTCAGTAATTCATTCCACTTATTTTTACAGTCTTCAAGTTTCGATACGTATGAAACCGATTATCGAAACTTTGGGAAAAGTTTTTTGCAGAGTTTTTTGTAAATCGATTCCGGAATTTCGGTTTCTTACGGTTTTTGATTCAATTTGTTTTGTTTTCGGGTTGTGACGTTTGGAATTCCTATGTATTTTAGGACAAAAATAAAAATCACGCAGGTGAGCTTGCGCGATATGTTTAGGTGAAACTTTTGATGAACCGGTTGTTAAAAAATTGTCTCTTTTTGATTTCGATTCAAATATTTTCCACATTTTGTTTGAGCGCTTTGCCAAAGGAAATGCCGGCTGATTTTTATTTGGAATTTCATCGTGATGGAGGAATGCGTCCCGATCATACCGAATTTTATTTTTCAAAGGAGCTTTCGCATATTAAGGAGAAAAAAGACCAAAAGGAGGAGATCCTTTGTTTCAAGATCGATCCAGGGTTGCTTCAGAATTTATACTCATCATTGTTAAAAAATCGTTTTGATCGGATCGAAACAAGAAAGGAAATGATTTATGATCGAGGTGGAGAAAGTGTACAAGTAGGAGCTAATCGGGAAACGTATAACAAATCGGATTCGGGCATGACTTTGATCCAACCGCATTGGAAATCGAACTGGAAGAATGTTCTTGAAGAAATTAAAAAAACGAAACATCTTTCCGTAGATGATTCTCCAAAAATCAGATTTTCGCTTACGTGGAAAGATTTTGGGGAACCTGTGTCTTTATATATCGGCTCGGAAAAACGAACTCTTTCGTATCATTATCATGTTCAACCTTCCCATTTTAATGAGATTGGGTTTTATTTTTCTCCCGGAAACTATAAGCTTCGGTTAGAGTTTCACGAAGACAAAGCAAAGTTCCATAAATATGACGTCGAGTTTGAAATTGATCGCGATTCGAAAGAGGTTTCATTTCATTGCAGCCCGACCGGTTGTGTTCGATTTTGATAGTGATTTATTAAATTTAATAAATTATTCTTTTTGAATCTATAAAGAATGAAACGATTTTAAACTGTTTTTTACCCGGCTTGCTCAAGACCGTTTATTGTTTGGATAAAGGGAGGGAAGTCAATTTAACAAGAACTAGCGACTTCATTTATGGTAAAAGAAGTATATTGGTAGATATTTCTTTACGATTTTTTAAGGTCTTGGTAATTTAGTTGAGTTTAATATGAGAATTCCGGAACGAATACAAGATCTGGGAAGAAAGAGAGAAATTTCTGATGAATTAAAAGAAATCAAGAGTTACAAAAAATTTATGAATGCGTAAAATTTTAAAACGGACGATCCAATCGATCTAAAAAAGGAGAAAGACATGGCGAGCTCAAAGAAAAAAAATAGTCAGCCGAAGCAGAAACTCGACGGAACAAAAGTTAAATTTGTGGGTGCTCCTTCGCACAGCATAACGCCTTTTCTCATGTTCAATGCAAATCCTGAAGAAGCTGCGAATTTCTATGTATCGATCTTCAAGAAATCCAAAATTCTTAGGGCAAACTCGATGCAGGCCGATTTCATTCTGAACGGCCAAAGGTTTTTTTCCTACAATGGCGGACCTAATTTTCAATTTAGTTGGGGCGTCTCATTCATGATCAGCGTAGAAACGCAAAAAGAGGTCGATTATTATTGGAACGCTCTTCTTGCAGATGGCGGCAAAGAAAGTATGTGCGGTTGGGTTCAGGATAAATACGGTCTGTGGTGGCAGGTAACACCTAAGATTCTCCTGCAACTTGTGTCGCATAAAGATCGTGCGAAAGCTGAGAGCGCAACACAAGCGATGCTGAAGATGCAGAAAATTGACATCGCGACGCTTAAAGCCGCAGTAGACTAAACTACTTTTACTTTTTGTCCCGCAAGAAAAAGGCTTCGTTTGCGACTTACGGTCCCCGCATTCCGGTTCCGCATATTTGTTACGGCTCGCTCAAGCCTCGTGCTGGCCCTCCGCTTGCGGACGGGAACGTCGGGGATTTCCAAAGAGCATTTCTGAAAATAACAAGTAAGAAAGACAATGCTGATTCAAATGTATAAAATGACAATAAAAGAAAAATTTAAAAATTCTATAAGACGTGGTACTGGCGAAGCACACTTGATAATGCGAGCTAATCCGAAGATTGATTTTTCGAACTATATAATAAAAGCTGCATTAAATAATTTTTCATACGACAACCAATCAGAGGGTAGTCGGGCCGTTTATATCTTTGAACTAATTGAGCTATCAAATCGCAAAGAAAAAATCAGAGAGGCGGTGTTAAGAAGACTCGCTAACGAAAGGACAGATTCCTGGGCTCTTGATCAACTTTTTGGTATAACAGCTTTGCTGGCAAAGAATGGCGATTTACAAGCACGAAAGGCCATTTATAAAAGATTCTATAAAAAAAGAATTAAATACTCTGAATGGTTAGGAGAAGATGCAATCATTGCTGTTGATGGTATAGAAGGATTAAAGTTTATAGCAGAAATTAAAGGAAAGATGATTCAACGTTATCCAGAAGAACGGGATGACGGTTTTATAGTCGATTTCTTTCAGGATAATAATCCGGATATTAATGTATATGATGAATTAGAAAAGTCGGCTATAAATAGGACTTATATAAAAACATATCTTAATACAATTCTTAAATATAAAAATTTAAGACCTGGCGGAAAAAGACAAAAATATAACTATGAAATCGTTTCTGAGAGAATTAATAGTAACGTAATGATTCCTTTGCCTCCAGCGGACGTAAAAGATTTATCAGAGTCGGACATTAAAAAATTAGCGAGTGATTTCTTAAATGAGACAGATAGGTTGCGCCAAGAAAAATATATGCGTATATTTGATAGGATTCAATATCCTTATGATTATCAATCGATTCTAGAAATTGCAAAAGGAAAATATAGTAATAAAGACAGACTTATAGAATTTTCCATAAAAGCTCTCCGTTTTTTTAAAAGTAAAGACATTAGAGATTTTGCTTTAGAAAAAATATCGAGAGCCAAATATCTTGACATTTATATCAATTTGTTAATTGGGAATTACAAAAACGGAGATAGCAAGCTGCTACATGAAATAGTTCAAAGAACAAAAAACGAACATAAGATAGATGATTTAGCATTTAGTTATGTCGGTATTTATACGGCTAATAAAACTAAAGATTGTAAAGTTCCTTTAGCTGCGTTATATGATAAGCTAACTTGTGGAATACATCGTAAAGATATAGTTAATATTTTGATCGAAAATAAAGTGCTTCCTACCAAAATAATGAGAGAAATAGAACATGACAGTTATGAGGCAACAAGAGTATTGTGGCTTGAAAATAATTGACTGTATGTATAGTAACAGTATTCACCTGACAATTCTTCTGAGGTTAGGCCCTCGTTTTTTCTTTTGGGAAGACGTTCTGAAGTTTTAATTCTCTGCTCTAACTTTTTATACGTTAATTCAGAAATAAATTCTCTCCATAAGCCGTTCCCAGTCTCCGCTGGAGGAACTGACTGGTTGTCATATCAAATTAAAGAAATCGAATTTCCCGGTTCGAGCTTCTTTTTTTACTATCTGTTCCTTTTTGATCTACGGCTATTTTCCTCCCCTGAACAGAGATGATTGCGTGAATCGCATCATTAATACTGGTGTTTTCATGGCATGGCTTAAGAGTTAGCTGAGAGGTATGCGGAACCACTACAGTAAAAGCATCGGTCAATCAGAAATCGTTTCAATAAATCGTGAACTAAAAATAAGTATATTATTGAAATAAAAAAATATAAAATCGGTAATTAAAAAATCGAGTTTTTATTTTCAAATAGGGAGAATCGCAGATTATTTTTCCCGTTTAATAGGAATATATATTTGTATTTCTTCGATTGATAATGCCCAGAAAATTTTTAATACATTTAAAAAAAGTATTCTTTTTTCTTTTAAATTTGTCTATAGAATAGGGGGGTAGAGTATATGAAACTAAAACACAAACTTCGTTCGGACCCAAAAGCGAAGGAGAATCTGATTCTGAGACTAAAAAAGATAGAGGGTCAGGTTAGAGGTGTCCAGGCAATGATTGATCGGGAAGAATATTGCGATAACGTTTTGAATCAGTTGTCTTCCGTAAGATCGGCCCTCGACGGGGTTTCCAAAATCCTTCTCAAAAGTCATATTCAAACCTGTGTTGTGGAAAGGTTTAAGGAGAATGATTCTAAAATTCTGGACGAGTTTATGACAACAATGGATCGAATTCTTAAATAAAATTTGGAGAAAATCGTCATGAAAGAAATTACGTTAACCGTCGAAGGAATGACTTGCACACACTGTTTAAGAACCGTCGAATCTGCTCTGAAGGAAATCGGTTTGTCCGCGAAGGCGAATCTTGAAAATAAGGAAATCGTTTATCAAGGATCGGGGAGCGATGAGGAATTATCTAAAGTAAAAACCGCAATTCAAGAAGAAGGATATGTTCCGGGTGAAATTAAATGAACTCCTTGGTCGAATCGGAAATCACGTTAGATATCATCGGTATGACCTGCGCTAATTGCGCGTTGCGAATCGAAAAGGGACTTAAAAAAGTTCCAGGAGTAAGCGATGCAAGAGTTAATTTCGCAATGGAGACTGCAAAGGTAGAATTTTTATTCCCCGTTTCGCGCGAAACTTTACTAGATCAGGTCGACTCACTCGGATACAGAGCGCTTGTTCACGAAGATTTTCCGATTCACGGAGAAACCGAAAGAGCTCATGAGAAAGAATTTAGAAGATTGAAGTTTCGACTTTCGATCAGCGTTTTTCTTTCTTTGCCTTTGCTTACCAGTATGGCCGGACATTTTGGAGCAAGTTTTATCTCCGAGTATCTTCTGTTTTTTATGAATCCTTGGTTTCAACTTGCTTTAGCCACGCCGGTTCAATTTTGGATCGGGGGCCCTTTTTATCTCGGAGGTTTTCGGGCTCTTCGGAACAGGGGAGCCAACATGGATGTTCTCGTTGCGTTAGGAACCTCTGCCGCTTATCTTTATAGTTTATACCAAACCATTCTTTCCTTAGAAGCTCATCATCGCGAAGACATTTCTCTTTATTACGAAACTTCGGCTGTTTTGATCACCCTGATTCTTTTTGGAAAATTTTTAGAACATATAACAAAAAGAAAATCCTCTAGAGCGATTCAATCTTTGATCGCTTTACAACCGAAAATCGCAAATATCATTCGAGACGGTGAGATTCAAGAAATTCCTCTACTTGCTGTGCGTCCGGGAGATTTACTTTTGATCAAAGCCGGTGAAACAGTTCCAACCGATGGAATCGTGGAAGAGGGTAGCTCCTCGGTCGACGAATCGATGTTAACGGGAGAAAGCATTCCCATTGAAAAAACGATCGGTAGTTCTTTGTTTGGAGGTTCTTTAAATGCCAACGGAGTTTTAAAACTCAGAGCATCGAAAGTAGGAAAGGATACGTTGCTTTCCGGAATCATCCGGGTAGTTCAAGAAGCGCAAGGATCCAGGGCTCCGATTCAAAGGATCGCGGATCAAATTTCCGGAATTTTTGTCCCGGTTGTAATTATGATTTCCGTTGTTACTTTTGTTCTCTGGTATTTTTGGATAGAACCCTCCTTTTTTTCGGGGGCTCTTGTAAAGGCGATCGCGGTTCTTGTGATCGCTTGTCCTTGTGCTTTGGGATTAGCGACTCCTGTTTCCATTCTTGCGGGAACTGGGAAGGCCGCTACACAGGGAATTTTATTTCGAACCGCCGAAGCATTAGAAAATTCTCATAGAGTAAAAACAATCGTCTTTGATAAGACCGGTACGCTCACGTATGGAAAACCTGCTCTGAAATTTTTGGATGTTTTGGAATTCTCGGAAGAAATGGATCTTCTCGTCTTGGCCGCTTCCGCAGAGCAAAACTCGGAACATTCCTTATCCGCGGCGATCGTCGACGCTGCAAAAAACAAAGGTCTGACATTGCGAATTCCGGAACGTTTTGAAACGATTCCGGGCGGGGGAGTGTCCGCGTCGATCAATGGAAAAAAAATTCTTCTCGGAACCGATCGACTTTTTTTAGAAAGAGGGATCGTATTGAATTCTCATCTTATGAAGTTGAAAGACGAAAGAGAGCTACAAGGCAACACAGTGATTCACATGAGCGTGGATCAAGTGCATCGCGGGATTTTATCTTTGGCGGATACAATCAAAGAATCCGCGCCTCTTGCGATCCAAAGACTGAAGTCGCTTGGAATGGAAGTATATATGATCACGGGTGATAATGAAAAAACCGCGAAGGCGATCGCAAAACTTTGCGGGATCGATCATGTTCTTGCCGAAATCCTTCCGGAAGGAAAAGCAAAGGAAGTTCGAAAGCTTATGGACTCGGGAAAAACAGTGGCGATGGTCGGTGACGGAATCAACGATGCTCCTGCTCTGGCGGTTGCAAATTTGGGAATTGCAATGGGGACCGGTACGGATATTGCTATTGAATCTTCGGATGTTGTGATCATGAACGGGGATCTTAGGTCGATTGAAGATACATTTATCCTAAGTCGAAGGACGGTTTATAACATTCGACAAAATTTGTTTTGGGCTTTGGTTTACAATGCTCTTGGAATTCCGATCGCCGCGTCCGGATTTTTGGCGCCTTGGATTGCGGGAGGGGCGATGGCTCTCAGTTCCATCTCCGTGGTTCTGAATGCTTTACGATTACAGAAGCGATAGAATACTCTTGCAGCTTGATCTTTTTGATAAAGTAAAATAATGTTTTGGGACATGCTGTAAGTAAAACTTGTTCTAAGATCTCAATTGTATCGGTATCTTAAGAGTAAAATTGAAAGATCGTAAGAAATTTAGTCTTCGAAAGGAAAAGATGAATTTATTTTAATATTTAGAATGATAGAATATTCTAAATAATTTATTTTATTTGCGTAAAGTCCTTCGCCAAGACAGGGATGAATCCTGCCTTGGCGATTCTATCATCGTTTTCTTATTCTTATCTGAACAGAATCGAAGCTACTCTGTAAGACTTCGATTCGAATATCACCATAATAGAACGTTTGTGGAGTTCCATTGTTTGTAACGATTGTTCCCATAAAAATCGTCTCCGTCCCATCTTGTGGAATCGAATCGGATCGAGGAATCAACCGAATTTGTATCCCTTGTGTGGCGGGCCAAGGCGAAGGGCCAACTGGATCTGCATTGAAACCTCGAATTGTCCTGTATTCCAAAGATAAAACCGAACCATTGTGTGTGTCCGAGTTTTTTCTACCGATTGGAATCAAGATTTGTTTGATGCCGGAAGTTTTAGTTTCCAATGCTTCTAATGTAACTGTGAAAATTCCCGGTTGTCCTTCAAAAGGAGCCATGATAGTTTGCTCGGATCGTAAAAATCCCTTTAGCATTTTTAAGTAAGCCGGAATGTGATAAGTGCCTCCAAATATTCCAAGGGCGCTGTAGTAATCATCGTATTCTCCGATTGAATTTTCACAGCCAAACAAAGGATCATCAGGATTTGCTCCAACTCCGCTTGTGGACATACTGATTGGGCTCGGAGGTCTTGTAAGAGTTGCAGGCATTCCAGGACAATGCCAGCTTCCAGAAGTATGGAGCGTAGTTCCTCCGATTCCATGCATCAACTCATGAATTCCCGTCTCGTAAGTATTTTTGAGTCCAAGCGCAGTGTGTATATGGGACTTGTTTATGGAATTAACCCCAGTGTGCATTGCGTTTGAGACAATCAGAAAATGATCATAATCAGATTCATTCAAACCTCCTTGGGCTATTGCGTGATTAAAAATCTTGCCTGTATCACAATCAACACCAGCCCCCGTTTCAGGAATTATCCGATTACAATATCCAATGTTGCCAGATTTTAAAATTGGTTCCGGCAAACGAATGTAGTCTGGAGCAATGTAGATAGGATCGAATTTATAGGTTCCGTAGGAAACTTCATCTAAGTATTGCTTAAAACCGAAAGACGCAAATTCTCCACTAGAACCCATGACCATTTGCTCAATTTGAGCACGACTGACTACGGGAGCTGGTGCATTGTTTGGGGTGACTGGGATCACCGCAAGATGAAGCTGTTTTGGAATTGTCGGAGTTCCGCAAGTGCTTGGCAGACTGTGCGAGACTGTTTTACTAGAAGAAACGTTGCCAGCACGGTCGACCGTTTCAACACGATATGCATATCCTTTTCCAGGTAATTTACCAATATAATCCTGATAATAGGTGATGGATCCTGTTGTCGAAGGAGTTAATCGAGTTGGCCCGATTTCATTTCGATAGATTCTATATTCCAAGATCCCACTGGTTGGAGAACCTGAGTCTGTGCTTCCACTGATTGCCAATTGAATACTCCGATTGCATGCATAGAAATTGTCTACAATCAATCCGACACTTGGCATCGTTGGACTGATCGTATCAGTGCATGTACTCGAATTACTTGCAGGAAGTTGAAACGTTTTTACCAGAGGTGTGCTTTCATTTCCTGCTCGATCTACTGCATAAATCCAAAAGTTATGTGTGCTTCCGGGTTCTAAACCACTCACGACATAGTTTCGTTTATTCGAATATTGTCTTTGTGGTGTTCCTTGTGTAACTCGACTGGCTCCATTCACGTCAATCTTGTAGTGACTGAGTCCGGCTTCATTCGTTTCTGAAAACCAATTGACATGCGACCATTCTAAGCCCACTTTTCCACAGCCTAGGCTTTCGGCTTGTACGGTTCCGTTTAAATAGGGTGCTACTGAATCCGTAAATGGAGGAGGGGGTTGAAATCCGGCGAGGTATACATCCGTTGATCCTTGATTTGAATTTTCAATATCCGACGATTGTGTTTTTCCTGCGGTATAAATGTATCCGTCCGATCGGGCAGCAATTGCGTTTAAAGAATCGAAAGCGCTTCCGCCCAATCCAGAAAACCAACGAGTTTTACCTTGAGCCAGATCCAAGCGAATTACAAAACCATCCGACGATCCTCCTTGATAAGGAAGAAAATAGTTCCCACTTGTCTCTCCAGAGATGAATACAAAATTTGGATTGAGCGGATCTCGAATGATTCCGGTTCCAAAATCAGGTCCTTTACCGCCAATAACTTTCGTCCAAATAACATCTAACGTAGGACTCAGTTGTACAACCATCAAATCGTCAGAAGATTCATTCAATGTAGAGGTTGATTTTCCAACAAGAACGATACTATCTCCGTGTGGACCTCCCTGGATACAAGAAATGGCTCGGGCCTCGTTGTAGTTTATGTTTCCAACTCTTTTCTGAGCAAGAATTTGACCGGAGGATGAAAGCTTTGCGACGTAAAAATTACTAATACTGCCAGTTCCTGGAAGATCAGACGAGGAGGTTCTACCTGTAATGTAATAGTCGTTTCCCAATTTACAAATTCCTCTTCCTGTATCCGTGCCATTTCCGCCTAATAATTGTTGCCAAACAATTCCTCCACTGGCATTTAAGCGTGTGACGTAAACGTCTTGCCCCGGCTGATTTCCAGGAAATGTAGAAGAGTCAGAGTCACCGACCGCGATCAAACCACCGTCTTCGGTTGGCAAAACCGCAAAGAGTTGTTCCCAACCAGCTGGATCCCCATAAATTCTTTGCCACAAAACATTTCCCTCAGCGGAAAGTTTGATCAAATAGGTATCATTCGTGTCTCCGGCGGGACCGTTTACGACGCTTGATCCTGCGATTAGAATCGAACCGTCATTCAGTACCGAAACAGCGCTTCCGACATCATCCCTTGATGATCCGATCAATTTGCTCCATTCTCTTGTACCAACGGAATTGTACTTACTTACATAAACGTCTGTTTTGCCAGTAGAACAAGCTCCAGGATTGCAAACTCCCGGAAGACTTTGTCCAGAAAGTGATGTTCCTACGAGAACTGCTCCTCCATCCGGAGTCACTGCAATTGCGTGGGCTATATCAGTTTGATTTCCACCATGTGTTCTTTCCTGAAGATTCAAATTGAACGAAGAAAATCCAATTGCGATCGAGCTGCTTTGATTTCTTCCTTCCGAAGGGCCGTTGATATGCAACTTGTCAGGGTTTACGAGACTTGCAAATTCTAAGATCTTCTCTTTCGTTTCTTCCATGCGAGAGCATGAAATCTGAATGAGACAGAATAGAGTCGACACAAAACGAATTCCTGTGTTTCGATTCCAGAGTTTCCTCTGGATTGAGTTTAATTTTTCCATAAATCCCTCCACCTAATAGCTGTTATTTGTTTAAAATTCGTAGTATATACGGAGAAAATGGAAATTTTTGCCACATTTTTAGCGTCAATCTGGAAAAAAAGAATGAACCTTTTAAAATTAAGACTGATCGACTGTATTCATGCTTTTGGGAAAATGAGATTCTCCTATCTTGGGCTCAAAGTTTTATAGACCAAAAGGAAAAGCAAAGGAAGTTCGAAAGCTTATGGACTCGGGAAAACAGTGGCGATGGCTCTCAGTTTCATCTCCGCAGTTCTGAATGCTTTGCGATTACAGAGAAAAAAATATTCTAAAAATAGAATGTCATAAAAATTGATCCTGTCGCTACAATTTGTCTAAAATTTTTTCTATAAGGTTAGGGCCGGATGGAAAAAAATTGAGAACGTTTGAAATATAACTTTCCCCCATTCTCAATCAATCCAAGAAAATATTCTGAAATCGGTTCGTCTTACCTTAAAATCGAAAACATACCAAGAATTTATCTTTCCGGAAATTGGAAAATTTTCAATTTATCTATTTTGAATATAAAACAAACTTTTATTTCCGAGCCGCATCCACCCATTCTTTATATGAATAAAGACCGCTGATGGTCGATATATAAGTCATCGCAGTGGGATTCAGTTCGATTCCGTATGTGATGAACCTTCCGACTACGGGTGCGTAAAAAGCATCCGCGATTCCGAATTCCTTTCCAAAAAGAAACGGTCCTTTCTGAGTGCTTAGACATTCTTTCCAGATCGATTCGATTCTACGAATGTCTCTCCACGCTTCGTCTGGAAAGGATTTTCCATGGAGCGTGTCGGCGAGATTCATCGATAAGTTTTTTCTCATATCTGTGAAGCCGGAGTGCATTTCGGCGACTATGGATCTTGCAAAGGCTCTTTGCAATTTATCCGTAGGCCAAAGTTTTTTTTCCGGAAAGGTTTCCGCGATATATTCAACAATACTCAACGTATCCCAGATTCTGGTATCTCCGTGGAGCAAAACAGGGACCTTGCCGGCATTGGAATAAAGTTTGATTTTTTCGTAAAATTCGGGTGTGTTCAAAACAAGAGAAATTTCGGTAAAAAGAATTTTGCTTTCTTTTAATAGAATCCAAGGACGCAAGGACCAAGAGGAGGATTTTTTATCACCAATTACGAGTTGCAGTTCTTCCATACGACCAAATTCAGTCGGATCTCAATTTTTGAAAGTTGAAATTCTTTTGCTCTACTACTCTAAATAAAAACAAAAATACTTTTTATAAAAGAGATCAACGTTAGACAGGCAAGAAAATTTCCATTCTATGATCCAAAACGTTGTCGCTCATTAAAATTTACGGGAGTATATCCGGTCCATTGAGTTGTGAGCCGGATCCGGAAGCCATTTTAGATGGATATGCTTCCAGGCGTCGATAACGTCCTCAATCTTTCGCACATTTAAGAATCAAAGAGAAGGCTCTCCTTGCCGATTGAGTTTGTAATGAGCAAATTCAAGAAAAAGGAGAACCCCCCAATGAGGGCAGAAGAAAAAAAAGCACACTTGAAAGTAATCCAAGTGGATGAGACGCAGCTCAAGAAAGACTTGAGCGAACTCGTAAGAGGTTCAGTGGAAGAAACGCTGAACGCTCTCTTAGATGAGGAAGCGGATAAACTCTGCAAAGCCTCGAGGTATGAGAGAAGCCCGGATCGAGTAGATACAAGAGCGGGTTCGTATAATAGAAACTTCGAAACAAAAGCGGGAAAAGTAAAGTTAAAAGTTCCCAAACTAAGAACAATTCCGTTTGAGTCGGCGATCATCGATCGATACAAGCGACGGGAGAGTTCGGTAGAAGAAGCTCTCATGGAGATGTATCTCGCGGGAGTTTCAGTTCGGAGAGTCGAGGACATTACCGAAAGCCTCTGGGGAACCAAGGTCTCACCTTCAACGATCAGCAAACTCAACCAAAAAGTTTTTGTTCAAATCGACGAATGGAGAATCCGTCCGCTTACTGACGAATATCCTTACGTTTACCTGGACGGACTTTACTTGAAGAAGTCTTGGGGTGGAGAAGTTCGTAACGTAGCGATTCTCGTAGCCATAGGGGTTAATTCAGAAGGTTACAGAGAAGTTCTTGGTTCGATGGAAGGAGCCAGAGAAGACAAAGAGAGTTGGCAAGCGTTCCTAAAACATCTTAAGGACCGGGGACTCAGAGGAGTGAACTTAATTATCTCAGACAAATGTTTAGGCTTAGTGGAATCGATTCCTTACTTCTTTCCAGAATCGAAATGGCAGAGGTGTATCGTTCATTTCTACAGGAATGTATTTGGAAAGGCTCCAAGAAGTTCCTTTAAAGTGATTTCACAAATGTTGAAAGCGATTCATTCTCAGGAAAACAAAGAAGAAGCTTTGAAGAAAGCCAACTTTGTCGCCGAGCGCTTGACTGAAATGAAATTGAAGGAAGCAGCTAAAGTCATCTCCGATGGAATCGAAGAAACTCTCTCTTATATGGATTTTCCTTCCGAGCATTGGAGAAAGATCCGAACCAACAATCCATTAGAAAGAATCATCAAAGAGATCAAGAGAAGAACAAAGGTCGTAGGAGCCTTTCCTGATGGGAAGTCCGCTCTCATGTTAGCCACTGCTCGCCTCAGGCATGTTGCATCAACTAAGTGGGGAACAAAAAAGTATGTTGACATGGAGAAGTTAAAAGAGTTAAAAACTTTAAAGATCATGGCTTGATCGACTGAGGTGAGCTCTTCTCAAGTTCTCATTTGTGCGAAACTTTACGGACACTATCCAGGCGTCATTGTCGGCCTTGGCGAGTATACACTTTTACCGAATATCTTGTAGCAAATCGAAACAACTTTTGAAAATACCGGCGAGATACAAAGGCCGATTCCGAGACCTTTTTCAAAGTCGGAGTGATTGAGATTTTTTTCTCTAAAATCCGGGTAACTGTCGACTATGATTTTGGTTTCGGGTCCTCTTATATTAATTAGTATTTTAGAGGAAGGGATAAGGAAGCCAATACCGTTTCAACCGGAATTTCGGAAACCGAATGATCTAAAATATTAGAAATTTGGAATATACCGGAATGTTTTCGCGCCACATAGTCTACGATAGTCAAACCGAGTCCCGAAAAAAAAGTTTCCATAGGCAGACTTTCATAAACAAAACCGGTCAACCGATAAAAAGGTTGTTTTACCAAGATTTCCTTTTCTCTCGGTACTCCGGGGATCGCGTTTGGATCAAATTCATTTTTGACGGATAGGTTTAACATTCCGTTTTGAATTTTATCATAGATGAAGATTTTCGAATTTTTACGAGAATATTTGACCGCGTTTACGATCAATTCTTCCAAAATCAATTGAATCGAATCCTTATCCACTTCGATTTGTACTGCGTTGGATTGTAAGGATTTATGAAACGAAATGCTTAAAGATTTTTCCGTTAAAAGATCACTCATTTTTTCATTGGCGTTTTCAATTGTGAGCTGAATCAAATCAAATAGATCGGAAAGATTGGTAGCATTTTTTTGGTTTGAGATATCCCGATTGAGAATGTTCATACTCTTTTCCAAACATTCGAGAGTATCGTGAACGTTTTGATTGTTCTGAAAAAGAAGGTGGGCAATTTCTTTCGGCAAAACACAATTCTCTCCCTCGAACTTAGCCGACGTTTCAAGAATTTCTATCAGGCTTACGATGGCTCCGAATCCTCCTCCGCTTAAAAAAGTTTGTTTGATGTTATTCAAAGTGACTTTGCTGATATCGACAGTTTTTTCCAGATCGGACAGCCAGGATTGTTTGTATAAGATCCAATCCAACTGAGCGCGAAGCCTCGTTTCGGTTTCTTCATGAAGGGCTTTTTCTACGGCTTTTTTTTGAGTATATTCCACGATCCGTTTCATACAATGTCCAAAAACTTGAATGTCGATCGGTTTGATCAGATAATCCAAAACGCCAAGTTTCATTACTTCAATGATGGTACTCGGTTGATTGTTTCCGGTTTGAACGAGAATGATCGGGTCTTCTAAAAAACTTTTAATCTCTCTGATAAAGTCTTGTCCTTTCATAAACGGGGTTTCGAGGTCCACGATAAAAGCGGAGTATCGATTTTTGCGAGCGGCCTCTAAGGCTTGTTTTCCATTGGCGTAACCTTCGACTGCGATTCCCAATGTTTTGCAGATTTGAATTAATAAGGCTCGGATTTCTTCCCCATCTTCTAAGATGAGAATCGGATCCCTTAAGGCGATGGATTTTTCGACAGAAAATTGTTTGAATGGACTTTGGCGAATATCGATTGTCTTTGTCATCTGATTATTACCTAACGAATTAAAATTCCTGATTTTTATCAATACCTGTACTCTGTTTTTCTAATAAATAGAATTGACGGAAGAGAAGGATGCTTTCGTACAAAGAAAGTATTGAAACTGAAATTTTTATTTTTGATAAAAGCTCTATATCCGTTGCTACTCAAGGGATATGGAGGGAATATATGACAACCGTGGAAAATCGGAATCAAATAAAGAGCGAAAATTTGTGATTTTTCGTCAACGGTCAGGTAGAGAAAATCTCATGTAACGTTCGGGATTCACTCCGGGACTTTGCAGAATCATTTAAAAGTGATCTTGTAGAATCCGGACAAGTCACAAAGACTTACGATATTTTTGATTTGTCCTTACTAAAAATTTAAAGAATCGGCTCGAGCGAAAGATTTCGATTTTTGCGAATTAGTTTTTTCCCCAAAGACTTTCGAGAAAAGCCTCTCTTCCGGAACCTCTGCGATAGGATTTGTAATGCTCGCGATTTGTTTTATAATAATCTTGATGATATCCTTCCGCGGCATAAAAGGAAGTGAATGCCAAGATTTCCACAAGGATCGGAGTTTTGAACTTACCTGACTTTTCCAATTCTTTCTTGGATTTTTCAGCGATCTTTTTTTGGGATTCGTTGTGATAAAAAATTCCGGTTCGGTATTGATTGCCTCTATCGGCAAATTGTCCTCCGTTGTCGGTCGGATTGATCTGTCTCCAGAAAACTTTTAAAAGTTCCGAGTATTGAATTTTAGAAGGATCGTATTCGATCTGCACGGATTCCCTGTGACCGGTTTTTCCGTTAGCCACGTCTTCATAAGCGGGGTTGATTTCTTTTCCACCGGCATAACCCGCGGTTACGGAGATGACTCCGGGTAAGGATTCGAAAGGGCTTTCCATACACCAAAAGCAGCCGCCCGCAAACGTAGCTTTTTCCGTTTTTGTATCGGAGCTCAGAGGAGAAAAAAAGAATAAAAGACTGAAAACTAAAAAAACATTGGAGTAGAACATTCCACCCTCCCGAGTATAAATTCGACGATTTGCGCGTTCGGTTACAAGAATGAAAAGATTCCGACTCTTCTTTTTTTATTTTTCATTTCTAAAGATAAAATATTTCTATGTTTTCTTTCCAAGACTTCAAATCTAAGAATAGAATATGAAAATTGCTATCTTAGGAAGTGGAATTGCCGGACTCAGCGCTTGCTGGTATTTAAGTAAGGAGCATGACGTAGTCCTTATCGAACGACATTCACTTCCCGGAATGGACGCTCACGGTACGGATGTCGCCTTGAAAGATAGGATCTTTCGGTTTGATGTTCCTTTTAGAGCCTTTAAACAAAATTATTATCCGTGTTTGATCGAAATGTATCAGGACGCCGGAATCGAATTCAGACCGGTGGATTATTCTTTTTCACTGAGTGAAAGGGACGGAACGACTTACTTTCAATTTGCGACTTTTGGACTGGGCGGAAATTTTTATCCCTTTGTTTCACCGGTTTGTTTTAAAAATGGGGAATCCAGAAAAATCTTTTCGGATACTTTGCGATTTTACAGAGAATCCGCAGCTCAATGGGAATCTTTAAACGGAGAACAGCTTACGATCTCCGAATTTTTACAAAGATTCGGGTATTCCAAAGAGTTTGAAGATAAGTATCTCATTCCTATGTTTGCTACGATCAATACCTGTACTCTCAAAAGCGCCAAAAATTATCCGGCCGAAGCTGTGGTCAGCTATCACGCGCAAGGCTTGAAGTTTCTGAGATTTTTAACGGCGAGTCACGGAACCAGGGATATCACTCATCGTTTGGCGGCGGGTGCCAAAGAAGTTCGTTTGAAATCGCATCCTAAGGGAATCGAACTCAACGGGAAAAAAGTATATGTAAATTTCGAAGGTGGAAAAGAGGAATTCGATCGAGTGATCATCGCGACTCCCGCGAATCAGGCCATTCCTCTGCTTCCCGAGGAAATGAGCAGGGAAAAAGAACTTCTCTCGTCTTTCCGATACGAGGAATCCGAAATCCTGATGCACACCGACCCTTCTTTTATGCCCAACAAAAAAAGACATTGGGCTCCTCTCTGTTTTACTCTTTCACCGGAAACGGATAAACCTTCCGCGACCATTCGTCTCAACAAGGTCCTGCCTGAAATCGGAAAGGAGGAAATCTTTCAGACCTGGAATCCATTGGAAAAACCCAAGGAAGGAACTTTGATCTCCCGTTCCAAATTTGAAAGACCGATCATCGATCTCAAAAATCAGAGGACGATAGACGAACTCAAAGCGCTTCAGGAACAATCCGGAAGAAAGGTTTGGTTTTGCGGATCTTATGCAAGATATGGAATTCCTCTTTTAGAAGCCGGGGTTTCCACGTCCTTGGACGTAAAACGTTGGGTCGAAAATTCTCAGAAAGGTTTCTGAGCGGAATAGAGAACGAACCGGAAATAGTTTCGGATTTTTTCTCCGCCTAAAAACTCTCCGAAACGTCTGTATTTGTTCGCGATCTTTTGCGGGATCTCCTTTTGTCCTGATTGCGTTTTTTTCCGAATCCAATTTGCAAACCCGGCAAAGACAAATTCTTCTAAAAATTCGAAGTCGCCCGTGATAAAACCCGAATTTAACAGGATTTTGGAAAGCGAATCCGGTGTGACACGATTTTGAAAGGGAATGGAACTGAGAGTACAGATCCAGTTTCGAAACCAAGTGTCCAGGATTCCAAGCTGAGAATCTTTTAAGATCAGTTCCGCGGAGACAAGGGCTCCTCCCGGTTTGAGAATCCGATACGCTTCTTTGCAGAATCGGATTCGATTCTCAAAAAAATAAGCGCTGTCCAGACAAAGAATCCGATCGACGCTGTTGTCTTCGAGTTTTGCAAGGGTAAAGTCCAAAGGAGCACAGATCAATTTTGGTATGAATCCCGGGATTGAATCCAAACGCCTTTTTGTAAATTCCACCTGAACCCTCGAAGGATTGATTCCGGTAAGATGGGAAAGATCCAGAGAAAACTCCTCCTGCCATACAAGGAATTGATCCCCGCATCCGAAACCCAGATCGAGAACTTTCATTTCAGAATTGAGATCCGCTTTTTTTCCCAGAAGAATGGCTAACGTTTTGCACGCGGTCGGGTAGTCGTTTGTATCTTTCCAGTATCCCAGATTCGCCCAAGAGGAATTGTTTGGGGTGTTGAGATAAAGGTGAGCCAGAGTATCCGGCGCTTCTTCCAAACTCATTTTTTTTTCGATCGAAACATTTTAAGATCGGTTCCTGAAATACAAATCTTGCATATTTGCACGAGAATCGTCAAACAAAGAAGGTATATCCTGTGCTCATTTTTCCGGATCGATCTCTCAGTTTGGAAAGACTGAACATCCTCGCAAAAATTTCCTTGAAACAGAAAATTTTCTCTTCCAGTCCTGTTTTTCTATACGCGGGATCGCTTTAAAGGCGGGACCTTTTTCCTATCGGAAAGTATTCCCAAGGAAGAAAAAATTCTCCCGATCTTTGTCGATTTCGGTTTTCTTCCCGAAGACGAGGAAGGCAGAGGTTTTGAAGAACGGATTCAAATCCTTCAAGAGAGAATCCAAGGGCGTTTTTCGGCGATTTGTTTTTTAGAGACCGGAAAAACGCAATCGGTTTTAGAAAGATCCGGAAATCGGACCTGGCTTTTTTATCAGTCCTCTTTGGCTCTTGAGACTTGGGGAAATACTTTCAAAATTCTCAGGCAATAACTTTGCAAAGAGGAGGATGCTTCCGATTTGGAAACTTGTATCCCTTCAGTTTGCTCGAGAGTAAATGGGACCCTGTCCCTTTTTTGAGACAGAGTTTTGCAACTTCGGCTCTTCGTTAAATCAAAACTTGAGCTTTGGGAGAAGCTGTAAAAAGAAATTTATTTATCTTTTGTAAAAGTCTCATGGCTTAAGACTTGCAAGAAGGACCCGCATTAAATATTACTCGGATTAAGTATTTTAATTGAAGTTTTTTTTATACCATTCTTGATAGATAAAAATTTTGCCAAAGGCAATAAACGCAGGGATCTTCTGCATGATCGAGAAACGAATCAACAAATTCGGGGAGAACGGAACCTTCGCAACGAAGTCCATCCCCAAAGGTACTCTGCTGTTTAGTTACAGCGAGTGGATCGAGGACGAGGAGTTCGGGTGGAAAGTTCTGACAGTCGAGGAAGCCGAAACCCTTCCCGATTCCGAAAAAGACATCTTCATGAAATACGGATATGACGTGGACTTTGGGTTAGTCACCGGACCAACCAACGAGAAGTTCGTAATCAATCACTCCAATTTTATGAATCATTCCTGTGATCCGAATATGTGGTATGATCAGGACGATAATATCGTTGCCAAACGGGAAATCCAGGCGGGAGAGGAGCTTACTATCGACTACGCGAATTTTATAGTAAACTTTGATCAGACCTTTGAATGCGGGTGCGGCTCTCTTGGTTGCAGAAAATTTATTCGGAAAGACGATTGGAAACTGCTGATCAACGAATATCAGATGAACTTTCCGAAATTCATCCAAAAAGAAATTAAAAAACTCTACGTAAAAATCCCAGTATAGAACTGAACCAAACGAAAATAACCTTACTTTCTGACCTTGATGATTTTTTCCAGGATTCCTCTTCTGAGAAATCCTGGAGAATCTTCCGAAACCGTAAAACTTGTGCTTCGGGCGTTTTCGATCGAATAGAATACGTCCGGTTCCACCTCTTTTACGATCGCCATGGCTTGTCCTATCTTCTTTCTTTTTAGAACCGTAAAAACGATTTTTACAGGACCTCTGCTTCCTTGTCCGTTCATCGTAGTCACCCTATATCCGGCTTCGCTCAATCGATTTGCGATCCGATCGCCAAATTGGGGAGAAATAATTCTTAAAAGAGAAAAACCCATTGCTAACTTTTCTTCCAGGATCATTCCTACAAAGGTTCCGGTCGCAAAGCCGCCGGCGTAGGCAAGATAACAGAAAACGTTATTCAGATTCTTGATCACCTGTGTGATGACGATTATCCAGAGAAGAACTTCCAAAAAACCAAGAGAGGCAGCGACCGCCTTTTTTTCCCGAGTGAGAAGAATGACACGAATCGTTCCAATGGAAACGTCCGTTACTCTGGCTAAAAAAATAAAACAGGGAAGAAGGACATAATCAAAAAAAGGATTTCCGGGGGTAGGAATGGTGAGATCCATACAGATACAAGAATGGTCCAATCAATGAAACTCGTCGAGGAGAATAAGAATCGACTTTGGTTTAAGATAGAAGTAAATTTTTTTAGAGGTCGATCGGGATAAAAAAGTTCTCATAGAGAACCGAGTCTGTCTGCTGAATCGGAAAAATGGGATATATGATAAGAGATTTGGCTTTTGATTTCTCTCTTTTTTTGATTTGGGAATTCAGACTTCGATCTATGGGAAAATAAAAATCGATACGGTGTATGATTGAATTTGAATGTTTTCTGGTGGGGGTTTTTGTAGGAGTTCCTACAAAAATACGGTGTAAAATTTTTCTTGTAAAAAGGAAATTTTTGTGAACGGGCAAAATCATTTTTGTATTTTCCCTAAAATCCGCCGTTGACTCCATTTGTGTTCTCTAAATTGGATCGCTTCCGATCGATCGTTTCGCTGACTTTGAACTTTGATAGAAAGGCGTCATAGTGGTTTCCACAAATTCGGTTTGTAGATGGAGGATCGATTTAGAAAATTCTCATTCGATTGTTTTTGCGATCCGAATCTCGATGGATTCTAAAATTTATATCAAGTTTTCCTTGTGGAATTTGATTTAAAAATCGTTTTGAGGTTATTTCAAAATAACGATTGAAAAAATGTTCTTAGAAACCATTGTGACAATCAAAATTTTTAAAATGGATATTGTTTTGAAATTAAAATATTTATTTTTCATTTTCTTTCAAGCGTGCTCCGCGCATTATTTTATGATTCCGAAAGAGCAGGTTCAAACGGAAATCAAAAAGATTCTCGTTTTACCTTTGTATGTGAATCCGGATTTTTTGCCTGCCCATCCCATCAAAGACCCAACTTTTCAATTCGATTCCAAGGAAATGGTTCAGTATATCGAAACTTTAAATCGGCGTGGCGCGTTTCTTACAAAGTTTATCGATAAAATTCTGAGAGAAGGAGAGTATCGTTTTGTCACAGTTCCTTTTTCGGAAGACTTGAATCAGAGCGCACAAAAGTTCGACAAGGTTGAAATTCCTCCGATCAAAAACGAAAAAAGAGATTCGAAAATCTTTGTTTTTAGACCTAAGAAAGATTTGATTCAGTCTCTTGCAAAAAAATACCAAGTAGACGCGGTTTTCTTTCATACCATATACGGAAGCTTTGATAACAGCACGTATTTTCGGCCACGGCGAAGGATTTACGTTTTTTTACCTGCGATCGACGTATTTTACGAGCCGACTATCTATAAGGCTTCGGGTGAGTTGATTTTTAACGAACAGTATTTGAGCTCTTTTTTGTCTCGGTTACACAAAGCTGCTCCGATCCCCGAAGACTCCAATCGCTTTGTTTCTATAAAACGAGCGATTCCGGAGATTGCAGAATCTCTTAGTAAATCGGATTTGATGTATCCGATGTTTACCGGGTATGGCGGCAAGGGAGACGGTCCTATCGTCAGTTTATGCACCGGTAGATTCTCCTGCGAGATGTCCTATTTCGGAACGGAAGATAATTAACTTCGATGTAAAAGCGTTTGATCCGTCTGAATTCGAATTCGTAAAAAAATCGAAAACTTCCAGAGCGAGGTTTTCGATTTGAAATCAGTATTCGAATTTCTGCATAGACTCAAAAATTTTTCACCAACCAAGCTCCGCAAAAAACCAAGCCGATTCCACCGAATACGCTCAGTCCAGCATATCCAAAAAAAAGAATGTAATTTCCTGTTTTTAACATCTGAAAGCTTTCATACGAAAATGTGGAGAAGGTTGTAAATCCTCCGCAAAATCCGGAGGCAATAAAAAATTTCCAATTCGGATCAAAACCGGGAAACTTTTCGGAAAGGGCGTATACGACTCCGATTACAAACGATCCGAGAAAATTGACGATGAGAGTTCCCCAAGGTAGCGTGAATTCTAAGGTGTTTCCAAACCAATATTGTAATAGATAACGAAATACACTTCCGATCGCGCCGCCAAAACCGATCCATAATAAGGTTCTTTCAAAACTCATGCTATATAAAATTCATAATTTTACGAATCGTTTTGAACGGATTGTGTTTTGATCAATCCCGATCCGCTTTTTCGGTCGAAGTTTTCCGCGATTGGAAATCCGTTTCTTTTTTTTCCAAAGAATTTCTTTCCTTAAAATAACGATAGATCTGATAGATTCCCACTCCGAGGGTCACCGCGGAATCATCCACGGGTCCTGGTAAAAGGTTTGGCGCGATCCAATAAAGAATGATAATGAGAACAGGCCAAAAGATTCTCAGAGTTTCAATCGGTTTTGAATCTTTGATTCCGAACCAAATTCCGATCAGTAAGGCCAAGACGACACTGACTAAGATTCCCGCAAAAAGAAGAATGTGTTTTCCGGCGAGCAAAACCCAGTCCGCGAAGTTCGCGGCCTTTCCGTAATCGTCTTTTAAGAATAGAATCGTGATTCCTATCGAAGCGAAAAAGGTTAGAAAAGGAATCAACATTCCCCATAAACAACCGTATTTAATTTTTCCGGAAAGGATGGACATATTCTATTTCTTTAAAGCGTTTTTAAATACGCGAGAATAAACGGTTCGATTTCTCCGTCCATCACTGCTGCCACGTTACCCGTTTCGTGATCGGTTCTATGATCTTTTACAAGATTGTAAGGATGGAAAACGTAACTTCGAATTTGCGATCCCCAAGAGATGTCTTTTTTTTCTCCGGACTTTTTTTCCAATTCTTCTTTTGCTTTTTCCTGTTCCATTTCGTAGAGTCTTGCTTTTAACATTTTAAATGCGGTGTCTCTGTTTTTGATCTGAGATCTTTCGTTCTGACAGGCGACCACGATTCCAGAAGGCATGTGGGTAATCCGAACCGCGGAGTCGGTCGTGTTGACGTGCTGTCCCCCCGCTCCGGAAGAACGATAAACGTCTATTCGGATATCTTTTTCTTCGATCTTGATATCGATATCGTCGTCGATCTCGGGACTGACATGAACGGAAACAAAGGATGTATGTCTTCTTTTGTTGGCGTCAAAGGGTGAAATTCTTACAAGTCTGTGGACTCCGTTTTCACCTTTTAAAAACCCGAACGCAAAATCTCCGACCACGTGAATGGTTGCGTTTTTGATTCCCGCTCCGTCTCCGGCTTGTATGTCCACTAAGGAATATTGATATCCTTTCTTTTCAAAGAATCTCATATACATTCTTAAAAGCATTTCGGCCCAGTCCTGACTTTCGGTTCCGCCGGCTCCCGGATGAATGTTTATAAATGCGTTTTTGATATCCTCGGGATTTTTCAAGGCCCCTAATAGTTCGAGTTCTTCGAATTTTTCCTGAAGTCTGTGATATTCGCTGGATAATTCTCCGACTCCGTTTTCACCTTTTTCGTCCAGTGTAAGATCGACTAAATCAGGAAAATCTAATATATCTTGTTGAATGGAAAACCAAGGAGTTAACTTTTTCTCCAGTTCGTTTTTTTTCTGGCTTACGACTCTCGCCTCTTCGGGATTGTTCCAAAGATCCGGATCCTCCGCTTTTTCAGTGAGGGATTTGAGACGGTCCTTGTCCTGTTCCAAATTCAGGAGTTTCCAGCGGTTCTGAAAATTCTCCTGTAATTCTTTCGACACTCTCTTGAGTTCTTTTGCTGATTTTACTTCCATAATATTTGCTTTTTATCGATTTGATGATTTCCAAACGTTAGATTTGTTTGGATTTACTGAAAAAGAAAGTCTTCTTTGTTCTCTCTTTCTTGTTCCCATGAAAATACGGTGTCTCTGAGTTGGGGGGTGTTACCTTCCACCGTTGCAACCAGAATATATTCCTCTTTTTTGCGGAATTCTTCGGGATTCTTTTTTAGGATCAGTTTGCCGGATCGGATCAGATCGAGGACGTGGAGTAAAAACGGATCCTTTTCAGTTCTGGAAAGTTCTTTCATTGCGGAATAAAATGGGGTGATTCCCTTATGAAACCAATCCACGATTTCATTTTTGCCCATCGGCCAGAGTTGTGTGAGTTGAATCGTTTCCTCTCTTAAAAGTGATTTTCCCTGAAACGGTTTTTGCAAATGTCTACATTGAAAGTAGAGTTCGTGATTGATCTCTCTCGGGAACGTTTTGCCGTAACCCGAACCGATCCATTCGATCCAGGCTTTTTTTTCTTTTGCGGGAAGGGACGGGATGAGTGCGAAGAGATAATTCTGATTTCTGAATATTCGAGAAGCTGAAAGATGATCCAATACTTCGTATGGAATCATATACTGACCTTTTTGCCATTCCAAAACCAGAGGAACTTTTTCTATATCCAGGTATTCCACCGGAGTTTCGCCGCGTACCACATCCCCAAATTGTGTCAGGATATAGATAAACGAAAGAAGTTCCTGACGGTTCATCTTGCGAATCAAAGCATCGGGATCCAAATTCCTATGCAGTGCGTGTCTCAATAGATTGTATTGTTCTACGGGAAACTGGCCGGGTGACAAAATGATCCCAAGAAATTTTTCCATTTTCTTGAGGCTATGTCGATCCACGAGATCCAGATTTCCAGAAATCAAAAATGGCATAGGTTAAAGCGCTCTGTGTGCGATGTCTGTTCGGTAAAACGTTTTGGGAGCCTGGATTTTTTCCAGGAAGGAATAAGCTTGGTAAACCGAACTCTTTAGATCGGATCCATAGGCTACTACTCCGAGAATTCTTCCCCCGGATGAAAAAACTTTTCCATCTTTTTTTAGAGTTCCCGCGTGAAAAAGATAAGTGTTTTGACCAGGTGTTTCCGGAAGGTTTAAGGAAATATTTTTTTCGTAAGAATTCGGATAGCCTTCCGCCGCGAGGACCACCACGGTTGCCGCTCCGGTTTTTACCGATGCTCGGACGTTTGTAATCTTTCCGGTGGAGGCTGTATAAAGAAGTTCTAATAGATCTCCTTCGAGCATTGCGAGTACGCACTGAGTTTCGGGATCTCCGAATCTACAGTTGAATTCTACGACTCTCGGTTCTCCTTCGGGGGAAATCATAAGTCCCGCATAGAGAAGGCCGCGATACGGATGACCTTTTTTACGGAACGTTTCAAACATCCGATCAAATACTCTTTCTTTTACTTTTTGCAAGACGGTATCGGTCACGATCGGAGTAGGACAGTAAGCCCCCATTCCGCCTGTGTTCGGTCCTTTGTCTCCGTCATACGCTCTTTTATGATCTTGCGCGGCGGGTAATAAAAAATACGATTCTCCGTCCGAAATCGCAAAGATGGACGCTTCTTGACCGTCCATAAATTCTTCGATGACGACTCGTTTGCCGCTGTCTCCGAATTTTTTGTCTTCAAAGATTTCTTTGAGGGCGTTCGCCGCCATTTCCTTTGTTGTCGCGACGGTCACACCTTTTCCCGCCGCGAGTCCGTCCGCTTTGATCACGATCGGGATCGACTTTGATTCCAGATACTTTAAAGAAGTTGAATATTCTGTAAATGTTACGTATTCCGCGGTGGGAACATTCGCCTCCGTCATCAGAGATTTTGCGAAGTCCTTGGAACCTTCCACTTGGGCACAAAAAGAATCAGGACCAAAGGTGGGAATTTTTAATTCTGCGGTCCAATCAGCAAATCCCGCAACGAGAGGATCCTCGGGGCCTACAACGATGAAATCGAATGGATTTTGTTTTAAATACGATTGAACTGATTCTTTAGAAAGAACGTTAAATGCTCCCTCAGAGAGAATTTCGTGATCCGGAAAACCGCCGTTTCCGGGATACACTTTCAGTTCGGAAAGATGGGGGGATTTGCGGAGATGAAACGCAATCGCGCTTTCCCTACCACCGGAACCGATCAAAAGAACTTTTAACTTAGCCTGCAAGATTTTGAATTCCTTTTTTGAGAACTTCGACCTTATCGATCAAGGTGTTTAGTTTTTCCCGCTCTTTTTCGATCACGTCTTGGCTTGCTTTGGAAAGAAATCCCGGGTTTGCAAGTTTGGTCTGTAGTTTTTCTTTTTCAATCTCGGCTTTGTCGAGTTCTTTTGCCAGACGCGCTTTTTCTTTTTCGATATCGATCAATCCTTCTAAGGGCAGGACGATTTCCCCTTTTGAAAAATGAGATACCGAATCCGTTTTTTGAATTTCATAAGCCGCATCGACTTTGATCAATTCCAATCTTGCGAGTTGTAAAAGAGAGACTTCGTTTTCTTGGATCGCGGATTGCGCCAAGGAGTCCGCAGATTTTACGATCGCCTTGCATTTTTTATCCGGAGTAACTCCGTTTTCGGCTCGCATAACGCGGATCTTGGTTACTATCTCTTGAAGAAGATTGAGCTTCTGAACTCCGAGTGCGTCCGACGAAATCGGATAGGCTTCCGGATAAGGGGTGGTCGCAAGAAACTGATCCGAGAAAACGGAATGAACTTCCTCGGTTAAAAACGGCATAAACGGATGCAAAAGTCCTAATGCACGAGTGAGAGTATCCACAAGAACCTGTTTTGCAACTTCCGCGGAGCGCGGAGAAACTTTTCCGTAGGCTCTCGGTTTTACGAGTTCGATATACCAGTCGCAAAAATCACCCCAAATAAATTCGTAGATGGAAGCGGCCATTTCATAAAAATGAAATTTAGAATGAGCCTTATTGTATTCTTCCAGACAATGATTGAATCTGGAAAGAATCCACTGATCCATCGGTTCCAGATCTTTTTCGATGTCAGGGGTGATTCCGGTTGGAGTAAAAGATTCCTCCAGATTCATAAGTATAAATCGGGAGGAGTTCCAAATCTTATTGCAAAAGGAACGATATCCGTCCAGACGGGATTCGTCAAAGAGAATGTCTTTTCCTTCGGGTAAAGTCGCCGCCAAAAAGAAACGAAAAGAATCCGTTCCGTATTTTTCCATCATAATCAAAGGATCGATGACGTTACCCACCGATTTGGAGAATTTCTTTCCGTCTTTATCCCGCACCAATCCGTGTATGAGTACTTTATGAAACGGTGGAGCTTGCATAAACTTCATTCCCATCATGATCATTCTGGATACCCAAAAGAAAATGATGTCAAATCCGGTGACAAGAACGGAAGTGGGGTAGTATTTTTTTAGATCCGCGGTTTGTTCCGGCCATCCCATCGTGGAAAACGGCCAGAGTTGGGCTGAGAACCAAGTATCCAAAACATCCGGATCCGGTTCCATTTCTTTAGAGCCGCAAGAAGGACAAGCTTCTATCGGGGTTTCGGATATTTCGATATGTTTGCAAGTTTTACAGTGATGAGCGGGAATTCGATGTCCCCACCAGAGTTGTCTAGAAATACACCAATCTCTAATATTGTTCATCCATTCGAAGAATGTCTTTTCCCACATCTTTGGAACGAATTCTACTTGTCCGGTTTGAACCGCCTGCACCGCGAGATCGGCCAAAGGTCGGATCTTGACAAACCACTGTGTGGAAAGATAGGGTTCGATGACGGCGCCGCCTCTTGAGTTGTGTCCCACCGCGTGAACGTGATCTTCAATTTTTTCGATCAGTCCTTTCGCTTCCAGGTCGGCCACGACTTTTTTGCGGGCTTCAAAACGATCCAGATCTTGATAGGCTCCGGTGTTTTCGTTCATGGTTCCGTCCGGATTCATAACGAGAAGAGGTTTGAGTCCGAGTCTTTGGCCGGCTTCAAAGTCGTTTGCGTCGTGTGCCGGAGTAATCTTGACGAGACCGGATCCGAATTCCTTATCCACAAAAGAATCGAAGAGTAAAGGAATCTGTCTGTCGGTCAGAGGCAATTCTAAGATTATATCTTTCAAAGAAGAATAACGTGTGTCTTCCGGATTTGCACAGACCGCGACGTCTCCGAGCATCGTTTCCGGTCTTGTCGTCGCTACTACTAAGAACTGATCTTTTTTCCCGAGGATAGGATATTTGATATGATAGAGTTTTCCCTTGGTTTCTCTGAATTCCACTTCCAGATCGGAGATGGCGGTTTGGGAAGCGGGGCACCAGTTGATGATTCTTTCGCCGCGATAGATCAAACCCTCGTCGTAAAGAGATTTAAAAACTTTGAATACCGCTTTGGAAAGACCTTCGTCAAATGTAAATCGTTCTCTCGACCAGTCGACGGATTCTCCCAAAAGTTTTTGCTGATTGAGAATCAAACCGCCTGAATGTTCTTTCCATTCCCATACTTTGTTTTCAAATTCCTCTCTTGTAAAGTCGGTTCGTTTTTTTCCTTCTTTTGCAAGTTCCCTTTCCACAACCATCTGGGTCGCGATACCTGCGTGATCCATTCCCGGAAGCCAAAGTGTGGACTTTCCTTTTTTACGTTCGATTCGGATAAGAATGTCTTGGATGGTATGATTGAGAGCGTGACCGATATGCAGTGAACCGGTGACGTTTGGAGGAGGTATGACTATGGAGAAAGATTCTTTAGAATCGGTGTTCGGTAAAAAGGATTTTTTCTCTTCCCAGAGTGAAATCCATTTCCTCTCAACTTCTTTTGGTTCGTAACGATCGCCTATCTGCTTTTTCATGGCCGTAAAAAACAGGTTTTCCTGCTTTTTCCGGGGGTCAAGAGGATTCAAACTGCTCCGCCTTATAGAACGGAAAAATTGAGATCCGATTTTATTTTTTATGAAGCGTATTTTGTCTCAAAGAGTTCCGTTTTGATGGAGAATTTCTTTGTGTTGCGGATTTGCCGTTCGAAATTCTTAATTTCGGTTTGGATTTCAGAATCAGTCGAATCGAAGTCTGAATTTCATTAAAAGGAAACGGATCGTTGTCTTTGATATTCAGGCAAGCTTTACCGGTAATCAAAGTAGGAAATTTCCTTTTGAGATCTTTTAAAAAATTCGCATCGCAGAGATAGATCGAAATATAATTTTTTTGAGAAGCAAAGGCAATCCAATTCTCTTCGAGTTGGTAGGTCGGCATCCTGTATTTCATCGATTCTTGAATTTCGGGAAAACTATCCACGATCCAAGTTCGGAGAGACAGAAGTCTTTTTTTACGGATCTCCGTTTGAGACTCGATGTAATTGTGAATCTCCGAAGACATAATAAAAGTAGGAATCGGTATGAATGAAAAAAGATACATATTTGATTCTTGTCAAAAATAAAATTCCAAATTAAGGAATCCTATTTGGACTTTCCTCCTTTTTTGGTTAACGACGGCGGATCTGTTTGGTTTTTTGGAGCGATATTTTGTTTTTCAGTCTCTTTTGAAAACTCACGCAGTTTTTCGGCGGATAAGATCAATTCTTTTTTTGGAAAGGGAAACTCGGAAGGATTTTTGATTCCGAGAATCGATGCAAATAATTCGTGGGCGTTTTTACTGTTTTCATAAATGGATTCGGGAGTACTTTCGTTGAATCCAAGTATAAAAAGTCCGAATTTTTCATTTTGTACATAGCCCATTGCAGTGATCGATTCGGCTAAAAATTCCGCGGGCATTGTGTTGAAAAAAGAACCGTCTTTTTGTCCTTCCGAGATAAGATCCGTTAAAAACGCAATGTCCCTTTTGACGATTTCCTTTTCCAACTTGGCCTTTAGTGTGAGGTTTTGCGGAAGATAAATCGCCTTTAAAAAGAAGAATACCATTTCCGGATTTTCTTTGATCCAGTTGAAATGCAGTTCTTGAATGATTTTAAGTTTATCTAATGTGTTTTTGGGATTTCTGGATTTGACTTTTACGAGAA
This sequence comes from Leptospira sp. WS92.C1, assembly GCF_040833975.1. Taxonomy (NCBI): domain Bacteria; kingdom Pseudomonadati; phylum Spirochaetota; class Leptospiria; order Leptospirales; family Leptospiraceae; genus Leptospira; species Leptospira gorisiae. The sequence continues at coordinate 608,907 of NZ_CP162130.1, forward strand.
GATCTTTTGTCAGTTCGTCGGACATGGTTTTGATCAATTCCATCAGAAGCTCTTCCTTAGAATTGAAATGATGATAGAATGTCCCTTTTGCGATTCCGAGTTCGTCGATAATGTCTTGGATCGACGTAGTGTCGTAACCTTTTGCAAAAAAGAAATTTCGAGCACAATTGAGAATGTCTTCTCTTCTTTCTTTGCCTTTTTGTCTATTTTGTGTTTCCTTTTTCATTTAAAAACCGACCGACCGTCGGTCTATTTTAGGCGATTTTGATTTTGGGTCAATCACAATCTTAGGGAAAATGTGGGAACTCCCTCGTTTTTCCGGTTTTGGAGGAGATTGGGAATGTGAAAAGGGATGCCCAATCGGTGGACGAGTTCATCATAGAATGGGTTGCTTTTTGTGAACCGCACTCGGTCTTGTAGGAACTCCAACATAAACCGTATTTGGAATGATTTTCCTTTTCGGAAGAAATTCGGACGCATCGTCGAACCCAAATACCATATATTTTCGTTTTTCGAAAAACTAAAATTTAAAATGGAAAAGGGCTCGGATCGAAGAGATGAATTTTAAGAATTTAAGATTTTTTTGATTTCGTTTAACAACAGAGAATATCCGTCTCCGGAAATCGAACGGGTGCTTTTTTTGAGCTCGCGATGTTTTCCGAAATTTTCAGAATTCAAATCGCCTGCATAGGGAATTCCGTATTCTTTTTCGCTTACGATGGAAAGCGAAGCATGCACCGGGCCGATCGAATAGGTGGAAACTTTTTTTCTTAAAAATACCGCTTCAAACAAGGATTGTCCGAAGTAGCCGATAAAACCGGAACAAGCCGCCAATCGATTTTGAAATTCAAACATAGAGATCCGCGGGTAGTAGTCGATCGATCCGGATTTTTGGGAGGATCCTCCGATTCGAATTACCTTGTCCGTCTTTTCCAAATCGCAAAGCGATTCTAAATAAGAATCCAATTTTTTTGTAAACTGCGGATCGATGTTCCCTGCGTAACAAAGAAGATACGATTCCGATACGACGGAAAGCTCCTTTAGTCTCGGGGAGATGAGAATTTGATCCGTAGAAAAATCATCTTTTATTTTAGGATGCGGTAGAATTTCGTAATGGTCGTATCGGTTTCGGTCCGGTCCGAAATGATCCAAAAGTAAAATTTTAGTTTTGGAATATTCTGGAATTGGAATGTCTCTTGAATCGATGATCAACAGTTTTGAATCTCCGTCTTTCGGAAAATCCCGATACCAAACGGCTTCGTATCCCCGAGCGGAAAGCAGTGCGAATAAAATCCGGGAACGTTCAAAATGCCCGCTTCCAAACTGTTTCGGATTGCCCGCTAAAACCCCGATTCGATTTTTTTTTTCTTCGGGAACTGCGGGAACTTGAAATCGAATCTGTTCCACCTCCCGATTTCCATAAAACAGACTCGGATTTTGTTCGTAGAGATCGATACATTCCTTTGCGCCAAAAAGTGGATTTTGATCGATAAAAACTTTAAAAATCGCAGCGGTAGTTTCGAAATCCTTGGGTTCATCGATTGTAAGTCTTAAATTTGGAAGAACTTCCTTTTCTTTCTCGGTCAATAGAGAGGACAGTTTGAGGATTTGAAATCGTTCCGAATTTTCTTTGATATGAAGACTAACGTGTTCCTTATGTTTTTCTTCAAGAACGTCCGGAGTCCACCGCAATGCGTCCGTTGTAAAAATTTCACCGCCCATTCCTAAAGGTAAATTTCTCACATAGGCTAGATCCGGTTTTGCAAATTGGAATGTCTGTAAAAGCTGATCAAGATGAGTCGTATCGTAAAACGGATTATCGCCGGTCAAACGGAGGATCCATTTTGCGTCGAGTAACTCGGAAGCCTGTATATAACGATCTCTTACGTCAAATAGGTTTCCGCAGAAATAACGATAATTTCTTTTTTCTAAAAACGAGCGAAGCTCTTCGTCTTTTTCGGGAATGAGATAATAAATTTGGTCTTCGTCGAGTAGGGTTCGGATTCTGTCTTGAATCCGATCGATCAGGGTTTTTCCGGAACCGAAAGGGAATTCCTTTAGGACTTTTCCCGGAAGCCGTGTTGAAGCGGTTCTGGCCTGAATCAACGCATAGATTTTAGGCGTTGAAAGTATACCACTCATCACAACTCAAACAGGGAGCGCCCGTGGTTTCGTGTTTTCCGTTTAACGAATCCGCAAAAACGGGTAGTCCTTTTTGCCAAATGTCTATTAATTTTTCTTTATGCAAATTTCCAAATTCTTTTCCTTGAGTTTGTTTGCAAACGGATACGGCTCCATCCGAGTTTACGTAGAGATCCCGGTTTAGATGCCAACAGAATTCTCTTTGGATCGGAGTGAGATCGGTGACCCTTTTTTCAGGCATGAGCCCCGCGTATCGATTGTATTTTTGAAGGATGACTCCATAACCTTGTTTTTCTGTTTCGTCCACCCAGGTTTCGACTTCGTCCTCGGCCTCTTGGATTTTTAGAAATTGAAGATAGATTCTATTTTTAGGAAATATTTTTTCCAAACGTTCTAAATTTGCAAGAACCGCAGCCAATTTATTTTTTCCGTAGAGATTTTCGTATTTTTCTGCGTTTCGAGTCGTTAGGTTTATGATCCACGTTATTCGCTCTTTATCAAAGGATTCTAATTTCTCTAAAAATTTCAAAAGTGCGTTCAGATCCGTATAAAGCGCTGTTTCGATCATCAGTTCTTGGAGTAAAGGATATTTTAAGGATGTGCTAAGCAGTTCCGGTAATTGCAGATGAAGTAGGGGCTCTCCCATTCCACCAAAACATAGGCTGTATTCGTTTGAAAACGATTCTTCCTGTTGTTTGAGAAGGTTCGCTAAAAATTCCACACTAAACTGATTTCCGTCTTTTCCGTTATCGCTGAATTGTCTAGGGCAAAAGCTACAACTGAGATCGCAACCCCTGTAGATTTCCAATTCGAGATACGACGGTCCCGTTCTGAAAACTTCCGGATGTTTTGAAATCCACGGTTGAATTTCGGAATAGTTCCATTCTTTTTTTGAATTTAAAAACCCTCTGACTAAATTCAAAGACCTTCTGTTTTGAATCGAGAAATCCAGTCTATATTGTCTCAGATCGGGCGCGTTGTAAAAGATTTCGACGTCGTAGTGATTGATATTTTTGAGAAGATATTCGTGGACCGTCGTTTTCAGAGTTTCAGGAAGACTTTTTGTAAATTCTCTGGAGACGATCGTCGGAACGATTCCGGCAGGAAGATTTTCGCTGTAGGAATATTGAGAAAGATAACGATCGTGTCTTTCATACAATTCTTTGCTCAGTGTTTCGTCCAAACACGGAAATAAACCGGAAAAATAAAAAAAGGAAGCATCGTCCCAATCGGTATCTCCGGTTCTTGATTCGGGAAGTTTACTGGATACTTTTTTTAAAAAAGAATCCGCGAATGAGTCTTCTAAAATATGAATATTCAAAAAATTATATGTATTTGGCTTTTCCGAGAAAGGCCAGGCGTTGAAAAAAACTTCGGCATCGGGTAGAACTTTTGCAAGTTTGGAAAGAGAGATTCGCAACAAATCGCTCTTTTCCGTTTTGGAAATCGACTCCAGGAGACGAATCGTTTCCTTATTTAGAAAGATTGCGGAATGAGAGATTGGAAACTTCATGACTCAGAATTAATATCGGTATGAGGAGATAATTTCGCGATACTCAAAATCAATCGACGTTCAGATGTTCTTCTTTGGTCGGGATCTTGTTTTCTTTTTTGTAGGCTTCGTCGAAAATCTGAATCGGAATTTCGGCTCTGGATTCTTTCAGCCATTTATGAAAGATGTCTTCTTCCTTGTCTCGATAAAGGATATTCTGGATTCCCCCTCTTAAATTATCCATAGGAGTGGGTCTTTTGCCCTCTATCTTTAAAAGACAGTATCGTTTTCTTTCGTCCCGAAACACGTCGGATACTCCGCCGTTTGGAAGCGGGGCTGCGATTGTCGCCGTTATCTTGCTGTATTTGTAGAGATCGAAGGAGGAAATCCATTCCACCATTCCTCTTCTGGACCTAAGAGATGGATCGTTTCTGGGAGAACCTGCGATGAGCGCAAAGGAAGAAGGATCCGCAAGAACCGATTTTCTAATTTCGGAAACTTCTTTGTAGAGTTTGTTTTCTTCTTTGATGGAATCGTTTTCCGGAGAGATAGCAATGATTCTATATCGAATTTCAAACCCGACTTTATCTTTGTTTTGAACATACCAGGTTCTGATTTCGTGTTCGCTCGGCGGAGGCACTGCGATTTTTAACTGAAGCAGTTGTCCCTTTTTAATTTGATATGGAAGCTCGGTTACCCAGAGTTCGAAAGGCATTCCGGAAGAGGCTTCCATCGCTTTTTCAAATTGTTTTCGATTGGAGATTCCCATTACTTCCATTCTTTTTTCGATTTCGGATTCCACTCTTTGTTCGTTTACTTGGATGGATTCTTCTTCGGCGACTACGTCTACGATGGCGCGATCGATCATAAAGTCGAGGATTCTCGTTCTCAGAGATTTTCTGAAATCTTCGTGTTTTAAATGTTTTTGAATCCGATTGTATTTGTCGCCGGCGTCATCCAAGTCGAGTTCTGAAATGGAGACGGTTCCCACGGTTGCGATCACACGATTGAGGGATTCCGCGGTTTGGACGGGTTTTTGGAGAAAGAAAAACACAAACATCGCCGCAGAAAGAAAAAGTCCGGAGTTGATTTGTTTGCGGTTCATCGACGGTTCTCCAAAGGGTTAAATGCCTTTGATCTGTAAGATCCTCAGTACAACTCTTTGGTTCAACCGTTTTTCTTAGAGCTTTTTAATTCGTTTTAAACTTTCCGATGAGTTGTCCTAACTGTTCCGCTTGTCCGTGCATGTCTTCGGAGAATGACGTGAGATCGTCTGCTCCTCCGGCGATCTCTTGCGTTCCATCGGAAATGCTTACGATTGTTTTTGTGATTTCATCCGTTGCTCTTCTTTGTTCTAAAACGGCTTCTTCGATCTGAAGACTGAAGTTCATGAGTTCGTTTGCACTGTGTGAAATTTCCATTGTGTTCTCTTCCTGGGTTTTTACGGATGAGAGAACGTTTTTTGCGTATCGATCAAATTCCTCGACTTGTTCCCTGAGTTTTTTTAGCACAGTGGAAGCCTCCGAGACCTTTGAGTTTCCGTTTAACACAGCGGTGTTTGTTGAATTGACCAATGCTCCGATTTCTTGAACGCTTGTCGATGTTTGAGACGCGAGTTTTCCGATCTCTTCCGCGACGACCGCAAACCCTTTTCCTGCTTCTCCTGCTCTTGCGGCTTCGATGGCAGCGTTGAGCGCCAACAGGTTTGTCTTTTCCGAGATCTCAGTAATGATCGAAAGAATCTCCGTAATCCGGGACGCGCTTTCTCCGATAGCTGCCATCGCACTTGTGGATGCTACCATAGCATTTTCGCCGGTAAGTCCTTGTTCCTTGGATTGAGCCGCTAAACGAACAAGATCCTGCATTTCTCCGTTGATGTTTGCGATTTGTTCTTTGAGCTTGTCGACGTTTCCGTCGATCTCTTTCATACTGGAGACGGCTTTCTCCATGGACTTTCCGACGTTTTGAGCGGATGCCGCCAATTCTTCGACTGCGGCCGAAGATTCTTCTGCGGCGGAAGCTTGGGTTTGTGCAACATCGGAAAAACTTCGAGAAGAATCCGCCATCTTGTGAGAGGTGTTTTTAAGAATGTTTGCGGAACCTCCGATTTCACGAACCACTTTGAGAAGATTTTCTCGCATGACGTTCATCGAATGAAGAAGGGTTCCGATTTCATCGGAACGATTGTACTCTTTTTGGGCGACAAGATTCCCCTTTGCGATTTCTTCAGAAAATCCGATTGCTTTGAGAAGACCGGAAGTGATCAGTTTTTGAAATATAAAATTCAAACAGATCAGGACGGAAATTAGAATCAAAATCGCAGTCAAAAAACTTTTGAAAAGGATTTCTAAAACCTCTTTTATATAAATGGAATTCGGGATACTGATCTGCATTACCCAGTAACCTTTATCCTCTCCTATTTGAAACGGAAAATAATAGTTCGTATTTCCCTTGGAAGAAAGAATAAATTTCTTACCTTCCTTATTTTCTTTTAAATAAAAATCTAATTCTTCTTTGTCGGGAATTGCTTTGCCGATCAGTTCTGGGTTTTCTCCGTTAACCGCATAGATTCCACTGGGAGAAATCAAGGTAAGAAATCCCTGATCTCGGAACGGTTTTATGTTTCCAAAACGATTTTGCAACTCATCGATTCTTAAATCGATTCCGATCGCTCCTCGAAATTTTCCGTTTGTATTGATCGGACTCACTAAAGAAATCACTAAAATGTATTCTCCGCCACTTACCGGATACATGTAAGGGTCAGTCACTACGGAAATATTTTGCTTTTTAGGGATTTGATAAAAATCTCCGGAAGCATCCATATTCTCATAAGCAACTACAGCTTCCAACACTAACTTATCTTTATCATTGGTTTTATGAATATAAGGCACAAATCTTCCGGTAGAATCGTGACCCACTGTGTTTCGATATTTGGCGTCTAAAGAGTCATAGCCGTTCGGTTCGAAAACGAGTCCCATTCCGTAAAAATTTGGATTTCCGCTGACTACTTCCCGCAGAGAAGCGATCATCAGTTCTCTGGATGGGGATGCGAACTTCAAAGGGGAAGAAAAACCTTTTACGTAAAACATTGTGGAGTCTAAAATCCCTTTTACTTCCAAGGACCATCGTTCCGATGTGAGAGAAGAACTATTCTCCGCTTCGGATTTTAAATTCTGATACGAAGTAACGGAATTGATCGCTGTTAAAATCAAAAACCCGATAAATAATACGATGGAAATATAAAGAGAAATACGAAAACGAATGCTCATGGCATACTCCGGCGATTGTTACTCAAGAAATGGAAAAGAATAATCAAAAGACAATGGGACGAAATGTTCGAGCAAAATATTGTTCATTAATAAAAAAGTCACTTTGTTTTGAGAGTTAAAATGTCTATGTCTCATTTTGTCCGTTCGGTTGTGATTCGTTTTCTCGTTTTCAATGGTTCTCGATTTTTATAAAAAATCGATTCGCAGAGAGGATGAATGTGCGGAAGGCCGTTTTTCGGAGTGTAGAAACTCGGTTTTGAGTCTACAATTGATTCCTAGTTCTTGAGTTTCCTTCGCAGTATAATTCTCGGAGGTTTTATGACGATTTCTACTCGCAAATTGATCTTACAAATCAACGGCATTCTATTGATTTTCGCCGCTACGACGGGTTTGTTTATATTGGATATCTTAGGAATCTTTTTTGGAAAAGGTCCTGCGTCTCGTCTTTTAGAAGGACAGGAATATATCGGAATCGGCTCTTTGGAATCGCACGGTTTGGCTTTGATTTTAGGGATTCTTCTTTTTCATGCGGAACCGACCCGTTCTTGGCATATCACCGCGGTTGCAATTCATATTCTATTAGGAACTTCGAATCTACTTTTATGGCAAATTTTTGTCGTAGTAAACAGTCTTCCTATAGGTTATATTACCACGATCCTACACTGGGCTTTGGTTTTGATCCAATTGATCGCGGTTTTTCAATCGGAGAAGGATGTAAGTTCGTAAACGAAATTCTGAAAAATCGAGTCCCCCGTATTTTACTTGGGATGGGACTTCAAGTCCGGTGCCAAGCAAATTATACGGCGAATCGTTTGTCGGACCAACTGAAAATCGGATTCTTCCAAAGAAATTTGCAGGAACTCCCGCATCAATCTTTTACGGCAGGGCTGACTCGACGGAATCCTGGTCGGGATTTCGACTATTTACCTTGAGATCGGAAGCTTTGAATTCTTATTTTACAAAACTCCGAACTCGTTTGAATTCGAAATTTCCAAAGAGGAAAACGAATTACGCGGAAAGTCCGAAAACGTCGTGGATCTTATTGATTGCTACCTTTGCTTGGTCTTCCGGGATCACGCAAGAAATTTTAATTTCGGAAGTCGAAATCATTTCGATATTGATTCCGTTATCCGCAAGCGCTTTGAACATTCCCGCGGCGACTCCGACGTGAGATTTCATTCCGACTCCGACAGCGGAAACGATCGCTATGTTTTCGTTGATCTCCGGCTCCCGTGCGGACTGAGTTTTAGAAAAGGACTGAAGGATCGGTCGTGCTTCGAGAACGTCTTTTTTGGGAATCGTAAACGAGATCGTATTCATTCCGTTATGCGGAGAAGATTGAACGATCATATCCACTAAAATGTGTTTCGCACTCAGTTCTCCGAAAAGCCCCGCGGCCAATCCCGGTTTGTCAGGAACTCCGGCGATCGTGATTCTTGCTTGGTCGCTTTTTGCGGTGACTCCGCTGACTTTTAGTTTTTCCATAATTTTATCCTCGCTCACCACAAGTGTTCCCGGGTTCTCGTTGAAACTGGAACGTACATGGATTACAACATCATAATTCATTCCGAGTTCCACACTTCTGGAATGGAGAACTCCCGCGCCCAAACTCGCGAGTTCGAGCATCTCTTCGTAAGTAATTTGAGAATGTTTTTTTGCGTTTGGCACCACTCTCGGATCCGCGGTATAAACCCCGTCCACATCCGTGTAGATTTCGCATTCTTTGGCGCCAAGTACAGCGGCGATCGCTACGGCTGAAGTATCGGATCCACCTCTGCCAAGAGTCGTGATATTCTCTTCGGAGTCGATTCCTTGAAATCCGGCCACGATGACCACCTTACCGTTATCCAGTTCAGAATCGATTCTGGAGCGATCGATCATTTTGATCTTCGCATTTGAAAAATTGCCGTCGGTCAGGAGTTTGATCTGAGATCCCGTAAAAGAAGTCGCGGGAACTCCGATTTCCCAAAGAGCCATCGCCAGAAGTGCGGTTGAGATTTGTTCACCCGTTGAGAGGAGCATATCCATCTCGCGTTTGGGAGGATTTTTGGAAATTTTTCCAGCGAGATCGACTAACTCGTCCGTGGTATGTCCCATCGCAGAAACTACGACCACAACGTGTTGACCTTTATCGTGGTAGGACTTGATTCTTCTTGCAACGTTCTGGATTCTTTCCGGGGTTCCCACGGAAGTTCCGCCGTATTTTTGAACGATGATATTTGCCATAACCTTTGAGTCATAATTTTCTCTCAAGGCGGGGGATCAAGAGAATTCGATTTTGATTCTCCGATTTTGGAAAGAGGGTTTCGTTCTCAGGGAACACTTCAAAACTGACGAAAGTTTTATTGATAACGGGGAGACATTGTTTCGGAACAAATCCCCATTCTACACCTGAAAGAAGAAAGTATGTTTAGTAACCTCGACTGGTCCATTCTCTCCGTATATCTCGTCTTTGCTTTTGGAGCGGGAATTCTGCTTTCACCAAAGGCGGGTAAAAGTCTCATTTCGTATTTTGTCGCCGATCGAAAACTTCCTTGGTGGTGGCTTGGCACCTCGATGGTTGCGACTACCTTTGCCGCGGATACGCCTCTCGTAATCACCGGTTTTGTCGCGGCGGATGGGATTTCGGCGAATTGGTTTTGGTGGAGCTGGGCGATCGGTTATATGGCGATGACCGTTTTTTTTGCGGGTAAATGGAGAAGAATGGAAGTCCTCACAGACGTCGAGTTTGTCGAACTTCGATACGGCGGAAAACCGGCCACCGTTTTAAGAATGGTGAAAGCCTTTTATCTAAGTATATTAGTAAATTCGATTGTACTCGGATGGGTTTTTAAGGCGATGTCCAAAATCACCGGACCCTTTCTAGATTGGAAGCACATTCTCGGAGCGGACGGATTTTCGATCGTGCAGAATCTCTGGCCTACGTTTTTAATATTCGATTCTTTGAACAACACGATCACGGTTCTGATTTTATTTTTGGTCGTCGTAATCTACAGCAGTATGGGCGGAATCCAAGGTGTGATTCTTACCGATCTCGTTCAATTCGCTCTAGGAATGGGGGGAGCCATTCTGTTTGCGGTTTACGCGGTTTCGAGTCAGGGCGGAGTATCCGGTCTTCTCGGAAAGATGGAGGAAATATATCCGGATAAACACGAATCGATCCTAAGTTTCTGGCCCGATTTTCAGGATGCCTCTCTGCCGATTAACGTTTTTCTAATATTCATTTCGGTGCAGTGGTGGGCCCAGTATTATTCGGACGGGTCCGGTTATTTGGCTCAGAGAATTCATACCGCAAAAAATCCGGAAGAAGCCGAAAAAGGTTCTCTTTGGTTCAATATCGCAAACTTTATGGTCCGCACCTGGCCTTGGGTTCTGACCGCGCTCGTAACGTTAGTCGTCTTTCCTCTGCACGATCCTACCCGGTATTTTGCCGAAGGTCAGCTCGTGGGCAGCGATCGGGAGATGGGATATCCCGTTTTGATGAAACTCATCCTTCCGAGCGGAGTTTTAGGAATCGTATTCGCCAGTTTGATGGCGGCGTTTATGTCGACCGCGGACACTCATATCAATTGGGGAGCGAGTTATCTGGTAAACGATTTTTATTTGAGATTCATTCACCCGAGTGCAAAAGACAAGACTTTGGTTCGAGTCAGTAGAATTGCGGTGGTATTGATGTCGATCATTGCGATTTTAGTCGCCACGCGGATTCAATCCATAGCGAGTGCCTGGAAATTTTTGTTAGCATTTGCTTCGGGGATGGGTTTGCCTCAAATTCTACGATGGATTTGGTGGAGAGCCAATGCTTGGACGGAACTTTCGGGAATGATTACAGCGCTTGTATTGTCTTTGATCTTGTATCCCGCGTTTCCAGAAGTAAGATCGGAATATCTTTTATTTTGGGTGGCTATGGGCTCGGTGGCAGTCTCGATTCTTATCACATTGCTGACCCCTCCCGTAGCTCAAGAAACGTTAGACGCTTTTGTTAAGAGGGCTAACCCGTTCGGATTTTGGAAAGGCGAAGAAAGCGAAATTCGTTTAAACGAACTTCGGACACGAATCGTTTTCTGGGTCATCGGAACCTTTGCTTTATTTTTTGGAATGTTTTCTTTGGGATATTTTTTTCTGCTGCAACCTTGGCAGGGACTTGTTTGTCTGATCGGTTTTGTCGTGTTAGGAAGTTTTTATTGGAAGAAAGGGTTTAGCAAAAACTAAATCGATGAAATTTGCGGGAACTCCTATTTACGCGCTGAATGTATTTGAGTTCCTACAAATGATTTTTCGTAAAAAACGCTTGATACGGACTTCAAGTCCGATTTGAAGTAAAATACGGTATATTTTTATTTTATAATATGATTTAATATCCCGGTTGTAGAAGAAAACTTTAGCTTATATGTAGGAGTTACCACAAATAACTTTTCGTGAAGACAGAAATTTACAACCGTGGGAGTTCCCACAAAAATTCTCTACGAGAAATTACTTGACATCGGACTTCAAGTCCCACTCTCGATAAAATCAGACATATTTTTTTCGTTCTAATTTTCTTCGAACGTAGATTGTCTTTCCTACCTTTGCGACCAAATCTCCATTTTTTTCTTGAATGTCGATGTTGAGATTTAAAAGGGTCTTTTTCTTACGATGACATTCTTCTTGGATTTGATTGAGAGTTTCGGGAAGAATTTTGATTTCCGCAAACACGTCTTGAGAAGTCGCTTTGAGATATTGAATTGCGCCGTTTGTATCCCAGAGAATGTAGTTTTCACCAAGGTTATATTTTAGAAGCAAAAGCGGGATTGGATCCACAAAAGCATAGAGGGAACCTCCGAAATGAGTTCCCATCCAACCCCGGGTTTTGTGTTTAAAAGGAAGTTTGACTTTCATGTTGAGAAAGTCTTTGGAATAGTTTACAACTCTTCCACCGCATCTCCAATAAACCGGACATTTCAGAAACATTTTTATTTGAAAGAATAGGAGTTCCCATTGGCTTGCATTGTTCATGATTGAGCCTCTGATAGTTTTATATCAAACTAAAACTAGATTTGTTTTATGTCAAACTAAATGGAATTGGAAAGACGAAAAATGTCGAACTCATTGATTGAAAAAGAGCAACCTTCTATGGCAGATTCTTGTTCCTAAATTGCCAAATGCGCGCAATTTAATGATTGAAATAGACGAATACGCAGGTTTTTTAAGGTTGTCGTTTTTATTTTGCCAGCAAAAAGGCTTCTAAAAATCAGGAATCGTTTGTCCGCAGCGCCTTCTAAAATTCTCTCATCCAAAAGATTCAAAAACGGAAATTTTTTCTTTTTGGAGATTGCGTCGAGATACTCGGGAAAGTTCCGATTGGAGGATCTTTTTTTCGAAGGATTTTTAAAGTAATCCGAAGATTTACTTTCACGTTATTTTTCTTTGCAAATTTTTCTTTTTTTACACAAAAAACATTTCAGATTGAAATTGCGATCACCGAAGAATCCGGAAATTCCGCAGTCGCAAATACTCCGGTTATCATTCAGGAAACCGCGAAATATCTCATTACAAACGGGGAGGGCTTTTTGAATCCTCCGTTTCCAATAATTATTTTCGGGAGAATTTTGAAGTCGACTTTAAAAATCCACTGACCGCGGAACAAATATTCAATTTTTAGAATGTGACTTCGCAAAGTATCTATTTTATCGAAAACAATACAAGGATTACTTTGATTGAAAGGTATCTAACGTTTCGATTTTGCGGTCAATATCGAGAAAAAACGATTCAACTTTAGGGAGAGGATATTAAATCTTCTAACGCTACTTTTCTTGATTTTTTCAATAGTTTATTGGATTCCAATCGGTAATTCAGGGCGTTGATCGAAGGCGATCAAATTCGAACAAGAGAGTTGGCGAGTTTTGCCGAATTGGAATTTAAGATCGGTGGTTTTAGTATTCTTCCGGGTTATCGTCAGGATCATTACGATAAGGCGCATGAAAAAAGGATTCGTTTCGAGGTAGGGCGGAATCTGAAATTTTTAAAACCGGAACTAAGTTTTTCGCAGGAACGGGAGAACACCATAACGCGCCTTTGCAAATAGAACAGTTTTCTTTCCGATCCGGCAATCCGAATCTAAAATCTTCGGAGGAAAGGTGAAATACTATCCTCTGATCAGCATCGGCATACAGATCAAGTTTTGACAAGAATCGAATCTTGATTTTCTTGCGCATTCAACTTCGATCATGCGACGACTTTTTTGTTAGCTCGGAATTTCCGGTTTGAGTTTTCCGCCGAACGGAATTCTATCTTTTATGTTCGCCAGAACGAATTTTGCGGACAACACAACCCGCGTTTGCTGCAATCAAAAATTGCTGAAACTCGTGAAATCCTTTTGACGATATTCAGGCGAAAAACCGGGACCAAATCGTGAATTTCCAAAAAAAATTTGGATCGATTTCTCTTATTTCGATTGTGTGGATTCTCGAAGTGAAATCTCAGATTTTTTAGGAATGGAAAAAACGGTTCGGTTTTCGGAAAACGTCTGTATCCAATGTTTGAAAACTCAACTTTGCGATCCGTTTCTTTGTGAGGAGGAACGGTTTTGTAGATCGCTTCTTGACTCGTTCTTACGGAATGAGTTTCTGAAAAGGATGGACAGAATGTCTTTTTTTTGATTTTTGGAAAGTATCAATTCCAGAATCAACCTTGCTTGATTCCAGTCATCAAAAGATCATTAGGGGAAACGAATCATGTCCGGACATTCGAAATGGGCGACGATCAGACGTAAGAAAGATGCGATCGATTCTAAACGCGGAGCCATATTTACCAGAGTAGGAAAAGAAATTACGGTAGCGGCGAGAATGGGTGGGGGGGATCCGGAAGGAAATCCAAGGCTTAGACTTGCGGTGCTCAAAGCTAAGTCAGTGAATATGCCCAAAGACAATATAGAAAGGGCGATCAAAAAAGGAACCGGAGACTTAGAAGGGGTCACCTACGAGGAATGTCTCTACGAATGTTTCGGACCGGGTGGAATCGCGATCATGGTCTCCGCAGTAACCGATAAAAAATCGAGAACGACACCCGAGGTCAAAAGTATTCTCACTAAATTGGGGGGTTCTCTTGCCACTTCGGGATCCGTAAGTAGATTGTTTGAAAAAAAAGGAGTGATCGTTTTAGAGTCCTCCCAGATCAGCGAAGACGCGTTAGTCGATCTTGCGGTTGGAGCCGGGGCGGAGGATGTAGTCAACGAAGGAGAGGTCTTTCGTGTGATCACCGCACCGGATGATTATGAGGCGGTCTTGCACGCATTGAACGAAAAGGGACTGAAATCGGAGGAATCGGAAATTCGTTATATCGCCTTGGTTAGTTCCGAGATTGAAGATAAGGAAACTGCGGAAAAAGTGATGAAGCTAATCGATCAATTGGATTCTCATGACGACGTGACATCCGTTACTTCCAACTTCGAACTTGCTTCTTCTCTCGAAAAAGAATTTGAATGATTCACTGAAAAATCGAATGTTCTTTCTCTTCCGGTTTGCAATCGGCGGAGAACGAATTTTCCTCACCGCTAACCCAGAGTTTTTATTTTGAGAATCATCGGAATCGATCCTGGTTCCCATCGCGCAGGATACGCTGTTTTAGAAAAAAATTCCTCCCGAATTCGAATTCTTACTTACGGAACAGTGGAAGCCCCATCGGGAACTCAGAGCCCGGACAATCTTTTGATTTTACGCAAGGGATTACGGGAAGTGTTGGAAGAATACAAACCGACGATCGCTTCGGTCGAAGAGATGTTTTTCGCCAAAAATAAAAAAACGGCTTCTCGGGTTTTCGAGTCTAGGGGAGTTTTGTTAATCACATTAGCGGAAAAGAATATTCAAATTCTGGAACCCACTGTTTCGCAAATCAAAAAAGGAACCACGGGAAGCGGAACCGCCGATAAAAAACAGATCCGTCATGCTCTCAAACTTCTGCTGAATATAGAGCCGCTCAAAGGACACGACGATTCCTGGGATGCGGTGGCTGCTGCTTACGTAGGCCTTTCGATGAGCTCCAGTCCTTTACTCAAAATCAAACGATAAGAATCGAAGTTCGAACTTTGGAGTCGAGCTTTCTTTTACACCCGTCGGATGAAGACACGCAAGTTTCAAGAAACAAAAACGATCCAAAAGAAATCGCATAAAACAAAATTCACGGGGCGTTTCGAATTTCATTTTAAATCAGTCGGTTTCGCTTCCTTCAAAGGGTAGTTTTGTCGTAGCCACGTCCAGTAACGGACCGAGTTCGTAGATATTGGTATATCCGTATGCTTTTAAGGAAACATAGGTTGAAAGATTCAAAGAAGCGGGGGGACTTTTCGCGGCAAACGCGGCCGGACTGCCTCCGAAATTGTTATTGCAGTAGATTAGAATTTTTGAATTTAGATTGGGGATGATTTGTGTTAGCGATTCTTTTGTGAATTCTGTAAATGGAAGATTGATCGCCCCTCGGATATGTCTTAGTTTATATCGGGATTCGCTTCGAGCGTCCAGAATTACAGCTTCCTTGTCTTCTAACGCTTTGAGAAACTCCTCTTCGGAAAGGCGTTTTGATTCCCTTTCTTCCGAAGAAGTATTTACGATTTTTTGAAATCCTGCATAATCGATCAGAGGGTTTTGGATTTTAGTTTTTGTTCTCGGAGGTTTTTTCTCCTTTGTTTGTGTCGGGTGGATGATGCCGAAAATCAGAAGTAAGATCCAAAAAACTCTCATAGTTTACCGATCCATTTTTTAATATCCGTTTGATTTTTACTTTCAAATTTGAATTTGTCAATTCCGTTTTAAGTCAAAAAATTTCCAAAAGAGAGCAATCTAAAAAATTGATAAATCCGGATTTACGGAAGTTTCTAAACAATGAGTGAAAATCGAATTGAAGGTTTTGTAAAATTTAAACAATGGAATTTGCTATATATCATCGAAGGCAAAGAACGGGACGTATTGGTAATCGAAGCGCTTTGTATTATGACCATACTTTTTCCAAATCGATTCGCGAATCCTGCTGTACGATTTTCGTGGATCATCGAGATTATGCAGGTGGAAATCCTTTCACAAAAAAGAGAATTTTTCGTTGGATATCATCTTAGAAGATATGGGGTTAATTTGAAGAGAACTTGATTTGGACAAGGTGATCTTGATCGGTCATTCGAGACACGGATATATGGCTCTCGAATACGCTAAGAAATATTCGGAAAATGTGTCTCATTTGATTTTAATGTGTATTACCCCGGATCTTTCCAAAAAAAAATCAAGAACTCATTGAATCTCATTTTTTAGAATCAAATGTCAAAATTCTCAAAGAAAATTTCAAAGATCCTAAAAAGGCATTCCGATTATTTAATATTTCTTCCGGCGCCAAAAGCTGGTATGATTATAAATTCGATTCCGGCAAATTTTCGGAGATATGGAAATCAATACAGAGATGTTCGATTTGGTCTGGGATGAGATCTTTCGGGATATCGATATCAGACACCGACTTGAAAAGATCAAAATTCCAGTCTATTTTGCGATGGACAGATATGATTATCTGATGCCCGTCTTTGGGATTCGATCCGACCACTCTTTCAGACTTAAGAGTTCGTTTTTTTGAAAAAGCGAACACACTCCGCAATTGGAAGAGCCGAATGTTTTTGATTCTGAAATTCTTTCCTGGTTGAAAGAGAAAAATGTGATCTAGGAGTTCCTACAAAAACTTTACTTTAGAATTTTGCTTGAAGCGGACTTGAAGTCCGGTTTGAAGTAGAATTCGACTTGATTTTCGTTAGCGAATGTTCAGCGAAAACCATTCGCTTTGAGACGATCTTATCCTTTGTTCCAGTGAAACCTTTTTCGCAATTTTTTCTTGCACAAGTCGAATCGACGCCGTGATCATCGAGCGGGAAATTGCGCTGTTGTTCATTCCTAATTTTTTCATCATTTTAGAAATATTCTCACCTCCGAACCTTTGGAATATAGACTTGTCGATAAAAGAACATACGATCGCCTCTTTGAGTTTCAAATTTAGAAAAGCCGTTTGTTCCGTCTTTCGAAGGGGATGATGTTCGCAGAAGATCGGTATTTGAGTCTGAATATCGACTAACGATAATTCATGTGTGTAAACGAGGTGAGGAGGAATTGTCCTCCAGGTTGAGAGCGGATTTTGTTTCGGAAAACGATTCGTCAAACCATACCACGAATCAATACGCCGATTTTGATCGGAGCATTTTTTGGCATCGATCGAATTTAGGCACCCATAAAATCCGGACTTGGACTTTCAGCGATACGAAAGAATTCTTCCATCGTAAAAGACCAAACATCGGAATGTGCGATTCTCAACACAAATCGTAGTCAACGATTTGTGTTGAGAATTAAGAATTCATCTGATGCAAGATTTGCAATCCGCGAAGTGTGAGTAACGGATCGATTCTGTCGAAGATTCCCGGATGTGCGGCGTCGATGACAGTCACAAGTCCGCCCGTTCCGATCACTCGATAATCTTGGCCTTTGTCGCGTTTGATTTCTCGAATGATTCCCTCCAATAGGCCGATCCAGCCAAAAAAGAAACCGGCCTGGATGGATTCGATGGTGGAATCTCCCAAAATTTTTTCGGGGGATTGAAATACGATCGGGGGAAGTTGAGACGTATTTTTAGTGAGGGCATCCATAGAAACCTTCAGTCCGGGCGCGATCACCCCGCCCAAGTATTCCGGTTTGTCGCTTACGACGCAGAACGTGGTCGCGGTTCCTAAGTCGATGATAATGGATTTACCCGGGGTGTCGATCGACACGGCTGCGGCGTTGACCAATCGGTCCGCTCCGATTTCATAGGGTCTCGGATAAGAAATGGAAAAAGGTAGATTCATCTGGTAGTTGACGTGGACTGCTTCGATTTTAAACCAATCCAGAAACATTCTGTCCAAAATCGGATTCAAGGTCGGAACTACACTCGAGTAAATTCCCCCGGTGATAGCTTCGTTTTCGATCTTAAATTCCCTTAAAAAACCTCGAAAGAACAATCCGAGTTCATCGGAAGTTCTATCTTTTCGGGTTACGGTTCTTTTGTGAAAGAGGGGAGCGGTTTTTCCGTTTTCGAAAATTCCAAAGACTGTGTTGGTGTTTCCTACATCGACTACTAAGAGCATTTTAGTTTAGAGAATGGAAATCGTCCGGACTGTCAATGAAATCCACTCGGGCTCCGGATGGTGTTTTTAAAATTAAGGTCCCATTTTCGCCAAGGCCTTCCAATACTCCGGTCTGAGGATTTCCGTTTTCGGTATAACTAACGGACTGACCTTTCCAAAGAAGGAGTTCGTTTAACAAAATGAGTTCTTTTTTTCGACCTTCGGGGTCTTTCCAGAGTAAAATCGCTTCGTTTAAAAGGGGGATGAGCCTTTCCAAGATCTCGTTTTTTTTACCGGATCGAGTCGGATTCGTATTTAAAAAACCCGCATCGGTTAGGTGTTCGGGAATGGCTTCTTTTTTTCCAAAAAGATTTACGCCGATTCCGATGATCAGCGTTACCGAAGAACCGGAGATTTCGGATTCTATTAGAATTCCTGCAACTTTCTTTTTACCGAGATAAAGATCGTTCGGCCATTTGATTTTGAGTTCTCGTGTGAGTTCGGGATAAACGGAAAGGATCGCTTTGCAAAGTGCTGTTCCGATAAAAAGAGATAAGCCGGGGCCTGCGTCAAAGTTTTCGAGTCCGATCTTTCCGGAGAAAATTAGGGATTCATCCCCTAAAACTTCCCACGTTCTGTCTCTTCTTCCTCGTCCCGCGGTTTGTTCTTCGGCGACGATCCAGGTTCCGTGAGGAAATTCCTGACTTTTGATAAGTGAATTGGTGGACGCTGTCGATTGGATAAAAATTCCTTTTTCAGGTTGGAGAAGAATGGTTTGCATGTCCGATAAGATCGAATCTATATTGGATTTCGCAAGTAGAAAACGGGAAAGCCTAAGATCAGCATGAAACAAGTTTTTTATTTAGGGTTTCATTTTTTAAAATCAGATTTTATAAAGATTTTTAATAATCGAATCGAACGCCGGCTTGTTTTTAAATTCAAAGAATCGATTCAATTTGAGAATCTAAAATGCTTTGTTGCATCAAATCCTATCCAGTCGATCTCATCGAAGGGTGCTTATTTTGAAAATTAGTATAACAAGCTACTGAAATTAAAGGATAAATTTATCGTAGGTCCTACAATCTTCTGTGAAACCGAGCGGGCCCCACCCAAGTAAAATCATAACCTTACCCACAAGTTAAAAAAACTAGCTTTTTTAGGCCATTGTTGCTTTTCTTTCCTTGGGCCTAAAGATGATCACTAAACATTGGAGTAGTACGCTCGAAACGGATTTAGATTGGATTGAAGAAGAATTTCTGTCTCTTAGCTTGGGGGACAAGAGACTTAATAAACGATTAAAGAAAATTATCGGATCGATATGTAACCAAACGGGCTCAAGCCTACCTGATGTTTTTGGTAATTGGTCGGGAACAAAAGCCGCCTATCGTTTTTTCTCGAACCCGAAAGTATCTCCGGATGAAATTATTGCTCCACATTCCAGAGCGACTAAAAAGCGTCTTGAAAAACAAGAAACGATTTTGGTGTTAAGCGACACAACGGAAATTTATTATCGAAATAGAAACCGAATCGAAGGTTTAGGGCCGATGAATTCCAACTTGGATCAGGGGCTTCTTTTACATCCTTCAATTACATTTACCACAGACGGAATCCCTTTAGGAATTTTAGATTTTAAAATGTGGGCTCGCTTGAAATTAGGCTCTAAACATTTACCAAGAGATGTAAGAAAGAGAACTCCTATTGAAAATAAGGAAAGTATAAAGTGGATTCAAGGCTACAGAACAACATGCGAATTTTCTAAAGAATCCGATGCAAAATACATATTCATCTGTGATAGAGAAGCAGATATTTTCGAACTATTTCAGGAACATATAGAGGTAGGAGAAAACGCTCCAGATCTGCTTATACGTGCGGTTTATGACAGAAAGATCGAGGGCGGTGATTATTCTTGGTCCTATCTTGAAACCTTAGAGCCGGTTGATATATATACAATCTCTGTTCCAAGAAAGAAAGGAAAGAAAGCAAGAGACGCTAAAATCGAGCTTCGATTTGAAAAATTATCAATAAAGCCCCCTCGATATAAAAAATTGGAAAATATAGATATGTATGCGGTATCCGCAACTGAGATTGACGGATCAGAAGACGAAACAATTCAGTGGAAATTTTTAACAACAATTCCAATTAGAACTTCTGAAGATGCGAAGAACGTAATCTCTTACTATAAAAGTCGTTGGGGAATCGAAGTCTATTTCAAGATATTAAAATCTGGATGTGCAATCGAATCCACTCAATTCAAATTTGGCGATCGATTCAAGGCTTGTATTGCCATTAGCGCAATCGTCTCTAGGCGCGTAATGATGTTAACATTCTTAGGAAGGAATGTCCACGGATTAAAAGCTTCCATCATGTTTGAACCATTTGAATGGAAAGGCGCTTACTGCCGACTTTACGAAACTCCTCAACCACCAAAACAAGAACCTGATTTAGGCACTGTTTTAGAATGGATTGCAAAGTTAGGCGGACACTTAGGGCGGAAATCAGACTCACCGCCTGGACCTCTCACAATATTCAAAGGATTAATGAGAGTTATAGATCTCGGATTTATCTTTAAATTACTCACGCAGGATTTAACTTGTGGGTAAGGTTATGCGAAATTGGGAGGTGGAGGCGGGATTGGCGGGAGTAATTGGGGAGATTTTTCTTTATCACAAAATTGTATTCATGCAACTGTTTTTTTACATTTCTGTAGGAACTCCTACACAGGGAATCTGCTTGAGAAACTCAAGCAGATTCCCTGGAGCAACCCAGCGCAATGCTCTCTATAGGGAATGTTGCAGCTCGCTCGGGAACGCAAGCATCTCACTCCCTGTGGCAATTCAATGCTTCGCTCTTGAACGCTAATCCATAGAGAAGCGTTCATTGAGTTTTACTGGATCGCTCAGCGGGTCGTTCGATGCGACAAAAAAAGCCCCGATGTGACTCGGGGCTTTTTCCATTCTACCCAAACGAGAAGAATGACATGGAAAATTCTACTTTAGAAAATTCTAAAGTTCCGATCAACCTTTGTATCTTTCGATCAACATGGATCCCGCGATTCCACCGTGTGCACAAGCGGTGATCAACACTTTGTTTGCGGAAGAATCTTCTTTGAGATCCATGATCGCATTTGCAATCAAACGGATTCCGGTGGCACCGAATGGGTGACCGATTGCGATGGATCCGCCGTTTGGATTGATTTTTTTTGCATCAAAAGATTTTTCCCAATCCCAACCGGTATCCAATTTGATTTGTTCCAGAGCCCCCACCGCAGTCGCAGCGAACGCTTCGTGAATTTCCACGTAATCGATGTCTTGGATCTTAAGGCCAACATCCGCTAAAAGAGCTTCGGTCGCTACTGCTTGTCCGATTCCCATATTGTTCGGGTGAACACCTTTCATGTTCCAACCTGTAACGACCGCCTCGATCGTAAGACCGAGTTCTTTCGCTTTTTCAACAGTGGTAACGATCACACCGGCCGCTCCATCGGAACGCGGGCTTGCGTTGAAGATGGAAACGGTGGGACCGTGGGATTTTTTCAAATCTTTTGCGTATTTTGTTTTGAACTCTTCGAACTTCATTCCAGGGTTATCAAACATCAGCATCGCACGTCCCATACGAGTCGGGTTTTCCACCAGGCCTTCACGAAGACCGACGGCCTCATCGATTGTAAGTTCGTTTCCTTCGTCGTCTTTCATTGGGATGATGTAAGGAGCGTATTTTCCAGCTTTAGAAGCTTCTAATGCTCTTTTGAAAGATTCGAAAGCGACTTTATCTTGAACTTCACGGGAAAGAGCGTAGTTTTGCGCTACGATTTCCGCAGTTACCTGCATACCGTAAGAAGTTTCGCCGTCTCCAAGTCCGTCTTCCAGTGTATCTCTCAGCTCCACACCTTCGGGAAGATTGTCCGGAAGAAGTTTTTTCAACTTATCAAGAGATCCCGCTTTTTTATTCAAACGTGCGTTTTTAACGATAAAAGGCATGGAAGTTTGAGATTCCTCGCCGATCGCGAGAAATACCTCGCCTTCTCCAAGAACGATTCTACGTGCCGCTTCCGCAACCGCTTCCATTCCGGAAACACAGTTGTTTGCAACGGTAATACAAGCGATTTCGTCTCTCATTCCGACGAGGTTCGCGATTACTCTTGCTGAGTTTGGCGCGTTGCTAAATCCTTCCCCAACAACAACTCCGTCGATCTGAGACGGTTTCAGTTTGCTTTTAGAGAGAATATCTTCTGCGACTATTTTTCCTAGATGGTGTCCAGGATATGGTCCGAGCGCTTTCGCGATCTGAGCAAAAGGAGTTCTTCTTGGTGTACAAATTGCCAATGGCTTTGCTAATTTCATTTTCTTTCTCCAGACTTCAAATTCTTAATTATCATTCCTATATTCATTTTTGAGAATATTCAAAATTCTCCACGTATTCGCCCACGAGTCTTTGGAACTCCTCCGGCGCTTTTTTGGGTCTTGCCTTTGTAAGAGAAACAACCAATTGTTCGTCTTGAACGGCAAAGTATCTTAAGCCGGTTTCAGAATCCGTAACTTCGTGTCTCATATAACTCCGAATCTTTTCAAAAGAATGGATCCAGGTGCTGACCTTTACTTTTCTTCCCGCGGGAACGGGATGGAAGAATCGAAAGACCCCTCCCATAAAAAATAGAGTCGTATCCATCTCTACAAAACGATCCAATGTCAAACCGGTCGCTGTGGAAAAAAACCAGCGGGAATCTTCTACTATTCTCCATAGATAAGCCGGATTGTACCCCCCGAAAATGTTTCTCTCGCTATAGAGGGTTGTGGATTCGGTGTCTACAGTTTTACAAGTTCCTCGAAAATCGGGAATTTCCGGGAACTGATCAAACCCGGTAATTTCCGTTTTTTCAGGCGTGAATAGATCGATTGGCTTTCCGTTTTTTTCCGAAACGGTGAGTGTTTTTATTTCCGCAGCCGGGATTCCGGAATCGGAATAAACTTTTTGATCCCAGAAGATCTTACCGTCTTTTAACGGATAACCTTTTGTTTCCGTTTTGAGATTGGCCCCTTCCATCTGTTGTGCTAAAAATCGAATTTGTGATTCCAGAGGATGGATCGTGATTCCTTGAGATAGAATTTCCCGTAAAGAAAAGCCGTTTTTTTCGAGGGCTCGAAATCTGCCTTCTAGACAGAAGTTTTCATAAGTTCGGCTGGTCACATGTCTTTGTGTGTCCAGATCGCTAATCCGAGTCACGAGTTGAATTTCATCTGTGATCATATCGGCTCCTCCCGTCTTTTTTTGTTGGAGTTTCTGACCTATTTCGCGATCCGTAGAGAGCGAAATTGCATTCACCTCCGTTTGCTTTTTGGGAGATTCTGACCCTAGTTTAGACCGACCGGAAATTTGATCAAACAAAAAATACAGAACGTTCGTTCTGTTTTTTTCCATATTCTTTTCAAATTCATTGACAGAAGTTTTTTTACATAGGAAACTGAGTCTGATCGAATTTAGGAATTATACTTAAAATTATGAAATCTCAGATACGCAAAAAGAAAGAATCCGGGATCGGAGTTCGGGAAAGGATCTTAGATACCGCCACCTCGCTTTTTTACAAACAGGGTTTTTCCAATACCGGAATGCGACAGATCATTCAGGAATCCAATTCGGTCGCCGCCAGTCTTTACGATCATTATCCATCCAAAAAAGAATTGGGTCTTGCCTATCTTGCAAAACAGGAAGAAAAAACGCTCAGCGATCTTCAGGGATTGATGGATCGATATCCGGATTTGGCGGAATTTCTAAGGGCCTGGGTGATTCTTAAGGAAAAACAAATCCGTCATGGAGAATTTTTCGGCTGTCCTTTTGCCGGTTTTGCGAGTCAAGTGATGGACTCTGATCCGGAATATACGGAATTCTTAAAAGATATCGTAACCAAATGGACACGGATGATCAGCGATTATCTGCAAAAAGCGATCGGTTCGGGTCAGCTTAAACGCAATATGGATATCCAATACGTAGCGAGAAGAATTTTGATGGCATATTACGGTTCCGTAACCATGTGGAGAATGACTTTGGAACTTCGATACATCCGAGAAATGGACGACGCTCTTCGTGAAATTGTAGAAGAATATCGAATTCTTTAAAATTTTTCGAATTCTTTTTTAAGTCAAAAGAGAATTCCATCAGTAACCAGTCCAACAAGAGGAACGAATCCTTAAGTATGAAAAATAAGATTTTACTCGCCGTGTCTTTCGCGTTACTGATCCTTACAAATTGTTCGCAAACCGAAGGCGAGACGGATAAGATAAAAAAGAAAGGAGGAAAGATGAAATACGAAGTCAATAAATCGGAAGAGGAATGGAAAAAGGAACTCACTCCCGAACAATATAAAATTTTGAGACAAAAGGGAACCGAGATGGCTTTTACTGGCGCTCTTTATCAGAATCATGATAAGGGAACCTATGTCTGTGCCGCCTGTGGAGCCGCGTTATTCTCATCGGAAACGAAGTATGAATCCGGATCCGGTTGGCCTTCTTTTTATCAACCGGCAAAAGAAGAAGCGGTCGAAAAAGAAACCGATTCCAGTCATGGAATGACAAGAACCGAAGTTGTTTGTTCCAGATGCGGAGGGCATCTTGGTCACGTATTTCCGGACGGACCCAGGCCGACCGGGCTTCGTTATTGTATCAACTCTGCTTCTTTAAAGTTTAAGAAAGAATAGATATCGAGCGATCCATAGAGAGCGAGATAGCAAAACGATAGCGGAGCGTAATCGTTTTCTCTTAACGGAGTTGAGACCTTCGAGCGATCCATGTAACTCAGCGTCTCACTTCCGAAGGGCGTTCGACGAGAGCGAGATGGAGGTCCGTTCAGCTTGCTCTTTGTGATACAATAGCATTCGATTTTTGACTACCTTTATAAGCGGATCTTTTTTGATTTCCCGGAAAAATTCGTCTTCTTGTTTTTTGATTTTCAGCGGTGCTGAAGAGGAAAATAGTATCTAAAACCCGAATCCACCGGGAGCAACTCATGAATGATGATCATCTTGTCTATGTATCCGACAATCTTTCCGTCCGTAATCCTATTCTTCAGTTTTTTGCCGAAAAATGGTATGTGATTCTTTATTTTTGGCATGCGATCATCGGAATTTTTATTCAATTAGAGGATTCTCCGGAAGGAGATAAACGTCCCGTTGTTCTCATACCCGGATTTTTAGGAAGGACTCTTTCTTGGGAGCCGATGCTCAAACATCTATCCGTAAACGGACATCCGGTTTATACGGTTCCGCTCGGTTTTCAAATGGGAAACATTCGATCTAAAAGTAGAATTTTGGAAGAATATCTCATTCAAAAAAAAATCAAAGACTGTTATATCGTCGGACATTCGATGGGCGGTTTGATTGCGGCCGGACTTACTTATAAAGGAAGAGATCGGGTTAAAAAAATTTTTATCGCCGGAACACCTGTCCGCGGAACGTATCTCGCATACGCAGCTCCGATTTTTATCGGTGCTTGGCAGATGATGCCCGGTTCCAAGTTTATTAAAGAAACAGTCGAAGTCTTTGAAAAGCTGCCTAACGTGCAATCCGTATTTACTCAAAAAGATCAGATTATTCTTCCTTCGGAAAATTCGCGTCTCGGTCATTTTGACGACGTCGAACTTCCGGAAGCCGGTCATATGAACTTGTTTATGGGGCCTCTCGGAATCGCATGTCTTTTTGATTTAATCACCGCGGAAGAGAATAAAGATCCTAAACCGATTCCTAAAAAAACGGAACCGCAAAAACAGGTAGAGTCTTCTCAAGCTATCACTCAAAAAATCCAGCCGACTTCTAAAAAGAAAAACGTTTCTAAGAAAACTTCCCCCAAAAAAGCTTCTTTAAAAAGACAGACACCAATTGCTAAGAAAAAAGGAATCGTTAAGAAAAAAAAGAGATAAGTTTATCCGTTCGAGAACGGGGATTGATTTTCAGATTCTAAAAAACTCTTAGAAAGGAGTCGGGTTTCACTCTTCTTTGCCGCCTCAGTTCGTATTAAATTGTAAACTTTTTGACTTATTTATATTCGATGGAAATCATGGATTTAGAATTTACTTTTGTTAAGTTGTCAAGATATGCAAGTATGTAAGAATTTGAATGTAAGCGAATACTTAACTTTTAAAAAAATACCTTTATTTCTAAAAATGCATATCAACGGCTGTTTAGACTGTCAGAATGCGATTCTCGAATATTCTCAAAAAGAACCTATCTCCGATTCCGTGTTCGGTAAACCTTTTGAAAAACAGAAACTTCTATGGTTTGGTCCCGAATTTGCAAACTTGGATCTATCGGAAAAAAAGAAGGTAGGAAAAAGTTTCAAAATTCAGGAAGCGGGTGATTTGATTCAGGAGTTGCATTCTTCCGAGGCGAAAAATCTGTTTCAACAAGTCCTTTTTTTTTGTTATAAAAATCGGAAATGGATTCTTGCAATCGGTTACGTTTCCATTTTGATTCCGCTTTTGCAAATCGCATTTCAATTATTTTA
Organism: Leptospira sp. WS92.C1; assembly: GCF_040833975.1. NCBI lineage: Bacteria > Pseudomonadati > Spirochaetota > Leptospiria > Leptospirales > Leptospiraceae > Leptospira > Leptospira gorisiae. The sequence goes on from NZ_CP162130.1 coordinate 635,397, forward strand.
AGAAGATATCCCTATGATAAAAATTCGCTTAAACACTCAAAAAATCAAACTCGCCGCCGCGTCTCTTTTCGTTATCATAAGCGTTTGTGCTTACCTTTTTTTCTTTAAGGGAAAATGTGAGGGAAATTGTGAAAACGGATTCGGCTCAAAACTTTACTGGGACGGCAAAAAATATATCGGTCAATGGAAAGACGGAGAATACGACGGATTCGGTGTATTGGTCGCAAAGGATCGAAAGATCATTTTTAGCGGTAAATGGGAAAAGGGGCAACAGACTACGAATACATTTCAGATTAAAAAGAAGAATCAATGAGGTTGGTTATGATTGAATATTATCGCAAGATTCGAATTGGGTTTGTTACGTTTCTTTTTGTCACGACTTCATTGTCTATTCATTGTCAAGAAAGCGGAGGGGATGTGAATCAAGCTCTTAAAAAAAATCAAGAAGGTGTGGCTTTACTTCAAAAAAATCCGGAGCAGGCTGCAAAACTTTTTAGAGAAGCTCAGGCTCTGGATCCTAAAAATCCGGATTTTTCGAATAACATCGGTGTCGCTTTGTTGTCTCAAGGAAAATTTAAGGAAGCGATTTCGTATTTTGTAAGAGCTACCGAATTGGATCCTAAATATGTCCGTGGTTTTTATAACGAAGGCGTTTGTTATCAAAATCTTCAAAAGAACGAGGAATCCGTTCGTGCCTACAAAAAAACCCTGAGTATAACAGACATTCCAGAAGTATATTTTAATTTAGGAATTGTTTATACAAGATTGGGTGAAAAAAAGAAGGCGATTGAAAGTTATCAGAAATTTATCGAGATCGCACCGGCCAATATGTCTCAGCCGGTCGCCGATGCAAAAGATAAGATTCGTTCTCTTAAAGATTAACTCAACCAAGACCGAAGAATTATAGTCAAAGAAAGCAGATTTAGAAATATCATTCCGGGAGATAACCAAGTAAGAACGGCCCTTCCGGAATTTTGTCCGTAGAAGTTTTTAAAAGCATACAGACAAAGCCTTCCTTCCCATAAAAAACCGATCAAGAAAGATACAAAACTAACTCCAACTTGAATTAAAAAACTGTTTACGTTTCGATTCCACGGGAAAATGGGCAGCAAATCGTATGTGACAGATACAAAACCCGTAAGAAGTAGTATCGGTATGGTTGTTGAAAGAGTAAGTTTTAGCAGATCTGAAAAATTACCGTTCTTATCCCCCAAAATTTTCAGAAAACCGAATCGTATTCCCGCTATGATCAGCGGTATCGCAATCCAAGCCAGGATATAGATAAGTTTTGCGATGAGGATTTTGGTAACCGTGTTCTGTTCCGAATATTCCCGTCGATTTTGTTCGATCTTCGCTTCGGATCCGGGAGGAACTTTTACAGTAATTCCGTTATCGGAGGATTCCCGAATTACACGCGTTCCGATTAACAGAATCGCACAAATTAGAATCAATATAAAATAATTTTTATACGGTGTGTTTGAGTTCAGATAATCCGGAAAATCCGAATTTTGTGAAAGGTGAGTCTTGGAATTAAATAACGTATTTTTAATATGATTCCAGATGTTCATTGAGATCTTCTCCTAAGCTGTTCTTTGATTTTTTCTTTCATGTAATTTTGTCCTTGAATGATGTAGACGAGAATCGTTTTTCGTATCGTTTGAGGATATAAGAACCTGTCCCAAAACTCGGACAGAACCCAGAACGTGCCCCGCGGGAAGCGTTCTGTTGGGTTGCTGCAGCTTGATCTTTCTGACAAAGTAAACTGGGTTTTTGGGACGAGCTGTAAATAAAATACCGAAAATATAAACGGAGCAAAAATGCCGACCCCGATCAAACCCAGTACCAATGTCATCGAAATCGATTTTAGAAGAGCGGAGCCGATTCCTAATGTAAACATTTGGGGGAAGTAAAATAATACGACCAAAAGCCGAAGCTGGAAGAATTTTTTTATGTGTTCGGTTATTATTTTTTGAATTGTCGCAGGTAGTTTTTGGTTTTCGTTGAAATTATTATTTCCATATGCAGATAGTTCCTTACTCAGAAGAAAATTTTCGAATATGGCGAGAACACTGATTAAAATCATTCCTATATAAACCGAAATCGTCAGAGGAATGTTTAAGATATACAAAACGGTTAGGACCACTATCAGAGGTAGAGGCAACGCTGATATCAATAGAAACGGTTGTTTTAAAGATTCCAAGTAGGACGCCAAAATCATAAAAAGAATCAAACATGAGAACGCGAGGATATAATTGATTCTTTTTTGGTTGGAAATTACCTTTTCAAGATGATCGCTGAATTCGATTCTGTATTGATCCGGTAGTTTGATTTTTTTTAGTTTTTCCAGTTTAGCGAGAATTTCGGAAAGGCTTAAGTCGGATACTCGTAAGCTGAAAGATAAAACTCTACGTTTATTTTTTCTATAGATTCTTACCGGAGTGTAGTCTCTGACAATCGACGCTATTTCCATCAACGGAATCGATTTGCCGTTTGCAACATTGATTTTATAATCCCGAATATCCTTAAAGCTGTTTCGATATTCTGATTGGTATTGGATTCTCACATCGACTTCTCGACCTTCTTCGATAAATTTTGTCGCGACCCCGCCTTGTACTCCGTATCTGACTAATTTTCCGATATCCTGAGACGTGACTCCTATACTTTCACTTTTACTTTTATCGATGATGATTCTGACCTCCTCTCGAGGCGGTTTGTAACGAAGTAAAACGTGTCTGACCTTCGGGATTAAACTTTGAGCGGCCGAGGACGCTTCCCTTGTGATTTCATCCAATTTTTTGAGATCGTCTCCGATGACGTCGATCGTTATTTCTTTGAGAGACGCTTCGTCGTTTGTTCCTGAAAAATAGATAAACGCTGGTTTTATATCCCCTATGATTTCCTCCAATTCCTTTCCGACTTCGTCCACGTCGGTTATCGAATCGGAGAATTTGATTACGATGGTGGACTTGCCGATTTCAACTCTTGAATTTACTTCTTTGATTCCCTCTAAGTTTGATAGAGTTTTTTCGATTCGTTCGGTTACCGAGTTGATTCTGGAAAAGCTGGTGCCTGAAGGAAATTCTACGTTTCCGATCAGTTGTTTTTCTTCGATTTTATTGATAAATTCATGATTGGATCTGGAATAAATCAAAATTCCGAATATGCAAATTCCAATGTATGCAAGTATGAAATAGCGCGGGTGTAATCTCGTCTGTTCCAGGAAGTATAATGTTTTTTCGGAAAGTCTATTTTGAACCAGTTCTATCCAGTTTAATAAAAAATGAATTTTTAGTTTTAAGAATTTACTTTCTCCAAAATGAATCTTTGTTTCTAAAATCGGAATGATCATCAGTGAAGTTAAAAAGCTGATAAAAAATCCAAGTGCCAATACTAAACCAAGTCCTCCGTAAACGGATTTTAATTCCTTACTGGCGAATGATATCGGCAAAAAGACTCCGGAAACCAGGAGTATCGTCGTAAATATTTCGTTTTTGACAAAGCTGATTCCGGATACGATGGATCCGTTTTTAGAGTAAAGTTTGCACGCGAGAAACACCGTAAATCCGCAGCCGACGCTTAGGATTAAACCCGCGATCGTTACTAAGTTGAAATCGATGTCCACGAAAAACATGACGATGGATGAAATAAAAAATTGGCATACGAGCAACAATATGTTGATGATCGCATAACGTATATCTTTGAATAATAAAAATGATCCTAATAAGTAGAATATGAGACCAAGACCAGCCGCTAAAATAAAATTTCTGATCGCAACGGTGATCGTATCGGCTTGATCGTATGAGGTTTCGAAACGTAAATTCTCGTTCGTTGCGTGTTCGAGTTCCTTTTTTAATTTCGAAGAAACTTCAAGCAGGTTGGCGGTTCCCGATCGATAGACATAGATGCTGACTGTGTTTTGGCCGTTTACTCTCGACGCAGTGGATTCCTCTCTAAACGAGTAGCTAACCTGGGCGATATCCATGATTCTGATTAATTTTCCGGATGGATCGCTTCGGAGGGCGAGGGATTCGATTTGTTTTAGATTGCGCAACCTTCCCTTTACGTAAATGGGAATTTGAACGTTACCTTCTTTGATTTCACCCGAGGCGTCGTTGTAGTTGGCTTCTTGGAGTATTTGTAATAATAGTTCCATTCGAATATCGTAATTCGACATTTTTTGCGCGTCACAGGCGATTAATATTTCACGCGGCTTTCCTCCCGCGACCACGACCTCGCTTACGCCTGAGATACCTTCGATCATCTTTTTGATCTCTCGATCCGATATTTCGCGAATGTCCATGATGTTTAAGGATTCGCTTTTAGGTACGATGATAAACGCGGGTTTTTGGGTCGGATCGTAATGTAAGATTACCGGCTTTTGCGTTTCCCTCGGAAATAAGTAAGATACCTGTTCGACTTTATCCCTAATTTCAAGTGACTTTGCATCCAGATCGACCTTGGGATCAAATTGGATGTGGACTTTTGATTTTCCCTCTTCGGATGTTGAAAATAACTGTTCGATTCCGCCTAACGTAGAGACGGATTCTTCGATCGGTTTTGTTATGATTTCCTCAATTTTTTCCGGACCAACGCCGAAATATTCGGTTTCAATCGTTAATCCGGGATATGTCGTCTCCGGAAATAACGATACGGGTATGAATCGGAATGAGATGATTCCTATTAAGATCATTCCTAAAAAAAACATAACAGTTCCGGTTTTATGAGTAAGCGCCAAGTTCGTTAATTTGGCAGGCCGAATCTCAGTATCGGGAACGGTGACGATTTCTTTTAGTGTTTGTGGTTTGGGTTCTTTTCTCTTTGCCATTTGAGAACGTAATAAAATGCGATGGGGACTAAAAATAAGGATAGAATTACCGATGCAGCCAAACCGCTGATTACCGTTACCGCCATCGGTGATTGAAATTCGGTTCCTTCACCCAATTCGAGAGCCACCGGTAAAAGACCCAATAAAGTCGTACCGTTATTCATAATGATAGGTCGAAGCACCACCTGGCCGCTGTTGATGATCGCGTCTTTTAAACTCATATTTTCTTTTTCTAATATTTCTACGTATTCGTAAAATAACGCTGCGTTATCCACTACGATACCGACGAGCAAAATGATTCCAGTAAAAGAGCTGATGTTAAAGCTGTTGCCGGTGAGCAAAAGCGCAGGGATAATTCCGATCAATATCAACGGAATCGTACACAACATGATCGCCGGGATGATCAACGATTCGAACTGGCCGGCGAGGAGCATATAGATCAGTACGACGGCTAATAAAAATGCGAACAGTAGCTCTTTCATGGATGAATCGATATTCTCTTTTTCTCCGCCGAAATGAACTTTATATCCCGCCGGAAGATGGATCTTTTCTATATAATCCTCTATCTCGGATAATACTTGGGATTGTTTTACACCTTCGATATTGGCGGTGATCCGATTTACGCGACTTTGTCCGATTCTTAAAATCGAAGAATACCCTTTTCCTTCTTTGATATCGGCCGCTTGATTGAGGGAGATCGCGTTGCCCGAAGGAGTTCGAATTAGAATTTTGGAAATATCATCCCTGTATTTTCGATCGATCTGTCGGTAACGCAGTCTAACGTCGAATTCTTCGTCATTGATTCGGAGTCGGGTTGCAACGGTTCCGCGTAACGCGGATTTTAAAACACCCGCAAGAAAGGAATGGGATAGTCCATAGACGGACATTTTTTCCTCGTCAAAGTGGATTTGAAATTCCCTGCTTTCCTCTTCTAAAGTGCCTTTGGAATCCTTTACCCCTTCGATTTTTGAAATTTCCTTACGAATATTTTCTCCGATAAAGGCAAGGGTAGGTAAGTCGTTGCCCTCGATTTCTAAAGTGATCGCTCTTGCGTCCGGAGAAAGAATTTTCGATAACATATCCTCTTCGGGTTGAAAGTTTATACTTACGTTCGAACTGTATTTTATTTTTTCCCTGAATTGCTGAATAAAGTCTTTTGTATTCTGCGATCTTTCCGTCGATAATACAACTCGTATTCTGGCTTGATGCGTTCCCACTTCGCCGCCGGATCTCGAAAGAATCTGTTCTTCGTCGTAACCGACGTTTGTGATCACGTGTTTGATATCTTTTTCCTTTAAAAGTTCCGATTCGATTCCTTCAAGTAGTTTTGAAGTCGATTGTAAGGAGGAACCTTTTGCGTTTAAAACGTCGATGATGAATTCGCCGGTATCGACTTTGGGTATGAATTCCTTATCGACATACGGGAGTAACGCCAATACCAAGAGGAAACAGATTCCGATACGAAAGAAAAACGGTTTCGGATTTTTCAGCCAATGGGTAAGCTTTATAACGAAATTCTTATCTAAGTTGTCTTCCCAGGCGGCTATTTTTTGAAACAATTTCCATTGATCGAATTTTCTGGACCAGACCGAATTTCCGCGAAGCGCCGATAACATCGGGATCAACGTAAGCGAAACCATCAAACTGACTAAAAGAGAAAAGGTAATGGTCAAAGCCATTTCTCCGAAAACCACTCCGATAATCCCTTTTAAGAATACGATCGGAAGAAAAATGATGATCGTAGTCAATACCGCGGATGTGATGGATCCCGCGACTTCGTTTGCCCCGGTTAAAGACGCTTCCTTTACCGAAAGTCCGTTTCTGACGTGTCTTTCGATCGCGGCGAGAACCACGTTTCCGGAATCGAATAACATTCCTATTCCGAGTGAAAGACCGCCTAACGTCATTACGTTTAGGGTGAGGTCCTTGATATACATCAAAAGGAATGTCGTAATGATCGAAATCGGAAGAACGGTCAGCAGAATGATCGGGCTTTCCAAATTTCTAAGAATAAAGATCAATGATAAAAACGCTAAAATTCCGCCCGAGATCAATTCTCCCGTGATATTATCTATGGATTGTTTTACGAATCTTGATTCGTCATAAACGATATCGGCTTTGATGATTCCGTCGTATTGTTTTTTTAATTTTTCCAATTCGATTCGCACCGCGTCCGATACAACGACGGTGTTTTTTCCGGATTCTTTGTAAATCGATACGACGACACACTCTTCTCCGTTGTATCGAGCGAGTCCTTTTCTTTCCTTATAACCCTCGCTGACTTTGGAAATGTTTGCCAATTGAACGGGGATGTTTTTATCATTCTGAGAAATATTCGTCTTTTCGATTTCTCTAAAATTGCTATATTCCCCCATCGTTCGTATGAGAATGTCTTTTGTTCCTTCTTCGATATGTCCCGCCGGATAATTTACGTTGGAACTTTCGACGGAATCCTGGATGTCTCGAAGTGATATCTGATGCGCAAACATTGCACCCGGATCCACTTCGATCAGAATTTCTTTTTTGAAACCGCCGGAAATTTGCGCAAGCGCGACTCCGTCCACACGGTCCAAGTAACCTTTGATTTCCCTTTTTACAAAACCCCTGAGTTCCTGAATTTTTGATTTATCCGCCGGAAAAAAAACGATTTCCTGAATGGCTGACTGGCTTGGATCGAATTTGGTAACGATCGGTTTTCCCGCGTCTTCGGGAAGAATTCCGCGTATGAGATCGACTTTTTCCCGAACTTCCATGGCGGCGAAATCGATCTTTGTGGACCATCCGAATTGAAGAGTTACAAAAGAGACACCTTCCAAAGATTCGGATGAGATTTTGTCGATTCCCTTGACAGTGCCTACCGCTTCTGTCAAAGGTTTTGTGATTAAGTTTTCGACTTCTTCGGGCGCGGCATTCGGAAAATTTGTAATCACCGTTAGGCGAGGAAATTCCATATTTGGAAGAAGATTGACTTCGAGATCACCCAAGGAAACCGATCCGAGAAGAATTAAAAGAAGATAAAACATGGCCGTTGTGACCGGCCTTTCAATCGCGAGTTTTTGAATATACTTCACTTTAACTCTAAGCCGTTTTCCAATTGAGGACTTATCTTCATTCCGTCTTTGAGTTGGGTCAATTTTTCGATCGCGACGATCGTGCCAGGCTCCAAACCTTCTACAATTTCGGTTTTATCTTCGTATTGTTTTCCGGTTTTTACTTTGGATCGCAATGCTAAGCCGTTGTTGAGTGTGAAAATCCAAGCGCTTTCGTTTTCTTTGGCAAGCAGGGCTTCGGTGGGAATTAACAACAGAAATTTGGATTCTTCGGTAAATATATTTCCGCGAACAAACATACCCGGGGTTAAAAGTTTGCCTTCGTTTTTGATGAGCGCTTTGATCTCCATGGTATGCGTTTTCGGATCCACGATCGGGTTGATGATTCCGATCTTACCTGAAAATTTCTTATCGGGATATACGTCCGCTGTAAATTCGATCGGCATGTTTTTATGAATCGAGATCATATCGTTTTCCCGAACGTTGAATTTTGCGTAAACCTTGCTTATGTTTACCAAAACCATGATCGCTTGGTCCGGGCTATTGACCGCTCCGGGATTTACGTATTCTCCCGCGTGTTTGTTGATATAAGCAACCACTCCATCCGCGGGAGAACGGATCGTCGCCGCCCGAATCAATTCTTCCGTCGATTCCAATGCGGCGCGGGCGGATTCGACCTGTGATTTTGCGACTTCCACTTCCGCTTTTTCGATCAGGGTATTGATGTGAATGTATGATTTTAATTTTTCCTTCGGATCTTCCGGGATCGGAATGTTTTTAGCGGTTAAATCTTCCGGACGAAAGCCGACCATTCCCATCTCGAAATCTTTTTGACTGATTCTAAATTTCGCCTCGGATGCGATCAGAGCCGTTTGTGCACTTTCAATTTCCTCTTTACTGATACCGCCTGCTTGATAGAGGGTTTGTTTTCCCGCAAAGGTGGCTTTCATTTTCGCCAATTCGGCTCTTGCTTCCTTGGTTTGCGTTTTTCTTTTCTCGATATCCAACATTCTGATTTCTATCGAATCTCTTGCTTTCAGATATTTTTCTTCGCTCAATCGAAGACCGGAAATCGAACTTTGTAATGCGGAAATATTCTTTCTTTTTTCCAGCTCGAGTTGTAGAGTATCGATCTTTAAAAGGATCTCTCCTTTTCGAACCTTTTCTCCCTCTTTCGCATAAATTTCTAATATGTTTCCCGCGGTTTTGGAAACGATATCCACTTTGTCCAAAAAGTCTATGGAGCCTAAGGTTTGAATGGTCGGTCTGATTTTTTCGGGTCGTGCCGTGATCGCACGGACCAGGATGGAATCCAAATCGACGGATTGATTTTTTCCTCTTTTGAACCAATTGAAAATCGAAGAGATCGTAAACCCTTTGTTTTTTTCCTTTAGGAATCCTTTGGGATCCGGGGAGATTACGTTTTTATACAATAGAAAAACAATCAATAATACGAGAGTGATTCGAACGAGTTTCAACTTTAAAAGACTTAGCAACGTTTGAAAAATAAGATTGAGTAGTTTCATGATTTATCTTTTGTCCTTTCCGATTTCAGCTTCAATCAGCCGATTCGAACCCGGACTTTCATCCGATAGCAACCTTGCACGATCGAAGTATTGCTGCGCCATCTTATCTCTATTCGCTTTTTTGAATATTTTTCCCAATTTTAGATAGACAAGAGCCAGTTTGGAAGACTCTGCGGCGGCTTCATTGTAAAGAGACAACGCGTCTTCAATTTTCCCCTCTGCTTCTAAAATCGTTCCTAAAGCATACTGGGCCTCCCAGCGACTCGGGCTATTGGCGATGATCGACACCAATCTTTCTTTTGCCTCGTGTCGATTTTCCGTCTTTGTGCTTTCTATTTTCGCTAACCAAAACTGCGGGATCGCGTTACAACTATCCTTGGATTCCGCTTCGCTAAACGTTTTTAAAGCGAGATCAAATTCCTTTTTGTAATAGTGTATTTTTCCGATCATGATCAAGGTAGGAATGGAATTCGGTTCGATTTCCAAGATCTGATTGTATAAAGAAAGAGCTCCGTTTAAATCCTTTCGTATATATGCAGCAGCCGCATCTTTATGTAGTGATTCTAATTTTTCAGCCGCTTGGCCGCAGGCATGAATCGTTAAAGAGAAAATGATCAGTAATGATAAGCTATAAGAAGATTTATTTTTCATCGATGTCGTCTTTTATTTTTTGCCTACGATCCCGGCCATTTTATTCGAAATTTGTTTGCATACGTCTCTCAAAAGAGTCGCTTCGGTAAGACTTCTTCCGTTAACGGTATAGGCGATTCCACCTTTTAGAGTTCCGTTTGAATCGTATATCTTTAGAAAGACCAACGAATTGGAATCCTCTTCCAAAAGAGTTCCCGAATCGTTATTACCGACCGCGCCTTGCACGAAATAATTCAGATTGTATTTTTCAGATAGTATCTTTACTTCCTCGCTTGATAGGAAATCATCCTCTTTGCCTTCCTTGGATACATCCGAGAACCCGACAACCGCTCCTTTATCCAATACGTTTCTTAAATTTTCAGGAAGCAGTTCTCTCAGATTCAGAGTATTGTCATCGCTACTTTGTTTAGGAGGTTCTGTATTTTCCGGTAACGGGTTTTTCGGTTCTTGTCTTTCGCCGGAGGCGCCAACCGACGGTTTTAAGTTTTTTCTATTCGGAATTTCCTTTAAAGTGTATCCTTCGTCGATCAACTGCAGTTGCAGCATGTCTTTAAAGTTATCGATGAGATACGGCGCAAACCTCGCATCTCTGCTCGCTATCTTTCCAATCGCCAAGGACGAGGTGCCTTCCGTTTGCATAACGGAGACCTGGTAACTTCCTGAAGAACGGAACAATTTTAAAATTGTTCCACAGGATATTGTGTTGATAAAAACACATGCGATGATGAATCCATTCGTGATTCTTTTCATAATGGCCTCGTGAAAATTAATTACTCTCAAAGAAAAAGTTAAACGGAGACGATAACACAGTTCCGGCGGGATTGGTTGCCGATTGATCAATCTGTATCAAATAGAATGGAAAATTTGCCACTGCAATTCCAGTATTAAAAAGAATATCGAAACCACAACCCGGAGTTCGATCCGTCATCGATACAGTCAGCACTCGATCGCTATCGGACCAAGTCCAGTTGCCTCGAAAAATCGAAGACGCAGAGCTTGGGAGTTGCGAAACGGCCGATATGTTGACCGCATTTGCAGTGCTGATCGGATTCATCGGTTGATTAAAAACGATCACGATGTTATCCGAAGTGGAATCAGTAGGACACGCCTGTAGTCCCGGAGCAAAACTATAAGTGGAAGCGGGAAGAATCGGTGCGCCCATCTGCCACCAACAACCGCTTGTGAGCGCAAAGCTGGAGCAGTTTGCCTGATTTTGCAGACCGATTGCGATCACTTGCGGTGAATTGTTTTCGGTTTTGAAAGTAAGCGAAAATGGATTTTGGAGATTATTTCCCGCGATATCCTTTGCCGAGGTGGATATATTTAAAGTATAATTTTGTCTGTTATTTAACGGGATTACCGGTGTTAAGATCATATCGTTTCCGACAAATGAGATCGCAAAATTGCCCGACGGAGATAGAGAGAGTGCGTTCTGAGTCAGGTTTTGATCCATGGTTTCGCTGAAGTGAATCGTAATCGGAACTCCGACACAAACATCCGCGGTGAATGTTCCGTTTTGTAAATTGAGGATATCGTTGGGGGTCGCCCCGCACCCGTCTCCGTCTTCGTCGACTTCGAAGTCAATTCCGGTTACCGTAGGTTGTGTAGAATCCAAGGCACCGACCACAAAGGTAGCATTGACTTGATTTCGTAAACCTCTACCGGATGTGTTCGTAATGGAGGTCGGTAAAGAAATGTTGTGTCGCCTACCGTATTGAAACGCTAAGTCGGGCGTAAAAACCATCTGATTGGCCGTAGGAAATGTAAATTGTCCGGTTACTGTCGGAGAGATGGAAAAACCGTTTCGTAGAGTCGAGGAATTCATCGGCTCGGAGAATGTGATCACAATCGGGTTTACCGCAGGATTACCGATACATCCGTTGTTTACGGTTGCGGCTAGGATGTTATTTGCGGTTCCCGCTCCAGCCTGGCAGTTCGCAAGAGTTCCCGCAAAGACATCGATGGAATTGACCGCGGGAAAACCTCCAACCGGAGAAGAAAGAAAATACAATATATGCGGATTCTGAATTTTGATTCCCCCCGTATCGCCTGCATTCTGACCGATGTTGATGATATACTGAGTGTTTGGGTTTAAAGATTGTGTGGAGATAAATCTCATCGTAGTCGGAGAAACCCAGGAAATCATTCCGGATACGCTCGGACTGATCGAGAAAGCCTGGGACGTAGCGTTTTGATCCATATTTTTGCTGAATATGATTTCAAAGGACGCACCTTGTCCCGTCCCTACGTTATCCGTGCATACGTTGGTTACGAAAGAAGCGGATAGGGAATCATCCATACCGCCGTCGCAACCGCCGGGACCCGTTGAAATATCGGACAAAACGTTGAGTATGCTCGGAGGTGTGTTGTTAATCGGTCCACCACCGTTGCCCGTTGTGAAAAAACTCATAAACTCGGACACTAAATTGTTTCCGGCTAAATCCTTTGCTGCGGTCGAGATGGATACTCTGTATTGTGCGAATAGATTCAAATCCTGAGACGGAGTAAAAAGCAAATCAACGGGAGTCGGCCAAGATATGATTCCACTTACGGAAGGTGACAGAGAAAACGCATTTGTAGTCGCGGTCTGATCCATAGGCTCGTTGAATCGTAATCTTAATCTGGTACCGGAAGCAAGATTACAAACATCCGTCATCAAATTCGGAATTTGTGTTAAACCCGCAAAGCCGCATCCCGGAGCTAAGTCTCCAAGCAAGGGACCCGTAGTAAAATCCATCTTTGGCGGAAGTAAATCGATTCCGAATGTAAAAGAAAAGGAATGCGGTGTGCCTAACGTGTTGCCGTCCAAATCCATAACGGAACTCGGAAGACTGACGGTGTAGGTCGTATTTTGCCAGTCTTGACTCGGGGTAAAAACAAATAGACTGGAATTTCCGCAAGGTCCTGTGGAACCGCATAACGCGTTTCCGCTGGTCAGCCATGATTTTGTTCCGAGAATATTCGGAGAAATGTTAATCGAATTTTCAACGCTTGACCGAATTACGGATTCGCTGAAGTGAATAAAAATCGGAGTGTTTAAAGAAGGTGCGGAGGCTCCGGAACACGCTCCCGTTTTGTCCCTGATTCCATTGACAGGATCTAAAATCGAAGCCAGGGATCCGGGAGTGCAGCCCGCGCCTATATTCGTAAAAGCATCCTGTAGAATCACTCTCGGTATTTGAAAATCCTGACCGACCGTAAACGAAAACGAATAATTCTGACCCAATAAATTTCCCGCTACGTCGGTTACGTTTCCAGAAACCGTCACGGTGTAGGTAACGGAATGTTGCCAGGGGGCTACGGGTGTGAATACCAATCTACTCGTTGTTCCACAAGGCCCTGTCGTTCCGCAGGTCGGATTCGGACTTGTGACCCAACTTTTGATTCCGTTGATACTCGGGGAGATATTGATTCCGGAATCGGTTGTGGATAAGTTCATCGCTTCCGAGAAATCGATAAAGATCGGAGAATTTTGAAATCCCGGAACGATTCCGGTACAGAGTCCCGTTGAATTCATCAAACCTCCCGGAAAGAGGAGAGAGGCAAGGGTTCCCGGAGAACAACCCGTTGCGTCCTGAATAAAACCATCCTGCATGATTACGAACGGTTTTGCCACCTCCGAACCGACGGTAAAGCTCGCGGTTACGGTTTGAAGCAACGGATTTTCCGAAGTATCCATGGCGGTTCTTGAAATCGTAAGCACATACGTTAAGCCTGTGGTAAAGGAGGTGCTCGGAGTATAAGTCAATACCGTGTTATTGTTACTCCAAACATAAGCTCCTACTAACTGGGGAATGGTTAAGAAGTTGGATTCCACGGAACCACGATTCATCGGTTTTGTAAAGGTGACTACGATCGGACTATTGACACAAACATCCGTGTTGCTGTAGAAGTTACTTTGAAAGTTGACTATATCCATGAAAGGACTTGCGGGTAAACATCCCGTGGCGTTTTTTTTACCTCGAACCGAAATTACGTCCGGTTGAATCACATCCGTGCTCACGGAAAAATTAATACTATAAGGTTTTTCTAAATCTCTTCCTTCTTCGTCCTCACAACGATTGGATAAGTTGGCGACGTATGTGATTCCACCCTGCCATCTTTGAGACGGAGTAAACGTCAGGACATTTCCGTTGATGTCAAAGAGTCCCGTCAGACCGGGTTGCATTGCGAACGCACCGATACAACTTTGCACGTCGATCGGCTTATTGAATGTAAGAATGATTTTTTGATCTTTTGCTACGCCCGTTTGACCCGGCGCCGGAATCGAATAGATTACTTTAGGAGCGGCCGGATTGTTATCCAGAGGGATCCAATTTTTAAATTTATTTTCATATTTGCTACAGGACGCAAATAACAAAAAAAACAAGAGAGAAGCGAAAGAACGAAGGATGGCTTTTTTAATATCGATTTTTTTCATGTTATTTTTTATTACCAGAATCGAATTGATCCAATGTGCTAGAGTCTAAATCCGATTCTATGTCCTTTTGATTAAAATATTCTTCTATGTCTTTGATCTTAAAATTCGTATCAACTTTTGCTTTTGGAATCGGGCGGTTTTGTAAAATCAAGGGAAGGATCGTATTTCCTTGACTCGGTTTGAATTGAAAAAGATTGAGAGAATCGGGTTGCATACCGGAAACCCATTCCAGTTCGTAAACCGAAGTGCAGTATTTTCCGATCGCATCGATTAACTTTTCCTGAGCTCCCACCAATTCGGTTTCCGCAAAAAGAATGTCCGCTCTTTTGGCTTCTCCCACTTGTATCTTTGTGGACATTAGCCTCATGCTTTCATAACGAAAATATACCATTCCGCTTCCGATTTTGATCAGGTCGTAAGATTCGTGCACGGAATCGCCCGCTTTTTCCACTTCGATCGCGATCGTTTGTTCGAGCCGTTTTTTTTCCGCCAAAGAATCGCCCAATCGAATCTTACTTTCCATTACCTTTCTGGAATAACTCATACTATCGAGAATTTGCAGGTTATTTGTAGTTGCAGCGTTAAAGTTAGGATTTACGGTTCCGGCAAAACCGGTACTCGCCTGATTGTTATAACGCATTCCTAAATTTTCCGTTGTTGTGTTTGTGGATCCGCCTAAAGGAAACGTTACTTTGAGATTCATATTCCATGTATCGTTTTGCAGAGGATAGTTGACTCCGGTTCTTCCATAGGAACCTCCGATCGATATCTGTGGAATCCATGCGTTCTCCGCCAATTCTCTTTCTTTTGCGAGTTTTTTATTGTTGATTTTGACTTTGAGAATTTCGGATCTTTCGTTCTGGGCGTTTTGAATCAATGCATCTTTTTTAAAATCAGGATTTTGAATATAGAAATCGGTCAATAGATTTCCTTCGACCGCAAGATCGGAGACGTAATCGAGACTCATGGCTAATTTTAAATCGTTTTTTGCTTTTAGGTATTCGTTGATCGATTTTACGAGTGCAAATTCGATTTCCTGTAAGCGGGAAGCTACGCTCAATACTTGGATTTGTGTGGTAAAACCGAGTTTCGATTCCAATTTTGCCAAACGAAGTTGTTCTTTTCCTCTTTCGACGGATTTTTTATTGAGAGCGACTTTTGCCAACGCCACAAGAGTGTTTATAAAATTTCTCTGAACTTCCAATTTTACTTTGGCGGATGTGATTTTAAAATCCTCACGAGTTAAAACTTCTTCCAGTCTGGCTATATCCAAATCCAATTTTTTCTTTCCGCCG
This sequence comes from Leptospira sp. WS92.C1, assembly GCF_040833975.1. Classification (NCBI taxonomy): domain Bacteria; kingdom Pseudomonadati; phylum Spirochaetota; class Leptospiria; order Leptospirales; family Leptospiraceae; genus Leptospira; species Leptospira gorisiae. The sequence goes on from NZ_CP162130.1 coordinate 651,164, forward strand.
TCGTAGATGATCTGATCCACATTTAAGAGAATCGCATTGTAGATATAATCGTTCGAATCTTGTATGATGTATTTTTGTCTGGTTATGTTGACTCCTAATGTGGGGAGTAAATCTCTCCATCTTTCCGCAATGAGCTCCCTTACGGCTGAATTTTTATTTTTTATAGATAAAAGCATATAATAATTTGTTAATGCTATTTGAGTTGCTGTTTCCAGGTTGATTTTTAGGATGCGTTTTTCAGAGGCAGATCTTTCCAAAGGAAAACATGCAAAAATCGTTATCAATAACGTAAAGATTGCTATGTGATTTTTTTTGAATAAGCTTTGTTGTTTATTTGCGGCGAAGAGGGGCTCAATTGCCAGAAAAAGCTTTGTAATCAGAAAACTATAGAGAAATCTATTTCTTTTCATCTTTAACGGATCGAAATCAAAGTTTACTTTGTGACATTATTGTGTCTAAATTGTGATGTTTCTGAAAAACAAGAATCACAAGGGGTCTTTGTCGTCAAGTGCCATTAGTGGGGTATCTTAGTCAAGATAGATCCATTTATGTAAGGAATTAAATACATTCATACCCTTGAAATGAATGTATTTCTTTAGAAATATACTGTATCCACAGGTTGGATTGGAGGAAATGTCTGCCTTTGAGCACCGTTTGTGAATTTTTGGGATTGGTTCTCAATGGAATTTCTTGAATAGGGCGATTTGTTTTCAATCTTAACTTTCCGGTTTGAATTTTTTAGAATGAATTCTGCCAAAATTGCAGATTGTTTTTAGGTAATTGAGCGTTGATTTTGAGTTTGAAGTGGAATTAATGTTTTTTTTAAACCACTAGGCTTTTTCTAAAACAACCTTCGGCCGGATCTGTGATACTTTCCGTTCGCCTTTTCTGTTTTTGAATTTGTTGTTGCGACACTGAGGGAGGGCCAAGCTTCCCATAATTTCTAGTCTTTTGTATGGGTAAAAGCATTCCGGGGCTAGACACTGTGAACAGGAGTGATTTTAAAAAACGAAGATTGTTTTTAATTTAGGTATGTTTCGACGGAATCTTTTCTTTGTTAGAAGGAGATTCAAGTCTTACATTGCTGAAGAATGTGATTTTGGCTTGGTTTTAGTAGATAGAATGCTCTATCGTCGTCCGAAGCGGGTTTGGATTAAACTCGATCCTTCGAGTGATGCTGTTTTTGGTGAGATCGAGGTGCCAGATATAACTGTAAATATTGTGGAAGGTTGGACATCCCACATTCAAGGTTTGCTCGATAGAATCCCCGACTTCGGAATCGTCCAGCCACAACAGATAATTCACCATAAAACAACGGGAAACACCGTGAGCAGCCGAAATTGCACCGAGAATCGCCCAAGCACCGGTATTGATTCTCATATTGACCCGGACCATTCCCTGCGGTTTTTGATACAAGGTTTTTCCGGCCTTGGAATTGATTCTCCTTTGGGACAACATCAATTTCTGATATCGTTTCAACAAAGGTAGAATTCGTTTCGGAAGCGCTTTTCTTTGTTCCAAGGTCAATGCGTTGAAATACGATTCCGGAAACAGAATGGTCTCGACCCTGGTTCCGGATTCGACCAAAGCCGATTGAATCTTTTGCTCCGTATGTAAATAAATCTTTCCCATACTCAGATACGGTTCCCGACAAACGCGGCGAGAGCTCGACCGGAGGAAAAAAATTGTTAGAATGAAAAAAATAGACCCGCAAGAAAGGATGATGAACATCCGGATGTTTCAATTTACCGGAATTTTTTAAAAATACATTAAAAAATTTTAAAGTATTTTTTATGCTGAACTTAATTTTATTTTTCCAAACGACATACTGATACGGATAGAGAATTGTTTCGGAATTTACTTATCAGGTTGAATTCTGAAATGAACGAAATTGTATTTTACGATCGATGAAATGATGTTTGTAAAAAAAGAAATTCAACCCGTTTTTGCGATCGCTTGGACCGGATCGGATACGTGTCTGATGTCCATTCCCGTATTCAAACGAACCAATTCTTCAGCGATATTAACCGCGTAATCTCCAGTCCTTTCCAAACAAAGAATGAGACGATACACATCCGCGAATTGATTTTTATCCAGTCTGGGATCCATTACGAATTTCAGGAACGCCGACTGACAGAGGTTGTTGATCTCTTCTTCCACAGAATGAACGCTTCCGTAAAAACGATTTTTCTCTTCGACCAAGGATTCCACAGCCATACCGACGATCGTGATGACCCTTGATAAAAGTTTATTTAGGATTTCCTCGTCGCAAAAAAATCTCTGAGGTATCAAACCTCTGCGAAAACATTTTGCGCAGTTGACGATTTGATCTCCCATTCTTTCCAAGTTTCTTGTGATCCGAATCGCGGAGAGGGCGAAACGGAGAGGATCCCGTTTTAGGACGACTTCTCCGTCGACCTGATCCATTCCCATCGAGTTTCGGTTTGCAACTGCTTCCAAGATCGCGTTTTGAGAAAGATTATCGTTTTGTTTTTCGAGATTGTCGATGAGATCATCTCGATCAATTAGCTTTCTTGCAAGTTCGCTGTTATCCTGTTCCAAGGCATCGTCAAGTAATAAGACCTGTTCGAGGCAAAGCTCGGCCATACTGTAGAGATTTTTGCGGAGAAAGTCAAACTTGGAGGACATACGAGTTCTTTAGACCTGTAGATTCGATAACAAGGTTCCGAGTCGGGTTTGTCACGGAAAATGGATCAAGTTTCAGGTACAGAGATCGTTCTGAAAAAATCCATTTGGTCAAGAAGTTTTTCTTTTGAGCAAAATCTTGTCTCCGATTTCCTGGATCTTAGAAATTGGAATTTTTTTTCTTTCTTTGGAAAGAGGATTGAGAGAGGTTTTGACCATAAGGGATTCTAATTTTCCGTTTTTGACGGTGACTTCTTCCACGGTTCCTTCTTCGGATCCATCGCTGTTCAGAACCTTGAGTCCTTTGTATTTTTCAAAAGGAATCGTATTGAGAATGATCGCGTCCACACCAAAGGTTCGAACATAGTCGATACCGATGAAAAGATCCGGCTTCATAAAACCTTGGTCGATCGTGACTCCCGTAATTCTTTTTTCCATCCGATCGATATGCAGTTTTACGACCACTCCTAAAATCTGACCTTCCGGATCGATTGCCTCCTTGCCCAGGATGTCGTCCGAGGTGATTTTGCTATCTTCGTTTTGCATAATCTTTTTTTAATAATATGTTTTTTAGAGAAGTTTCGATATCTTGCGGATAAAATTCGATCTTGGGTGAGAATGGAAATTTTTTGACCCAGAATCGGATCAGCTTCCAGGTTCCGGGAGATACCTGGATGGAAGAAACGCTTCCGAGTAATCTCGCATTTTTGTCATATACTCGTTTTCCGAGAAGGTTGCTTGGAGGATCGATCTTTAAGAGAAGTCTGTCCTTGGAATCGGGTTTGAGATGTTCTTTGGAAAAATAGATTCTACGAAATCGTTTGAGCACTATAATGCCGGCAAGATTTCCGGAGAGAAACCGTATATCGATCAATCTTCCGGAGTTCTCTCCGGATTTGGAGAGAACGTTTTTTCCGAGAGAGGTCCAGAAACTTTTGGATTCCTTGACCTCTTTTTCCTTATCTGCAAATAGAATCATCGATTCTAGAATTCATAAAAATTCTAAAGAATCCAATTCTTTTTGTATTTAGACGGTTCCGGATTTATGAAGAATTTGCCAGAGAAGACAGAGAAAACTTCCGTATTGAATTAAGAATCCGGTGAAGCGAACGTTAACGGCAAGAGCAGAACCGGAACTAAGATGAGCCGTGGTTTGCAGGATTCTCGCAACAAGAATGACTTCGCATACCAGTGCAAAGGTGGAATCCAATACTCCCGCAAACGATCCAATGAGAACCAAGGTTGCAAACAAAGGAAGGTTTTCGATACAGTTGACGTGAGCCCGATTGAGTCTCCAATAGAAGTCGCTTCCGTGTTGGATTCCCCCGGGAAATTCGTTCGATTTTTTTTCGCCTTTTAATACCTTAAAGGATCGAATGCTGACTACCCAAAGACCCAGTAAAATCGTCCATAGAACGAAACCTAATAACGCAATGATTGCCGGATTCATAAATTCTCCACTGATTGTTTTCAAAGAGTAGAAATCAAATTAGGCTTTGATTGCAAGCCGGATTTTGTTGGAAAAACTCGAATCGGAAAGAATGGTTTAGGAATCAAATGAATTTCTGAATCCGTTCGGTTTGATTTCAATCTCCGTCCGAGTTGGACGGCAACGCGTTGGCCCCGAGGATTCCGATCAATTCGGTAGCGTAGATGACTCTCAACTCTCTAAGGCGAAGATAGATCTCGGTATTTACAAACGTTAAGTTTCCGGCGAGATCGTTTTCCAAAGTCGAGGAGACATCGATTCTCCCTTGGATTCTGCTTTTGATCGTGGAAATCTTGTCTTTGATTCTAAGATCAAGAGATGTGTTTTGAAGTTGGACTAAATAACTGAGGGACCTGGATTCCGTGTCACCGGGATTTCCGAGATACACGAGTTCGATTCCTTCCACGGAAGAAAGCAGGTCTTGATACGAGTTCTTGCTGTAAACGGATTCCAACTTTGCTGGAAACTGAGTCGGACCCGCAAGTGTCAGACCCGCGGGAACTCCTACTCGAACGTCTTGGTTTATATAGACGAGCTGAACCATTCCGTTGATAAACGAATCGACCGCGTCCTTGATCCCACCGAACACACCCGAACCGGAAGATAAATTGCCGGAAAAGTTTCCGGTCGCGGGAGCCCATGCCGCATAGAGACGTTGGGAATCTCTGTGAATCACGTCCGCAAGAGCTTCAATATATGCTAAACTTCTAATGCTTCCCGCGTTTTCTCCGTCAACGATCGCAATCGCATCGGTCCCGGTTCCGGAGTCGTAGAGAAAGTATTCCAGTGTTTCGAATCCTCTTCTGGGAATCGTAAACGTATCCACGCTAGTCGGAGTCAGGATACTCGCTCCCGCTACGATCGCCTCCAAATCGCCCGCATCCGGACGAAAATTTTCTCCTAAGATATATCCATCCAATCGATGAAAGTAATTGGAAGGAATGTAAGACCGGCTGATATAAAAAACCTCCGCACGTTTGAAGATTTTTCGAGCAGCGCTCCATTTGTTTCGAAGATCGTTTAGGTTTGCGGTGCCTTGCGCGGTTTTGTATGCGGAGGCGCTCGTTTTCAAATCATTGGCCGCGGATACCAATTGACTCAATTGGGAAAGGGCGACTCGGTTTGCAGTGTATGTTAAAAATTCCCCCGTACTCGCGTTTGCAAAGAGGGCGATCCAAAAGGTTTCGGCACTTGTGATCTTTCCCAAATCCTCGCAACGGATTCCGGGAATGACGATGACTAACGTCAAGACGAGGATCTTGATTTTTTTGGCGGCGACCGAAGGCGAAAATCGTAAATTAGAAAAGAATGAAGTTCTCATAAAGACTCCAAAAAACGAATCAGTTTGTTGCGATCCGTTTGCGGAAGATTGATAAATTTATTTTTGGAAGCGAGGGCCTCTCCTCCGTGCCAGAGAACGGCTTCCTTGTGTCCGCGGGCTCGTCCGTCGTGAAGCAGGTGATTATGTCCGTTTACTCTTTGGATCAAACCGGTTCCCCAAAGAGGAGGGGTTCTCCATTCCGTACCGGAGGCTTCGAAATCCTCGCGGTTGTCCGCGAGAGAGGGGCCCATATCGTGAAGCAATAAATCCGTATACGGTTTGATATGTTGAAACGATACTTCCGGAAATCCTTCCAGATATCCGGTAAAGATATACGGTTTGTGACAGGAGTCGCATCCGATTTCGGAAAAAAGTTCTTTTCCGCGAATGACGTCCGCGTGTGTCCAATCTCTTCTTCCCGGAGTTCCGACCAATTTGGTGTAAAGGGTCACGAGGTCCGCGGTACGTTTCGAAATTTCGGTTCCTTCCGGAGTTCCGTTGTTACCCGGAGTGGAAGCAAAACAAGCCGTTTGCGCTCCCACACAGTTTTGATTTGGAAATAGAGGACTGGTGATTCCGATATCCCCCAAAAACGCGCCTTGGTTTTGTTGATTCAGGTTTGGTTCGTTTGCCTTCCACCCAAAACGGCCGAGAACTTTTTTTTGCAGTTTTGCATCCCAAACTGCATTCGGTTTTCCTGATATTCCGTCGCCATCGGCGTCGTTTTCGTCCGCAAAGGAAAAAATCGTGGTCTCAGGAATCGCTTCTAAAAGTCCGAGTCCCGGAATCATCGGAGAGGTTCGAGGAGATTGGCTGAAAGAAGGGGGAGTTCCCAAGGTCGCGTCCCATGTGATCGTAAAGGTTGGAACACGAAGAGAATACGGTTCTCCGTCCGGAAATGCGTCCGGTTGTTCTACGAAAGTTACCGTTGTGATTCCCTCGGAAGGAACCGCGGGATAGTTTGTAGGATCTGCAACAATTCCGGCAATCCCATGGTCGTTGATCTGCAATCCGTAGTGATCCAGTCCGACCGGTCCGCCCGTGATCGGATCTTTTAGACCGGGCTTGCTGACCCGGATGAGCATCGTGGCAAAGTCAGTACTGCCGCTTGCTGGGGGAGTTCCTCTTCCGTCTTTTACGTGACAGCCGTTGCAGGAGTTGTTGTTAAAAACCGGACCCAAACCGGTGGACGCAGAGTTTCCGGGTTGCACCCAGTTTCGATTGAAGAATGCGTTTCCGCCCTGAAATTCTATGTTTCCTCCGTCTCTCAGATTGGAGGAGACAAGGTCGAATGCGTTTACGGTTGAATCAAAGGTAGTCGTCCATCCTCCCGAGTATTGTTCGCCGGGATCCTGGTTTTGCAGATAAAAAAGAATGAAAGCGGTTTCCAAATTTTGATTCTTCTTTTTAGAAGAATCAAACGGGTTGTCGCCACAGCCTTGGAAAAGAACAAAAAGGGCGCCTATTAGGAGCCCCTTGAGTATATTAGAATTTACTGAAACGCCAGAGAAGGATTTTGTCCGCTCCGGATCTATATTTTTGTTTTTCATAAACGTTCATCATTTTTTTTATTTAATTTGTTTTGGCTTACTATCAGATCGAAAAGTCGGTGATCGCTACACCAACCGCTTTTGCAGCCTCGGTAACGGTTTTTTTCATCGTGTCTCCGATTAAAAATTGGGTATTGAATAGAATCTGATATTCGGAAATCTGAGTAGGAGTTCCCGCGTTTTTGATGATTTGATCGTAACGTTCCGTCATGGATCCGGGCGGACAAGAAGTTGTGTAGTTCGGATCAGCGACTTGTTCCGGAAGGTTGAGACAGAATGCGTCTCTTGCTTGAACCAATTGGGGACCCATCGGAGGAGCTGTGATCGCTCCGAAAAGACTGGCAAGCCCCGGTCCTGTGGAGGTCGGCGCGCCTTTTACGAGTTCATAAGATCCGGTCCAAATGTTCAAGACCCCTTGCGCATCGTAGTAAAAATCGGCTTTGGTTGTGTCGCTAAAACAAGAATGTTCCTCTTCTTGATCTCCGGCAAAGGTTCCTGTAAGTCTTTCTCCACCCCATTCGCCTGCGATGAATTTTCCGAGGCCTTGGTAGATGGAAGTGATCGCCGCATCCGGATCGGCTTTCATTGCTACGGAATAAGCGGTTCCTTCCGTATATTGGTCACGAACGAGTTTGAGTTGGAGAACAAGGCCGCTTGTGATTGCGACAAGATATCCTTTTTTCGCGAAAACGTTTGCCGAAGTTGCAACTCCGGAAGCATTTTCATTTCCTGCGCCAGTATCTGAACCCCAGAGGATGTATTCGATTGCGTGCCAACCGACGGTGATGGATTTTTCCGGATCAGCTTCAGCTCCACCGGTTCCGTTAGCGGCTAAAATATCAGCGTAATTATTTGCTCCGCCGTAGTTATCAATTGCTGTTTCGTCTAACGGCCAAGCGTTGATCAGTCCTTCGCATTCTTCCGCTCCGGATCCATTTACACCGGCTCCACAACCCAGAACCGTACTGTTGTCGATCGGTCCGTTTGAAAAACGAAATCCTTCCGTGATTAAATAAGAGGCACGAGCTTTGACATACAGATTTTTTAAATTCGTATGATTTGCAGCAGAGTTTGTATAAGCAATTACCGCAGCTTCCAAAGCAACTGCATCTTGATAACTTTTGTCGTAAGATTCGTAACCGAGCGCGAGATAGCGATCGACTACTTGGGCTTTGGTTGCAGTTGGGATACTTCCTATGATAGCGAAGATGGTCATATCATTCCCATTTTTTTCTTTCGGTTTACAGTTTGTCAAAACGAGAAACGCCGAAATTGTGAAAAGGGTAACAAAGGTGATTTTTTTGAGATTCATGAGATTTTCCTGAGAGTTGTTGAAAAAGGTCCCGGAGGAAGGCAGGAGCCGACCACCGGGGAATTTTCGATGAACTGGTTGTTATGATATTGATACTTATTCTCAAAATCGTTCTTTTTCGTCAATCGAAAATCCTTGGATAGGTTGAAAATGCGGGAACTCCCGCAAAAATTTCTGAAATCGGGGAGTTCCCACAGTTTTTCCAGGGGGGCTTGACACCGAACACGGCCGATTCCTCCTTCAAAAAGTAGGAACTCTCACAATTTGGGTTCACGGAAGATCGATTTTCCGCCAAAAGAGAATCCATTCTACAATTCAAAACTGACTCCCACATTGATTTGTCGGAACGGACCGACTTGGATTCCTTCGGGCAGTCTTCCTGAAATGTAGCGAACATCCCCGAGATTTTTTCCTGTGAGAAAAAGACTCCATCGTTTGACGGGGTCCTTGTAGCCTAAAGAGGCGTTTACGATGCCATAAGCGGGAATCACCCCGGTTTCTCCGGAACTGTCCGAAGTAATATTCAAATACTGTAATACCTTTTTTCCTAATGGGTCGGTAATGGAATCCGCCCAATACGCTGTTCGGGTGTTGGCGTCATCGTGATATTGACCCGAAAAATATTGGTATTCCGCTCTGACGTAAAATCCCTTGGGATGAATCAAACCCATTGCAAATGTCGCCGTATCTCTGGAAACATAAGGAACGTAATTTCCGTTTTTATCCTTTTGGGTGACGATAAAATCCAAAAGAGATTGATTTGCTGTCACCTTTGAAGTATCGATCGAATATTGATTCATCTTCGCTTCGGCCCTTGTGTAAATCAGATCGATCGGAAGTTTAAAAGAAGCGTCGAAAAGTTTTGCAGGATCGAATGTGACATTGGTTTCCACACCGCGGCTATACGTTCGACCTCCGTTTTTTGCGGAATAAGCGGAATCGTTTCCGGATGTCGACGAAGTGATGATGATTTGATTTATGTAGTTCAGGTCGAAATAAGTCACTTGGGCATTTAAGTAATTTGTAATGTCTCCTCTGATTCCCGTTTCGTAATTGTAAGAATATTCGGGATCGATTTTGTTGATCACTCCGGAGTTGTTTAGAGCGTCCTGATAGCGGGGAGGAGAGAATCCTTTGTGTGCTCCAGCAAACCAGGTCAGATCTTTTCGGATATCATACGTAAGACCCAAACCGGGGATGACAACGTGATACACATTTCTGTTTCCTTTGTCCACTTCTTGAGAAGGAGACGTCGGATCCGGTTGATTGGTGGCCGGATTGATCGCTTGTTCCCTCAAGATGGTTCTACTTTGCGTAAACGTTTCGTAACGTATACCGGGAATTATCGAAAATTGATCGTAGAATTTAAAACTGTTCTGAGCAAAACCAGCGATCGATTTTGTGTTGTTGACTTCGTGATCTCTCAGGGTTCCAGATTTTGCCAGGGAATATTCGGACGAAACGGTTCCTGTCGCAGGATTGCCAAGGCCGTTTCCAAAAATCGCAGCGTCGGGTGTGGACGGTCCGTCTAAGTATTTGATTTCAGCGGTCTCATAGTGATAACGAAGACCCGCATCCAACTGATTTTTGATTCCTAAAAATTGATAGTCCAATTGATAACGGGATTCCGCTCCCACAAAACGATAGGTCCGGTTTCTATGACCGATTGCGTCGAGCATATAAACGGTATCTCCCGTACGATTTACAAACGGTTCCGTATCATAGAATTTGATCACGTTATCCGGAACTGCGTTGTAATTGGCGCCCGTGTTTCGAACGTAATTTTGTCTCGACCAATTTCGTTCTGTATATGCGGAATAAACCTTCGTAACGAGTTTAGAATGATCCGTTATTTTCCATTCGTGTCCGATATCACCGGAATAACGCTGCAGTTTACGATTGTCTTGTTCTGCGTAGTTGGAGGAAGAATGGTTCCAGAGTTGAGCGGTAGTCAGACCGAGATAGGTGATATTGGCGTCTTGAGCGGTTGTTAAGAATTTAGTAGTGATCGCGTGTTTTTCATTGAGATCGGTTATGGATTTAAACGAAAGCTCGTGAATTTGAAACGATTGATGATCTCGAAAACCGTCTCCTTGTTTTCTTAAAATGGAAATGTCGATTCCCGTGTTTCCAAAGGTTCCTCCGTAGGAAATGAGAGAAGAAAAAAATCCATACGAACCGCCTTGAGCGGAAACCGAAAGCACGGGTTCTTTCGGAGGACGTTTGGTGATAAAGTTGATCACTCCGCCGATGGTAGACGGTCCGAAGAGAATCGCTCCGGAACCTTTGACGATTTCGATTCTTTCCATCCGATCGATATTGGGAGTATAGTATTGTTCGGGTGCGGAATACGGGTTGAGAGAAGTAAAAATTCCGTCTTCCAAAACGAGGACCTTTCTACCGAGGTCGTTATTGACTCCGCGGAATCCGATGTTCAGGATCAATCCGGTATCTTGGTAACGAATCGAAGCCCCCGGAACCCGTCTTAACACTTCCATGGAATCGACCGGTCTGGTTTGGTCCAAATATTCCTTTTCGATTACGGTTGCGGAGCCGGGAATTCGCTTGAGGTCGGTTTTCTTTTTTCCGATCACGGAGATCGTTCCTCTGGACCACTTTTCCTTTTCGAAATCTTCCGAGGTGGATGTTTGCTTTTCTTTGGTGTCGGAATTCCCCGGATCCTTGGGTTGTGCGGGAACTCCCATTGTAAAAAGTAAAACGGCCAGAATGGAAACGAACAGAATTGTATATTTTTGCTTCATCGATTCGATTTGAATTTGATATTGATTCTCAATATTTGGAGGCGTGCCCAGGAGTCAAGGGGAATGAGGAGGAATGCCTGGAGTCCGTCGAAAAATGCGGAAAATCGGACCTTGGATGAATGGCGTTCTACCGTGATAGGTCGAATTTGTGGGAACTCCCTCAAGCCTCCACAGATTTCAATCAGTGAGATGCGGAACTCCTCCGATTTTTAGAAAGTTTCGCCTTTCCTAATAGAAAGTGGGAACTCCCTCAAATCTCAGAAAGATCTCTCGATCAGGGAAAAGTAGGAACTCCCCTTTTTTCAAAAGCCTAACTTTGAAACCAGTTGTAGGAACTCCCTCAAAATGGTTTCGGCCGCATCCCGCGTTTTTTGTATAGGAAAACTCAATGGATGTTTACATCCATTGAGTGTCTCTCTGTTGACGCGGGTCGGGCCATTCCGGGCTCGCGGAGTTCCGCTCGGTCCTGCATTTGATTCGTTCGAGAACAAATCGATCGTATTTTGCAGGACCAAAGCCCTACATGTCCCTTGCGGTTGTAATGTAGGAACTCCTGCAAATTTCCAGAAAGATATTTCTGTTTAAAAAAAAGTAGGAACTCCCCGTTTTTTCCGCCCGTTTTACTTTGAAATCCATGTGGGAACTCCCCACATTCAACAAACGCGTTTCTTAAAAAACCTTTCCCGTAAACACATAACGGACAAAAAATAAGATCACAACCGACTGGGCGAGTTGTCCTGCGAGAAAGACCGGATAAAAGATTTTTTTCTTATATCGAATCACTCCCAAGATCGCACTTAGGATCGGAGCGGGTAGGGGAAGCGCGTTGAATGCAAAGATCGCTAAAACTCCGTACTGATTTAAAAATCCTTTCATACGGTAGAATTTTTTAGGACTGATGAGTTTGATGCAGGCGCGCGCGGCGATCCTACCGAAAAAATAATTGATCGTAAAAGAGATCAAAAGACCGAGGATATGCAACACGATCAAATCGCTTCCGTCTAACCTGGAATAGGTGGCTCGGATAAATAGAAATTCGATCGGCAGATAAAAGAAAAACAATCCGCCAAAGAGAGTGGTAAAAAAAACTCCCTCTAAGCTCGGTTTTTGAATTTCCCTACTGACATACAAAACGAGTTTTTGAATCGAATTCAATCCCGGAATTTCAAATTTTAAAATCCCAGAAGCGGTAAGAAACAAAAGCGTGATCGCGACAAAGACTGTGCTTATAAAAATGAGACCGGAATAAAAATTCCTTTTTTTATGATACTGAAAAATTTCATCCTTTTGAAACTGCACTCGATTCTCTCTTTCGGATTACATAGGCTGGAATTCGAGACCAGATCGCTGATAAAATCAAACCTCCCATTTCTCTGGTGACTTCGTCGTCAAAGGAAAGGTTTTGAATCTGCATGGCCGCAAGAATCGTTCCCGCGGAAAAAACCGCAGAAAGAACAAGGGAAATTCTGGTCCATAATTTCGATTTTTCGGGAAATATTAAAAAACCTGCATATAAAATGACGACGCTTAGATAAAGAGGAATCCAGAGCCAAGGATCCGGATCGTTGTATTGAAGCCCCGCAAAAACGAGCCAAATGAGAATGGTCGAAATGGAAAATAATTTCATGATTCTTCGTAAATCCACCTTAAGTCGTAGAGATCCGTTCTTCGATTGGTCATATTTCGAACCGAACCTTTTTTTCTGAGTTCTTTTAAAAGATCCAAATCCAAATCCGCAATCAAAGTCATCTCCGTGTTCGGGACCGATTCCGCAGCCACGCAATCGTGTGGAAACGCAAAATCGGAAGGTGTAAAAACCGCAGATTGCGCATACTGAATGTCCATATTCTCCACTTGAGGAAGCGCTCCGACGGAACCGGAAATTACGACATAACATTCGTTTTCGATCGCTCTCGCCATCGCACAATGCCTAACGCGATTGTATCCGTTTTTTGTATCCGTGTAAAATGGGACAAATAGAATGTCCATTCCTTGTTCCGCAAGAATTCTCGGGAGTTCGGGAAATTCCACATCGAAACAGATTAGAATTCCGATTTTACAGGAGTCGGTATTGAATGCGGTTAAACTATAACCGCCCTTGACTCCCCAGTAATAGTCTTCGTCCGGAGTTACGTGCAGCTTATACTGTTCTTCGTAAGTTCCGTCTCTTCTGCAAAGATAAGACACATTGTGAAGTGTATTGTCCCTGTATTCGGGCATGCTACCCGCGATGATGTTCACGTTGTATGAAACCGCAAGTGAGACCATCTTTTCGATGATTCCTTCCGTGTAACTCGAAAGCGCGCGCATCGCGTCCGAGGGACTTCGATCGTTGTATTTTGCGAGTAAAGACGCGTTGAAAAATTCCGGAAACAGGACAAAGTCCACGTTATAACCGGCGACCGTGTCCACGAAAAATTCCACCTGACGCATGAGTTCTTCGATGCCGGCAACGGGACGCATCTGCATCTGAACGACACCGACCCTGACTACGGTTTTTTGACCGCCGATAAGAGCCGTCTCCTCTTTTTCATAATAGATATTAAGCCATTCAAGTAGAACCGCGTAAGAGCTAAAACCTTTGGTGTTGCCGAAATATCCGCGTTTTAATTTTCTTACGTGAAATCCGTTCGCTAATTGAAAACTCAGAACCGGATCGTAAATTTCCTTATCTCGGACTTTTTCGATGTATTGCGCGGGAGTCATCGCGTCTTCGTAATTTTCATATCCGGGCATCCACGCGCCGACTACGATTCGTTTGAGGTTGAGACTTTCGCAGAGTTCCTTTCTTGCGTCATACAACCTTCGACCGAGTCGAAGCCCTCTGTACTCCGGGTGAACAAAGATGTCCACTCCATAGAGAGAGTCTCCCTCCTCGTCGTGATTTTTGAGATCTCCCTTTCCGACGATCTCTTCATACGTATGATTGTCTCCGTAATCGGACCACTTGATGATCTGACTGATCGCGGCGCCGACAACCTTGCCGTTATCTTCGATACAGATTTGGCCTTCGGGGAATTTTGTGATCTGAGATTCATACTGATTTTTTTTCCATGCGCCGTCAAATTCGGGAAAGACGATATCCATGATCTCTTTTACATCGGCGTAGTCTTCCAGAGTAAGAGTTCGGATTACAATCCTATGATCGGATTGAATCTTCTTTTTTTTCTTTCTCGGTTTTTTACCACCGGCCCCGTTTGTGGAGATCATTAGAATACTTTACCCGGATTCATGATGTTTTTCGGGTCCATAGATCTTTTGATCTCTTTCATCAGGGCGATTTCGGACTGGGATCTTGAAAAGTGAAGAAATTCTTTTTTGAGAAGGCCGATTCCGTGTTCCGCACTGATGGATCCATTGTATTTTTGTAATAAACGAAACATATCCGGATCCACACTTTTGCATTTTTTGAAAAATTCTTCGTTGGAAAGATCCTTTGGTTTTACGATATTCAAATGAAGATTTCCGTCTCCAACGTGACCGAAAAGCGCGATCTCAAATCCGGGATATTTTCCGTTTAAGAGTGTTTCCATTTCTGCGAGAAACGGTTCCATGTTTCGCAAAGGAAGAGAAATGTCGTTTTTGTGAACCGTATAATCGATCGAAATACTTTCGCTGATCCCTTCTCTGTATTTCCAGAAAGTTTCGGATTGTCTTGAATTTTGAGCGAGACTTCCGTCGCTGATCAGACCTTTTTCGGTGATCGTTTCCAAAAAACCGAAAAGTTTTTCGTCGTCGGCCTCGTCTGCGATTTCGAACTCCATCAAAACGTAATATGGGCTTGGTGCGGAAAAAGGATCCGGAACTCCGAGATGGGCTTTTACTTTTCCGAGACAGTATTCCGTAAAAAATTCGAAAGCGAGCAAGGGAACCTTAACCTGATGTGTTTCCTTAAACAAGGATAGGATGGAAGAAAAGTCGGGAACCGCCACGAGCAAAACTCGATTGTCCAGAGGTTTTACGGTCAGCTTGAGGCTGGCTTCTGTAATGACGCCTAACGTTCCTTCGGATCCGATAAAAAGTTGTTTGAGATCGTATCCGGTATTGTTTTTGAGAAGTTCTCCGTTAAATTCCAAAATTTCCCCGGTGCCCGTTACCACCGTAAGTCCCAAGACCCACTGACGAATCAACCCATAATGGACGACACGAACCCCACCCGCGTTTGTCGCAATGTTTCCGCCGATATGTGATGAGCCGGTGGAAGCAAAGTCTACCGGAAAGTAAAATCCCCGTTCTTCCGCTTCTTTGTGCAGATTTTTGGTGATCATGCCCGCTTGCACTTTGATACTTCCAAAAAAAGGATCAAAGTCGAGAACCTTATCCATCTTGGAAAGGGAAAGAACCAGTTCTTTGTTTTTTGCGACGGCACCTCCCGCGTAACCCGTTCTTCCCCCGGAAGGAACGATGGAAATGTCGTTGGTATATGCGTATTTTACGATTTTTGCAACTTCTTCCGTGTTTGATGGAAACGCGAGAATTTCAAAGTCTGCGTTGTATACTTTGGTCCTGTCCAGTCCGTAGGAAAGAAACGTGGCTTCGTCAAAGTCTGGATCGTTTTTAAAAAAAACCTTTCCGGGACCGATCAGTGTTTTGAGTTCCGATTTTTTTTCTAAAGTGATTGTGCTCATGATTCTAATTTTTATATTCAGTTTTTGTAATTATTCAACGAAGGTCATTCTTTCGATTTGGGAATCCACGATTTTCTCGTCCTTCCCCCTAACCCTTTTTAGATAGTGCCCGTCCGGATGTAAAAATCTGGCTTTCGAATTGTCTCTCAGCTGAACGTCCAGGATCTTTTTGATTCTATCCTTGTTTTTTGGTTCGAGAATCGGAAAGAGGACTTCGATTCTTCGTTCAAAGTTTCTCGGCATACAATCCGCGGATGCGAGAAAGGTGGATTCCGCTCCTTCCGAATGAAAGTAGTAGATTCTCGTATGTTCCAAAAATCTACCCACGATCGATAAAACGGTGATGTTCTCCGAAATTCCTTTAAGCCCCGGTTTGAGACAGCAGATTCCGCGGATGATCAGATCCACTTTGACTCCGGCCTGGCTGGCTTTGTATAATGAAAGTATAATATGCGGATCGACAAGAGAGTTCATTTTGAAGATGATTCTTGCGGGTTTGCCCGCAAGTGCGTTTTCCGTTTCTTTTTCGATCATCGTGATAAACGTGGATTTGAGATTGTGCGGTGAGGCCGATAAAAGGTTGAGGGTCGGCATTTTTGCGTAACTCGTGATCGTGTTGAAGATTGTGGACACGTCTTCCGTGATCTGTTTGTTAACGGTAAAAAAACTGAGATCCGTATAGTATTTGGAGGTGGTGGAATTGTAATTCCCGGTTCCAAGATGCACATAACGCACCATGTGATCGTCCTCTTTGCGAACGACCAAAAGCATCTTACAATGTATTTTTAGTCCGACAACTCCGTAGACCACGTGAACGCCGCGGGCTTCCAGTTTTTGGGCCCATTTGATGTTTCGTTCCTCGTCAAAACGAGCCTTGAGTTCGACAAGAACGGTCACTTGTTTTCCATTCTCCGCGGCTTGCCCCAAAAATTGAATGATGGGGGAATCCCCGCTTGTGCGATACAAAGTCATCTTGATTCCGAGGACCTTGGGATCTTCGGAAGCGATTCGTAAAAGATCTTCGATCGCGGAAAAGGATTGATACGGATGATGAAGAAGACGGTCTTTCTTTTTGATCGCTTCGAAAATTTTTTCGGGAGTTTCGAACTTGAGAGTGAACTTTTGTTGAAAAAACGGATATTTGAGTTTGGAAGTATGATCCAAGCCGTAAAAGAACATCGCGTCGTTGATGTTTAAAAGAGAGGCTACGTCGAAAACTTCGTGGTCTTGGAGTTCCAATAATTCTCTCAAAGTATTTTTGATAAAAGGAGATGTTCCTTGATGGATGTCCATACGAACCGCGTCGCCCCAGATTCTATTTCTGAGTTCGTCCTTCATCGTGATCAATAAATCTTTTACCGATTTTTCATCATCGATGGAGATATCCGCGTCTCGGATGATTCTGAAAGGATAAATTTCTCTTACGGTCATTCCGTAAAAAAGATCGTCTACGTGCAGTTTGATGATTTCTTCCAAAGGAAAAAATCTTCTTTCTTCTCCTTTGTTTTTGAGTTGTAAAAATCGAGGAAGCACGGACGGTACTTGCACGACTGCGAATAAATCTTTTTTACCTCCGGTTTTTTCGTCCTCGGTGCTGAGAACCATCGCAAGATTGAGGGATTTATTTAGGATATGAGGAAACGGATGCGAGGTGTCGATCGCGAGAGGAGTTAGAATCGGAGACACGTCTTCTTTGTAATAACTTTGGATCTGTTTGATTTCCTCTATCGTCAATTCTTCTGGATTGAGTATGATATGAATTCCGGAGAATTTCAATTCTTCTAATGTATCGGAAAAGGTTTCATACTGTTCTCGAACAAAGGCGCGAACCTTATCCGAAAGATCGGAAAGAATTTCGGATGCGCTGTCTCCGTTTAAGCTTCTTTCGTCGTTTCCTTCCTTGACCAGATTTCGAAGTCCCGCGACACGGACCATATAGAATTCATCCAAATTGGTTTCGGTGATGCTCAAAAATTTGAGTCTCTCCAAAAGTGGATTTTCCGGATCATTCGCTTCTTCCAGAACGCGTCGGTTGAAATCGATCCAAGAAAGTTCTCGATCAAAGAATATGTCGGGATTGTTCAAGTGAATTTCCGGATGATTCCCGTTGGAAGAACCGTTATCGCTCGCCTTTGTCGGAGTTTGTTCTGATGGTTTTGACTTTGACAATTGGATACCCTGAAAATTCTGGAATTCCCCGAGCGAAAAAAAGAATCGGGGATTCTATTCCGGTTTAAACCCGCTTTATGGGGAGTCAATGATTCTAAAGAAGATTCTGATTACACTTTGCGATGTCTCTCATTTTTGGACGAAGGAAATCCGGTCTTCGACGATTTTTGGGGATTTTTGAGGAGTTCCCACAAATTTCCGGATCACGGAATTCTCCGTTTTAGAAAAGTGTGAGTTCCCACATTTCGGAGTTTACTGTGGATTTTAAATCTTTCGGAAAGTTTGAGGAGATCCCACAAATTTCCGGATCACGGAGGTTCCCCGTTTTAAAAAAGTATGAGTTCCCACATTTCTTCCGAGCCTTTCCAGCAAAATGCAGTCGCTTTATTCCCAAGAAAAATCGAATTCTTCTTGTAGGTGTCCGTCTAAAACAGTGAATAATACTGGTTGAGGAACAAAAATTGGCAATTCCTAGTCGTTATGCAGTGGCAATCCACATTCTTACTTTTTTGGAAAATGAGAATGGGGGAGATACGACATCGGATACAATCGCAAAATCCGTAGGCACGAACCCGGCGATTGTTCGAACTCTCACAGGAAAGCTTAGAAAGGCGGGCCTAGTTTTGACTCGGCAAGGTGTTCCTGGTGCTTCCCTTGCAAAACCTGCCGCGGAGATCCGACTTTCCGATATTTATCGTGCGATCGAAGCTTCCGAATGCCTTTTTATCGTACACGATCATCCCAAACAAGATTGTTCTGTGGGCATGGGCATTTTGCCGACTCTGGAACGTATGTTTGGCGAAGCTCAAGCCGCTCTCGAATCGAAATTGGGAGAATTTTCCCTCGAAGATGTACTGGAGCAGGTTCGTGGAGAATGTAGAAAAAAATTAACTCTTTCCACCTGATTTTTTAGTTTAAGGTTCGCATAAATTAAAATCACAGCGACTTTGCGAAATATAACAGAGGCTCGTACCAAAATCGAGTTAAATTTTTGATTCAAAAAAAATAATTTAGAGTTTTTAGAATCAAAAATTTGAGAATGAACAGTAAGTCAGAGCATGTGGGTTCTTGCTGCCTGTAAAGAAGGAAACGGAGATTTTGCCATGAAAAAACGCAAAGATCTTTTAGAAGCTCAACTTACGTCGCCTCTTTATTTTTCGAAAAAAGCTAATCGTTGGATGCGGCAGGTCTTATCGAGTCGGAAATTTCATTTCGAAAAATTGTAGTAAGATGACGTTGTCTGTAAATCCAAATTATTTCAAATAATTTTCTTGTATTAGGTCTGCAACGTATTTATTCAAAAAAACATTATAAAAACGGAATAACTCAATATTCTAATGAATTATAACGAACAAGTAGACATTTTTTTATAAATCTTTAAAGTATTGCCCTGGCCCTTTTTCAAAAATAGATTTCATCCATCCTTTTAACTCGGTCGTTTGATCATCGATCGTTTGATCACGATAACAGCCAGATACTCTTTTTTTTAACTCCTTCCGAAAGTTCCGGATTGTAGTTTCGGTTTCTCCATCCTTTTTGAGTAACTGGACTATCACCTGCGCTTTACGGTTCCTCTTTTCAATCTCAGGGAAATAAGTAGATCTATCTTTTATCCAGTCTGATTTGCATCGTTCGGGATGAAAGCTATCCAATACCAGCTGAAGAGTATTTGGCATCACGGATTGTTTGTTTTTTATTTTTGATCCCGAGAGTTCGGTTTGGAAAGTTTCATAGATTTTTCTCATTGATTCCGGAAAAGGATCCGTTACCTTTCCACGATTTTTGAAATCTAAAGAATAGGTATCATGTAGGGGTGCATTATATAGGGGCCCCTGAGTATTTAGAAAATACACAAACACTGCGGGTAAAGTATCGGGAAGATTTGTCTTCTCAAAAATACAACTCCATCGTAAGATATAATTCTTCTTGCATTGAGTCAGAATTCTTATTTTTTCGTTTGGGTCATTGATACTACGGTCAAAAAAATCAAACAATTCTAATTCATATTGTATCCTATATGAAAAAAGAGAATTTCTATTCTCTGACTTTGAATAATATCTTTTGATCAATTCGTTTTCGAGTAGTTTTTCTTTTTTAATCAGTAAGAATAATTTATACATTGCGCTTATATGGGGGGCCTCATCTGATTTTGAAGAATAAGAAGAATCATAGATACCTTGATTCATAATTAGATGATCCAATAGAGTACTAACCCTGTCATGAGGTGTCCAACATACGGAACGCGCTTCTTGATCTTGAATCATCGACCTGAATTTGGTACGTATTTCGAGTTCGTCCATAGATAATATTTTCATAAATGGAGCCCAATTTCTACAGTCGATTTGATGTCTTTTAATTTTTTCCAGTTTCCAAGGGATGGTGATCGGAAGGAAGAGGGTGTCTCCGATTACACTTGCTGTAAAGTCAACGATTTCATATGCAGTTACAAGAGATAGCGCTATTGGAAATGTGAGAATAGCACCGAACATACATATATTACTATTAGCAATATAACAGCGTTTTATGAAATACAGTGATCTATTGCTGGGAAATCGTTTCGCGCCGTACCGAACACCTGAGTAGATTGGGTTTGAATCGTTTGGATCATACTCAAATTCATCATTTAGATTTCCGAAAATCGATATTTTTTCCTCGTTAGTGATAGTGAAATCACGAGGAACAAATTGCGAAAGCCAACGGATTTCGTAAATGGATTGTATTGTGGCACAATGGACAGTCGAAAAAAGAGCTAAGATAAATACGGGTAATAAATATTTTTTCATAATTTTTCTAAAGAATCTGTCTCCGTGATAATTGACTATCTATCTTTTTTTATCAACGAATGATTTGCTTTCATATCAATTTACAAAGTTGAATATTCATAAGTATTTTTTAATATTTCTTTTGATGCCTTAAATTTAATTCCGGTATTCAATAACGATCGGTTTAACATCATCATCGTAAATATCGATTCCAAGAAATCCGAAAAGAAAATCCAGGAATTCACCCAGATTGACTTCCGCGCGAATACCAAGATATAATCCGACGCTTAAGCCCAATCGAGTGTATTGAAATGACTCTAATTTGTCATTTCTCATGAAGATTGCATAATTAGTTTGTTTTGATCTATTTAGATAATAACCATCGCGGTTCGAGGCTTTACTAATATCGACGAGCGTGAAAAATAAAATTGTCAAATCGGAATTATCTTTTGGTCCGATCCAACCCGCTTGCAAACCAAAAGAAGAAGTGTTGGTTTCTGGAATTCGTCCCGCATCCCAGGTTTGTGTGTGCAGTCCTAAACTCAAAGGACCTAAGATGGCTCTGGCTCCGTATTCGTTAGTGTTGATGGTAAGAGTAAAGATCTCAGCAAAATCTTTAACGCGACTGGCGGCGTAGGCTCCAGATCGGGATTCGTAATTCCTCACATACAGGCTTGCACACGCGGAAAATTGGGTTAGAAAAAATATAAGAATGATAATTTTACCGTACATTATTTTTTTTCACTAGAAGATTGATTATCGATAAAAATTTTGATTCAAATCGATTCTCGTTCGGAATTTCTCAGACAGTTTGTATTTTGCAAGGTTCTCATCAATCTTTAATTTGAGTTCAATGGAGATTTATGAAATAATTTATTTTTATATTTGATTATTCTTGGAATTGATGATTCCTCATGCCCTAGATCAAAGTGATCCATTTGTTAAGCGGATTTTCCAAACTCGAGAGTATGTCAGTGCTACTGAGTAAATGACTTGTGAATCAAGAAAAAGGAGCAAGGATAAAGGAACGTGCGCAAACCACAGAATCGAATTGAGGAACTTTTTGACGACCGAATCAAAGGTAAAACCTAAAAAGACCGATCGGTAAGCAAGGACTGTTAAGGCAGCTAACAAAATCACTTATAGAACAAGCGATGTATAGAGAGATGACGTATCACCCTCGATATTTGGATATGAGAAAAACGCTTCTTCCGACAATGACTCAGGCCATTCTCGAAATGGAAAGAGTATCAAAAAGCTCAAAGTAGATTTTGGTTCAATTTGCTTAAAAGATTTGGAAGGAAAGGTAACGATTTTTTCGATAGTGTCCGTAAAGTTTCGCACAAATGAGAACTTGAGAAGAGCTCACCTCAGTCGATCAAGCCATGATCTTTAAAGTTTTTAACTCTTTTAACTTCTCCATGTCAACATACTTTTTTGTTCCCCACTTAGTTGATGCAACATGCCTGAGGCGAGCAGTGGCTAACATGAGAGCGGACTTCCCATCAGGAAAGGCTCCTACGACCTTTGTTCTTCTCTTGATCTCTTTGATGATTCTTTCTAATGGATTGTTGGTTCGGATCTTTCTCCAATGCTCGGAAGGAAAATCCATATAAGAGAGAGTTTCTTCGATTCCATCGGAGATGACTTTAGCTGCTTCCTTCAATTTCATTTCAGTCAAGCGCTCGGCGACAAAGTTGGCTTTCTTCAAAGCTTCTTCTTTGTTTTCCTGAGCATGAATCGCTTTCAACATTTGTGAAATCACTTTAAAGGAACTTCTTGGAGCCTTTCCAAATACATTCCTGTAGAAATGAACGATACACCTCTGCCATTTCGATTCTGGAAAGAAGTAAGGAATCGATTCCACTAAGCCTAAACATTTGTCTGAGATAATTAAGTTCACTCCTCTGAGTCCCCGGTCCTTAAGATGTTTTAGGAACGCTTGCCAACTCTCTTTGTCTTCTCTGGCTCCTTCCATCGAACCAAGAACTTCTCTGTAACCTTCTGAATTAACCCCTATGGCTACGAGAATCGCTACGTTACGAACTTCTCCACCCCAAGACTTCTTCAAGTAAAGTCCGTCCAGGTAAACGTAAGGATATTCGTCAGTAAGCGGACGGATTCTCCATTCGTCGATTTGAACAAAAACTTTTTGGTTGAGTTTGCTGATCGTTGAAGGTGAGACCTTGGTTCCCCAGAGGCTTTCGGTAATGTCCTCGACTCTCCGAACTGAAACTCCCGCGAGATACATCTCCATGAGAGCTTCTTCTACCGAACTCTCCCGTCGCTTGTATCGATCGATGATCGCCGACTCAAACGGAATTGTTCTTAGTTTGGGAACTTTTAACTTTACTTTTCCCGCTTTTGTTTCGAAGTTTCTATTATACGAACCCGCTCTTGTATCTACTCGATCCGGGCTTCTCTCATACCTCGAGGCTTTGCAGAGTTTATCCGCTTCCTCATCTAAGAGAGCGTTCAGCGTTTCTTCCACTGAACCTCTTACGAGTTCGCTCAAGTCTTTCTTGAGCTGCGTCTCATCCACTTGGATTACTTTCAAGTGTGCTTTTTCTTCTTCTGCCCTCATTGGGGGGTTCTCCTTTTTCTTGAATTTGCTCATTACAAACTCAATCGGCAAGGAGAGCCTTCTCTTTGATTCTTAAATGTGCGAAAGATTGAGGACGTTATCATTTTTTCAGATGGTGAATCTTTGGGAGTTCAAGAGCTCCTTCTTTAAGTCTTTTCTCTTCTATAAAATTTAAAATATCATCCAGAATGATTTCTATTGCCAAATTTGGTAATAGAAACAATGTGATTTAATCTTAATATATAAATGTATGTTCCGGTTCAAAAATAAAATCATTTTTTTACAACAGCGTGAGCGATCATTATGTTGCGATCCATAGAAAGCGACATTGAGTTAGCAAAAATACTGCGATGCAACATCTACTTTAGAAAATCATTCCATTCTGAAAATGTAAAATAGTGCGTTGCAGATTGTAGCACTGTATTTCGACTCATAGGAAGAAATACTGAGTTAGAGCGTGACCCGCGCTAATAACTGAAACATGTCGTCTCTAAAACTCAAATCGTCGCTGCCTGTTGTCGCGACGTTGTGGAGCACTCCGCGGGGCACGCCCAAGAAATGCGTCGTCCTATGCTGCTTTCATTCCGAAAGCTTAAAAGGAGCGTCGGATATTCGGACTTTGCAAGAAATTTCAGCGAGAGTCATAAAACTTTTTTTCAACTCTTCGCTCATTCACATCCATCCCAACAAAAAACCCGCTAAGGCAGCGCCGCTCAAAGGTGCGACGATCGGAAGCCATGCATATTTCCAATTGGAAGGACCCTTTCCCACGATCGGTAAAAGAAAATGAGCCAGCCTCGGACCGAGATCTCTCGCTGGATTGATCGCATATCCGGTCGTACCTCCCATGGAAAGACCGATGCTCCAGACAAGAATTCCTATTAAAAAGGCTCCGAAATGAGTCCCAAGTCCTTGCATCGTCGGAGAAAAAATGCAAATGATTCCGAGAATGAGCAAAAACGTTCCTAAGAATTCGCTAAAAAAATTGGAAGCAGTGTGAGAGATCGCAGGTTCGGTGGAGAAGACCGCGAGAATCTTTCCCGGATCCTTTGTTTCTTTCCAATGCGGAAGATAGTGTAGGTAGTTGAAAACCGCTCCGAAAAATGCTCCCGCGATTTGTGCGGGAATGTAGATTGCGAGTTTAGAATAATCCCCCGACTTGATCGCAAATGCAAGAGTGACCGCCGGATTGAGATGAGCGTCGGAACTCCCGAACGCATTGGAGGTAAAAATTCCCAACATCACCGCAAAGGCCCAGCCTGCAGTGATCACCATCCATCCTGCGTTTTTGGATTTGCTGTGTTCCAATAAAACCCCTGCGACGACTCCGTTTCCTAAAAGAATCAAAACCAGCGTTCCTAAAAATTCTCCAAAAAATGGTGATATCATTTCTCCCCCTACGGAAAACGAGACTAAAATCCACGGAATTCTAAGATCGGCAATCGGTTTTTGGAACCACGAATTTTTTCATTTTCCCTTATCTTTTTTCCGATTCTACCGATTAAGAATGTAGGAGAACAATATGCCCGCATTTACGATTCCCGGACTGAGCTCCGGACAGGACACCAATTTGATCGTAAAAAAACTGGTGGAATTGGAAGCAAAACCGATCCGCCGGCTTGAGCAGCAGAATTCGTTTAACAAGGCTCAGGTGAAAGCCTGGAACGATCTCAAAATCGTTACGACCGATTTACAAAATAAAACCAGAGCACTCATATCATTTACCGCGCCCTTTGCAATGAAGAATATCGTCTCCGAGCCGGAAGGTGTGGTGAGCGGGGACGCGTCCCGTTCCGCGAGCGCTGGAAAACGAAAGATCGAAGTCAAAGAACTCGCGACCTTTCATCAAATTTCCGGAGAAAAAACGGATGCAAATAAACAGATTCCTTCCGGAAGTTTTAAAATCTTTTCGGGAGATTCCGAAAAGGAAATCGAATTTTCGGGTGGAACCGTTCGAGATCTTGCGGCGGCGATCAAGATTTCCGCGGCTGGGCTCGTCAACACCGGACTCGTAAAAGTGGACGGAGACAATTACGTTTTCACCCTGACCTCTGGATTGTCCGGAAAGGATCGCAAGCTTAAATTTGAAGATTCGAATGGGGTTCTTCAGGCTTCCGGTCTTGTCGGCGCGACCGAACCGGCGGATCCTCCTAAGGTAATTAATTTATTTCCATTGATGGATCAGATCGCGGTGTTTCAATCCGAAAAATACGGAACTCCTGCGGATTCCAAACCGTTTCTCAAAGAGGAAAACGGAAAAAAATGGATGGAAGTCATTGCATCCGGTTCTTTTCAGTTCGGAATTCCGACCACAGAACTAAAAAAGAATACAAGAATCGAACTCATCACTTCCGCTGTTTTTGCTCCCGAAGACAAACTCGAATTAGGAATTCTTTATAAAGAAAACGATAAGGAAAAGATGATCTTCGAAACCGCTTCCAAACAGGAAGGAAAGATCGTCCTCAGTCTGAAAAATTTTCCTTCGGGGCAAAAAGCACACAAGATTCTATTTGCAAACTCGAGCGGAAAAACGGTCGCGCTGGACTCGTTTCATCTTGTCATTCCAGGAGAATTTAGAGGAGCAAAACCTTTCAAAGAAATCGCCGAAGCAAAAGACGCCGTTTTTCTCGTGGATGGGATCGAAGTCAAGCGCCCAAAAAACGAAGGACTTACGGACGTCCTCGACGGGGTTTCGCTCAATCTTCACAAAAAAACGGAAGGTCCGGTCAGCATCGATATCAAAACGGATTCGGACAAGGGTCTTGAGATGATCAAGGAATTTGTCGCGGCCTATAACACAGTATTAAAGTTTTCTAAAGAATCGAGCGCCGTGGATAAAAACGCCAAAGTAAACGACGGAAAAGAGGACGGCGGAGAGATCGGACAAACCTATTGGGAAGGAAAAACGAAAACCGGTCTTTTATCAGGAGAACATACGGTTCTTCGTTTGATCGCGGGTATGAAAACCGTTGCGAGTTCCTCATATCCGGTTACGGGTGAAAATCCGGTTAGAATGTTAAGCGACATCGGAATCAGCACCGGAAAGGTGGGAAGTAAATGGGACGATATCCAGGACGGCTTTCTCGTTCTCGACGAAGAAAAACTAAAAACCAAACTCGCTGAAAATCCGGACAATGTTCGTAATCTTTTTGCAATCGATACAAATTCGGACGCGAGAATGGATACCGGAGTCGCTGTCGATCTTTTGGAGCACGTAAAACCTTACACGCAGTATGCGGGCGGACTCGTATCCGGAAAGGTAAAAATGCTCGAAGAGCAGGTAACGGATAATAATAAGAAAATTAAAGAATTTGAAAGTCATCTCGTAAGTTACGAGAAAAAACTGAAATCCAAATTCCTCTATATGGAACAGGGAGTCGGTAAGAATAAAGCGGTGGGCGCTTATTTGAACAATAACCTCAGAGGCGCCGGCAGAAATGAGTGATTTAAGCAGGAGAGTAAAATGGAAATTTATATCAACGAGCATCTCTTAGACAGTTCTCTTGAAAACGAAAAAAAATTAGGAGAGGTTTTCGGAGAGATCACCAAATGGGTCGAAGCCAAAGGAAAATATCTACTCGGTTGTACCGTGGACGGAATCGAATTTCAATCCTCCACGATGCACGATCAAGGAATCGAAACCACGCATAAGATGGAATTTTTTGTCGGAGAGGAAATGGATTTTTTGGTTTCCACTTTGAACGAGCTGGATCTTTACGTGGATAAAGTCGGTTCCACTCTTTTCGGAAGAGATTCTCTCACCGAAAAGGAATCCAAAGAATTATCGGACGGAGCAAAATGGATTCAATCCGTTTTAAATTCCGCCTCTAATTTGCTTCATCTCAAACTTGATCAAATCAAGCCGATGGGAACGGGAAACACGGTGGCACAAATCGTCGCCGATATATCCGCAAACAGTTCCGGATTGGACAACACGGATACGATCGAAACATTTTTGGAAAATCTGAGAGATCTAAAACTTTTTATCATGGATCTGATCGCAAGAACGCAGGTATTGGATTTGGATCTGCCTACTCTAAAAGAAATTTTGAATACGTTTATCGGAAACATAGGCGGTCTTAAGGAAAGTTTTGTAAAGGTAAACGAAGCGTATCAGTCCGGAAAAGACGAAGTCGCAACCGAACTTTTAACACAGTCGATCTCCCAGATCAACGTGTTGTTGACTTCGTTTATCACTTTAAAATTGAGAAAGCCGGATCTGGATCTTTCTCAGGTTGTGATCGAAGGAATCGGATTTGAGGAAAAAACGGGAGAATTGAACGAAATTCTCGCGTCGATCGCAGTGGCTCTGGAAGAGAAGGACATCATCCGCGCCGGAGATTCGATAGAATACGAACTTCCCGGAGCTCTGGATGAATTTTTGCCTTTCTTGCAATCGATTCGGGAAAAAATTTCCTAAAACGCGACCCATAGAGAGCGTTTTAGCCAACGAGCAAGAAATCATGAATGCCAGGGGCGGTTTTGCGTCGTGAATGGCTCTTGATGCAGTTAATAAATCAAATAAAAGTAATATTATAGCATTGTGATTTATTTATGTATTATCTAAAAGAGATCGTGCGAATCCGGTTTTTGGTTTTGCTGTAATCGACAAAATAAGATCTGACTCTCTTTTCAAGTTCAGTAAGAGGTGTACGCGTTGTCGAGATACTTTTCATAGCTATTTTTTGGGTGTCAAAGAAAGTATCCATCGGGGTTTTGCCAAAACAATACTGATCTTGATGAGTTCGTTCGTTGTTATACGAGATCTACTGATCCAAATTTTTTTGCAAATCTTCAATCGAGTTGTATGTCTTTTTCCTAAAAGTAACCGCATAGAATTTATCTTCAATGTTTTTGTAAAATCTTTTATAAAAACATTGGAAATTATTTTTTTACTCTTTTTGCCGATGTAATCACTATGATGTTTTTGTTTTTGAATCCAAGAAATCAAGTCTTCCTAAATTTTTTCAAATCTCAAATCCTCTGGATTTTTATCGTTTTGTCTTTTATGAATCCCTTGTTTGGGACATCCATTTCTTCTGCAGACCGCAAATTACTTTCAGCCGCGATCAACGGAAATCTACGATTGGCAAAAGCGGCGCTGGATCAAGGAGCCTCTGTCAACGCACGAGACCCAAGACAGTATTTCTTAGGCGAAACTCCTTTGCACAAGGTGGTTTTAAATAACGACGTTTCTTTTTTACGATTTCTTCTGAGTCGCGGTGCGGATCCAAATCTAAGCGATGATCGCGGAGAAACTCCGTTGATCACCGCGGTTTATGGTCTGAGTTTGGAATCGTTATCGGTACTGATTCAAGCAAAGGCGGATCTCAATGCGGAAACCAAATCCGGACTCAACGCTGCAATCGTCGCTAGCGATCTTTGTTCTCTGCCCACATTAAAGATATTAAAAAAAGCAGGAATCAATTTCAATCGACGAACTCAAAAAGGACTCTTTGCTATGTTTACGGCTGTTAGGCGATGCAATTCTAAATTGATACAATACTTAATCGATGCAGGAGCTTCGATCCATTCCGCAACAAACACCGGGATGACCCCGCTTATGTACGCCCTAAAGCGAGGCAATTTAGAGATCGTCCCTTTTTTATTAGAACAAGGCTCATCCGTTCAGGCTCAAGATCAATCTGGGAATGACGCAATGTATTATTTGATTCGTTTTAGTTGGAGGGATACAACAACGATTCGAAACATTGCAATCCAATTCATAGAAAAGGGGAGTCCTCCTAATCGAGAATATCAAGACGGAACAACGCCTCTTTTTTTATTATTAAAAAAAGACTTTCTCGACCAATACGACAATTTCGTTAGATATTGTAAAACACATAAAATCAGGGGGGATATACCGAATCGATTTGGACTGACTCCCGCTCGATACTTTCAATTTCTGCAAGAATTAAAAAATGAGACAGAAATAGGGAGTGCAATAGGAATAGATGAAATTAAAAAATATGAACAAAAATTACTTCAAATCAATCAAAAAGATCCTAGTATTGCTTTCTATCTTTTACATTTGGGTTTGTGGGATTGGATGGATTCCGAAAGCACGATTCAAATCATCCTGGAATCTTTTCTTCGTTTATCAAAATTTCCGGCTTTAGGATGGATGGAAAACAATCTTTGGTATAATGTTCTTGTTCAATTTCCCGAAAATCTCAGTCTCAAAACTCTTTTATCAGAAAAGTTTTCGGAACCACCCGCTGGGCTTTGGAATTACACGGGAATCGTTCCGTCTCCGGAAGATCCTTTTTCGTCCGAACTCTGGCTTCAATCCGTTGGAAAAGGAAATCATCTTCAGTGGGGAACCGAACTTGTAAGACCCGATACTGCAATCGGAATGACAATGAGAGATTGTAGACCGGAGATTGCTAGAAGACTTTTATCTAAAAAATCATTTTGGAAATTAGAAAGTCAGTATGGTTTTTCGGAATATTTTAAACTCATAGAGTGTAAAGACGAGGAAAAAGAAAAGGAATTATTTCAATTGCTCAAATTGGCGGGCGCGAATCCGGGCAAAGCCGATTGGATTCGAGATAACCGTGGTGGTGGTTGGGGTTCTCCCCTTTGCAGTGTTATCAATGAAATGATCGATTTATCGTCTTCCACAAAAGATCAAAGTAAATACGTACGATATCAGAGACGTGCGATGACGTTACTCGAAATGGGCGCAAGCCCCAATTGTTATCTTGACAATAGGGATGGAGATCTAACCGTTTTGGACGCGGTTCGAAAATACGGATTGAAAGATCTGGAGACATTGCTGATCTCATATGGTGCTCAAGATCAACTCAAACTTCCCTTAAGAAACGCGATCACTTCAGGAAATCAAAAGCAAATCAAAGATTTAATCGACAAAGGAGCTGTCATCGATTTGAAAGAATTACGCTTAGCGGCAAAGGATGAAAAAATCCTAAAACTACTCGTAGAAGAATACAATACTTTAGAAAGCTCGTTGATACATGATTCTATCTTTCAAACCGAAAAAAACAGCGATTTGGATCTTTTACCATTTCTTTTAAAAAGCGGATTTTCTCTGAAAGTGCGTATGCTAACTGATTCTCTAAACGGTTACGCGATGAGACACAGTTGTGCAATTTCCACGCTTATCACATCCGATAACGTAAAATTAAAATCTTTATTGCAAACCTATGATTTTAAAGAATATTCCTGTCGTGGGTTTCATTACCATGCACAAGAGGATCCATCAATATACTCTAGAAAAATAGCAGCATACCATTCTTTTAAAAAATATTATGGAGAAAAAATTAAAAATTTAAAGTTAGAAAAAGCATTCCCCGAGATCAATGAGGAGTCTTATTTATCAAGATGAATTTTATGTTATCGCTTTTAGGAAG
Source organism: Leptospira sp. WS92.C1 (assembly GCF_040833975.1). Taxonomy (NCBI): domain Bacteria; kingdom Pseudomonadati; phylum Spirochaetota; class Leptospiria; order Leptospirales; family Leptospiraceae; genus Leptospira; species Leptospira gorisiae. The sequence continues at coordinate 681,760 of NZ_CP162130.1, forward strand.
AGAGATATATCTCGATTGAAAATTTGTAAAAAAATTTGGATCATTGGATCAATTTCTATACCAACGAACGCATCAAGGTAAGTTCTGTTTTGGTAAGGCTCCATTTTATACTTTCCTTGAAACGAAGGAATTCGGTAAGAATCAGTATCTCGACAACTTACAGTTTTTGTAATGAACTTTCAAGGTCTGTAAGCTATTATTTTAACTACCAAACAATCGCCAGACCTCGCTTGAACTCAATATTGCTCTCTACGGATCGCAATACAATGCTCCAATTGCTTTCGCATTGATGAAATCAAGTCGATATTAAAGAACTTCCAAGCAAAAAATCGTCACGTCATCCGACATCTCACCTTCTCCATACGAACCTGAGTAGGATAGAATGGAACGAATCATCGAATTTGTGTCCTCGCTCATCAAAGATTTGACTGCTTCCAAAAATTTTTGTTTTCCTAAAATATTTCCTTCTCCGTTACGCACTTCGAACAGGCCATCGGAATAAAAAAGAATACGGTCCCCTTTTTGCAGGTTGAGCTCGTATCTCTGAATTTTAGGAGAGGAGATCGCAAAAAGGATTCCCCCGGAACCCTCTATAAAGATACATTCCTTATCGCGGATCAACAATCCAGGATGATGGCCGCCGTAACTGTATTCCAGTTTTTTTTCGGAAGGAACATATCTCATATAAACCGAGGAAAGAAAGTGCAATGTGATCGTATCCTTTAAGAGCTCATGCATAAAAAGAAGATTCTGATCCGTATATGTGCTTCTTCCCGTCGCCGCTTCGAACGCGATCGAGGTCATTGCCGCCACCATCGCCGCGGAAATTCCGTGTCCGGAAACGTCTCCGAATAGGATGTGCAGACTCTCATCCTTTTCTTTTCTGACGTTGAGAATATCCCCTCCCACCTTTACATAGGGCTTAAAGTAGGAATGAATTTTATAATCCGGAGAATCCGGAAAGTCCCGAGTTGTGATCATCTCCTGGATATTTCTGGCAAGATCTAGATCCAGATCCAATCTATATAACAATTTTCTAATTTTCTCGAAAGATTCCTTTTTTTCCGTGATATCTCTCAGGATATAAACCTTTCCTCCGCTTTTTCCGGAAAGAGGGATAGGGGAGGACGAGACTTCCAGATATTTGTTTTCAGGGGTCGGAAAAAGTTCTTCATGAAGTCCGGGAATGGGAACCGTCGATTGTACGGCTAAATTTACGAATTCCTTTCTTTCAAAATAAGAATCGGAGGGAAATCCTTCCAGACATCCTTTTAAATCGAGAACTGTACCCGTGTTGACGTCTTCAGGGATGTTTAACATTTTGCGAGCAGAAAGATTGATGAACAAAAGTGTATCTTTGGAAGAAAGCAAAATCACACCTTCTCGAATTTCAGAATAGAGACGAAGAGCGATGTGTTCGAGTTTTAGATCCATAAAACCGTATTTTTGAATCGCAATAAAAATACAGATCGATTGGATTACGGCCGCGCTTCCGCTGACAGGAGGAAAGGTAAGCGAAGAACCCAGAAATCTCGGTAGGATAGTGGTTAGAAAACTCAAAACATAGGTAAAGATGGTTCCGTAAGCTACGAGTCTGGATTGGTTTTTAAAAAACACATTCTGAGAGCCGAAACTTTTCCAAATTAAGATCAAAGAGCCGACTAACGTAGGAAGGCCGACCACGAAGTTCGTGACGGGAAGATAGAGGGGGCCCGAAATCAAAACGTCTCCCCAATATGCTCTGGAGGTCCCTGCGATGACTAAATCCGTACTTAGAGTGATCAAAAACGAAACGAGTGAAAGTCCACGGAAAAAATAAATGAGAAAGCGAAACGAGGAATTGGTAAACTGAACCGCGAATTCGAAAAACAGACAACCGATAAAGATCCAGGCAAAGGAAGAAATTTTAAAGAAGATCAAAGAAAGATTTCCCGGTAAAAAGGACCAGTAAAGAATGAGAGCAATATGCCAAATCGATAACACAAATGAAAATCTTTGATATAGGTCCACCGTTTTCGAGTTACCTTTGAGAGCGTTTACATAGGCGAATAACGCACCGTTGATCAAAAGCGCCGAAAACGGAATCAGGATATACGGGTTCATGATTTTAGAAAACCTCCAAAATCAACACGGCCAAGTCATCGGTTAGTTTGCCCATGCCGAACGTCAAGGCCTGCTCGATCGAGGTTTTGAGAATATTGGAAGGGGTCTGAACGGTTATCTCTTCCATTCTCTCTATAAAAGTTTCGTAACCGAAAATATCTCCTTCGGAATTTCTTACTTCAAAAAGACAATCCGAATGTAAAAACAGGATGTCTCCTTTTTTGAGTTGAAACGTATAGTTGGTCAGATCCGTTTCGGGGGTGATTAATAGAATCCTACCTGTACCGTCTAAGGAAATAATTTCTCCATCCCTAAAAACAAGAATCGGATGATGTCCTGCATAAGAATATTCTAATAACTTTGTGTTTGGATCAAAGGAAAGATAAACAGCTGACACGTGATGGTCGAGCACCGCTCCCAAAAGCAGATTTTGTATTTTTTCCAGAGCATCCTTGGGTTGGAGTTTTGATTCCGCGACCAGCTGAAAGGATATGGATAACATTCCCGCGACCATCGCGGAAGAAACCCCGTGACCGGAAACATCCGCGAAAAAGATATCCAGTTTTCCATCCGCTCGTTCTAAGGCCCTTAAAAAATCGCCGCCTACTAATTCGAAAGGTTGAAAGTGGGAATGGAATTGATATTTGTTGCTTTCGGGAAATTTTGTGGAAATCGCTGATGTTTGCGTGATCTTTGCGATTTCCAAATCCTTGCTGATCGCCGAATAGATGGTTTCGATCTTTTCTCTCGATTCTATTTTTTCGGTGATATCTCTCAGGATAAACAAGTAACCGTTTTCATTACCGGTCAATTCGATATTTGATCTTGTTAATTCCACGCCTTTACAGTCGGGATTGAGTATGGGCTGATACTCTTTGGAAAGATGGTTCGGATTTTCCTGATAACCTTTTAGATAATCGGAAGGATAAAAATAAACGGGAATAGAATTCGAAATTCCTAATATACGAATCGCAGAATCGTTCATAAAAAAAAGCGAACGGTCTTGTTTTGCCAAGATCATTCCGTCGTGTATGTCCTTAAAAAGTTCGACGGCAAGACCTTCGATGTTGATTCTTAAAAACCCGTATCTCGTAATCGCTATAAAAATCAGAAAGGATTGGATTACAACCGCAATCGGCGTGAGAGGCACGGATAAAATTCTACCTTGATCGTCCACTTGGATAATTTCGGAATAAAAACTCAATCCCATTGCGACAGTGGAGCCGAGAATGGCCAGCCCGATCTGTCGTCTCTGATTTTTATGCGAGAATAGGAACGATTTTGCAAGAATGCCGATGCCGATAAATCCGGGAAGCGCGACAAGGGCGATCACTACGATGAGATAGAGAGGCCCCGGTTCGTTTTCATATCCCCAGTAGTATCGAATGCTTCCCTTGACTATCAAATCCGTCGTGATTGTTACGAGATACGAGATGGGAATTCCGATTCTAAAAAACCAAAGAAAAAGTCCCGGAGATCGATTTAAAAACGCATAAACAAATTCTAAATAAAGAGCTCCCACAGGCAGCCAAGTAAAGGCAAGGATTTTGAAACTCAGAGCCATCCAGGACTCCGGAGGATCGGACCAACTGAATATATAAGTAAGAAGCCAAGCGTTCAGCGCAAGAGAGTAGAGAAGATAAGAACGTATGATCGGATTACCGGTTCTTCTTGCATAGACGAATGCAATAAAGATCGTATTCGCAAAAAGTCCGGCCATGGGAAAAAAGAGATAATAATTCATAGGAACAAAACGATTCGATCTCCGCTCTCGGTTTTTAACAAATCATCCGGATATGTTTTTATAAGAACCTGTCCCAAAGGCAACTCAGCATCTCACTCCTGCAACGCGATCCATAGAGAGCGCTGCATTGAGTTTTTCCGGGTCGTTCGGGTAACTCAGCATCTCACTCCTGCAACGCGATCCATAGAGAGCGCTGCATTGAGTTTTCCCGGGTCGTTCGGGTAACTCAGCATCTCACTCCTGCAACGCGATCCATGGAGAGCGCTGCATTGAGTTTTTACGGGTCGTTCGGGAACTCAGCATCTCACTCCTGCAACGCGATCCATAGAGAGCGCTGCATTGAGTTTTTCCGGGTCGTTCGGGTAACTCAGCATCTCACTCCTGCAACGCGATCCATAGAGAGCGCTGCATTGAGTTTTTCCGGGTCGTTCGGGTAACTCAGCATCTCACTCCTGCAACGCGATCCATAGAGAGCGCTGCATTGAGTTTTTCCGGGTCGTTCGGGTAACTCAGCATCTCACTCCTGCAACGCGATCCATAGAGAGCGCTGCATTGAGTTTTTCCGGGTCGTTCGGGTAACTCAGCATCTCACTCCTGCAACGCGATCCATAGAGAGCGCTGCATTGAGTTTTTCCGGGTCGTTCGATGTGGACAGGTTCTTGCAGCTTAATCTTTCTGGCAAAATAAACTGCGGTTTTGGGACGCGTTGTAAAGCCTAGATCCAACACTATGATTCCTTTGGACGAGGAATTTGAAACTATAAAATGATTATTTCCCGGATTCCGAATCTTTTTAGGGAGAATTTAGAAAAGGCGGAATCGTCATTTCGCGAGAGAATTTTAGGATGCTGTCTTTTTGAGCAAAGTTCGAATTGTCATCACTAAAACGAATTTATTATTTGGTCCGACAAATGATTCACTGTGAAAAAAGGATTGAAAGGGGACTTGAAGTCCCTATTAGAGTAAAATTCGGGTTGCACGAGGCCGGATTTTTTTACGAAGAGCAAAACTCGAAATTTTTCAAAATCGAAGTCCCACACATCGAATGCCGAGGATTCAAAACCGAAAAACGGAGTTTTGTAAGTATTTTAGGGATTCCTAATGATTCAATTTAAAACAATACCGCGAATTTTACGTGAAAAAATCTCACTCAACGATTTTGGTCGGTCCGAGATTGATCGCAAGAATGCTTGATTCTCCGCTATAAGAATATCTCGCGGAGTTAAACTGAGTCGGTCCGGTTTTGATGGAATGAGAACGATCCCAATCGGCTCGCTTTCCTCCGTTGATATTATTTTTCGGACCGTTGTGACTTGATTCCCAAATCCAAACTCCATTTATCAAAAAGATAGCTAAAAACTCCCGCGAAAACGTGATCGAGAGAAAAACCGCCGTGGTTCCGCCCAATCCTGATGGCAAGGGTGTTGTAGAAATCACCCAATCGATACACTCAGGATTCGCTGAGTTTATGTTCTAACCCGATCCAAAAACCTCCCTGGTTTCTAAAATTGAAATGAGCGTCGGCATCCGCGAAATTTTCAAACGGAGCGGGCGGCCATGAATCTTCGAGTTTCTGATTTGTCTTTCTTAGATAAGAGCCGTAGTTTGTATAGATTAGATCCACCACGATTTTAAAGTTTTCGGAACCATAATGAAATCCTAATGAAAGCTTTCGGGAAGATCCAGGGTTCCAGTGATCTCGTAATACTTCTGATTGAGTTTTTGAGTTCCGTAAATCGCTTCGATGCTCGCGCACAAGAAAAGATTTCCAAAACGAACCGAGATGCCGTTTACAAGTTTTACGACTGCAAATTGTTTGGAATCTCTGATCGGACACGAAATATTGAACCGGTCCATCGATTGAGAGACTGACCACGGGGTATTTCGAGTAATTTCATCCACACCTTCCGACCGCTCCTCCGCCGTGAATGTACACTGCGACAATGATGAATTTTGTATTTTTTGAATCCGCTACAGATCCAATCCAAATAGAAATTTTTTTCCATCGGTAACGGTTCTCTCGGAGTCATTTATAAAAATCATTTTTTTATTTCGAAACACTCCAAGTTATCAATTCGAATGATTATTTTTTAGTTTACCGTATGTAGAGGATTCAATTTATTATTTCATTCAACGAGCACGAATCGATGAAAATCACAAAAAGTCAAGTAAAAGGTATCAGCGAGTCTTTTGATATCATCAATTTAGAAAAAGTGAAGTTTGCGGAATTATTTTTTAGCTATTTAAAACACAACAATCCGAAATACGAAACTATTTTTCAGGTTCTAAAACTAGACGACGTAAGAGCGTTTATGAATGCGGTCCGGGATATCGTGCTTTCGACCTCTCAGGAATTTTATTTTGACAGAGCGATTCAGAGTTTTGGAATGCATTGTCTCAAAATCTGCGGAATCCCCGAAGAGATTTCCGTATTTGAAAAAGCCTGGCTTGAGGCTTTGGACAAATGGTTGGGTCCTTGGTATTCCGCGGAGATAGAGGACAGTTGGCGGGAGATATTCAATCTTACGTATGCTCAGTTTGCGAAGTCCTTACAACAAGGCTGAGCTTTTATGGTTGGAAGAATTTAAAATTCGTCGATTTGGAAAACAACAATTGATTTTAAAACGATCCTGTAGATTCCGTTTATTGTAGTCGAATTTGATCGGTGGAAGGTTTGGCATTCAAGATTTTTCTGCTGTCGATTTCGTCTTGTTTTAACTGAGAAATCAGATTCTCAATTCCCGAAAACTTGATCTCGTCTCGAATTCTCTGTGTAAAGGTGATTCGTATTGTTTGGTCGTAAATATCTTTCTGAAAATCCAAGATATTCGATTCTACGGTTAAAGAATTTTCTCCGAAGGTGGGGTTGCGTCCGACGTTGATCATGGAAGCGTATTCGATTCCGTCGATCGTTGTGTATCCGGCATACACTCCGATTCCGGGAAGTAGAATGTCTGGATTCGTTTTTACGTTTGCGGTCGGAAATCCGATGGTTCGTCCGCGTTTGTGTCCGCTTACCACGGTGCCGGTGATCGAATACGAACGATTGAGACATTTTGCGGCTTCGCTTACATTGCCTTCAGAAATTAAACCCCTTACATACGAACTGGAGAGTTTGATTTCTCCCAAATAAACCGGATCCATTTTTTCAACCGAATACTTTAGTTTTGGCGAATGTTCTTTTAAGAGTTCGTAAGTTCCTCTTCTTCCTTTTCCAAAGCAGTGATTGAAACCGATGACGATTCTCGAGGCTTTTAATTCCTTGAGTAGAATTTCTTCTAAAAAAGATTCCGCACTCATCTCTGCCAATTCTTTGCTAAAGGGAAGCACGACCAAATAATCGATTCCCTGTTTACGGATCCATTCTTCTTTATCGGAAAGGGTCATCAGGCTTTTCATGTCCGGATTTTTTCCGAGAACGATTGCGGGGTTTGGGTCGTAGGTGACGACGCAGGAAGCCAGCCCGGTTTCCTTAGAGAGGTTTCGAACTCGGTCGAGTAATGCCTGGTGACCCAAGTGAATTCCGTCAAAATTCCCCAATGTGACTACGCAGGGAGAAAGAATTGATTTTCCCGGTTGTTCAAGTGTCTGGATTGTGATCAAATTCTTCCCAGTCCTGTCGATACTAAAAGTAGATGTTTTTCTACCGATTTGTACTCATTTTTCTCTATTGTACTTTTACCAGTACGGGGTTTCTCCAGTCGGAAGAAAATCCGAAATTTAAAAAATTCATCAACTTCGACCACCGCGGAGAAGATGGGGCTCCGCTTCATACGGAAGATTTTAGGACTTATGCGGAACTTTCCACTTGGGCGATCCACAACGGAATGCAGTTGGAAAGGGACAGACCGGATTCCGCGCCCGGGGCGGGAACGGGAAGACTTCAGAGCGGACTCTGTAGAATGATTCCGGAAGAAGGGCTTCGTTTTTATCTTACTGCGGACCCTTCCAGAAACGAACCGCTGTTTGTTCAATTGGACCTAACGCAGTTTACATATACCGAAAGACCCAAGGGAATCAAACCCAGAGAACTTAAAATTTTTGTGAACGGTGTTTTAAAGGCGAACGTTCGTTTTCCGGGAAATTCGACTTCCTATTCTTCTCAATTTCCGGTTCGGTTTCGGGTGGATCCGGGCGAGTTGATCCAGGGTAGAATGGACTTCCGACTTCTTCCGAACGCAGGAGAGATTGGAAGATTTTGGGGAATTTGGGACGTTTTTTACAGCTACCGAAATTTTTGAAATTAAGGGAAGTTAGAAGTGAATTCTGCCGGGCTGATTGTCTTAAAATAGGAGGTGAGACCCGCTACTTTGAAGACTTTTTCGATTGCAGGTTTCATATTTGCGATAAAAAAAGAACCGTTGAGGTCTTGAACGTAGTTTAGTTGCTTAATCAGCATTCCGATTCCGGAAGAATCGATGTAGTTTAGCTTTTCAAGATTGACCACAACATTCTTATTTTCTTTATTAATATTTGTTTCAAAGAATGTTTTGAGATCGATGGAGGTGTATATGTCCAGACTGCCCGAAAGACTTACGATATTTGTTTCTCCCGATTTTCTGTGAATGATTTCCATACCGATCCTTTCCTTCCCTTTTCCTAGAATTTGACGATAAGTTCAATCTATTTTTGATAAAATTATGGGGAAAATCCGAGAACCTCCGAAACTAATTAAAGGAAAGGCATCTGAATCTGACATGAAAGCCATAATATTTTGTTTCCTAATTTTTATTTTCTCCTTTGCGTCCTCGTATGCTCAAGAGTTTGAAGCGGACGGAAGAGTAAAAATTCTTCCCTACGAACCGGGGCAAGTCAAAGATTTAGAGCTGTTGGGCAAGGATATCGCCGAGTTTCACAAGCGGATCGAAGGCCGTCTCGCATTCTTAAACCGCCGAAAACAGATCCAAAACAATCTTTACAGTCAATTTATCCCCGCTTATGAAGATCAGACCCCTCAAAGCAGAAACCGCTATATGTTTGATTTGCGATTCGTCCTCAAAGTTTCTGGGTCCGGTGGACAAAATGCTCCGCTTAAATTGGAATCCATTCTTTTTTGGAGCAGGAAATCTTTAATTTCCAAGTTGCGTCCTCAGTATGAAGAGATCAGCGTTCTTAAAAACGATAAGCTAAACTCTGAAAATCCGGATTCGATCGAATTGGTCGTGAAGAAAAAAACGGAAGCCGGAACCAAGGAAGAAGTGTATAATGTCGCAACGATTCGAGAGCCAGCACAAAGGGTAAAACTCGTTCGAATTTACAGGACAAACCTGATCGAAATCATTCGTAGAATCGATAAGTATGTGGAAGGAAACATCAAAACCAGCGCTCAAGACGTGGAAACCACCCTCCGTGAAGTGGAAAACGGGGGACCTTATCAGGAGAATCTACCTAAGGAATAATTTCCTTTTATGAATGATCCGGGATGGAAAACCAATTTTCCGGATCATTATAAAAATCTGGGTTTGTCTCCTCTTTCCTCCGTGGAAAAAGTAAAATCGAGATATCGGGAACTTGCAAAAATTTTTCATCCGGACAATCAAGAAACCGGGTCCGTCGATCTTTTTCAGAAATTCGCGCTTTCCTATCAGATTCTAACTCACCCTACTCGCAGAAAAGAATACGATCTTCAGTATCTTTCCAGACATCCCGAAATTCTATTTCGATTTCGATCGGAAAAAGAAACAAAAAATGAAGAGCACCTTTCCGTTTTCAAAACGAAACAAATTCCCTCTTCTCGAATTTTATATGCAGGCCAGGCTGTGGAACTTGCGAAACGCGGGCTTCTCCGCGCGGGGATGAGAAACCGAGAACGGAAAAAATATTCGGGTATCTTTTATGATATTAGAATTTTATTAACTCCTGAAGAATTGAATTTCCGTCTTTCCGCAAAAATTCCTCTTGTGGTTCGAGTGCTTTGTCCTGATTGCAGAGGGTCTAACGTGTTTTGCGATTCCTGTGGAGGAAAGGGAACTTACAAAAGTTTTCGAAATCTCAATTTGGAAGCGGAAGCCGGTAAACTGCTTCCCGGAAAAGTTTACGATCTCGATCTTTCCGGTCTCAAGCCGGACGGATTTGTACATTTTAAAAAAAATCATCTGAAAGTAAAAATTGAACTCTTGGAAGGGGAAAAAAAATAGACATTATGCAGAAGGTCATCCGATTTAAACCCATCTACAAAGAAAGAATTTGGGGCGGTAGAAAACTCGCTTATTTTCCGGGAAGAACGATTCCCGAAGGAAACATCGGTGAATCTTGGGAAATTTCCGATTATGGAGACGACGTTTCGGTAATCGACAACGGAGCCTTGGCCGGAAAATCATTCCGCGTCGCTTATCAGGAAAATACGGATTTGATTCTTGGAAAATCCTTTCGAGGAAAGTCATTTCCTCTTTTGATCAAACTCATAGACGCAAAGGAAAAACTTTCGGTTCAAGTTCATCCCGACGATTCATACGCGGAAAAATACGATCCGCAGAACGCGGGAAAAAAAGAAGCCTGGACGGTTTTGCAGGCGGAGCCCGGATCCAAACTTGTATGCGGTTTTTTGAATGCGACTAGTCGGGATGAATTTCAATCTCTCGTCGAACAAAACCGTGCGGAAGAAATTCTAAGACAGATTTCCGTTCGAGAAGGGGACTCCTTTCTTCTTAATCCCGGAAGGATTCACGCGATCGGTGCGGGAATCCTTTTGATGGAAGTGCAACAATCCTCCGATTCCACGTATCGTGTTTACGACTACGGAAGGCCGAGAGAACTCCATCTTCAAAAAGCTTTGGACGTATTGGACTATAAGGGTCCGAACGAAGAGGATTATCTAAAACCTCAGCCGAAGTCATGGGATAACGGAAAACGATTTCGTCTAACGGCAAACGACAAGTTTTTAATGGAAACCCTAGAGGTTTCCGAAAAAGGAAAATCATTCCTCATTCCGAATTTATACAAAGAATCCGTGTTTCAGATCTTGATGGTTCTTCAAGGTGGAATCAAGATCGAAGGAGAGGAACTTTTTTCCGGGGATACGATTTTGCTGACTGCATCGGGTCTTGAAAACGGAATCGAAGCGATCGCCGCGAGCGACTTCGTAAAACTTTCTATTTCCGGTCCCGGCTCCGATTGGGGAGTTTACAAAGACTGAGATGGAATCCGAAGAACCCGTCGTCTGGATCAGCGAAGAAGAGCTGGCAAAACAAAGAAGGATTGCAAAGGATCTTCGCAAAACCCCGTGGTGGAAAAAGAAAAAGGCAAACGGGATCTGTCACTACTGCGGAAAAAAATTCTCACCCGAAGATCTTACTATGGATCATTTGATTCCTCTTGCAAAGGGTGGAAAGTCGATCAAAGCAAATCTGGTTCCCGCTTGTAAGGAATGTAATTTTGCGAAAAAGAACAAACTTCCGTTTGAGTTCGAATCGGATTCTTCCGGAAATACGGATTGATGATGGAAACCGATCGGGATGACGAATTTAGCGAGCACGAAGAATCCGGACAGGAAACCGTTCAGCTTTTGGACGAGGACGGAAATCCCCATAGTTTTATCATAGCCGAAGCGATCGAGATCGACGAAAATCAATATCTTCTTTTGACTCCGGTTTTGGAGGAGGATTTGGAACTCATCAATTTGGATGTGAGTTCCATCAAAGGCGAGGACAATGCGGGTTACTTTGCGGTTCGTTTGGAAGCGGACGAATACGGAGAAGATCGGTTGATCGAAGTTCGCAACAAACGAGAACTGGAAGACATACTTTCTGAATTGAACGTGGATATTGTTTAAGAATATTCAAAAAATAGGATATTTACTTTCGCATAGTCAAAAAAAGGCCGTTAGCATATTTTTAGATTCAAATCCACCGTAATTTTATCTTTGGACGGACTTAAAGTCCCAGGCAAGCATTTTTTACGATCGAATCGCTTTGTAGGAACAGTTATATCGATTCAAAATAAGGGTTGCAGTTTTAAAAAATTCCGTTCTAACCAAAGGTTTTTTCTAAAAATCAGTATCCCCTCTTGAAAGAGGGATTTCCTCTTTTTCCGGTGAAAGGGAGGAATGGGGAATTTTTCGGATATTAAAGCCTTGCCTGCCCCAATAAAGAAAAAAAGTGACAAAAAATCCGAAGTCCAACAAGTAAAATAAAAAAGAATTATAAATCGCTAATATAATAAAACAAAGGAAGCCCAAAAGGATCGCCACGATCGGAAGAAGAGGATACAAGGGAACATGATACGGTTTTTGTTGATTTGGGTTTTTGATTCTCAAAATAAAAAAGGAAATCATGCTGATGCAGTACATCCCACAGGCTCCGAACGCAGAAAGAGTGATCAATTCCCCCGTGTTTCCAAATTGTAGAGCGATCAAACCGATGACGCCGCCCGTGATGATCGCAAAATTCGGCGATTTTGTTTTCGGATTCAGATGCGCAAGAGATTTCGGCAGAAATCCCTCCTTTGCCAACGCATAGATTTGTCTGGAATACCCGAGAATGATTCCGAGCAGCGAAGCGACTAAACCAAAGAGGCCGATTCCGGTAAAGATCCGGGTGATCCATGAAGAAGGACCATAAAGAATTCCTAATGTAAATGATAGAGGATAGTCTAATTTGGAAATTTCTCCCGTAGAAACGACTCCGGCGGTGCCAAATAAAACTCCAAAAGCCAAAAGGACCAAGGTTCCGATCCCGGAAAGATATCCTTTGGGAATGTTTTTTTCGGGATTTTTGACTTCTTCCGCGGCCATAGCAACTCCTTCCACAGCGAGAAAAAACCAGATCGCATACGGTAGAGCAGGAAATAAATTCCAAAAAGAGAATGTAGAAAAAGCCGTAATCCTGCCCGCATCGAAATGGGGAAAGATCAGAACCAAGTAGAAGATGAGACCAAAAACCGCCGTCAAGGTTACAAACAATTCAAATCGCGCCGTTTGTTTGATGCCAAGAAGATTGATTCCTAAAAGAAGAATAAAAAATCCGTTAGACGCAACACCTTCTCCGATCGAAGGAATCAAAAAATGAAAGTATCCGCCGAGCGCGGATGCGATCGCCGGTGGAGCCAAAACAAATTCGACAAGAGTAAAAAATCCGGCGATCAAGCCGCCGATCGGACCCAACGCGATGTGAGCGTATGCGGAAGGTCCTCCCGCGTGCGGGATCGACGTAGCCAGTTCGGTAAAACAAAGGGAGAAGCAGGAATAAAAAACGGCGACGATCGAAACCGCGGTTAAGAATTCCCAAAAATTGGAATGTGTCCAACCGAGATTCCATCCAAAATAATCTCCGGAGATCACGAGTCCTACCGAGATTCCCCAGAGATGAAACGGCCCGAGAACTTTTTGTAAGGAGGAAGACATGGGAGGACGAATCAATTCCTGATTTCTAAAAAAGGAAAGAAATTTTTGAAATTAGAATTCGAATTTTCGGATTTGAAAACAGACGATTGGAATCTTTTCAGTCGGTCAAAAGCAGCCATGATTCTAAAAAAACGATTTCAGTGTTATAAGCAGATTTACTGAGAGATAGAATTCGTTGTTCCGACAAATGGATCTACCGAAAAAACGCTTGAAATCGGACTTCAAGTCCCGCCCCAAGTAAAATCAGAGAAAGATCGGATTCTTTAAAAAAATCGATTTACAAAGGACTTTAGAAACTTCAAAAATTTTCACCCGATAAACGGCATCATTCTTTCCATAAGGATACGGCGATTGTCTCCGCTTTGAAGCGCGATGACTCCACGAATGATGGCTTGTCTCCGATCGGATTGTTCCTTGGACCAAGACTTGATCCGATTGGCGAGAGGGAAAAAAAGAAGGTTTGCAAATGCAATTCCATAAAAGGTCGCAATAAATGCGGTCGCGATTCCCTCGCCAAGAGCGCGTGTGCCGGCGCCTAAGTTTTCCAGAACTCCGACGAGTCCCATGACGGTTCCGATGATTCCCACGGTAGGAGAAAATCCGCCTGCGGTTTCTAAGATTTTTGCGGAATTTGCTTCCTTGTCTTCCATCGCGAGCGCGGATTCGAAAAGAATTTCTTCGACCGCCCTGGGATCGGTTCCGTCCACGATCAGTTGAACCCCGCGTTGGAGAAACGGATCTTGGATGGATTTGAGATTGTCTTCAAGAGAGAGAAGCCCGTTTTTACGCGCGCGTTCCGCAAAATCCAAAAACAGTTCGCCAAGAGGAAGTTTGCGTCTGGGGAAAACGGCAGATTGAAGATTTAAAATCAGGTCTTTGATTTGTTCGAGGGAAAAGCTTGCGAAGGTTGCGCCCGCCGTCCCTCCAATAATGAGTAAGATCGCGGAGACTTTGAAAAAAGAGAGAAAGTGAGCGCCTTCTAAAAGAATCGCTATCAAGACGGAAAAGAGCGCGACGGAAAGACCAACGATCGTGGGATTCATTTCCGCAAGAGTTCCCGCAATCCTAGGTTTTTACAAGAAGATTCTGTCTCATAGGAAAATGAATTCGGGCACATGCTCGGGCTGAATTTTTATCTGGGAAGGAGTTCCTACTTTTGAAGAAGCCCGATCACCAGGCTCTCGGCTCCAATCCATTCCGCGTGGGTTGATTGGAAAGAGAAAAGAGGTTTGCTGAAAAAGGACGGAATGGATTCCGCCTCGATCCTTTGTGCGGGCTTTCGCAGAAGTAGAGAATTTGTTTTTGAATGTGTTAGATCCTACATTTGGATTCCATTGTCAACTTTGGGAAAATGCGGGAACTACCGCAGAAAAAAATACGACGGTTTCTTTGGTTGTAAACGTAGGAACTCCTGCGTTTTTCATGGATTGAGGATCGGGATTCGCTTGAATTTGGAAGGTTTTCTGGCTGAAAAAGTAGAATCTCCTTCTTTCATAAAGAATCCAGGATAAAGGTTTCACGGTAAAATTGAGAAATTCTACAATTTTCGGGGAGTTCCCACATTTGATATTTTAGAAAAATGCGAAATGGAGACGGCTTTCAACAAAATCGTTTCCGGTAAAGGAGAGAATCACTTTTTGAAAACGGGGAGTTCCCACAAATTCTCAAGAGGTGGAAGATTCTACAAAAAGAAGTTCAGTCTGTTGTGTTTGATAAACTTGAAGTGAGGGGTCGCAAAATGTCCGAGTTTTTTCCCTAAGAAAAAAGTAGGAACTCTCACAAAAAAAGGGGACGGTACAACTTTCGTCCCCCGTCCGTTTCAAAATGAAAATTCGCAGTGGAAGAACGCAACCAGGGAGGTTGTTGTCCATCCATTCCCAAATATCGGCTTTCCAAGTTCCCACATTAGGCTTTTGAGCAAAAAATGGCCTTGCATTTTAAAAAACTAAAAAATTGATGCACTGCAAAACCTTTTGACTTTTAGCCGAGTCAATTTTTTCTGGCTAGATCATGCTGACCCTCGTAACTGTACTTTTTTTGGCCATTTATGGGATCGATATCGTCGCTCTCTTTTTCTTCGGGATTCATACCTATATCATGGTATATCTCTACAAAAAGAATCACGCTTATTGCGAATCGGAACCGGATCGGATTTTGGATGTCAATGATCCCAATCTTCCGGTCGTAACGGTGCAGCTTCCGATTTACAACGAATTCTACGTTGTGGATCGTTTGATCGAAACCACGGTCGCTCTCAAATATCCAAAGGATAAGCTTGAAATTCAGCTTTTGGATGATTCTACGGACGAGACGATCGAGAAATCCAGAAATCTCATCAATCATTATAAATCTCTCGGATTCGACATTCATCATCTCCACAGGTCTGGGGCGGAACGCACCGGTCACAAAGCGGGTGCTCTCGAAGCGGGAATGAAGGTCGCGCGCGGGGAATACATCGCCATTTTTGACGCCGACTTTATGCCGGATCCTGACTTTCTGATTAAAACAGTTCCTTACTTTGAAGATCCGCAAATCGGAATGGTTCAGGTTCGTTGGGGACATATCAACGCGGATTATAACGTACTTACTAAGGCGCAGTCTTTTGGAATCGACGGTCACTTTATGATCGAGCAGGTCGCTCGGAACGGTTCCCACCTTTGGATGAACTTCAACGGTACTGCGGGAATCTGGAAAAAAGAATGTATTGTGGATTCCGGCGGATGGGAGCACGACACCCTGACCGAGGATTTTGATCTTTCCTACCGTGCAGAAATGAAGGGTTGGAAATTCCGTTATTTTAAGGATATCGAATGTAAGGCAGAAATCCCAGCGATGATTTCGGCATACAAATCCCAGCAGTTCCGTTGGTGCAAGGGTTCGATTCAGACTGCAGTCAAACTTCTTCCAAGAATTCTTCGCGCGGATCTTCCTTGGAGAATCAAGTCGGAAGCCATCGTTCACTTGATCAATTATTCGGTTCACCCGTTGATGGTGATCAATATTCTTTTCAGCGCTCCTTTGCTTCTGATGGACTACTGGTCCGGGTTCAGTTTCTACGATCTTCCGATCGAGATTTTGATGGGAACCGCGGCAATTCTCTCGGTTGGATCGATCGGACCGATGATTTTCTATGCCTATTCTCAAAAAACTCTTCATAAAGATTGGAAGAAAAGAATGATCTATCTTCCCGTTTTGATCATGATTGGAACTGGAATTGCAATCGTAAATACGAGGGCTTGGTTGGAAGCCATTCTTGGGATTCAGTCTTCTTTCAAACGCACTCCGAAACTCAAAATTGAGAAAAGCACCGATGTTTTGAAAGAAAGACTGAAATACACGGTTCCTTTGGATTTCCATGTAGTATTGGAATTTATGATGGGATTCTATTGTTTGGGAACCGTAGTTCTTTCCTTTATGCTTGGAAAACCGCAAATCGTGGGATTCCTGGTCATCTATGCGATCGGATTCTTCTATGTAGGATATCTTTCTCTCAAAGAGGCTCTCTGGAACCTCGGAGCATCGAAAGAGAAATCCGCGGAAGAACTTCCCGCTCAAGCATAAAACCGTCTAACTAACAGGATGGAAGAGTTTTCCATCCTGTGGTTTTGGGTCGGAGCTTCTGCTTGACTTCGCACTTTTTTCTGAAAAATTGACAAAATACCGCTACTTTTATAGGAACCCCGATGAGTGAGAAAGTTTACTGCGCCAATTGCCTACACTGCGTTACTGTAAGACAGTATGAATCCGAGGCAGACAAATACATTCTCCGCGTAAAATGTACAAAGAAAAAATGGTCCAAACGATCCGGAGAAGAAAAGTGTTATAAATATTTTACGGTTGCACGTCGTATGCAAGTGAACTGTGAATTTTATGAGCCGATGGGTGAAATTCTTCCTTATATTAAAAATCTTAAGAAAGAACTCCCTATCAAAGACGAAATTTACATGGTGAAAACTCTCACCTAAAGAGTTTTGAAGCCATCCGCTTTTACTATCAAACCAGGATTGGTCCACGGTAAGTTTTCCCGTAAGACCGTCCTGGAAGAACCCTTCACATTGTTTCCCGAGCCGGGAGCTTTATACCTAAAAGAATTTCCGACCCGTGTACGCGCGGGCGAGCCTCTGCTTAGGCAATCTGTGGGAACTCTTCTTTCGCCTGTGGATGGAATTGCAAGTCTGATCCAAGGAGAACATTCAACAAAGATCAGGATCGTTCAGGATGGAAGTTTTCAACTTACCGGAGAAACCCCGTCGGATCATTCGTCTCTGACTTTGGCACAAGCCTTGGAAAGAATGGACGAACTCGGTCTTGTATCTCTCGATTTTTCGGATACCACTCTTTCTTCCTTATTTAAAACCTTTCGGTCTTCTTTCATTGTCCTTTCTCCTTATACAAAAACTCAGTCTGTAGATTTTCAAAAAATTCTCATGGAAGAATTTAAAGATTTTCACATTCAATTTTTAGAATCTATTTCGAGTTGGTTTCCCAAAGCCGTTGTAAAGGATTTTATCCTTTCCCCGGTTCCGTTTCGTAAATACGAATATCCGGCTGGTTTTCCGGAGTATTTCGCGATCAAAGCTCTTGATCAAAAAATATTCCAAAAAGAAAATATTCTTTATCTCGGTCCAGAGACTTTATATCATCTCTACCGCGCGCTTTTTAAAAAAATTCCGTTTATCGAAAGACATATCAGCATCTACTACGTGGGTAAAAACGGAGGAATTAAAAAAGAGGAATCTCCGATCAAGTGTAGAGACGGGCAGAGTCTTAGTTTTCTTCTTCAGGAAAAAAAGACTGAATATCCGAATTTTACATTTAATTCTTTTTTTGACGGAGGAGAATTTTATTCTTCGTCCGAAGAGTACTATCTCGATATCCACAAACATCATTCCGTCATTTTTGTTTCCGGTAAAATTAGAGAGCAAAACGAACTCCCTTGTATCGAATGTGGAGAATGCACTTACAATTGTCCTTTGGAATGCAATCCGATCGCTCTTGTAACGGGACAGGGTCAATTTTCATCCAGTGCATGCATTTCATGCGGGATCTGCACCTTTCTTTGTCCTTCGGGAATTTCTCTGAGAGATCGAATTCAAACCGTTAAAAACGAAACCAAGGAGATGCAGAATGTCTGATTATCTCCTCGTTACAAAGGCCGGTTTTTTTCGTAAGTCCGATCCTTTTTTTCCGGATATTCTAATTTCGATTTTTTCTTTGGTGAGTGTTGTTCTTTTTGGAACGATTCCATTATGGATTTGTTATGGAGTTGTTCTTGCCGCTTGTTTTGTATATCAGTTCACGATCTTAAAACGATTTGTCTATCCGTTAAAGTGGACGGTTCACACCGGCATTTTTGCGATCCTATTGCCTATTCATCCCGGCACGGTTCTTTGGGCGATCATTGCCGGTGTTGGGGGGATTTTTCTTTATTCTCCAATTGAAAACAAACTTAGGATTCAGATCCCGCTTTCTCTGATTCAACTTCTGATCTTCTTATTTTTCTATCTTTTACTGCCTGCGGTGGATCTATTTTACGGATTTTCCGGAACTTCGATGTATTCCTTTCGTGACGAATACATCGGCGATTTTTACAGTTCTCTTTCATTTTCTCGGGAAGGATATTCCCCCTGGCGTTTTTCCGCTTTAGAAACGATGGGAGCCTATTCAGTACTTTTTATCATTCCGGTTTTTTTGAAACGTCCGATTTCGTTTCAGATTCCCTTTCTTTTCGGGTTCGGACTGATTTTGGGGGTGGGGACCTTGTCTTACGAATTTTTCCCTGTTCTTTTCTCCACTTGGATCGGTTTTTCGATTTTGTTCGTTTCGCCGGGAAGAAATTTACACGCGGCTTGGATTTATTCCTTGATCAGCGTAACGGCAACGGTCGTTCTTTTTTATGTCATCCAGGTTCTTGTTTTGCTTTCTCTGCCGCTTTTCACTTTTTCTGTTTTCTATTTTTTCATTGAAGCCAGTTTGATCCGTATATTTCTGGGAAGCAGAGTCGATAATTTCGGGCAATTAGAATAGCTCGTATTTATGGTTAAGAATGATGATCTCGTATTGTAATCAATTCAAAAGTTTAAGTAAAAATGTCAGAGAGTCAGAGGTTTTCAAATGAATCAATTATTGACTCTTCTTCATCCTGAAACCGTTATCTTCAATCTTGAGCCGGGCACAAAAGAAGAAGTGATTTCCAGACTTTTGCAAAGGGCGGTGGAAACCAATCAGATCGCTTCTGAGAATAAGGAAGAAATTTTAGAATCTCTTTTGGCGCGTGAAAAATCAATGTCCACTGGAATCGGAAGCGGCGTGGCGATTCCTCATTGTTCTGTAAATCTTGTGGATGAGCTCAAATGCGTGATGGGGCTTAATCCGAGCGGGATCGACTTTGATTCGATCGATCATCAACCGGTTCATATTTTTATTCTTTTGATCGTTCCCAAAACGAAATTTCAAGAACATATCAAAACTCTCGCGCAGATCGCAAAGGCTCTCAACGTTAAAGAAGACAGAGAAAAATTAGTTCGTTCCGGTTCCTTTGAGGAAATTCAAATAGCCTTTTCTCGGAACGTTTAGTCGTGCAGGGAGAAATCTCCAGGTTTTTTCTTTTTTTCGTCGCCTTGATTTTTTTTTCCGTTCTTTTCGGTCATCTTCGCTCTCTCAATCGTGAATATCTTTATGCGGATTCTTCCCTTTCTAAAGAAGAATCCTTTCTCGAAAAAAAAACTTTTGTTTCTCAGGTTCTTTTTTTTGTAAAAGGGATTCTTACATTTCAATCCGGTAAGACCGCCTCAGGAGAATCCGTTTGGAAACATATTTCTTCAAGAGTTTTGCCGACTTTGCATCTCGCGTTTTTTTCGGTAGGTTGGGGCAGTCTGTTTGCAATCGGTCTCGCTTTGATTTCTTCCAAAAAAGAAGACGGTGTATTGAAACAGATTTTTTATTTTCTAAGCAATCTGATTTTGTCCACTCCCGTATTTGTTGTCGGGGTGATTTTACTTTTGATCTTTTTTGTAAAACTGGAATGGTTGCCTCCCGGGGGTTATGAATCTTGGAATACAACTTATGTGATTCTTCCCGGAATCGCCTTGGGTTCCAGAGTCTGGGCCAGGATCTTTCAATTTGCTCTGAGTCTTACAACGGAGGAATTAGATTCTCCATATGCAAAAATTCTCAGAGCAAGGGGGTATTCTAAAAATAGAATATTATGGAATCATGTTTTACTCAAGATTCTTCCGCTTTTGGCGGTTTTGATTCTTCTGGATTTTAGCTCTTTGCTCTCTGGGGCAATGATTGTGGAAGAGATCTTTTTCTTTCCGGGAATCGGTAAGTCCATGTATTATGCGATTCAGACGATGGATCCGGAACTTTTGAGCGCTCTTTTGTTTTACAGCGGACTTATCTTTTATATCTTTAGCCGTGTCTCGCTCCGATTTCAGGAAAACCTTACCGGAAAGGAGAGTCTTTCTTGATTTCCGCGGGTATTATTTTGCGAATTCTGTTTTTGATTTTTGTAATCTCTGGAATTCTTTGGAAGTCGCCTCCGACGAATGTGTCGTTGACGGAAAGTTTTTGCTCTGTGGGCTGGGAACATCCTTTTGGGTGTGATCGTTTAGGAAGAGATGTGTTCGGACTTTTTGCCTATGGAACCTTTTCCACTCTTTTGTTTTCTTTGCCGTCCCGAGTTTTTACTTTACTATTCAGTTCTTTGATTTGTCTTTTTCAATATTCGATTCCGTTTATGGGGAGATGGTTTTTTACTCCGATCTCTTCCGTGTTTGTTTCCGTTCCGTCTCTTTTGATCGCGCTTTTGATAGTGAACGCTTTGGGAACAGCTCCGTTCGTGCTGGTGATTGCGGTGTTATTGGGGGATTGGGCTTTTTCATATGAGACTCTTCAGAGTAAGATAAGAGAAACGGACGGTAGCGGATTTGTTCTTACCTCCACTTTTTTCGGAGCGTCAAGAGCTAATATTTTTAGGAATCACATTTTTCCTTCCGCATTGCCGGTATTGAAAGTTCTGTTTACTACAGGATTGCCCGGAGTAGTTATGACATTGGCGCTTTTCAGTTATCTCGGTGTGAGCGCCGGAGGGGATTGGTTTGGTCCCGGTTTGGGCGAGCAGATTTCGTTTGCGAGAGATTATGCGTATTCGGCGCCTCTGGCTTTGGTGATGCCCATTTTAGGAATCGTGGGTTTGGTTACCGCTTTGAACGTGGAAAAATGATGATTAGAGCACTTGCATTGATTCTAATATTAGCAATTTTGAGTATTTCTCTTTCTGCGCAGGGAATAGACGATTATTACCGTTTTCCGGAAGCGGGGTTGAGGGAAAGAATCACCTTCGAGACGGAAAGAAAACTCTGTATATTCTCCTTAAAAAATCAGAACGCCGATCCGAGTTTGGATTATCTGAGCAAAGGTTACGGGAATGTTTTGTATTCCGGTTTAAAAGGGCTTTTTCAGATTTTTGATCCTGATGTGATTCCAAAAAGTGTTCAACACGGATTTGGAAAACCTTCCGGAAACGAAAGATTGAGAAAGGGAGAATGGGACAGCGACATTCTCGAAAAAATAAAAAATGTAAAGGAAACTTCCCCCGAACGAGATCCTCGATTTTTAACTCTCAAAACCGAGCTCATGGTGGATGAAATTCCTCCCGAGGACAGCACCCTTTTTCTTTCGGGAAACAGAAAAGGTTGTTTTTATCATCTCGCGGGATCTTACGAAAAAAAGAGCGAGTTTCAGATGGAACTCAAGCTGATCCTTAGATCTTCTAAAGACGCCTCAAAAAAAGAATTCAAAGCGAAAACTAGCGTTAGACGCTCTTATCAGGAATTGGAAGGTATCATTTCCGAAATTAAAAAGGAACTTCTCGGAACAAAAACCGTATCCTTTTTCTTTAAATCAGGAAATACGGACGGGGTGCTTGTGTTTTTGGACGGACAGTTTCTCGGAAAAACTCCTTTGCAGCGCGAGGATCTTCTTCCCGGAAATCATATGATCAGATATTATATGGATGGATTTACGAGTCAGGAAAAACGGGCTTCCGTTCAGGACGGCGGAACTTTTGAAATGATTTTATCCAAAACTCCGAGAGACGGATTTTTGTCAGTGTCTTCTGATCCGGAAGGAGCCAACGTATATCTCGGTTCCGAATTTTTGGGCAAAACTCCCTTAGCAAAGATTTCCGTAAAAACAGGATACAATCGACTTCGTGTTTCTATGGAAGGACGTATCGATTTGTTGAAAGGTGTGGAGATTCGGAAGGGTGAAGAAACAAAGTTAGATCTCTCCTTAAAAGAGGGAGATAGCGTAACGTATTATAAAAATAAACAGAAAGTTTTTTTAGATCATTCGTATAACGATTTTTCGATCTATTCTTTATATGGAACGCTTTTGTTTTATGCGGGTTATTATTATTTCAATCTGAAGGCGAACGATTTGTATGATCGTGCTCGAAGCCAGGTTAGTTTCACCCGTTTGGTTCTCGCGGCAAACGTGGTATCACAGGATGAATTTGCGGCGATGTATTTATACGAAGAACGAATCATTCGAGAAACCAATTCGGATGCCGGAAAGTATCAAAAGCTTGCGGGGAATTTTGGAAGGCATCAAGGTGTTACCGGCGGAGTAATGATTTACGGGATGGCCGCGATGCTGATTTTATCCGCTACGTTTTTCTTTCTTGGTTTGGATGCGGAAACCTTGGATGTCGGAATTGTTCCCACTCGGTTGAATCATCCTTATGCGATTCCGGGACAAACGATGGAATTGGATTCCTTTGCAAAATTCAATCTGAAATTTTAACGAGCGGTTATGCGCATCCGTTTTTATCTTGTGTCGGAATTCATTTTGATTCTTTCATTTGTTGAGAATTGTATCTTTGTTCTGAAGTTTTTTTGATCCTATTTTGATGCTTCCGAAAGGGTTCGGGAAATGTATTGGGTATGGGAATTCTACTTCTAAATTCAGATTATGAACTTCGTTCCGCTCTTCAGGAAAATCATTCTGAGGTTGTTACTCTTTTAATTCCGAGTCATTCTTTACTTCGTTTGAGCGAAAGGGAGAGACGAAATCTTCCGAAACGACTTCCGAGTCTTTTGGTTAAATACGGGAAGTATTTGACTTCCATGCCGCGATTGGGGGTTAGAGCCGGAAAGACGCTATATCAATCGAGTCCGGGTAAGGGGGAAATGTTTCGGATCAACGCTCGGGTTAGTACCGGGAGTTGGGCTTTTTTGGGTGCGCTCGCGCATGCTCACGGGGTGTCTCGTTGTTATCTTTTTAATTATTTACTCTGGATGGATCGACTGGAGGTGGCGGATTCTATCGTGAGAATTATGAATGAGGGAGCTCCCACATTTCACAGGTATTACAGATATATTCTCCATCTCGACGTCGGTAACAACAAAATCATTCGCACCCTAGAATGTGATCCGGCACCGTATTTCACGGTTTTGGATTATCGAGATTGGTTTGATCATTAAAAAACGGCTTTTTTCTCAAGCGTAGATTAGATCGCTTGTAGAACGATCGGATACAAACGAAAACTTCCCAAAACTAAAGTTGGTTCTAAGGAATCAGATTTTAAGAATTGGCTCAACTCATTCAATCCAATACTTTCGTTTTTATTACAATTCTGGGGAAGACTAAAACCGGAATCTCGTAAAATCGAAAAATTGAATATAGATCCCCGCTGTTTTTCCATTCGTAGAATTTTCAAGATAGAATCCCCATCTTTATCTCTTAAAATTCCGGCAAGAACTTGAAATCGAATCTTTGGATAAAGAGACTGTAAACTTTTCAGAGTTTCCAAGAAAGCTTCCGGATTGTGTGCAGGATCGAAAATCACTAAGGGGGATTCTTTTAAAACACTCAATCTTCCCGAGGGAAAAGAAATTTTCGGCTCGTATTCGGAAAATGCGAGAATCCGATTTATTTTGGTCTCATTAAAAACGGATTCTAAATTTAGAATTTTTTGAAACACCTGATAACAGAAATTTTTATTCCGAATCAGATAATCCCCGTCTTCCGGTTTCTCGGAAAACAAAACACAAGGAATTTGATTTTCAAAACTCCATTGCAAAATTCGATCTTCAAGTGCTTTTTCCTTTGGTCGAATCGCATAGATTATCTTTGTATGGTGGGAACAGATCCCCAATTTTTCTCTGAGAATTTCTTCTTTTGTGTCTCCAAGAATTTCTTTATGATCCAACCCTATACTACCCAAGATTACAATGTCCGGTTCTGCGAGTTTTGTGGCATCCAATCTTCCACCCAATCCCGCTTCGTAGATTTGAATTTCGATTCCCTCTTTTTCAAAAAAAGAAAATGCAGCACAGGTAAATAATTCGAAAAAGGAAAAAGATTTAAAATCAGATTCCGCTCCGAGAGAGATCCATTCGCTTAACAATTCATTCAATTCATTTTCCGTAATGTTGCGAAACTGCATAGAGGAAGTTCCGATTCGGATTCTTTCCTGTGGAGATAATAAATGAGGGGATGTGTAAAGTCCCGTTTTGAAACCGGAAAGCCTAAAATATTCCCCTAAAAAATGAGTGATCGATCCTTTTGCGTTCGTGCCGATTACTCCGATTCTACATTGAGTTGAATCGTTTCTTTGATTGAGTTTATATTTTTTGATAAGTTTTGTAAACGGTTCGAGAGAATATTCCGCGAACACGTTGAAATTTCTCGTCTTTTCCAGATTGGAAAGTTGAGAAATAAATTCGAAAAACCCGGGGTTCATCGATTTGCTAAGGCTACGGAAAGACGTTCTCTGGTTTTGATGATATCGTTCCGATCGGGTATAACTCCTGTAAAAAGTTCGAACTGTTTCATCGCTTGAAACAATAGCATCTCGGATCCTGGAATGATCTTACAGCCTGCTTTTTGAGCGGCTTTTACTAGCGGGGTTTCCAGCGGATTGTAAACGATATCAAAGACAGTCATCGTTGGTTGGAAAAATTCATCCAAAAGAAACGGCCCGGGGGATTGTCCCTTCATTCCCAGAGGGGTCGTATGTATGATCAGAGAAAATTCTTTTTTCTGAGATAGGATGAATTCAGGGGAAACATAATCCGTTTTTACGGAAGAGTTTTTTGAAATGAGTGAGCAGATTTCTTTTCCTGTAGTTTTGTTGCGGGAACAGAGAGTTAGATTCTCGATTTTACCGGACGCCGCAAGACTGTATGCAATTCCGCGGGCGCTTCCACCGCTTCCGAGGATCAGAGTTTTTCCGGTTTGAAAAGATTCCGGCGACCATTCTACGATGGAACGAAACGCTCCTTCTCCATCCGTATTATACGCGTTAATCGAATCTTTTTTAAAAACCAACGTGTTTGATGCCTTCATGATTTCGGATGTTTTGTCCGCTTGGTCCGCAAAAGAATATGCGGTTTCCTTATGAGGAATCGTTACGGAAATGCCACGAACCCCAGATTCCCGAAGTTCTTGGATTTTTTTTTGATCGAACTCGGGCGTTTCGAAAACAAGGTAGGACGCGTCGATTTCTTTCTCCTTGTAAAGTGAATTATGAATCAGAGGAGAAAGAGAATGAGAAAGGGGGAATCCGACTATACCGAAGGTGTTAGGGGATATATCAGCACTTGGTTTCAAATTGAAATTTCTCAAGGGGTTCAGTGAATTTTCGGTTTCATTTTTTTGCCGCTCTGATTTCCTACAAATGGATTTTTACAAAAGAGAACGGTGCGATTCGGAGTTTTGATTTTTTTTCTCCAAAGGAAACGAGTTTTTGAGTAAGTTGTAAAATGAGTCGACTAAAAGACAATTCCCGAAAATGCTGTATTGGAATGAGCCTACTGAATTTACCTGATTCTTTTTTAGATGGACTAGGGACACAACTCTTTTTGGCGCCGCTTGCATCTTTTTCAGGCTCTCCTTGGTGGACTACAATTCTTGACGTTCTCTTTGTGGTGGGTATCTCCGGCGGTCTTTCCTGGTATTATTATTATTATAAACGCAAGGATCTTCTGGGCGGTTTTTGGGGTGCTTTGATCGTTGCACTTTTGGGTTCCCTAATCATTCTTTCTCTACTCCAAGACTTTATTCGGTCCGTTGTTTTGTGGCTGATTTCTCCCAAATTCGGGATTTACCAAATTTCAAATGTAAACTTACTTGCGGTTGTATTGGGCGGTCTCCTCGCTCTCTACATCATGAACCGCATCAATCACAACAAAGAAAGAAGGGATTGAACGGCGAGAGGCTTTATCTGAGTTCTCCACGGTGATCCGAAACTCAGTAAATTGCTTCCTATGGGTCGCAATTTAGGGATGCCATTTAATTGAGTTTTATTCCGCCCAAAAGAGGTGTTATTGATTTCTTGCGTCCGACTCTTCGATATGATTTGGCTTTGTCAATCACGAGCAAGCCGAAAGTATGCGCTATGAGTTCTTCTATGTTCCCACCAACAGGATTGTCGAGTCGACCGGTTTCATAGGGGAACGTTATCTACAACCATGATAAGGGATATTTTCTGAAATGAAATGTGGGAACTCCCATTTTTACGGAAAGATCTTTCTGATTCAGAAAAACAGGGACTCCTTCTTGAGAAGAATCTTCCATTTCAAGAAAAGTAAGATTCTTTCTTTCATTTAAAAAAAATCTGATTCTTAAAAAGTAGAGACTTTTATAAACCAAACGGATTTTTTTTGAAAAGAAACTTATTTCAATCTCTGCTTTCCGATCTTATTGACTTTTTTCTATCCAACCGACCCTCTTTTTAACTCTCCTCCGTCGACTTCGAGAACCGTTATTTATATGGGATATTTATTGTTAAATACGAACTCGCAAATTAGCTCGAAACTTCAAGAGGGGCTTTCTGAGACGATTACTCTTTTAGTCCCGCAAGAAACTTGGCTTCGTTACTCTGAAAAAGAGGCGAAAGCTCTTCCAAAAAGAATTCCACAGCTTTTAAGAACTTATGGAAAGTATCTTTGTGCTTCAAAACGTCTTGGAAAAAAAGCAGGTCGAACTTTATACCAGCCCAGTCCTGGAAAACAAAAGATGAAACGAGTGAATGTTCGATTGAATACAGGAAGTTGGACGTTCTTTGGAGTCTTGGCGCAGGCTCATGGTGTATCTCGCTGTTATCTTTTCAATTATCTTCTGGCGTTGGAAGCTGCTGGGGTTGGGAATTCTATCGTGAATACAATGAACGAAGGAGTTCCCACATTCCACAGATATTACAGTTACATTCTCCACCTAGATCTGCCTAACAATCAGGTATTTCGCAAGTTACACTGTGATCCAGAAGAGTATTTTTACACTTTGGATTACAGAGATTGGTTTTCCTCGTTAGATTGAAGACGTAAAACGATCCTCAATTTAAAACGAATAGCAAAAATCGTTTCTGTTTAAGAATCGATCCTAAATAATAATTTTACCTTATTCTCGAATATTTTTGAGATAAGTTTCTAATTGTTACTTAGGAGCTGATTGAGTTGAGTTGGATTTTTTACTCGACTTCAGATTCAATTCATACAATTTAATATATTTTAGAAAATTGTAATAGAATCCGAAAATAGCCAAAATAAATCCCTGTTTCCCGTCTAAAAATCCGAATCGGATCGTATACATCCAGAACGCTTTGTAAAATCCTTCCATAAATGCGTGAAAGAGCCCGCTCGTTTTGCCTGCTCTATATTTTTCCTGGGCTCCGAGGTCCGAATATCTATTGATATAACTGATATGATCACCGATATTTTTATAAGAGTAGTGATAAATCGGAGCATTCAATTTTTCGCATGTTCCGGAAAGTTGAACCGTTTCGTGTACAAGACCCCCGCCGAATCTGCCCTTCTGTTTTTGAAAGAGACGGATGCGCCTATTCGGATACCAACCTCCGTGACGAATCCATTTTCCCAAATACCAAGTCAGTCTTGGTGTGGAATATCCGTCTGATTTTGGTAGATCGTTTTTAAATAAGTTTATAATTTCTTGTTTTAGATCGGGAGAAACTTCCTCATCCGCGTCCAGGGTGAGCACCCATTCGTTTTTTACGAGTGAGAGCGCGAAGTTTTTCTGACTTACATAGTCGTCGAACTTTCGTTTGTGAATTTTGGCTTTGTATTTTTTTGCGATCGAAACGGTCGCGTCTTTGGAGCCTGAATCTACGATTACCACTTCGGAAACGAAATCCAAGGGTTTGAGACAACGCTCTAAATTGTCTTCTTCGTTGAGAGTTATGATACAGACCGAGAGGGGAAGTCGCATTTAATTCTTATGATTGAGTTTTCGTATGCTTTGAAAGTCGGGAGTGAGTGGAATTTCGAGTCTTGCAATGGTTACGTCTTCACGGATGATAATTCTAAAATAAGAAGGATCGATTTCTTCTCCTTTGAGCATGATTAAAATCAAAGCCAATCCGATTCCCGCACCTTCCGTATTGTCCGCGTTATCCAAATAAAACTGAGCGATATCGTTGTAACGCATCCCCTTCTCCAATTTTTCACGAAGGGATTTTTCTTCCTGTTGAGTAACAGGTGCATTATTGATTACTTCGATCCGAATTCCGTCAAAAGAATAGTGAAAGCTGATCAAACAATAATATCCTTCCTTTTTTGCCTTTTGTCCGTAGAGTTCGGACATCGCTTCGCTGAAAATTTTCTTATATTCCCTGACTCCGTTTTCATAATCCGTTGTGTCATTGAGATCGAGACCTTTTTCTTCGAAAAAAATCCTTTTTTGGTTTGCTTTGCAGGCGTTGATTGCCAACTCTTTTATTATAGTATAAACCGTAGGAATCAGAGTAGGATGAGTAACCTTATCCAGAATCAGTCCGACTGCCTCTTGGATATGCTCTTCGACAGAATGAGTCATCCTGTGGGTTTTCAGAGATAGGATTTTTCCATTCTCAATCGTTAGCCGGATATTGTCGGATATATCTCGGATTTCCTGCCCCATCATCCATGAACATTCCTGAATCTATTTTGTTTGTCAAGAGAGTGATTTTTAGAAAGGGAAAAAAGGAGCATCTTTCCAAATCGGAATCTTTGCGCTCTCTTTTTAAGCTGACTGTGCTTTCTCTGATGCTATTGTCCGTTGTATCGTCAGCAAACGCGGAGACTCTGACTTTGAGCGGAGTGCGTTATTTGCTTCCCGGAAAAAAAGAATATTCCGAAGTTTCCGAGATCCGGATCGAAAACGGTAAGATCGTCGCGATCAAAAAGATAAATTCTTTCCAAGGAAAAATCTCGTATGTGCTTCCAGGATTTTGCGATTCGAATGTGACGCTTTCCACCGATTCTCTCGGAGGACAAAAGGATCGAGCCGGAGTTTTTCTTTCTCTTCAATCTTTTTTGGCTCACGGATTTACCGGAGTTCTTTCCGTTGGAGATCCCTCCTGGGTGGAAGCGGTTTTAAAAGACGCTCAGAAATCCGGAAAATATTCTCCTTGGGTTCGGAAATCGGATTCTCCTTGGATCGCTGAAAGTGCGGAAACGAAAAATCTCGGTAACTTGCCAGGTTATATGGTGATTCATTCTTCTCAGGAAGCCGTTTCCAAGATGAGAAAAAAATCTTCTTCTCCCGTGCATTTATTTTATCGATTTCAAGAGGGGGAATCGTTCGTATTTGACGGTCCGTTTTTATACCAACTCAAAAAAACCGCAGACGCGGAAGGAATCAAACTAGCGTTATCCGCCTTTGGTGACGAGTTCAGTATTTTGGAGGGAATCAACGCGGGGATCACGACGTTGTATCATCCGGTTCCCGATGGAATCGCAGGAAGAATTTCTCCGGGAATTTTTCGAAATCTAAACTGGGGTCCTATGTTTACCGTGTATTATTATCAAAAGATTGCGGGGACGCCCGAGTGGGAAGGGGATCTTGTAAGTCTAAAAGAATGGAGTCCTTTCTTTGCAAAAAATATCGCTCCCGAACCGGAGTTTGCCGGAAAACTTTCCAATCTTCAGGATCCGGAAAGAAAGAATGCGGAGAGGGAATACAATTCCTATCTTGCTTTTTTAACGAGACAAAAAAATCTGAGTCAAGGGATGCTTCTCGCGTCCGGCACAGGTTATCTTCACGTTCATCCCGGAGTCGGAGGTTGGAAGGAAATGGAAATTCTATCCAAGATTCTCGGAAACGAGGAGACGATTCGAATCGCGACCGAATCCACTTGTACTTTTTTAGAGGCTCCGCACGAAGGAAAGATCCGGGAAGGAAAGCCCGCATTCATCAATATCTTTACGGAAGATCCGTTGATCAGTTTAAAAAATTTGAAATCACTCCGCAAAACAATCGCCGGAGAAATTTCATATCCACCTGATAAAAAGGAATCGAATTCCAATTCAAAAAAGAGAGGGAAAAAATGAAAGAATCGGAAAAAGAACTCTTTGAGAAAATGCTCGATGCTTCTTTTAAAAAGAAAAAATCGATGGAAGTTGGGACTAAACTCGTAGTCGTCGTAAACTCCGCAAAAAAAGATTTTATTTTCGTAGCCGCCAAAGAAGGAAAAACTCCCGGGATCATTTCTTCCGAAGAATTTATCGAATCCGGACTTCCGACTCAGGGAGAAGAGATCGAAGTTTACTTTCTGAGAGAGGATCACGGAGACATTCATTTCACCACTTGTTTGAGCGGCGATTCGTTAAACAAAGATTTGTTGGAAGTCGCTAAAAGAGCGGAGATTCCCGTTCTGGGTCAATTTATTTCCGAGGGGGAATCCGGAGCCGAGGTAAAAATCGGAGAATTTACCGCGTTCTGTCCTTTTTCACAGATCGATCCTGAATTCAAAAAATCGGGTCTTGTCGGAAAACGTTTGAAGTTCCTCATCCAAGATATCGGGACGAGAGGAAAGCTCATCGTTTCCCAAAAGAAAATTTCGGATAAAACCAAGGAAGCAAAACTCGGAGTTCTCAAACAAGAATTGAAGGAAGGAATGTTCGTTACTTGTAAGGTCAAAACGATTCAGTCTTTCGGACTGATCGTGGAGATGGACGGGCTTTCCGCATTGATTCCGATTTCGGAAGCGACTTACAAAAAAAATCCGGAACTGGATAAGGAATTTCAAGTCGGTCAGACACTTCGCGCAAGAGTTCTTAGGATCGATTGGGAAAATCATAAGATCGCCCTTACCGTAAAAGATTTTTTAAAAGATCCTTGGGCTCAGACCGTTCCGTTTAAAGAAGGGGATATCGTAAAAGGGACCGTCGATTCCCTAAAACCGTTCGGACTTTTTGTAAAGTTAGACGATCATTTTAACGGTCTGGTTCCTGGAAGAGAAACCGGAGTTCCGAGTCGAATCCCGCTCAGTCAAAGTTTTAAATCCGGAGATGTAATTGACGTTTTTGTAATGGAGGTCAATCCGGAGAAAAAACAGATTTCTCTTTCGATTCAGAAAGCAAAAGAGGTTCAGGAAAGAATGGACTATAGCGGATACTTGAGTACAGATACAAGCGGTTCGACGAGTTCTTTCGGAGCGCTTTTGCAGAAGTCGTTGAATCAAAGTAAGAAGAAATGATTTCATGTCTCTGCATATAGGTCTGTATCGACCCGAAATTCCGCCCAACACCGGAAATATTGCAAGGCTTTGCGTGGCGTTGGGTGCGGAATTGCATATCGTGGGCGAGGCTGCGTTTGATCTTTCCGAAAAAGCGGCGCGCAGAGCGGGACTGGATTATTGGGATAAGGTGAAAATTTCTTTTCATTCTTCTTTAGAAGAATATAAAGCAGCTCTTCCGTCTGATACGTGTTTGTATTTGGTTTCCGTTTTTGGCACATGTTCTTATACCTCCGTTTCATACAAAAAGGGAGATGCGTTTCTGTTCGGAAATGAAACTTCGGGAGTTCCTGCGGAAATAAAAAAATCCTGGAACGAGGATCGGATCCTAAAAATTCCGATGGAAGATTCCTCACGTTGTTTGAATCTGAGCAATTCGGTCGCGGTGATTTCCTATGAAGCGATGCGTCAAATTAAGTCTTGGTAAAAACAGATTTACACTTTCTGAATTCTACCTCTCAATGGATAAAGTATGAGCTTCCACCTCACAAGAGAAGAGATCGAAAAACAGATTCAATCGATGCTTTCTCAGGGGTTGACCGGAACGGTAAATGATTTTTTCGCATGGATTCGGATGGAGACTTTCCGTAAGTTTAAAGACGAACCTGATATCGAAAATTCCGTCATTACAAATATTTTAGAATCTATGGTTAGCTCGGGGTTCGCAAAACTGAGCCGATTTAATCAAAATGAATTTCACATTCACCCCGATCAGCTCAACGGAAAAAAGTTCCCGTCTAAAGACGGCTATATCCTGCTCGGCAAGATCGCGTTTCAGCCGATGCAGTATGTCCGAAGTCGTCTCGAGTTTTTTCTAAAAAGTCAAGGAACACCGGAAGACATCGTGATGGATCTGTGTATCGGAGCTCTTGAAGCCGTGGAGAATGCGGTAAAATACGGAGACGGCACCGAAGTAGAAGTGGAATATTTCATAGATCGATCCCAAACTCTTTTTATGAAGATGACCAATAATTTAAAGGAACTCAATCTCGAACAGGATATCGAGAGGGGGAAATTTTCGTCCACTGCAACTCTGATGCGCGGTATGATGGTGATGCAAAAACTTTTTGACGAATTGGATCTTGAAATTTTAGAAGATAGAAAACAAGCTCAGTTCAACGCAAAAAAGAAATTATCTTAAGACGATGTCCGCAATTTTTAAAATTCATTCCGCCTATCAACCCGCAGGCGATCAGGTTAAAGCGATCGAAACCATCTCCACTTCCTTTGAAAAGGGCGAACCTAAAATCACCCTGGTCGGCGTTACCGGTTCCGGGAAAACGTTTACGATGGCTCAGGTAATCCAAAAATTAGGATTGCCCACCCTGGTTCTTTCGCATAACAAAACTTTGGCGGCTCAGTTGTTCCGCGAGTTTAAGGAATTTTTCCCCGAAAACGCGGTGGAATACTTTGTTTCCTATTACGATTACTATCAGCCCGAAGCGTATGTCCCTTCTTCGGATACGTTTATCGAAAAGGACAGTTCGATCAACGAAGAGATCGATAAACTCCGGTTGAGAGCGACGTCCTCGCTTTTGGAAAGAGACGATGTGGTCATCGTAAGTTCTGTGTCTTGTATCTACGGTTTGGGTTCTCCGGAAGAATATACGAACTCGGTCGTTTCTCTCAAGGTGGGAGATACGGTCGAAAGAGACGCGGTGATCCGCAAGTTACTGCACATTCAATACAATCGAAACGATATCGATTTTTCGAGGGGAAACTTTCGGGTTCGAGGGGATTCGATCGAAATCTATCCAGCGTATCATACGGACGGAATCAGAATCGAATTTTTCGGAGACGAAATCGATTCGATCAGCAGAATCCATCCGCTCACGGCTCAGACGATTGTTAAATTAGAAAAAGCTTATATTTATCCCGCAAAACACTTTATCACCTCCGGACCCAAAGTGAAAGAAGCCGTTGAAAACATCAAAGCGGAAGTGGACGCTCAGGCGGAACTTTTTAGAAAAAACGGTAAACTTCTCGAGGCGGAACGAATCGTTTCCAGAACCAATTACGATTTGGAAATGCTTCAGGAAATGGGTTACTGCAACGGGATCGAAAATTATTCCAGACATTTGACCGGTAGAAAAGAAGGCGAAAGACCCGCTTGTTTGATCGATTACTTTCGAGGAGATTTTCTTTTGATCGTGGACGAGTCTCATGTCACAATTCCTCAGATCGGAGGAATGTTTGCGGGGGATAAGGCCCGCAAACAAACGTTAGTCGATTTTGGATTTAGACTTCCCAGTGCTTTGGACAATCGACCTTTGAATTTTAACGAGTTTGAAACGCTTACTCCGAAAACTCTTTATGTTTCCGCAACCCCTTCCGAATACGAGTTGGGAAAAAGTTCGAAAGCCGTGGAACAGATCATTCGTCCGACCGGACTTTTGGATCCGAACGTGGAAGTCCGACCCACAAAAAATCAGATCGAAGATCTTCTTGTGGAAATCAGAAAGCGGACGGAGGCCGGAGAAAGAGTTCTGGTTACCACTCTTACCAAAAAGATGTCCGAAGATTTAACCGATTATTATCAAGAAATCGGTATTAAAGTGGCTTATCTTCACTCCGAAGTGGAGACGTTGGATCGTGTCGCGATCATTCGAGATCTGAGAAAGGGGATCTACGACGTCATCATCGGGATCAATCTTTTGAGAGAAGGTTTGGATATTCCGGAAGTTTCTCTGGTTGCGATTCTTGACGCGGACAAAGAAGGATTTTTAAGAAATTATAAATCTCTGATTCAGACGATCGGTAGAGCGGCGCGTAACGTAAATGGAAACGCGATTCTTTATGCGGATAAGATGACGGATTCGATGATCAAAGCAATCGATGAAACCAAAAGAAGAAGAAAGATTCAAGAGGATCATAACACCAAGTTCGGGATCTCTCCTCAGACGATCAAAAAAGATATCGGTGATATCATCGATCGTGAAGAAAAAGAACAGTCCTCTGAAGATCTCATCTTAGAAGACATCGAGAAAAAATTCAATCCGAAGAAGTTTGCGACCAAGGAAGAGTTCAAGGAAAAACTTCGGGAAGAGATGATGAAAGCGGCCAAGGATCTTGATTTTGAAAGAGCCGCGATTCTTCGGGATAAAATGCTTTCGGTTCAAATTGCGGATCCGTCCGCGAAACAATAGTTTAGTAGGAATTTCATTTGATTACGATACTGATTTCTTTAGTTACTTTCGGTTTGAGCGTCTGGGTATTTTCTTCCGATGATAAACTCAAAAAGTTCATTCTTACTCCTTATCGTTTGGAAAGAGATAAGAGTTATTATACTTTGCTCACATCCGGATTCATTCACGCGGATTGGATGCATCTCATTTTCAATATGGTTTCGTTTTATTCTTTCGGAAAGCATTTAGAACTGACCGTCGGTCCGATCCAGTTTGTTCTTTTTTATCTCGGAACCATTTTGATCACGAGCGTTATTTCTTGGAGAAAAAATAAAGACAATCCGCATTACAGAACCTTGGGCGCTTCCGGAGGGGTGTGCGGAGTTTTGTTTGCTACGATTTTATTTTATCCAGGCCTTTCTCTTTATATGATGTTTATCCCGATTCCGATCCCGGGCGCAATTTACGCGGTGGTGTATCTCGCGTATACGTTTTACTCTTCTCGGAGTTTGGAATCGGACGGGATCAATCACGACGCGCATCTTTGGGGTGCGTTATGCGGTGTTGCCTTTGCTCTGTTGCTGGAGCCGGGAATTATAGGGAATGTGATCCGAAACTTGTTCGGAGCTTAAGTAGAAGGCGGACTATCCCGCCTTTTCAATTTTTGTTTTGATAAACTTCTTATAATTTTCGGAACCAAAACTCACATCCAGGCGGATAATTTCTGGCGCAAGATACGGATGATTTTTCATGATAAATTCTTCAATTTTCGAATACTGATCGGATCTTGCTTTGATCATGATCTTATTCTCGTTATCCATCGCGATTTTTCCTTCCCATTGATACATGAGGGTCACTTCCGGAAAAATCGTTCCTGAAATGATAATGCCTGCCTGGAGCATTTCCGAGAGCTGAATTTCTGCAAGGTCCCGATCGCTCAATGTCGTAAATACGATAATTTCATTTGAATCTGCCATGTTTTCTCCGAAAGGAGAATGTTGACTTGATTCTACAGCTTGGCAAGAAAATTTCGATTTTCAAAAGAGAAAGGCCCTCTGAAAAGAAGATTGATTTTAGCGACGTGTGCTTCTTCTGCCCGATTTCAAACGTTCAAAGTAAGATTCACAATTGGAATTGCAGTTTTGAACACATTCTGCCAATCGATCCGAATTGGAAGTGCGAGCGTATTTTCCGGAGATATTCAAATTTCGTTTACATCCTTTGGTACAATCGGGATGTAAAAATGTACAAGAATAAGTCCACGCTTGATTAGAACGCAGTTCTTTCATTTTTTTAGCGGGAGAATGCGGAGGATTTTCGTTCGATTCCGAGTCTTCTTCCTCCAGTTCAATTCCGAGAAGCGCCGGGTCTGGTTCGAATTCGCGAGAGGTGGCGATCACTTCGCGGCCATCTTTGTAAATCGGTTTTGAAGTTGATTCTTGGTTTCGAATGTTTTGTATTTGAGTCACTTTCATTTCCGTTCGAAAATCTTCGGAATGATTTGAGGACAGCTTTGGAGGAAGATTTAACGGACGATTGTTGCGTATGCAAGTAATTGAAAAAAGTAAAAACCAAATTGAGAAAACGAATTTCATGGATTCCTCCAGTTCATAACCGTATTTTTACGATCTTAGAATTCGCAGCGTTTTATTTTTCGAATGACATTATCTTATTTTTACATACCTGATGATATCCTAAAGTTCTTTGATTTCCGTCTGAACATCATTGTCTTTTATCTCAAAATTCACTCCTATTCTACAAAAAAGAAAATCGATTCCACAGTATCATTGTGATTGGGGTACGGGAAAGGCCGGATTTGTTCTGGTTTCTCCAGATAAAATTCGGCTTGGCATCGGCATGTTGCAAAACTGATTGCAACGATCCATACATTGGAGTTGTTTCGCGGTTTTGTATGCGATAAACGGTAAAAATATAGAGGAGAACGGGTACCATTCCTCCATACAGTTTGCCTGACATTTGGAAAGAAGCTGAATGCAGGCCTTTTCAAAAGAGATGCTCGATTCTTTTTCTTGGATGATTTCCATTCCGCCAAAAGGAAGCCCCGATTTCTTGCTATCCTGAGTGAGACGATCTCTTTCGTATTGGGTCAGATTCGCGTCTTCGACTCTGGGAAACGCATCCGGAGAAGGAGACTTTTTGATATTTTTTTGATTGGTGTCCCAGTCGACTCGAACCAAACAGGAGACGTTGGCTATAAAAACGCTGAGTAGGAATATCAGAAAAGAATGTAGAATGAATTTTGAATTCATTTGACTCACTGAAAAACGGTTTCTCTTTACAGATTGTCTCAAACGAAACTTTTAGCCGGTCGAAGTCGTTAAGTTCAATCCTCTTTAGAACGGAATCTTATGATCTCAAAAGATCGTAAAAAAGCCACACAAATACGACGGATTCGATTTAAGATCCGAAAAATTCTACGGCATTTTCCAATCGAATTGATTGAAGCGTCTTTTTTATTCGGTTTTCGCAAAATCATGTCATAACGTCGACCGGCCAAATCCGTTTTATAAATCAGAGTCGAAATAAAAACAGAGTTTTTGAATGATCAGTTCATTATTTTCAAATCCGTTAAAAGAATCGTGTATGAGATCAAATCAAATGACATTTCTACTGGAAATAAATTTCAAAAAATGCGGATTTAAAAGAAAAAGGATCGATTTCAAAAACTGTCAAAAAACATTGAATTATAGTATGAGAATTTGGCTTTTTCTTTTCTGGATCGGATTTAGTATATCTTGCGCTTCCGTCGCACCGGAAGGAGAAATCATTTTAAAAAGCACGGCTCGTCCCTTTGTACACAAGGAGTTGAATCGAGTTCCCTTTGAGGGTTTTCCGATCGTATTTCCCGAAGAAGCGGGTCTTGATTCCGCTCCCTTGCTTCGATTATCAAAATCCATTCGGGAGGAAGGACTCGAAGTCCGTTCCATTTTAATCTTAAAAGACGGCAAACTTTTGTTCGAACGTTATGCAGGAGGCGTGACAAGGGAACACAATCATAGCGTTTATTCCGTCACGAAAACAGTGACTTCCTCTCTACTCGGGATTCTTAACTTTGAAGGGATTTTGAAAACGGTGGATGAACCGGTTATGGACTCGCTTCGTTCTCTTGGAAATTTGCCCTTTCCCCTTTTGGAAGGAAAAGAGTCGCTTCGTCTGAAAGACGTTTTGCATATGGCTTCCGGAATGCGATGGTCGGAATTTCCAGAGAGAGACGATATTAGAACCGCCGAAGATCCTCTATTGATCGCGTTGTTACCCGAAGTGAAGGATAAACCGGGAACCAAGTTTGATTATAGCAACGGAGATTCTCAATTGGCCGCTGCGGTTCTTGAAAATAAAGCCGGAACGACCTTGCTTACCTTTGCGGAAAAAACTTTGTTTTCCTGGTTGGGATTCAAAGGTTACGAATGGTATACGTCGCCGTCGGGAAGACAGACCGCGGGATTTGGTCTGAGACTGAAACCGATCGATATGTTAAAGTTAGGCGTTCTTTATCTGGAGAACGGTTCTTTTCGCGGTAAAAAAATTATCAAACCGGAATGGATTCGTCAGGCGATCAAACCGGGAGCCACTCAGAATTACGGTTATCAACTTTGGACCCATCAGTTTGAAGGTAAGAAGACGTTTATGGCAAACGGAAAAGGGAGTCAGTTTGTTTATGTAATTCCACATCGAAGAATGGTGATCGTGACTACGTCCGCGATCTGGGATAAGTCCGTAAATTTTCTTTTGGATAAAATTCTCGCAAGCGTGAAGGAATCTTTGGATTCCAATGATAAGAAAAAAACTCCGGAGAAAGAAAAAGAATTTTTACGCGAAATCCACGAAGCATCCACTGTGATCGGAAATTCCGCCCTTTGGAAAGATTTGGACGAGCCGCATCTGATTCATCCTCAAAAGCAATAAAAATTCGTTTCTAATAGTTGTTCCGACAAACCGATTTTGCCGTAAAATCCGCTTGCCGCGGACTTTAAGTCCGCTCTGAAGTAAAATCAGTGCAGAGTCTATCTTTAACGGACGATTCCCGTCTCGAGGTATCTGGAAATATTTTCGGAATTGCGGGAACTCCCCAATCCTTCTTAAACGGCTTTCGTTTTTAAACCGGCGATCAATGTTTTGAGTAAAACCTTGAGAGAGGAAATTCTATCTTCTTCGATAAATTCTAAGACAAGTTTTGGATGATGAAAGGATGCGGTTCCTTCAAAAAGAATTTTCGCTCCTTCCTTTGCGGAAGAGCAGTAAAACATTCCGGAAGACATTCCTTTCTCGATTAATTTCTCTAAAAGTCCGGACATGTTTGTGAGATGGGAAACGACAAAGGGTCTTGTTTTTGCCGCGGATAGATTGAAGGCTCCGAACAATCTCGGATCGGAAAGAACTTTCTCGCGTTTCATGGAATGAAGGGTTAAAAACCATTCTGTAAGGACAGAATCGATCGGTTCGTTTTTTGCGGAAATTCTTTCGAGTTCGCGATCGATTCGATCCAGCCATCGTTTGGAAACTTCGTCGAGCAGCGCCTGCTTATCCAAGAAAAGTTTATAGAGCGCGGCGTGACTTACGTTGAGTTCTCTCGCGATATCGGTCAGCTTCAAACGCTCGACTCCGTTTTTTCGAATTTCTTCTTCGGTGGAATCGAGCGCTTTGTTATAAAGTTCTTCCGGCGTTAGGCCTGTTCGTGGCATATCTCATTTTGCTACAGTCTGCATTTGGAAAGCAGGATATCTTTCTCCCTGAAACGTTCCGTCCGGAAAAGAATCGCCGATTCTTTTTAAATCATCCGGACTCAGTTTTATGGAAAGAGATCCTAAATTCTCTTTTAAACTGCTCGTTCTTGTGGATCCGATCAGAGGAACAATATCATTCCCCTGATGAAGAACCCAAGCGATCGCGAGTTGCGCAGGGGTGCAGTTTTTTTCCTTTGCGAGTTCTTGAAGCACGTTGACCCGCTCCAGATTGGATTCAAGATTTTTTCCCATAAATCGAGGAGAATGAGATCTAAAATCTTCGTCTTGCAGACTTCCGTTGATACTCCCGGAAAGAAGACCTCTGGAAAGAACACCGTAGGCGACGATTCCGATTCCGAGTTCACGAGCCGTGGAAAGAATTTCTTTTTCGATCAATCTTGTCGCGAGTGAATATTCGATTTCCAATGCGGTGACCGGATGAACTTTATGTGCTCTGCGAATGTTTTCCGGTGAGGCTTCGGACAATCCCAAATAGCGAACCTTTCCTTCTTGGATGAGTTCGGAGATTGCGCCTACGGTTTCTTCGATCGGAATGGTCGGATCCACACGAGAGGGTTGGTAGATGTCGATCACCTCCATTCCCAAACGAGTGAGGGAATAGGCCGCAAAATTTTTTACCGCGGAGGGTCTTGCGTCGTAGCCGATAAATCCGCCCGAGGGATTTCTCATCGCGCCAAACTTCACACTGATCAGAGGTTTTGCAGATATTGTTTTAAGAGCCTCTGCGATCAAAAGTTCGTTGTGTCCGATTCCATAAAAGTCACCCGTGTTCAGAAGGCTGATTCCGGCTTCCAATGCCATTTGAATGGTTCGGAGACTTTCCGCTCTGTCTCGGGTTTCTTTTGTCCCGTAGAAGTCTGACATTCCCATACATCCGAGTCCGACTTCTGAAACGAGAGGACCGTTGATTCCTAATTTTCTTTGGTGCATCTGGATCACTCCTTTTAGTTACAAATAACAAAATATATTATTTGTAACTAAAAGTCAAAACTTTCTCGAGGATGAGAAAACGGGGAGTTCCCACAATTTTGATTTGCACAGTGAAATTCTGTCTCTTTAGCACAGAATCGTGATTTGGACTAAAACTAGGAGGGAGATGAGCTACGATTTTTTGAGAAAATGCGATTGTGATTTTTTGAATTTAAGAATTCTCCCGCGTTTTTTAAAAAACGGGGAGTTCCCACACTCGGAAAATAGGAAGATTCTATCTTTTCGATTTGGATTCTAAAACTCGGATCGCGGCAGCCTTTCTTCGATTTTGGGCGATTTCCCGACTTCCTTTTATTTTTTCCACCAGCTGAGAGCTTGCCGTAGTCGGATGACCGGAAGTAAACGGGGGGGCGGGATTGTATTCGATCATCAATTGAATTTCTTCCGCAAGATCGGTTCCAAAAAATTCCGCAGTCAAAAAAAGCGCAAAATCGATTCCTGCAGTTACCCCGCCTCCGGTGATCCGATTTCGATCTCGTACAAAACGCTCACCCGAAATCTGAATCGGGAATAATTTAAGAACATCCAAAGACAACCAATGTGTAGTCGCTTTGTAACCGTCGAGAAGACCTGCGGATGCAAGGACTAAGGAACCGGTACAAACGGAAGTTATGTATTTGGAATTCTCCGCCTTTATTTTTAAAAAATCCAAGACCCTCTGATTCTCCATGAGATGAGTCGTTCCGTAACCACCCGGAACCAGCAGAATATCCAGATTGGGGCAATCCGAAAAATCATAATCAGGAATAAATTTCATTCCCGATTCTGCCGCGACGGCTTCTTTTGTTTGAGCGAATAAAAATACTCTTGCGTTTGGGATCCTTGAGAAAACTTCGAAAGGACCGGTGAAATCGAGCTGTGTGACACCTGGGAAGATAAAAATTCCTATATAGAAGTTGGAGGCTGACATGGCCCGAGCGTTTTCCTTTTTGAAACTCTTACAAGTCATTTTTCATTTCAAGGAATGAAAGCCCGAAACCTTGATGCAAAAACACGTGCGTCTTGGAAATTCAGTCTGTGAGTTACGATCGATATTTATTTTTAGACGTGGGTGATACAATTCTTCACTTAAAAAAGGCTGCCGGAGAAACGTATCTTGAAATTCTGCTGGAAGCCGGTCTGAAAAAAGACGAAAATTCGGGGACGGTTTTTCGAAATGCATTTATGGAATCTTGGAATCAAATGAATGAAAATGCGCCTCCCGATCATAAGGATAAATACCAGCATCATCCCGGCGGAACTCCCGGTTGGTGGAGGGAATTACTCGAAGATTTTTTAAATAGAATTCCGGAACGTGTTTCTTTGGAAAAAGCGTTTCCGATTATCTATCATCGATTTGCCGATCCATCGCTTTGGGATGTGGACCCCGGTTTTTGGGAATTGAGGGATTATTGTAAACGCGAAAATTGGGGGCTCGGGGTGATCTCCAATTGGGATCATCGTCTCAAGTCTCTTTTGGATGCGAAAGGAATATTAGAACATTTGAATCCGGTAATCGTGAGCGCCGAATTCGGATATGAAAAACCTTCCTCTAAAATTTTTGAGGAAGCGATGCGTCTTGTAAATCTTTCTCCGGAGAAGTTGGTTTATTGTGGAGACAAATACGAACTGGATGTAGTCGCTCCGAAAGAATTGGGATGGAGATCGTATTTAAAAAAGGAAGACGGGGATATCCGCTCTCTTTCGGAGCTGATCGATCTTTTGTAGAATTCGAGGCGAGGTGACTTGAAGTCAGTCATGGGGGATGTTTTTTTGAAAAGTCAAATTCTTTTTAGAAGATAACTTTACGACAAATTTACAGCGCGTCTCAAAACCCACCGAGCGCCCCATAGTGAGCGAGGTGTTGAGTTCAGCGTAAGCGACCGAGCGCCCCATAGTGAGCGAGGTGTTGAGTTCAGCGTAAGCGACCGAGCGCCCCATAGTGAGCGAGGTGTTGAGTTCAGCGTAAGCGACCGAGCGCCCCATAGTGAGCGAGGTGTTGAGTTCAGCGTAAGCGACCGAGCGCCCCATAGTGAGCGAGGTGTTGAGTTCAGCGTAAGCGACCGAGCGCCCCATAGTGAGCGAGGTGTTGAGTTCAGCGCAAGCGACCGAGCGCTCCATAGTGAGCGAGGTGTTGAATTGCCTTTGGGACAGAACCTTATATTTTTAGAATCATATTATGGATTTATCTTATTACATGGAACTTATGGGGGTCGCTTTTTTTGCTATTTCAGGCGCTTTGGCTGCAGCGGAAAAAAAGGGACATCACAATGACATCTTCAGTGCGTTTTTTACCGGGTTTATCACAGCGATCGGAGGCGGAACGCTCAGAGACATTACTCTTGGAAATTATCCGGTGGCTTGGGTCAGGGATGGAAACGTTCTTTGGGCGATCTTTTTTGGATTTATGCTGACGATTCTTTTTGCCCGTTATTGGGTTCGTATTAGAAAAGCGTTATTTCTTTTTGATTCGATCGGCATCGGAATTTATACGGTAATCGGAACAAAAATCTCCCTTGGTGCCGGAGTCAATCCTTTCGGGTCCGTAATCTTAGGAATGGTTTCCGCCATCTTCGGAGGTGTGATCCGAGACACTCTTATCAACGAAGTTCCTTTGATTTTTCGCAAAGAAATTTACGCTACTGCGTGTTTGTCGGGGGCGACTTTGTATATTGTATTCGATTATTTGAATGTAGATAAAAATTGGAATGCCGGGTTTTCCGTTGTGTTGGTGGTTTTGATTCGAGTTGTGACCGTTCGTTATAATTTATCTCTTCCAAAATTCAAATTGCCGGAATGAGTTTTCGGGTTTTAGAATTTTATTTTCATCGTAGGATCTTGATTTTTGGACTCAGGGCTGTGCCAAAAAAAAGGATTTGTTCTTCAATACGTTTGATCTCGATCTCCAAACGAGAGTTTTATTTTGCAAAAACTGCGCTTAAAAAACTTTTGTTTTAAAAAGGGAAAAAGAGAATTTTCTCTTAGAACCGAGTTCCGGATCGTTTTTTACAAATTTTAAACTTCTGAAATTTTGAGAAAAAATTCATACTAAAAAAAGAATTCTTCTTGAGAGTGGAAAGCTTTTCTCTTATCAAGAATCGGGATTTTTTGAAAACACTTTTTGTCGAGAAAATCCCATACACAAATCCTATGTTAGAGATAGAGAAAGAATTATGAGCGGAATTCGATTCAATTTCAATCATCCGAGGTTTAAAGAAGGCGATCCGAAAGGTCATTACGAAAGCTGGTTTGTAAGAGCAAATGATCCTTCTGCTCCGAGGGCCGTCTGGATCCGTTATACGATCTTTTCTCCGAAGAATCATCCGAACAAAACGATCGGCGAACTTTGGGCGATCTATTTTGACGGAGAAAAAAATACACATTTTGTTTCCAAGTCGGAGTTCCCGATCTCAGATTGCAAATTTCAGGCTTCTCCGTTGTCGATTTCCATCGGAGGATCCGAACTTGGAGAATCCTATTTGATCGGAAAGGCAGGGAATAAAAAAGGTCCCGAGAATTTTTTCTGGGATTTGAAAC
This sequence comes from Leptospira sp. WS92.C1, assembly GCF_040833975.1. Classification (NCBI taxonomy): domain Bacteria; kingdom Pseudomonadati; phylum Spirochaetota; class Leptospiria; order Leptospirales; family Leptospiraceae; genus Leptospira; species Leptospira gorisiae. Next base: position 725,869 of record NZ_CP162130.1, read on the forward strand.
TTTCCGGAGGGAGTCCTCCTCTCTTTTTGTTTCCGGAAAATTTATATGAAGGTGATTTTCCAAAGGCAAAGGTGCTGGTCGGAAATCCTTGGATCAAAATTTCGGGAACACTCAAACTCGGAACCGAAGAAATCCAAGTTCAGGATTGGATCGGAAGCCACAATCATAACTGGGGATCCAAACATACCGATCGATACGCATGGGGACAGGTCGCCGGTTTTGAAGAAGAATCGGATTCGTTTTTGGAACTTGCGACGGCAAAGCTAAAGATCGGACCTTTTTGGACTCCGGCGATCACTCCGATCGTATTTCGTTTTCGCGGAGTCGATTACAAACTCAATCATCCGTTGCAAGGGTTTGGGCGGGCCCGGTATCGATACTTTGATTGGGATTTTGCCGCGAGTTCGAAAGAGATCCAGATCAAAGGAAGAATTTTTGCGGATCGAAAAGACTTTGCCTGTCTTCAATATTGGAATCCTCCAGGCGGTTGGAAATACTGTCTCAACAGCAAAATTGCAAATGCGGAATTGTATGTAAAAAGAAAAGGAGATCCGTCCTTTTTGAAATTGACTTCTTCCCGAAAGGTTGCTTTTGAAATTTTAACGGATGATTCCTCTCACGGATTGAATCCAGAAGTTTAGGAAATTGGAATGTACTTTTTAGACTTCCTTCTGTGTTTCTATCGCGACTGTTTTCTTTTTTAATCGGATTCTTCCCAAAAAAATGGAAAGAGCGACCAGAAGTCCGATCAGAATCATCGAGGAATCGATCGTTTCGGATAAAAGCAAGGAAGAAAAAAGAAACGTTAAAAAGGGTTGGATCAATTGGATCTGACCCACCTTTCCGATTCCGCTCATCGCGAGTCCTTTGTACCAGGCAAAAAATCCCAGAAACATGCTGAAAATTCCCGTGTATAAAAAACCACACCAAGCGGACGCCGGAGCGTTCCAGTCATCGGCTTGAAACGCAATCGCGGATACGATGATTACAAAGGGCAGAGAGACGATCAAGGACCAGGAGATGACTTTCCATCCGCCGTGTTGTTTTGACAATCTTCCTCCCTCGGCGTATCCGATGGCTGCGGAGATTACCGCTAAAAATAAAAACAAATCTCCAAACTTGAACGATAGATCCTGATTCCAAACAGAATAAAAAACCACAACCATGGATCCGAACAAACTCGCAATCCAAAATAAAATCGTTTGAGATTCTTTTGCAAGGATGGTGCCCGCGATCGCGGTTGCGAGAGGTAAAATTCCCGTGATCACTCCTCCATGAGAAGAGGGAATGGACTGTAGAGCATACGCCGAAAAAACCGGAAAGCCGATCACAACACCTAAAGAAACGAGAAGCAATCGTGGAAGAATTACGATTGGAAGCAGAGGAGTTTTTGTGATTTTCAACGCGAAGATGGAAAGCAGTCCTGCGACGACGGCTCTGCCCATTCCTACAAAAAGCGGATCAAAGTGTCCCACTGTCAACTTGGTCGCCGGTAGGGTTAGGCTGAAAATAAAAATTCCGATCAATCCCCAAAACATTCCCATACAAACTCCTGCTTTTCTCCTTTTCGTATTTCATTGAAAATCGGGTATACTTTTTTGAATGAGGACGGAAAAAGAATTCGGAAAACGATTCTGTTTGGATTGTTTTTCGATTTCGGTTAACGTGTAGGTGTGAAGGTTTTTGAACAAGCCGTATTACGAGGAAGGTATAAGAAAAAAATCAGTGTTGATCTTGTTAAAAAAAATGTCTGATCGCCAACTTCCAATAGAGATATTGATGAAGAAGGGTGATCTTAAACCATCCGTTTTTTCGATATTTCCTGTCGCTCGTTTTTAGGCAAGCGTCGATCCTATAAAGACGAACTCCATTCTTTTGAGATGTCCATACAAACAAAAGATCTTCTCCATAAAGCGCGGTCTCATCAAATCCTCCGAGTTTGAGAAAAGTTTCCTTACGAATGCATAACCCTTGATCTCCAAATGGAGAGCTAAAAAACCAAGAACGGAGATTGGCTCCCGTCGAATTGATTTTCATCCTGAGACTTTTCGGATAAAACTCCAGTTTAAAATAAAACAAGCGGTTCGGGTGTGAGAGAACGGCGTCTTTTAATTTTTGAATTTCGTTAGTTCCAAGTCGGCTGTCTCCGTGTAAGAACCAAAGAAATTCTCCTTCGGCTTTTTGAACCCCGTCGTTTAAGGTCTTAGCTCGATTTACTTTGTCGGTGGATTTGGATACGATGATCTCCCATTCTTTCGGTAAAATTTTCGGGAGTTCTTTCAGAAGAGTTTCGCATTCCGTATCTCCTTCTTGGATCGGTATAATGACGGAGACTGTCTTCATCTAAAATCTCAATTTAGGATTTGAGAAGGGAAATACCATTCCAAATTCAGTCTTTTTGTAAGTTCTCTGTGTATAATGTCATTCACTGTAAAACGGATTTTGAGGGAGTTCCCACAAAAGATTGCGCTGAAAAACAAGTTTCAACCTGACTTCCATTCCGTTCGAAAGTAAAAATCGAATTCTTTTTTAAGAATCGAACTTTCTTTGAAACGCGCGAGGGATCGACGCGGTGTCAACAAATTGGTTGGAAATGTAGGAACACCCATTTTTTGAAAGTTTCAATTTGTTGACAAGAGCCGAGAGCCCGGTCTTGCCGAAACTTCGGCAAGACGCGCCCGAGATTTTTCACGACAGATCGAGTGGGAAGGGCATTTTCTTGCAGGCTTCGGACGCAATCTGAGAGAAACGATTTTCCGTTTTTCGTTGGCTCGACGATTTGAGAGATGCGAATTTTTGAGTCGGATTTGGTCGAATTCTGAATCTTCTTTTTTTATTTTGTAAGGTGCTTTCAAAAGGGATATGGAATTTCAGGGGAGGGGAGTTCCCACAAATTCGGATCTGCTGGGGATTGGAATTTTCAGAAAGGTCGGAACCCCGAGGAAGATTGAGGGGATCCTCTGCGTTTTCGGGAAAGATAATAGAATTATGTCGTATTAAATGAGTTTTGAATGCAACTTTTGGGGGGCATCTTGGGTGCGTTTGTGGGAACTCCCCGATTTTCAATCAAGAGGAAGCCCTCTTTCAATCATTACAGTATTATGTCGTATATTGGATCCAGGGGCGTCTGTTCGAGTATATGTTTCCGGGGTAGCAGGGGATTTTTGGAAAAGTAGGAACTCCTCAATTTTCGAAAAGGATTTTTTCTAAAACGTGGGAACTCCCCATTTTCAGCATTCCAAAAAATATTCTCGTTCTTTTGTAACTGATTGTGTCAGAGAAAGTTTTGCTTTGCTGGAAAATGTGGGATCTCCTACAATCTTGCGAATGTACAAAAAAGATTTCGTGAAAAGCTACGCTCCTTCTTTCTCAAAAGATAGAAGATTCCTGCTTTTTTGAACCAAAGAGGAACTCCCCATTCCTAAAAATCATCGCTAAAAAAATAAAAATCCGGTCTGAAAATCTTGGAATTTCCTTGTACTATATTTTCTCTCCAAGACTCTTGTCCGTAGGTGGAAACACCGTCCCGGGTACTGGGAGTTTTCGTTGCAAACTCCGTGTAATTTTTTGCTCTCACTGCTTTCGCTCCCAGGTCCGGGATTTTTTCTAATTTTAGGTGTTCCTACTTTTCAAAAATTTTTGAATTCGAGTCTGAAATCATCTGAAAACGCTAATTAGCAATTTCCGTGCCGGATTTGATTGACGTCTAGCCCGCCTTAAAAATACTGTGAATTCCTAGGCATCTTTAGCAGAGAGCCGGAAGGAATATTGCCCTCTTAGCTCAGTGGTAGAGCACTTCCATGGTAAGGAAGGGGTCGCCAGTTCAAGCCTGGCAGAGGGCTAAGAAATAAACAGGCCTGTAGTTTAGTGGTAGAACTAGGATCTCCAAAGTCCTTGGTGGGAGTTCGATTCTCTCCGGGCCTGAAGATTCTTCACTCTCTGCATTCGTTGGTCTACAATACATCTGGCAGGAAATCGTGAAAGTAACTACTTTTATACAGGAATGTAAGGCAGAGTTGGAAAAGGTCCAGTGGCCTACCCGCGAGGAAGTCGTCTACTCGACCGTAGTGGTTTTGGTGACCGTCTTCTTTTTTTCTATTTTCCTGTTTTTTGCAGATTCAGCATTTGTAAGGCTTCTTACCTGGTTCTGGGAACTGGGTAGTTAAGAGTTAAGATCGGAAGGAATCTTTAAGTTATCTCCATGGGAACAAAAAAATGGTACGCCCTTCAGACCTATTCAGGACATGAGAATAAGGTTCAGAAGAATATAGAAAAGCTCGTTCAGCAGAAGAAGCTGGAGGAGAAGATTTTCCAGGTTAAGATACCGACCATGGATGTTGCCGAAATGAAAAACGGCAAAAAGAAAGTAACCAAACGCAAGCTGATGCCCGGTTACGTTCTCATCGAGATGGATATGGATGACGACACTCGTTTCTTGATCCAATCTCTTCCTTCTGTCTCGACTTTTGTAGGATCCAAAGACGGAGGCCCTGAGCCTCTTTCTCTGGAAGAGGTGAAAAACCTTTTTTCCGAGTCCGGTGACGTCACAAATGAAGAACCGGTTGCTCCAAAGATTCTCTTTAAAGTTGGGGATTCTTTGAAAATTATCGACGGGCCTTTCGCGAATTTTACGGGACTCGTTGACGAAATCTTTCCTGATAAAGGAAGGCTTCGTGTAAAAGTAGAAATCTTCGGGAGATCAACTCCTGTGGAACTGGATTATCTTCAGGTTAAGACTGAAAATTAAGAGAAAGAACAAAGGAATCAGGCGTTCTATCCATGGCAGCAAAAAAAGTAGTAAAGCAGATTAAACTTCAGGTAGAAGCGGGAAAAGCAAACCCGGCACCTCCCGTTGGTCCAGCCCTTGGTCAGGCAGGTCTCAACATTATGGAATTCTGCAAGCAATTCAATGAGAGATCAAAAGCTCAAATCGGACTGAAACTTCCGGTAGTAATCACGGTTTTTTCGGATCGTAGTTTTACATTCATCACCAAGTCTCCCCCGGCTGCTCTTCTTGTTAAGAAAGCGATCGGATTGGAAACCGGTTCTCCGACTCCTCACACTCTTAAAGTCGGCAAGATTTCTCGCAAACAACTCGAAGAGATCGCCAAAACAAAAATGGAAGATCTCAACGCCAACGACATGGACGCAGCGGTAAACATTATCGCCGGAACCTGTCGTTCTATGGGCGTTACTGTAGAATAATAGGAGTTCAGAAGAAAATGCAGCGCGGAAAAAAATACAGAGCTCTCAAAGAGAAAGTAGATAGCACAAAATTCTTCAATATCGATCAGGCAGTGGAACTTGCAAAGTCCACTTCTTATTCGAAGTTCGACGGAACTCTTGAGATTTCTACAAAAGTAAATTATAAATCTCTTCAGAACATTCGGGGAACCATCTCCCTTCCACACGGAACCGGTAAGAAAGTTCGCGTTCTTGTTTTCTGCAAAGGGGACAAACAAAACGACGCGAAAGCAGCCGGAGCCGATTTTGTAGGAGAAATGGATTTAATCGAGAAAGTAGCGGGCGGTTGGACTGATTTCGACGCTTGTGTGGCTACTCCCGATATGATGAAAGACGTCGGTAAACTCGGTCCGATTCTTGGAAGAAAGGGACTGATGCCAAAACCAAAAGCGGGAACTGTGACCAACGACGTTGCGAAAGCGGTTGGCGAATTGAAAGCAGGTCGTATCGAGTATCGTCCCGATAAAGGCGGTGTGGTTCACCTCGGAGTGGGAAAGGTCTCTTTTGACAATACGAAGTTAGTCGAAAACATTCGCACCGTGGTTCAAACTCTGATGCGGGATAAACCTTCCGATGCAAAGGGTGAATATTTAAAAACTTTCTCCGTTTCTCCGACTATGGGAATTGGTGTGAAAGTAGACGTGAAAGAACTGGTCAATACTTCCGTCTGACCTGGACAAGATTTGGAGTACTAAAAAATGGCGAATCAGGAAAAAGTAGAAGCAGTTGCAAATCTCAAAGGCAGACTAGAAGCGAAGAATAACTTCATTCTTGCGTGTTATGCCGGCTTGACCGTGGAAGAAATCACAGGTCTTCGCGCTCAATTGAGAAAAGAAGGTTCCGAGATGAAGGTTCTCAAGAACAATCTTTTCTTAAGAGCTCTGAAAGAATCGGAAAGTCACAAAGACAAAAATATTTCTTTTGGGCCAGAATATCAAGGGCCATTGGCTGCAATCTTCGCGGGTGAGAATCTTCCTGCCGTTGCAAAAGTTTGCAAAGACTTCGCAAAGGTAAATAAAAATCTTATCGTAAGAGCGGGATATATGGACGGGTCCGTATTGGATGCAACCGGAGTGGAGGCAATCGCAGGACTTCCAAATCGCGAACAGCTTCTCGCTATGATTGCAGGCGGAATCAACGCACCTGCGAGAACGATCGCATCCGGTCTCAACCAGATCATTGCGTCTCTTGCAAGAGCGATCAACGCGGCCGCGGAAAAGAACAACGCATAACGTATTTTTTAAATAGCAAAACGACTAAACGGAATCAAAGGAGCATATAATGTCTACAGAAGCGCTATTAGAGCAAATCGGAAAACTAACCTTAGTTGAGGCTGCAGACCTCGTTAAAAAAATGGAAGATAAATTCGGCATTTCTGCTGCAGCCCCGGTTGCAGTAGCCGCTGCTGCACCTGCGGCAGGCGGAGCCGCTGCTGAAGAAGCTTCTACTTTTAACGTCATTCTGAAAGGTTTTGGCGATAAGAAGATCGAAGTGATCAAACTCGTAAGAGAGATCACCGGATTGGGATTGAAAGAGGCGAAAGACCTCGTTGAAGCTGGCGGAAAGTCTGTTAAAGAAGGCGTTTCTAAAGCAGAAGCTGATGACCTCAAAAAGAAACTCGAGGGTGTTGGCGCACAGATTGAACTCAAAGCGAGCTAATCGTTTCGTTAGAGCTCTGTTAGCGCTAGCTTTCAAAAAATCCTTTCACTCACGGCAAGGAGGCCTGGTTTCAGGCCCTCTTGCTCGTTTGTATTTACAGCCTTTCGGAATTTTAGTATCTTTTCTCAAAAAAGTACTTACGCTGAAAGAGTTCAATGCCTTCTTTTTTGCCCAACGCGGGAATTTAGGTTCATTTTGTTTATACAGGTCATAGTTTTTTTCATTTATCGATAGGGAGCACAAAGAATGTACGGTCAAGTAGAGAGAAAACGGGTAAATTTCGGAAAAATCACGAATCTGGATTACCTTCCTAACTTGATTCAAATTCAGAAGCGTTCTTTTGACTGGTTTCTTCAGACAGACGTTAAGGATGAAACCAAAAGAAAGCATCAAGGATTAGAAGCTGTATTTCGGGAAACTTTTCCCATTGAAAGTCCCAACAATGACATGATCATGGAATACAGTCATTATATTCTCGGAGAACCGAAACGTTCTCCTCAAGAATGTAAGGACACGGACGCGACTTACGCGATGCCGCTCAAGTCCGTTATCAGATTGATCATCAAAGAGACCGGAGAAATCCGCGAACAAACGGTTTACATGGGAGATCTTCCCGTGATGACCGAGCAGGGAACGTTTATCATCAACGGAGCGGAGCGCGTAGTCGTTTCTCAGCTCCACCGTTCTCCCGGTATATTCTTTTCTTATGATATGGAAAGAGACGTTTTCTCAGCCAGAGTGATTCCTTACAGAGGATCTTGGCTGGAATTCGAAATGGACAACAAGGGAATTCTGATCGCGAAGATCGATAGAAAGAAAAAATTCCCTGCAACTCTTTTGATCAAATCTCTGGGTCACGGAACCAACGAGGAAGTTCTTCGTTTATTCTACAGTTCGAGAAAAGAAAAAATCGCGGGCGCCACTTCCAAAGATCTGAAAAAGATTCTCGGAAGAAGAACCATCAACGACATCATCAACATGGAAACCGGCGAGGTTATGCTCGAAGCCGGTTCCAAGGTCAACGAAGACAATATTTCCATCTTAAAAGAGATGAAAGTAAAAGAAGTCGAGTTGATCGAATTCCCAAAAGGAAAAGATAATCCGATCTTAATCAACGCTCTTGAAAAAGACGGGGTAAACGACTACGAGGACGCGATTCTCAAGTTTCACTCTCTTATGCGTCAAGGCGAACCTTCCACGATCGAAAACGCGACCGCGGAACTGACTCGTCTTTTCTTTTCTCCGAAGTCTTTTGATCTCGGAGACGTGGGACGTTATAAAATCAATTCCAAGTTTGAGTTCAACAACCCGAAAGAGTTTGCGGGAGCAAAAGATCGGGTTCTCCGACCTGCGGATATCATCGAAACCGTTCGTTACATTCTAAACCTTTTCTCGGAAACCGAGAACTATTATCCGGATGATATCGATCACCTCGGTAACAGAAGGATTCGTTCCGTGGGTGAGTTGATTTCCAATCAACTCAAGACCGGTTTTTCCAGAGTGGAAAGAGTGATCAAAGAAAGAATGACGGTTCAGGAAATCGAAACTCAGACTCCTCAACTTCTCATTTCCATTAAACCGATCACCGCCGTGATCAACGAATTTTTTGGTTCTTCTCAGCTTTCTCAGTTTATGGATCAAACAAACCCTCTCGCGGAACTGACTCACAAACGGAGATTGAACGCCCTCGGTCCCGGTGGTCTTTCCAGAGACAGAGCGGGTATGGAAGTACGGGACGTTCACTATTCTCACTATGGTAGAATGTGTCCGATTGAAACTCCGGAAGGTCCGAACATCGGTTTGATTCTTTCCATGTCTTCGTATGCTCGTGTAAACGACTACGGATTCTTGGAGACTCCTTACAGAACCGTTAAGAACGGAAAAGTTACCGGTCAGATCGAACACCTTACCGCGGACAAAGAAGAATATCATTATATCGCTCAAGCCTCCGGTGTGATCGACGAGAAAGGCGAGTTGAAAAACAAGCTGATCTCCACCCGTCACAGAGGGGACTTTCCTTTCCGCAACCCAAGCGAGATCCAGTATATGGATTTGGCTCCTCTTCAAGTTGTTTCGGTTTCCACCGCGCTCATCCCATTCTTGGAACATGACGATGCGAACCGTGCGTTGATGGGTTCGAATATGCAACGTCAGGCGGTTCCTCTTCTTCGTGAAGAAGCTCCGTTTGTCGGAACCGGCATGGAAACCAGAGCGGCTTACGATTCCAGAATTTGTATCGTAAACAAATACGACGGTGTTGTTACATCTGTTGACGCGGAAAACATCGTTGTGGAAAGAAAGGGCGGAAAAGAATCCGATTCTTATTCTCTTACTAAATTCAAAAAGACAAACCAAGGAACCTGCTTCAATCAGAAGCCGATCGTCGGTGTGGTGCACTCCAATTTCAATGGAAAGGTTTCGAAAGTTTCGAAAGAGAAAATCGAAGTAACCGGAGATAACGGAGAGGTAAAAGAATACATTCTCCAGATGGGAAGTAGACAATATGCTCCGATCGTTTCTTCCGGAGAAGAAGTAAAACGAGGAACCACTCTCGCGGGACAAATCGTTACCGGTGAGAAGTTGGACGAACTCGGAAACATTCTTGTTAAAGGTACGGTTCTGGCCGACGGTCCTGCCGTCGATAACGGAGTTTTAGCTCTGGGTAGAAACGTCCTCGCGGCGTTTATGCCTTGGGAAGGTTACAACTTCGAGGATGCGATTCTGATTTCGGAAAGAATCGTCCGCGACGACGTATTTTCTTCCATTCACATCGAAGAGTTCGAGATCCAAGCCAGAGAAACAAAACTGGGTCCGGAACAAATCACCCGCGATATCCCGAATCTTTCGGACAAAGCGTTCCGCGATTTGGATGAGACCGGTGTGATCCGTGTCGGTGCGGAAGTGAAGCCGGGAGACATTCTCGTGGGAATGGTGACTCCGAAAGGGGAAACCGACCTGACTCCAGAATACAAACTTCTTCATTCGATCTTTGGCGAAAAAGCCAAGGACGTACGAGATTCTTCTCTCAGAATGCCGAACGGTTTTGAAGGAACCGTCATCGATATCAAACGATTCTCACGAGAGAATCAAGACGAACTTCCTGCGGGTGTGGAAGAGATGGTGAAAGTATTCGTAGCCAGAAAGAGAAAACTTCTGGTTGGGGATAAAATGGCCGGACGCCACGGAAACAAAGGAGTTGTCGCTCGTGTAATGGCTGAAGAAGACATGCCTTACATGGAAGACGGAACTCCGATGGACATCGTCTTAAATCCGTTAGGTGTTCCTTCACGGATGAACCTCGGTCAGATCTTTGAAACTCAGTTGGGTTTTGCCGCGAGCAAACTCGGAATTTCCTTTGAAACTCCGGTTTTTGACGGTGCGGAAGAATCCGACGTGGACAATTTCTGCAAAGAGGCCAATCTTCCTCTGAATTCTAAATTCAAACTGTATGACGGTAGAACCGGACTTCCTTTTATGAACGAAGTCTTCTGCGGTTATATCTACATCTTAAAACTCGCTCACTTGGTGGAAGACAAGATCCACGCAAGATCGACCGGACCTTACTCTTTGGTGACTCAACAACCACTCGGAGGAAAAGCTCAGTTCGGAGGTCAGCGTCTTGGGGAAATGGAAGTGTGGGCTCTCGAAGCTTACGGAGCTTCTCATACTCTTCAGGAACTTTTGACCATCAAGTCCGACGATATGCTCGGACGTGCGAGAATTTACGAAGCGATCGTAAAGGGAATCCATTCCATCAAGCCTGGTATCCCCGAATCCTTCAACGTATTGGTTCAAGAGCTTAGAGGGCTTGCTCTGGATATCATTATCACCGACTCGGAAGGAAACACTGTGGATATTTCCGACTACGAAGATGAATATTCCAAGAGTAAGAAGAAAATTAAATTCGAGACTATAGAGAACGCATAACAATGAGATCCCATAACGACTTCGAATCGATTACAATCCGCCTGGCTTCTCCCGACAGGATCAAAGAATGGTCCTACGGCGAAGTGAAAAAACCGGAGACCATCAACTACCGGACTTTAAAACCCGAGAAAGACGGTCTTTTCTGCGAGAAAATTTTCGGAACCACAAAAGACTGGGAATGTTACTGCGGTAAGTTTAAGTCTATTCGTTATAAGGGCGTGGTTTGCGATAAGTGCGGGGTCGAGGTAACTCACTCTAAAGTACGTCGGGAAAGAATGGGGCATATCGAACTCGCTGCCCCGGTTTCTCATATCTGGTATTATCGTTCCGTTCCTTCCAGAATGGGACTTTTGCTTGATATGACTGTGAACCAGTTAAAAAGCGTTCTTTACTTTGAAAAATACGTAATCATCGATCCTGCGGATTCGGGAAGAAACCGCGGCGAGCTTATCGACGAAGAAGAATATCACGCTTACCTCGACGAGTACGGCGATAAGTTTGTAGCAGGGATCGGCGCGGACGCGATCAAGGAACTTCTGGCTCGTATCGATGTGGATGCCGAAGCGAGAATGATTCGCCAAAAAATCCAAGACAAAGACAAAATCTCCGATAAGAGAATTCTGAAACGTCTCGAGGTTCTCGAAGCGTTCCGTGATTCCGGAAACCGTCCCGAGTGGATGGTGCTCGACATCGTTCCCGTCATTCCTCCGGAACTTCGTCCTATGGTTCAGCTGGAAGGCGGTAGATTTGCGACTTCCGACTTGAACGACTTATACCGTCGTGTCATCAACCGTAACAACCGTCTCAAGAGACTTCTCGCTCTGAAAGCTCCTGAGATCATCGTTCGTAACGAAAAGAGAATGTTGCAGGAAGCGGTGGACGCTCTGTTTGACAACTCTCGTAGAAAACGCGCGGTCAAAGGGAAGGGAAACCGTCCTTTGAAATCCATCTCCGATATGCTCAAAGGGAAACAAGGTCGTTTCCGTCAGAACCTTCTCGGTAAGCGGGTAGACTACTCCGGTCGTTCCGTGATCGTAGTCGGTCCCGAGCTGAAATACCACGAGATGGGTCTTCCAAAGAAAATGGCTTTGGAACTTTTCAAACCTTTTATCATGAAGAGACTTGTGGATTTGGACTTAGCTCCGAACATCAAGTCCGCTAAAAAGAAAGTGGAAGCAGAAGACAAAGAAGTTTTCGACGTATTGGAATACGTGGTAAAAGAGCATCCTGTCATGTTGAACAGAGCTCCGACCCTTCACCGTCTTGGGATCCAGGCATTTTTACCGATCCTTGTGGAAGGAAAGGCGATCAAACTTCATCCTCTCGTCTGTCATGCGTTCAACGCCGACTTCGACGGGGATCATATGGCGATCCACGTTCCTCTGACTCCAAAGGCTCAGTTGGAAACTTGGATGTTGATGCTTTCTCCTCACAACATTCTCAACCCCGCAAACGGACATCCGATCTGCGGGCCGACTCAGGATATCGTACTCGGAATTTATTATTTAACTTCCGAACTCCCGTCCGAGCCCGGAGTTCCTCTGAAATCCTTTTCGAACTTGGATGAAGTTCACTACGCGATCGACAGAGGCGTTGTGGAATTTAGAACTAAAATCAGCGTTTATCACCAAGGGAAAATTCTGGAAACCACTCCGGGAAGATTGATCTTTAACACGATTCTTCCGGAAGGTTACGCTTATGTAAACAAGGCTCTTTCCGATAAGGAAACAAACAAGATCATCGCCGACGTATATGATAAATACGGTCCCGCTAAAACAGTATTGATGCTAGACGATATTAAAAAATTAGGATATCGTTATGCGACTTTGTTTGCTCCTACCATTTCCATCGAAGACATTCGAGTGTCTCCGGGTAAAGTGGGTCTTGTCGGAGACGCGAACAAGGAAGTCGAAAAAGCCGACTCCGAGTATCGCAAAGGGATTATCACAAACGAAGAACGCCGTAAAAAGGTAATCGAGATCTGGACAAAAACCAACGACCTCATCACCGAATCGATGTTCAAGGAACTGGAAAAAGACAAGGGCGGGTTTAATCCGGTATTTATCATGGCGGCTTCCGGTGCGAGAGGATCAAAACAACAGATTCGTCAGCTCGCGGGAATGCGGGGTTTGATGGCGAAACCTTCGGGAGAAATCATCGAGCTCGCGATCCGTTCGAACTTCCGCGAAGGACTTTCGGTTCTTGAATTTTTTATTTCCACTCACGGTGCGAGAAAAGGTCTCGCGGATACTGCGTTAAAAACCGCGGATGCGGGTTACTTGACTCGTCGTCTTGTGGACATTTCCCAAGACGTGATCATCTCCGAAGACGATTGCGGAACCGAAGAATCCATTTCTCTCGGTATCGTAAAAGAAGGAGAGAATGTAATTGTTTCTCTGAACGATCGTGTATTCGGTCGTTATACTGCGGAAAGCATCATCGATCCTGTGACCGATCAAGTCGTCTATCCAAGAAATACCCTGATTACGAGAGAAGTCGGACAAAAGATCGAAAACCTCGGCTACGATAAGATCCGGGTTCGTTCTCCGTTGACTTGCGAATCAAAACAAGGTGTTTGTATCTGCTGTTACGGTATGGACATGGCGAGACTCATTCCTGCGGAAATCGGGGAGGCGGTCGGAACCATCGCAGCTCAGTCGATCGGACAACCGGGAACTCAGTTGACGATGAGAACGTTCCACATCGGTGGTGCGGCGTCGGCAAAGGTTCAGGAAAAAGAACATAAGGTTTCTTATACGGCGATCGTAAACAATATCAACGGACGTTTGCTCCGCAATGATAAAGAGCAGAATTTATTCTCTCGTCGCGGATCCATCGTAATCCAGAGATTGATTCAACAATACAAGGTGGAAGAACTTTCCAACTTAAGAGTTGAAAACGGTCAGAAGGTGGATAAAGGAGAGTTGGTAGCAACTGCCCCGAGCGGTGAGAACATCACTTCCGAAATGCCGGGAACCATTCATATTGAGAATGGGGTTTTTCGTATCTTGGGAGAAGAGGCAGTGATTCCGGTAAAAACCGGAACCGTCGTAAACGTAAAAGTAAACGATATCACTCAGCCGAACCAGCCGATCGCGGAATTTGACCCTTACAACGAGGTAGGTATTTCCGAGTTCGAAGGTAGCATCCAGTGGATGGATCTTGAGATCGGAAAAAACGTTAGAAGAGACGAGGACGTGAAAACTTCCAACATTCTTCTGAAAGTAATCGAGCAAAGAAGAGAAAAACTCAACCCGAGAATCGCGGTTGTATCCGGAAGTTCGAGAGAAGAATATTCGGTTCCAGTGGATGCTCTTATCTCCGTTCAAGACGGAGACAAGGTAAGAGCCGGAGACATTCTTTTCAAAATTCCAACGGTAGCCGAAAAAACTCGGGATATTACCGGGGGACTTCCAAGGGTGGACGAGCTTTTCGAAGCGAGAAGACCTAAGGATGCCACAACTCTTGCCGAAACCGATGGTAGAATCGAGATCAGCGGTGAGATCGTAAAAGAAAAACGGATTCTTTATATCCATCCGGACAATCCGGATCAGGAAAAAGTAAAAGTTGCGATTCCGATTGGAAAACAGATTCGGGTTCGTAACGGAGACTTCGTGAAGAGAGGGGATCAAATCGACGATGGAAATCTGGATCCTCACGACATTCTTCGCGTAAAAGGTGTTACCGCGCTTCAAGTGTATCTCGTTCAGGAAGTCCAAGAAGTCTACCGACTGCAAGGGGTTCATATCAACGATAAGCACATCGAAGTTGTGGTAAGACAAATGTTGAGAAAAGTTTTGATTACCGATTCCGGAGACACCGGTTTTGTAAATCAGCAACAAATCGATCGTCTTGTGTTTAACGAAGAAAACAGAAGAGTCGTCGCCGAAGGTGGTTCTCCTGCGGATTCGGTTCCGATTCTTCTCGGACTTACAAAAGCGTCCTTGAATACGGAATCATTCTTCTCCGCGGCTTCCTTCCAAGAAACTACGAAGGTTCTTACGGACGCTGCGATTAAAGGAAAAACCGACAACCTGATGGGTCTTAAAGAGAACGTCATCATCGGTCACATGATTCCTGCGGGAACCGGAACGAAGAAGTATAAAGATATCGCGGTATTCAAATCTACTTACGGAGATTTGGACCGTCCGTTGGAAATAGAAGAGGAAGAAGAAATTCCTCAAGCGATCGCAGAAGAATCGGACGCTGACGGAGACGAATAAAGACACCGCGCCGTGCTTGATCGGACGGCGTGTTGTGAACGATCCAAATTCTTCCATTCGAACCAAAACGAAGCGGAGAATTTCGGATCGAATGGAAAAGGCGAATTTCGGTGTATATCACGAGATTCGACCGAATCAGAACGATCATCATTCACTTTACAAATCGAAAGTGTTTGGCGATTTGGTAAAAACGATCTGAAATTTTTTTAGAGAAGGATATTCATGCCAACAATCAGTCAATTGATTCGCCACGGCAGGCAAAAGCAGAAGAAGAGAACAAAATCTCCTGCATTAAAGAGCTCTCCTCAGAGAAGAGGAGTTTGTACGAGAGTAATGACATTTACTCCGAAAAAACCGAATTCGGCTTTGAGAAAAGTCGCAAGGGTTCGTCTGACAACTGGAATCGAGGTTACTGCATACATTCCAGGTGAGGGACATAATCTTCAGGAACACAACGTGGTTCTGATTCGTGGTGGAAGAGTAAAAGATCTTCCAGGGGTTCGTTATCATATCATTCGGGGAACCTTGGACACCTTAGGTGTTGATAAGAGAAGAAACAGCCGCTCGAAATATGGCGCAAAACGTCCTAAGGCTTAATCGGGGGAAGATAGAAGATGTCTAGAAGAAGAGGAAAAGTTGAACCCCGGAAAATTACTCCGGATCCAGTTTACAACGACGTTCAAGTTGCGAAGTTTATCAATTGCCTCATGTTAAGTGGCGAAAAATCCGTAGCTGAGAAATTATTCTACGATGCGCTCGAGATCATTCAGAAAAAAACCGGTAACGATCCGTACACTACTTTCCGTGAAGCGTTGGAAAATTCCAAGCCTCAAGTAGAAGTAAAGTCCAGAAGAGTGGGCGGGGTTACGTATCAGGTTCCTATCGAGGTTCGTCCGGAAAGAAGACTCGCTCTTGGAATTCGTTGGTTGATCCGTTATTCCAGAGATAGAAACGAAAAGGGAATGGCTTCCAAACTGGCTGCTGAATTTATCGAAGCTCAGAAGGGAACCGGTTCGGCTATCAAGAAAAAAGAAGATATCCGAAAAATGGCGGAAGCAAACAAAGCATTCAGTCACTATCGCTGGTAAGAAAGAGTTTTATCGACGACTCTCTCAAGGAGAGTCGATTTCAGATCGTAAAAAGAGAGGCACTTGCCTCTCTTTTTTTATTTGTCGAACGATTTCGATAGAAAACGAGAAGAAAGCTCAAAAGTCGCTTTTTTTATGGATCGATCTCAAATCAACGAATGGCGGAGCATCTCGTTAGCGCCTGGGAACGAGACCTGAGTTTTCTCGTGCAACTCTCATCGAAAATAAATGCCCCGAAATGCGATCCGTTGAGAAGAGTGTTTTATTGAATTCCGACTGTGTCTTTTTGAAAAAGGCATCTTATTCTCAAAAACTCAAGCCTTATTGTATGGTCGCTTGTTTGGGATCATTTGACGTGAGTTGAGGTTTGGGTTGATTGAGGTTTTTGTGGGAACTCCATTTGAGTATGGACGGGAGAATTGATTTTTGATTCGATCTAATACGTCTTTCTTAACCCAATTTGCCCTGGATGACTCGACAAAAAGCAGGTTGAAGATGAGAATTTAATTGAATCGAAGGTAAGACTTACCCTCACATTCAAAACATAAGGCTACAATAATAGGTACTACGGGTAAGAAGATTTTTAGAACGTCGGATTGAATAGTAAGTCGAAGAATTATAATGATTCAATGAACAGGATGCTTCGGAATTGGAACTGAATTGAGAAAAATATAGGATGCGAGAATCTCCATTCATAACTATCTCTGGGAGCATACAATCGATTCGATCTCCTCCTCCTAAATACCAATCATTGTCTAAGTCTAAAGCAGTCATTGTACAATCATAAATATTTTCTAACAAGCTCCAGGAAAAAATGATTTCTATAGTGTCAACTTCATTGGCAGCTTGCGTATCGTTATTTGGAAGAACTTTCCATTCAGTGTACAATTTGCTTGAATTCTTGTGCTTGCGTTTTGGTTCTTTCATTTCTTTCTCTGGAATCTGTGATAAAAAGTTCAAAACGAATTCGAAATCTGACTTTGAGAATTTGTATACAGTTTCTGATAGGATAGTTTCACTTGGAAAAGCTCCACGATGGTCATTTGTATAAATCGTAGGGGAAAGTAATGAAAAAAGTTCGCCGGCTGCTTCCGAACTCAAAGGAATCTTTTGGACTTGATCTCGAGGGACAGGAGTCAATTTCAAATCTTTCAAACGAAATTGAATCTGAATGAGAGTAAATCCTAAATAAAAAAGGAATAAAATAAAAAGGGAACCAAATAGTTTCAAAATTTTATAAAGGAGATACTTCGGGCCGTTGCTAAAATTCATTTCAAATGATGCTGCGATATTAAATATAAAAATACAAGTCTTTTAGTAAGCATCTAATCATGCAGACCCGGTTGCGGAAGATCCTGGCGGTATCATGAATACTGTGTAAATAACTTTCTTTAAAACGAATCGAGATTCAATCGATCCCCGAAAAGAATCGAAAATTGATTCATCGCTTGAACTCAGCGACTTGCTCTCTAAGGAGAGCTCGCCATCCCAATCTTGAATCGACATAGCCCGTTTTTTAGAATCGGATTCAATGCTAAATAGAGAAGCTTGATTGCCGCCTCATCGGTCGGAAACGAACCCCGATTCTTGATCATTTTTCTTAAGCCCATATTCATAGACTCATAGGATTTGTGGCGTATATCACCTTATGAGTATTAGGCGGACAAGCCAAAAAGGAATCACCGATTCCCAATTGCTTCTCCAAAACTTGCTGATCTTCGGACACCGACTGTCCCATTTGGTTGAAAAATCATCAAGGCTTTTCTTAGCAATCGCTTCCGATGGAGATTTGCAGATAACCTTTACATCAATCACCAACTTTTTTGGCCAATCGATAGTCGGTTTTTTTGATCAAAAGGAGTTGAACCGATTTCCACAGTAGTGGAAGGCGGGGTTCATTGGGTGCTTGCCCTACGGTTGGGTCAGTGGGGTTTGAGTTTGCTGAAGTATTTGTGGGAACTCCCCTTTCTCCTAGAGAATTAGTGTGAAATCTTGTGGGAACTCCTTCTTTTTGAACGAGGATTTTTTGTCTGGAAGAATGTAGGAACTCTTACACGGAACGTGGCTGCATACGTTTTTATTTTTGATATGTAAATGAGCGTTTTATTTTCTGAACTTTTTGAGAAGTTTAGAGCGTAAATCAATGTAGGAGCTCTTTCATTTCAATTTGCTGTAAAAGTTTCAAAGAAGAATCGATGTAGGAACTCCCGCGTTGATGGAAATTCTTTACCTCTAAAAGCAATCGCTCCTTTATCGGTGAAACGATTCCCAAAGAAAAATTTACTTTGGAAAATCAAAAGTAGGAACTCATATCTTGTCCCAAAATGTTATAGATCGACATTCTTGTGGGAACTCCTGCTTTTTAAAATATACATTCTGAAATTTATATATTAAAAAACGAGAACAAATAGATCCAACCCACCATCCGCTACAGAAAAGAAACATGGAAACGATGTCGTGGAATCAAAGGATCGTAACTCTATTTTCCGATGTAATCGAGATGTAGATGCGAAAGGAAAATCATATCTACGCAGTCGATGGAGATCCCAATTTTTGTAGATTGAGCTGTAGTAGTAGGACTTTCTTTTTTTGCGTTGTTATCTAGGTCGAATCAGATATCCCATCGATCCGACTGTATCAGATAGAAGGCTTTATTTTACCGCGAGTCCGTTCGATTTCTTATACCAAATTGGCTATGAGTAGGATGGAGAGAGACCGCCGTTTCCTGATTTGCGATTTTGCAGACCTTGTGTTTTTTACTAAATCGCGGAGAGTTCGATTCTTTTCCGAATCCTCCATTCGTTTTCTACTCGTAATTCCGGATCCGTTGGATCAGGTTAATTTGATTCGATCGAGACAACTCTTGTTTTGAAATTGTTTTGGAATTTCAAAAAAGAATCGTAACCCTGATCGATTCTTAATTTTGTACGTTTAACAAAGTCGAAAGGTTGATTCATGCAGATCTTGAACGTTGGAATTTTTGCCCATATCGACGCCGGAAAAACCACTCTTTTGGAGAGGATTCTTTTCGAAACCGGCATGATCCGCAGACCAGGAACGATCGAAGAAGGAACCACCGAATCCGATTATCTCCAAGAAGAAATCGAACGTGGGATCTCCATCCAATCCACGATTGCGCGCGTATTTTGGCCGAATGCAAAAACTCCGACGGTATTATTTCAATTCTTGGACAACCCGGGACATCTGGACTTTCAGAGTCAAACTAGCGCTTCACTTGTGGTTGCCGATTTGGGAATCATTCTCATCGACGCTTATGAAGGACTCAAATCACAAACGCTTCAAAATGTGGAATGGCTTCGGAAGAGAAAAATTCCGATTCTATTTTTTCTCAATAAATTGGATCGAAAGGGAATCGATATCACGGATTCTCTCGTGGACTTGGAAGCGGTCCTTGAAAAAGAACCGGTTCTTCTCTGGAAGGACGGAGGCGAATTCTTTTTATCCCAGGAACGTAGTTCCGACCCGAGCCTTTTACCACTTTTAGAATGGGATTCCGGTCTTTCCGAGAGATATCTCAAGAATCCGGATTTGCTGGCGGATCTTGCAAAAGAAGGTTTTGGAAAAGGGTTTTGGAAAGAAGAACTTTTCCCCGTTCTCGGCGGTTCTGCGCTTCAAGGAGATGGTGTGCGGGAACTCCTCACGTCGCTCGAACTTCTTTCTCGGTATTTTCAACCCACGAATCGCCCCGATGAAGAATTGGGAATCGCTTTCAAGAGAGAGCTCCATCCGGATCTGGGGAGAATTGTCTACATTCTTCCTGCGAAGGAGTTCCCACAAAATCAAGAATTCTGGTCCATCTCCGGTCGAAATAAGACAGATGTTCTGTATCTGGTTTCCACCCGTGATTTTGAAGAAACGGACCTGGCAAAATCGAGAGAGATCTTCGTCGTAGCCGGGCAGGATTCCTTAAAACCGGGAGACATTCTTTATTCTTCCCCCCAATCGAATTATAGGTCGGAACTACAGCCCGTTCGGAAACAGTTTCAGGTCCTTCTTGAACCCGAAATTGACGAAGATAGAGATTCTCTTTGGGAATCTCTTCGCCTTTTGACTTGGTTGGATGAAGGCTTGGAAATCAAGATTCTTCCTGACACAGGACAGATTCAACTGGGCGGACTTGGTGAGCTTCATTTGGAAGTTTCCCTTTCGCGTTTGAAAGAATTCTTCCCTCGTAAGTTTAACTTGAGTGCGATAAAAGTTGCAAGGTTTGAGCTTTGGAAAAAAATGGTTAAACAGGGTGAATTTCAGCATACCGCGTTTGATCAAAAAATCTCAAGCGGACTGGTGCACGCCTCTCTGGTTAGCTCTCACAGTTTCTCCAGAGAAGTGCGGTTTGAAACTAAGATTACTGAAACTCTAGAAGAAGCGATTACTTCAGCATTTTATGAAGTAGTAGCAAAGGGATCCAAGGGAGAAGAAATCCTCGGCTTGGATTTAATCGTCCATCGATACGATCCTCCGGATCATCAATGGATGGAAATTTCTTCACTTGTAAAAGTAGCCGTCATCAAAGGCTTAAAAGACATAATTCCGGATAACACGGAAGTTGTGGGGCCTCTTTCTTTATTAGAGATTTTGATACCAGATTCTTCACTCGGTGATGTGCTTGGTGCTCTCTCAAAGAGAAATGCAAAGATTCATGATGTGGTTTCTGTCGGAGACGGCAAGTCGCTTATCCACGCAAAGGCTTCTACGGAAAACTTGCTTGGCTTTGCAAGCGTGCTTAGAAATATGACACAGGGAAGGGGTGTTCTGTCTCTGGACTCCCTTTTTGACTCTGAACACTATTACGTAATTACATTAGTCGATTCCCGTTAGGGTTCGTTAAAAAGTAAGGAGATTAAAAGGTCGCTATGGCTAAAGAAAAATTTGATAGGTCGAAACCTCACTTAAACGTTGGTACAATTGGTCACGTGGATCATGGTAAAACAACCCTGACGGCAGCTATTACTACTACACTTGCAAAAGCGATCGGTGGTAAGAACAAAGCTGTTGCTTATGACCAAATTGATAATGCTCCGGAAGAAAAAGCTCGTGGGATCACCATTGCTACTTCTCACCAGGAATATGAAACTACTAACCGTCACTATGCACACGTAGATTGTCCGGGTCACGCTGACTATGTGAAAAACATGATCACCGGCGCGGCTCAAATGGACGCGGCTATTCTCGTTGTATCTGCAACGGACGGACCAATGCCACAAACAAAAGAACACATTCTTCTGGCTCGCCAGGTAGGTGTTCCTTACGTGATCGTATTCATCAACAAAGCGGACATGCTTGCAGCTGACGAAAGATCTGAAATGATTGAAATGGTTGAAATGGACGTTCGCGACCTTCTCAACAAATACAACTTCCCAGGCGATACTACTCCTATCGTTCACGGTTCTGCAGTAAAAGCTCTGGAAGGCGATGAGTCTGAAATCGGCGCTCCTGCAATTCTGAAACTGATGGAAGCTCTGGATACTTT